>NZ_JBNCKR010000049.1:0-206 GCF_049841645.1 Micromonospora sp. DT43 | reverse complement strand
CGCGAACCATCGCGGTCGCCACCACGGAAGCCGCCACCCTCGCGACGGTCTCCGCCACGGAAGCCACCCTCGCGGTCACCACCACGGAAGCCACCTTCGCGGTCACCACCACGGAAGCCGCCCTCACGCGGCGGACCGGAACGACCACGGTCACCGCCACCTTGGTAACCACCCTCACGGCGGTCGCCACCACGGAAACCACCCTC
>NZ_JBNCKR010000048.1:0-212 GCF_049841645.1 Micromonospora sp. DT43 | reverse complement strand
CGGGCCACCCGCGTCACCTCGTCGGCGAACGACGACAACTGGTCCACCATCGTGTTGACAGTCGACTTCAACTCCAGGATCTCGCCCCGCGCATCCACCGTGATCTTCTGCGACAGGTCACCCTTCGCCACCGCAGTGGTCACCGAGGCGATGTTGCGGACCTGGCTGGTCAGGTTGGACGCCATCGAGTTCACGTTGTCGGTCAGGTCCCG
>NZ_JBNCKR010000047.1:0-220 GCF_049841645.1 Micromonospora sp. DT43 | reverse complement strand
GGTTGGTAGTCCTGCCTTGCGGCGGAACGGTCCCGGTCTGACCGGCGGATGCCGTGCCGGGTTCACGCTTCGTCGCCACCTGCCCGCGTACGCGGGTCTTCTGGTCGGCTCCACGTGCTGGCACCGGGCCACTCCCGGCGGTATCGAACTCGGCCGCGAGAGCGGCCAGGTTCAAGGAGGCGTTGCGGTCCCGGTCGATGACCAGACCGCACGCCTCGCA
>NZ_JBNCKR010000046.1:0-221 GCF_049841645.1 Micromonospora sp. DT43 | reverse complement strand
ATCGCGACGAGCCTGCAGGAGTCGAAGCTGGAGAACCTGGGTCACCTCGGCGACATGAACGACCACGATTCGCTGGGCCTGTTCCAGCAGCGTCCGTCCAGTGGTTGGGGTACGCCGGAGCAGATCACCAACCCGGAGTACTCGACGACCGCGTTCCTCAAGGGCCTCAAGCAGGTCGACGGCTGGCAGGACATGCCGCTGACCGAGGCCGCGCAGACCGT
>NZ_JBNCKR010000045.1:0-243 GCF_049841645.1 Micromonospora sp. DT43 | reverse complement strand
GGGGGTCGGCGGCCTGCGAGCGGGGGGCTCACGGCGCCGGGACCGTGTGTAACGACCGGCTGGCCGGGGTCATTCCCGCGGCCGGCCTGCCCATGGATACCGGATCGGGCCGGTGCGCCCGGCGGGCCTGTGGTCGTTCGGGGATCTGCAACGACCCGACCGGGCCGGCCGGCCATTCCCACCCTCACCACGGGGCGGGCGGCGGTGGCCGTGGTCCTGCGATCGTCAGGGTGTGAAACGACC
>NZ_JBNCKR010000044.1:0-264 GCF_049841645.1 Micromonospora sp. DT43 | reverse complement strand
CCATCGCCGGCCCCGTCACCGCCGCCTACGCCGCCTCGGACGCCAAGCCCACCACCCAGACCCAGACCGACCGCAAGGGTCACGGCGAGCGGGAACTGGGCGTGCGCTACGAGGCCCAGCCCAACTTCTACTACTGCGGCCCCGCCGCCACCCGCAACGCCCTCAGCGTCCAGGGCAAGAACATCAACGTCGACGACATGGCCAAGGAGATGGGCACCACCGAGGCCGGCACCAACAGCATCAACGACATCACCCCGGTCCTGA
>NZ_JBNCKR010000043.1:0-265 GCF_049841645.1 Micromonospora sp. DT43 | reverse complement strand
GGGGGATCTGCCCGGCGGCTCGGGGGCCTGCTCGGGTGTCCGGGGGTGTAACCGGTCCGGGTGGCGAGTCATTCCGCCGAGGGCTTCCGGACGCTGCCCGGCCAGTGCTGCTCGGCCGTGCGGGGGGTGTAACGGTGGCGGCCGGTCGGGTGTTCCCGGTGGCTGCCGCACAGGCCGGCCGGTGGTGCTGCTCGGCCGTGCGGGGGATGTAACGGTGGCGGCCGGTCCGGTGTTCCCGGCGGCTGCCGTGCGCCGCAGCCCGGGG
>NZ_JBNCKR010000042.1:0-267 GCF_049841645.1 Micromonospora sp. DT43 | reverse complement strand
GTGCGGACGTAGCGCAGCTGGTAGCGCATCACCTTGCCAAGGTGAGGGTCGCGGGTTCGAATCCCGTCGTCCGCTCGGAGCTGCCGCCACGCATGACGGGGGCAACCTCGGTGGGGTGGCCGAGAGGCGAGGCAACGGCCTGCAAAGCCGTGTACGCGGGTTCAAATCCCGTCCCCACCTCGGTTTTATGCACGGGCGATTGGCGCAGTGGGAGCGCGCTTCCTTGACACGGAAGAGGTCACTGGTTCAAACCCAGTATCGCCCACC
>NZ_JBNCKR010000041.1:0-287 GCF_049841645.1 Micromonospora sp. DT43 | reverse complement strand
CGTGAGGGTGGTTTCCGCGGTGGTGACCGTGACGGTGGTTTCCGTGGTGGTGACCGCCGTGAGGGTGGTTACCAGGGTGGCGGTGACCGTGGTCGTTCCGGTCCGCCCCGCGAGGGTGGTTTCCGTGGTGGTGACCGCCGTGAGGGTGGCTTCCGTGGCGGAGACCGTCGCGAGGGTGGCGGCTTCCGTGGCGGCGACCGCGATGGGTCACGCTCGGGCGCGCCGCGTGAGGGTGGTTTCCGTGGTGGCGACCGCCGTGAGGGTGGTTACCAAGGTGGCGGTGACCG
>NZ_JBNCKR010000040.1:0-308 GCF_049841645.1 Micromonospora sp. DT43 | reverse complement strand
GAGGGTGGTTTCCGTGGTGGCGACCGCCGTGAGGGTGGTTACCAAGGTGGCGGTGACCGTGGTCGTTCCGGTCCGCCCCGCGAGGGTGGTTTCCGTGGTGGCGACCGCGATGGCTCGCGCTCGGGGGCGCCGCGTGAGGGTGGTTTCCGTGGTGGTGACCGCGAGGGCGGTTTCCGCGGCGGTGACCGTCGCGAGGGTGGCGGCTTCCGTGGTGGCGACCGCGATGGTTCGCGCTCGGGCGCGCCGCGTGAGGGTGGTTTCCGTGGTGGCGACCGCCGTGAGGGTGGTTACCAAGGTGGCGGTGACCG
>NZ_JBNCKR010000039.1:0-327 GCF_049841645.1 Micromonospora sp. DT43 | reverse complement strand
CCCTGGTAACCACCCTCACGGCGGTCACCACCACGGAAACCACCGTCACGGTCACCACCGCGGAAACCACCCTCACGCGGCGCACCGGAGCGCGACCCATCGCGGTCGCCACCACGGAAGCCGCCACCCTCGCGACGGTCTCCGCCACGGAAGCCACCCTCGCGGTCTCCGCCACGGAAGCCACCCTCGCGCGGCGGACCGGAACGACCACGGTCACCGCCGCCCTCGTAACCACCCTCACGGCGGTCAGCACCACGGAAACCACCGTCACGGTCACCACCGCGGAAACCACCCTCACGCGGCGCACCGGAGCGCGAACCATCGCGG
>NZ_JBNCKR010000038.1:0-494 GCF_049841645.1 Micromonospora sp. DT43 | reverse complement strand
GTGGTCACCGAGGCGATGTTGCGGACCTGGCTGGTCAGGTTGGACGCCATCGAGTTCACGTTGTCGGTCAGGTCCCGCCACGTACCGCTGACGCCCTTGACCTGCGCCTGACCACCGAGCTTGCCTTCGGTGCCCACCTCACGGGCCACCCGCGTCACCTCGTCGGCGAACGACGACAACTGGTCCACCATCGTGTTGACAGTCGACTTCAACTCCAGAATCTCGCCCCGCGCGTCCACCGTGATCTTCTGCGACAGGTCACCCTTCGCCACCGCAGTGGAGACCTGCGCGATGTTGCGGACCTGGGCGGTCAGGTTGGAGGCCATCG
Source organism: Micromonospora sp. DT43 (assembly GCF_049841645.1). NCBI lineage: Bacteria > Bacillati > Actinomycetota > Actinomycetes > Micromonosporales > Micromonosporaceae > Micromonospora > Micromonospora sp. DT43. The sequence continues at coordinate 166 of NZ_JBNCKR010000038.1, read as the reverse complement.
AGTTGACGTTGTCGGTGAGATCCCGCCAGGTGCCGGCGACCCCGCGTACCTGCGCCTGACCGCCGAGCTTGCCCTCGGTGCCCACCTCGCGGGCCACCCGCGTCACCTCGTCGGCGAACGACGACAACTGGTCCACCATCGTGTTGACAGTCGACTTCAACTCCAG
>NZ_JBNCKR010000037.1:0-568 GCF_049841645.1 Micromonospora sp. DT43 | reverse complement strand
CGGCGGTCACCACCACGGAAACCACCGTCACGGTCACCACCGCGGAAACCACCCTCACGCGGCGCACCGGAGCGCGACCCATCGCGGTCGCCACCACGGAAGCCGCCACCCTCGCGACGGTCACCGCCACGGAAGCCACCCTCACGTGGCGCACCAGCGCGGGAACCATCGCGGTCGCCACCACGGAAGCCGCCCTCACGCGGAGCGCCCGAACGGGAGCCATCGCGGTCGCCACCACGGGAACCACCATCACGACCGCCGGCGTATCCGCCTCGGGCGCCGCCGGCGTTGTCCCGATCTCCCCGGTACGGGGGCCGGTCGTCGCGGCGCGCACCACGGTCGCGGCCACCCGGGCCGTCGGTGCGGTCTTCGTAACGACGGGGACGATCTCCGCCCTGCGGTCCTGAACTCACAGGTACATCCTTCCTGATTGCGCCACCAATGGCGCTACGCAGTCGAGGGCCGACCCGGATGGGGCGGCCCTCGACTGGAAGATTGTCCGGCGGTGTCCTACTCTCCCACACCCTCACGAGTGCAGTACCATCGGCGCTGGAGGGCTTAGCTTCCG
>NZ_JBNCKR010000036.1:0-778 GCF_049841645.1 Micromonospora sp. DT43 | reverse complement strand
GTCCCGGGCCCCGCTGGTGGTGTGGGTCAGATGCCGTAGATGAACTGTTGGTCGACGGGGCCGGCGTTGTTGGTGTTGCGGAGGTAGACGGTGTTGTTGCCGGGTCGGCGTACGCCGGGGGTGTCGGTGGCGGTGTCGTCGGCGGTCCAGTCGCCGGGCACCGCGATGTCGCCGGAGGGGCCGTGGCCGTACTTGAACTCGTAGTCGGTGCTGACGGAGCCGACCGTGGTGCCGTTGGTCAGGTACCACGTCGAGATGCTCGGCCGGAAGACGCCCACGGAGTCGGTGCCGTCGCCGTTCCAGTCACCGGCGACGGCCTGGTCGCCGGAGGGGCCGTGGCCGAACTTGAACTCGTAGTCGGTGCTGACCGAGCCGACCTTGGTGCCGTTGGTCAGGTACCACGTCGAGGTGCCCGGCCGGAAGACGCCCACGGAGTCGACGCCGTCGCCGTTCCAGTCACCGGCTACCGGCCGGTCGCCGGAGGGGCCGTGGCCGAACTTGAATTCGTAGTCGGTGGTGGCGGAGCCGGCGGCGTTGGTGTTGGTCAGGTAGAAGGTCGAGTTGCTGGGCCGGAACACTCCGACGGAGTCGACGCCGTCCTTGTTCCAGTCACCGACCACCGGGATGTCACCCGACGGGCCGTGACCGAACTTGAAGATCATCGTGGCGTCGCCGCTGTTGACGTCACGCAGGTACCACGTCGAGGTACTGGGCCGGAACACCCCGACCGTGTCGACGCCGTCCTTGTTCCAGTCACCAGAAACCGGCACATCCTCCG
>NZ_JBNCKR010000035.1:0-833 GCF_049841645.1 Micromonospora sp. DT43 | reverse complement strand
ATGGGCATGTGCAGGAGACGTATCTGGCGCGTGTGGGTGGCGCGTGGGTGACGCAGGATCTGGGTGCGGTCGCGGTGGGGCAGACGCCGTCGGTGAGTGTGCATGATGGTTATGTCAGCGTGTTCACGGTCACCTCGGGTGGGCAGGTGCAGGAGACGTACCTGTCTCGTCTGGGCGCGGCGTGGGTGACGCAGTCGTTGCCGGGCGCGGTGGTGGCGCCGTTCACGTCGGTGGTGACGCATGACGGGTATGTCAGTGTGTACGCCGTCACGACCGGTGGCCGGTTGCAGGAGACGTATCTGGCGCGTGTCGGGGGTGCGTGGGTGGCGCAGGATCTGGGTGTGTCGGCGGCGGCGCAGGTGCCGTCGGTGGTGGTGCATGACGGCTACGTCAGTGTGTTCACCGCCACCGCGGCGGGGCAGTTGCAGGAGACGTTCCTGGCTCGTCTGGGCGCCGCGTGGGTGACTCAGGCGCTGCCGGGCGGTGTGGTGAAGCCGGCAACGTCGGTGGTGACGCATGACGGGTATGTCAGTGTGTACGCCGTCACGACCGGTGGCCGGCTGCAGGAGACGTATCTGGCTCGTCTGGGTGTGGCCTGGGTGTCGCAGGACCTGACCACCAACCCGGGTACGCCGTTGGTGGCGGGTCGGCCGGTCACGGTGGTGCATGACGGCTACACCAGCGTCTTCACGATCAACGCCACGGGCGGTCATGTCCAGGAGACCTACCTGCCCCGCATCGGCGTGGCCTGGAGCACCCATGACCTGAGCACCACCGCCGGCACCCCGGCAGCCCGACCGTAACCACTGACCGAAAACGTCCGGGCTGCCGCC
>NZ_JBNCKR010000034.1:0-1036 GCF_049841645.1 Micromonospora sp. DT43 | reverse complement strand
CTAGCCCGTGTTTCGTAAGTGGGCGTGGGCCTGGTGAGGTCACGGCGTGGCGATGATCGATAACTGAAGAGGTCTCCGGTAAGTGGGTTAGCGACCAAGCAAACCTGAATACCGGAGACCTCGTGGCCAGCCTAGCGGCGGCGGCGCGGCATGACCTGAGCGACATCCAGTGGCAGCACCTGCACCCGTTGCTGCCTGCGGAATCCTCGCGGGGAAGACCGTGCACGTGGACCAAACGACAGATCATCGACGGCATACGGTGGCGGGCACGCACCGGTGCCCCATGGCGTGACGTGCCCGCGAACTACGCCCCATGGCAAACGCTGTACCGATGGTTCCGCCGCTGGCAACGTGACGGCACCTGGGCCCGCATCCTGGCCGGGCTCCAAGCCGCCGCCGACACTGCCGGGCGCATCGACTGGACCGTCAGCGTCGACTCCACGATCAGCCGCGCCCATCAACACGCCGCCGGCGCCCGCCGTGACGGTGACCAGCAGAAAGAACCACCCGGCGGGATCCTCACCGAGCCTGCCGATCACGCACTGGGCCGCTCGCGAGGCGGATGGACCACCAAGACTCACCTCGCCTGCGAACAGGGCCGCAAGGTCCTGGCCACCGTCGTCACGGCCGGGCATCGCGGCGACAGCCCGCAATTCACCACGGTCCTCGACCGCATCCGCGTCACCCGGTCCGGGCCCGGCCGGCCCCGGACCCGCCCCCAGCAGGTCCTGGCAGACCGGGCCTACACGTCCAGGGCCAACCGCGCCTACCTGCGCCGACGCGGAATCAAGGCCTGCATCCCGAGCAAGAGCGACCAAGACGCCCACCGCCTCGCGAAAGGCTCCCGCGGCGGCCGACCACCCGCCTTCAACCCCGAGACCTACCGCCGGCGCCACGCCGTGGAGTGCGGCATCAACCAGCTCAAGCAACACCGCGCCATGGCCACCCGCTACGACAAACTGGCCGTCCGCTACGAAGCCACCCTGACCATCGCCGCCATCAACCAGTACCTCCGAGCCTTATGAAACACGGGCTA
>NZ_JBNCKR010000033.1:0-1064 GCF_049841645.1 Micromonospora sp. DT43 | reverse complement strand
TCCTACGGCGTGGCGCACGAGGCGTTGACGCCGTCGCTGTCATGGTCCCTCGCTGGGTTGCGCAAGGCGTGGAACGCCGCTAAGCCCGGGGTTGCGCCGTGGTGGGACGAGGTGTCGAAGGAGGCGTTCAACACCGGCTTGGACGCCCTCGCGCGCGGCTTGAAGAATTGGGCCGACTCCCGTAAGGGCGCACGGGCCGGGCGGCCGGTCAGGTTTCCCCGGTTCAAGTCCCGCCGCCGCAGCACACCATCCGTGCGGTTCACCACCGGGGCGATCCGGGTCGAACCCGACCGCATGCACGTGGTGCTGCCCCGACTGGGCCGGTTGAAGCTGCACGAGTCGGCCCGCAAACTCGCCCGCCGCCTGGACAACGGCACCGCCCGGATCATGTCCGCGACTGTGCGACGCGACGGCGGACGCTGGCACGTGTCGTTCACCGTTGACGTCGAACGGGCCGAACGCGCCCCTGCCCGGCCGCAGTCGGTCGTCGGCGTGGACGTCGGGATCAAGCACCTTGCGGTGCTGTCCACTGGCGAACTGGTCGACAACCCGCGCCACCTAGTCGCCGCGCAGCAACGCATGCGCTCGTTGGGTCGGGCGCTGTCACGCAAGACCGGCCCGGACCGGCGTACCGCACGACGAGCCTCGAAGCGGTGGGAACGGGCAGCCGCCCGGCTCGGCCGCGCTCACGCCCGCGTGGCGAACCTGCGCCGCGACGGCCTGCACAAGCTCACCACCCGCCTGTCCCGCGAGCACAGCATGATCGTGGTCGAACACCTCAACGTGGCCGGCATGCTCGCCAATCGGCGGCTGGCCCGGCACATCGCAGACGCCGGTTTCGCGGAGATCCGCCGCCAGTTGGCGTACAAGACCGGATGGAACAATGGTCAGCTACTGCTGGCCGACCGCTGGTATCCGTCCTCCAAGACCTGCTCGGGCTGCGGCACAGTGAAAACCAAGCTGGCCCTGTCCGAGCGCGAATACACCTGCGAGGCGTGCGGTCTGGTCATCGACCGGGACCGCAACGCCTCCTTGAACCTGGCCGCTCTCGCGGCCGAGTTCGA
>NZ_JBNCKR010000032.1:0-1133 GCF_049841645.1 Micromonospora sp. DT43 | reverse complement strand
CAGTGCAACTGATCTTGGTTGTGGTGGAGGTGCTGGTGGCGAGGCCTGGTGTGGTGACGTTCGGGCATCGGCAGGTGTTGGAGCATTTGTGGGGGTCGGGTCGGACGATCACGCAGATCGCGGGGTTGCTCGGGGTGTCGGTGGGCACGGTGTCGCGGGAGGTGGCCCGGTATCACAGTGCGCGGCATGGGACGAAGAACCCGCTTGGGCGGTCGTTGCCGTCGGGGCGGGCGCGGGCGCCGTATCGGTGGGGGTATCAGGCGCAGTGGGCGCAGCGGCGTGCGGACGCGGCGCGTCGGCGGTCGAAGCCGTCGAAGTTGGGGGTGGGTACGCGGCTGCGGCAGACGGTGGCGGGGAAACTGGCGCGTAGGTGGTCTCCGAAGCAGATCGCCGCGTGGTTGCGGGCCACGTTCGCTGACCGGCCGGAGTTGCAGGTGTCGCACGAGACGATCTACCAGGCGATCTATGTGCAGTCGCGGGGCAGTTTGCGCGAGGAACTGACTCGGCAGGTCGCCCTGCGCTCGGGACGCGCTGATCGGCGGTCCCAGTCGCGGATGGCGGCAGCGGATCGGGGTCGCCGTCCCTGGATCGGGGACCTGCACATCAGCGCTCGTCCCGCTGAGGCCACCGACCGGGCCGTGCCTGGGCATTGGGAGGGTGACCTGGTCATCGGCAAGGCCGGCGCGTCGGCGATCGTGACTCTGGTCGAGCGCGCCACCCGATACGTCATGCTCGGCGCCTTGCCCAACGGCCGAGACACCGACTCCGTCATCAGTGTCCTGACCGCCCTGGCCGGGAGGCTACCGGCGCATCTTCGCCGCTCTCTGACCTGGGACCAGGGCACCGAACTAGCCGCTCACGCCCGCTTCACCGTCGCCACCGGATGCCCGGTTTACTTCTGCGACCCCCACAGCCCCTGGCAACGCGGCAGCAACGAGAACACCAACGGCCTGCTCCGCCAGTACTTCCCCAAAGGCAGCTACGACTTCCGCACCATCGACCAAACAGGCCTCGACGAAGTCGCCCACGAACTGAACACCCGCCCCCGCCAGACGCTCGACTGGGCAACCCCAGCCGAACGCCTGGACCACCTCATCGCCGCCTAACGATTGCACTCACCCCTTGACCCCAAG
>NZ_JBNCKR010000031.1:0-2580 GCF_049841645.1 Micromonospora sp. DT43 | reverse complement strand
TCCACCGGCAGCCCGGACACCTCGTGGTTCGTGCGCGGATGCCTCCGGTCTGTCGGCGTAACGGCGAACGAACCCGTGCCGACCACCGCACGGCGACGGCCGCGACGGTCAGCTGCGGCTACACCCACGACATTCGGGCCACCGTCTCGGCGCGCTCCGCCTCGGCCCGCGCGAGTTCCGCGGCGTACAGGCGCAGAAGGCCGTGATAGCGGTACCGCCCGGCGTCGGATCGTTCGAGTAGATTCCGCTCTACCAGGTGCTCGAGCAGCCGCTGGACTGCCCAGCCATCGTCACCGAGCAGCACTGCCGCACCGGCGAGCCCGAAGTCGGCTCCGGGTGCCAGCGCCGCCAGCCGAAACGCCCGGGCGACCGTAGGCGTGAGCTGAAGGTAGCTGCGCTCGAACGCGGCCCGCACGTTCAGATCACCGAGGCACAGGTGATCGAGGCGGTGCTTCTCGTCGGCGAGCTGTCGCGCGTAGGACGGCTGATCACCGAGCCGGATTCCGGCGATGCGGATCGCCAGAGGTAACCGCTCGCAGGCGTCCACCACGACATGAACGAGCTCGTGGATCTGTGCGTGTGTCGCAGAGGCCCTGCACGCCACCTTGGTGAGCAACTCGACCGCCTCCGACTGGGACAGCGGGCCGAGACGCACTGGACGCGCGCCTTCGAGGTCCGCCAGGCGGTGTCGGCTGGCGACGAGGACCGCACTGCGGCCCGGGCCGGGCAACAGCGACCGGATCTGAGCAGCGTCACGAACGTCGTCGAGTACCACGAGCACTCTGCGCCCGGCGAGGGCACTGCGAAGTAGCCCGGCGGCCTCCTGCGGCCCCAGCGTCTCGGCCTGCACATTCAACGCGCGGAGCATGAAGCCGAGCGCGTCGAGCGGCGGTAAGGGACGCGGACCGGAACCCTGCAGGTCCACGTACAGCTGTCCGTCCTCATAGGTGTCGCGCAGCTCGGCGGCTACGGCGCCGAGGAGGGCCGTCTTTCCCGTGCCGGCAACACCAGACACCGTGCACACCATGCTGCCGCCATGCGCGCCGCCGCCCAGCATCTCGCGCAAACGTGTCAGGTGCTCGGTCCGGCCGGTGAAATCCGACGGCGCCGACGGCACCTGGTACGGCACCGGTCGGCGCCGGACCACTGTGCGGTGCTTCGATGATGACGATCGCCACTGCTGGCGCAGTACCAGTTGTCGACCCTCGGTGAGCGCAGTCCCCGGATCGACGCCGAGCTGTTCGGCCAAGCGCCGCCGAACCTCGTCGAAGACGCTGAGCGCATCCGCCTGCCGCCCGGTCCCGGCCAGCGCGAGCATCAGACTGGCATGGACCGGCTCGTGCAGAGGGTGGCGGTCGGCGAGGGGCCGCAACAGGACCACCACCGCCGCGTGCTGCTCAGGGGTGTCAGCCAACTCGGCGCGGAGCAGACTCGCGGCGAGGCGTTCTTCTCGCAACGCCACCGCTAAGGGATGCTCGCGCAAGGTGTCCAGGTCGTCAAATGGGTCGCCTCGCCACATCGCCAGCGCCCGGTCGAGCAGCCTACCCGCCTGTGCGGGCCGCTCGGCACGTGTGTCCCGCGCCTGCAGGACAAGACCGCGGAACGTCAACACGTCGAGCCGTCCTGCATCAATCTGCAACCGATAGCCGCCCGGTACGAGCTCCACCGCGCTGGTGCGGGCCCGCGGTGAGCGGCCCGGCTCTAACAGCCGCCGCAAACGCGACACGTACGTCTGGACCAGGTTGATCGCTGACTCCGGCGCTCCGGCCGGCCACAGAAGATCGAAAAGCTCATCTCGCGGCACCGCACGGCCCGGGCTGAGGATGAGCCGGCCCAGGACTGTTCGCATGCCGTGGCCGCCGACGTCGACCTGCGCCTCGTGTCTGCCGATGGTGAGCGGACCCAACGCGAAGATCGCCGGCCGGTCGCCGGCGAGAGCCGCCCGCGGCTGGGTGATCGCTGCCGCCCGCTTGACCGCCAGCGTGGTGGCCCTCCGAAGTGCGTGCACCTCCGGCGGTCCGAGCCGCAGCGCCATGGCGAGTGCTTCGGCCGAACGCGCGAGTGGCACTCTCGTGCGACGTTGCTCAAGGTCGCGCACGGTAGCCGCGCTGAGGCCGGCCCGCGCGGCGAGCTCTCGCTGCGTCATGCCTGCGGCACGACGGTGCTGTCGCAGGAGTCCGGCGAAGTCACCGCTGGGCAGGTCGTCGGCTACCGCGGAGTCACCCCGCAATAGCGGTGCCATGCCCTGGGCCGAGACCATACCTGCCTCCTCCGAGTGGAAGCTGCCGTGCGACATGCCGGCGCACCGCTTCACGGGGTCGGGAGGCTCCGAGTGCCTACCGCCCACACATACGGTGCGACGCTCCGGTACTCGACCGGCCCTGATCGGGTATTCGCGCGTCGACGTTGAGCGCGGTGCCGGGCACCGGCGGGAGCGTTGCCTTCTCCTATCTCGACGCCGGCCTTGCGTTTGTCCAGGAACCAGCGGCCGCGCGAGCAGTCCGGGCCACCTCGCCATGCTCCACGGCATGTAGGCAGTGAGTGGTCGTGCTCACGACGGTGTCCGGGCTGCCGGTGGAG
>NZ_JBNCKR010000030.1:0-4059 GCF_049841645.1 Micromonospora sp. DT43 | reverse complement strand
CATTGGGGGGTTTGTCGGGGTGGGCGTCGGGTTTTTTTTTCATCTGTTCGCCCCCCGGGGGGGGGGGGGGGGGGGGCCCCCCCCCCCCCCCCGCCTTGTCGTCTCTCAGCCCTGCACGTTCCAGCGGACCGGGTCCTCGGCCTTCTCCGGCCGGTCCCGCCCGGGATCGGTCTCGGTCAGCGCGACGCGCTCGTCCGGGCGAACGGCGGGTGGCAACTCCCCGAACCGGATGTGGCGCAGGAACGCGTACTCGTCCTCGGTGAACGGTTGCTCGGCCATCGGCACCCCCTCCTACCCCGCCATTGTCCGCCGACGGGCGCTCCCCAGCACCGGTCTGTCGGCTGACAGCGCCCTCGACCTTCGGGTGCGGTGGGCGGCACATCGCGTAGAGCATCCTAGGATCCTGGGTGTATGGCCAGAAGCGGCGTGCGCCGTCGGCACGGGCGGGCGGGCGGGCGGGCGGGCGGGCGGGCGGGCGGGCGGGCGCAGAACAACAGGCGGGCCGGAGCGGGCGCAAGCCACACGGGCCCGACGAGCGAGCGGGCGCGGGCGAGGCGGGGCGGCCGGCGGGCCGCCTGTGCTCAGCGGTGAACGCTGGTAGCGGGTCGACGCGGAGCGGGCAGGCGGTCAAGCACCGCGAGCGCCGCCCGGATCGGTCGGCGTCGCAGCATCTCGTCGAAGCTCGCCCGGCCCTGACAGAAACGGACGAACATCCGCCAGCCCGGCGGGGTCGCCAACAGCGCGTGGAACACCTCCGGGCGGCGGGTGAACAGGTCCAGCAGCCGGTACCCCGCCCGCATCTCCGGCGTCAGGCACGCGCCGACCGCCCGCTCGTACCCGGCCAGATCACCGTCGGCGACCGCCGCGCCGGCCATCTCCCCGGAGCGCAGCGCGAAGCTGATGCCCTCGCGGCTCCACGGCTCCAACAGCCCGGCGGCATCCCCCACCACCAACACCCGGCCGTTACGCAGGGGCGAGTCCTCCTCGCGGCAGCGGGTCAGGTGACCTGAGTCGTGCTCAGCCGGCATGCCGGTCAGGCCCAACCGGTCGACGAACTGCCGCAGGTAGGCGCGCGTCCCCTCCCCCGCGCCGCGACCCGCGATCACCCCGACCGTGAGCCGGTCGCCCTTCGGGAACACCCAGGCGTACGAGCCCGGCATCGCCCCCCAGTCCAGCAGCAGTCGCCCGCGCCAACGCTCCTGCTCGGCGGGCGGCACCGGAACCTCCAACTCCAGCCCCAGATCCACCTGTCGGTAACGCACACCCACGTGTCGGGCGGTCACCCCCGAGGAGCCGTCCGCGCCGATCACCGTGCGGGCCGCGATCGTCGTACCGTCGGCCAGCCGCAGGCGTACCCCCTCGGGGTCCTGCTCTATCGCGCGGACCGCGACCTGCTCCCGCATCTGCGCGCCGGCGGCGACCGCCGCCGCGCGCAGCCGGTCGTCGAACTCCTCGCGGCGCACCATGGTCACCACCGGACTGCCGTTGCGGCGGGTGAACTCCCGCCGGCCGTCGCGGGTGAACGTCACCCGGTCCACCCGGTCGTGCGCGGGCACCTCGATGCGGCCACGCACGGCCGCAAGCGACGTGCCGATCAGGCCACCACCGCACGTCTTGTACCGCGGGTGCGCGGCCCGCTCGACCACCAGCGTACGAACGCCGGCGCGGGCCGCGGCGTGTGCCGCGGAGAGCCCGGCGGGGCCGGCGCCGACGACGACGAGATCCCAGACGATCACGGTTGCAGCCTAGGGCACGCCCCGCCGCGCGGCCCGAGCACGGCACGCTGCCCAACCGCCCGAACGAGTGGGCATCTTCGGTCAGGCAGGGGGTAACCGACGCGGCGCGACCGTCCGCGCGGAGCGGACGGGCAAAGGAGGAGATCATGCAGCAGGTGCAGCTGTCGGAGATCGAGCAGCGGGTGTACCAGGCGGTCACCGCACTCGAAGCACGTGGCCAGGTGCCCTATCCGGACCTGATCGCCGAAGAATCCGGACTGACCGACGAGCAGGTGCACACGCCACTGCACCAACTCACCGAGAAGGGCCTGCTGCACCGCGAGGACTCGCCGATGGCCGGCCTCGACTTCGGCCCCCGGTTCTGCGCCCGCCAGATGGCGTGACACACGGCACCACCCGCGACGGTTCGCCTCCCGTTGACCGGGGTAGCGGTCAGAGATGCATGATCGACGGTCAACGGGGGGCACGATGAGCGCGGCGAGCGAGCCGCAGCCGGTCGACGCGGCCGAGAATCGCAGGCGCTGGCAGGCCGTCGGAGTCGGGCTGGTCGCCGCGTTCATGACGCTGCTCGACGTGAGCATCGTCAACGTCGCGGTGCCGTCCATCGACCGCGCGCTGAACGCCTCCCCGAGCGACCTGCAGTGGGTCCTCTCCGGGTACGCGCTCACCTTCGGGCTGGTGCTCGTACCCGCCGGCCGCTTCGGTGACTTCCGCGGTCGGCGCAACGCGTTCGTCTTCGGCATCGCGCTGTTCACCCTGACCAGCGCGCTCGCCGGCCTGGCCACCTCCCCCACCTGGCTGGTCGCCGCCCGACTGCTGCAGGGCGCCGCCGCCGGCATCATCAACCCGCAGGTGATCGGGTTGATCCAACAACTGTTCCGGGGGCCGGAACGAGCCCGCCCGTTCGGGTTGCTCGGCGCGACCATCGGCATCTCCACCGCCGTCGGACCGCTGCTCGGCGGGCTGCTCATCGCCCTGGGCGGCGAGGAGCACGGCTGGCGGTGGGTCTTCTTCGTCAACGTGCCCGTCGGCATCGTCGCGGTGATCCTCGGGTGGCGGCTGCTGCCCGGCCGCCCCGAAGGGCAGCCCGGTCGGCGTCGACTCGACCCGGTCGGTGTGCTGCTGCTCGGCGTCGGCGTCGTGCTGGTCCTGCTGCCACTCGTGCAGGAACAACAGTGGCGTACGCCCTGGAAGTGGGCGCTCATCCCGGCCGGCCTGGCGGTGCTCGTCGCCTTCGGCCTGTGGGAACGGTGGTACGCGCGACACCAGGAACCGCTGTTCGACCTGCGCCTGTTCACCTTCCAGTCGTACACACTCGGGTCGCTCATCGCGCTCATCTACTTCGGCGGCTTCACCGCGATCTTCTTCATCTTCACCCTGTTCCTGCAGAACGGACTCGGCTACAGCGCGCTCGTCGCCGGACTCGCCATCACCCCGTTCGCCCTCGGATCCGCCGCCGCGTCCGCGCTTGGTGGACGCATCGTCAACCGCTTCGGCCGTCCCCTGGTCGCCATCGGCCTGCTCGGCGTGGTGATCGGTCTGACCGCGACAGTGCTCGCACTCCGCCTCGCGCCGGACGCCCCCGCGCCGTGGGTCACCGCCGCACCACTGCTCGTCGCCGGCATCGGCAGCGGTCTGGTCATCGCCCCCAACCAGACGCTCACCCTCGCCCAGGTGCCGGTCCCCCAGGCGGGCAGCGGAGCCGGCATGCTCCAGACCGGTCAGCGGATCGGCGCGGCGGCAGGCATCGCGGCGGTCGGCTCGATGTTCTTCTCCTCGCTCGCCGACAGTCACGGCAACTGGACGTCGGCCTTCGAGAAATCGCTACTGCTCGCGACGGGGATCATCGCGCTCGCGCTGGTCGCCGCCCTGATCGACATCCTCCGCCGTCACCACGACTGAAAATCCCAGGTGTACGCGCACCGCCAGGCCCGTCACCCGCCGCCCACGGACCGCCCCCCTCAGCGGCGGCACCCGGGCCGCCCACCGACCAGGCGGCACGCAACGGCCCGACACCCGCGCCGCCACCGACCGGCCGGCGCCCATCGGCCCGGCCGCCCCCGGCAGGTACGCGGACACGAGATCTTGGACAGTTTCCGTTCGGAGGCGGGCTCAACCGATGGTTGCAACACCATTCCGTTTTCTTCGTTGGGGTGGTTATGGCGTCGGCGGGTTGGTGGGTCGGGCCGGATATGCCGCTGGCCGGCACCCGGGTTCGGGTGCCGGCCAGTCGGTCGGGGTCGTGCGGTGGGTCAGCTGTTCCAGTGCTGGCCGACCAGGTCGGTGGCCTGCTGCTCCCACTGGGCGTAGGCGTCGGGGTAGG
>NZ_JBNCKR010000029.1:0-5220 GCF_049841645.1 Micromonospora sp. DT43 | reverse complement strand
TACGCGGGTCCACCGGGCTCCACAGGGCGTCGACAATGACCTGGGCGTCCGGCGCCTGGACCTGGTACCTGTCGGGGTAAGCCGATACCTGTACCGCCTGGCAGACCTCTCCGATCGGGGCGTCGACCCAGGATCCGTCCGGGTACTCGTCCTCCATGGCGTCGAGGAAGGCGTTCGTGGCCCAGGCCGCATCGAGCCGCTGGTCCCGGGTTCCCCACGAATCCTGCTGTTGGAACAGGCCGAGGCTGGTGTGATCCACCTGCTCGCTGATGTTCTGCAGGTGAGTCTCGACGATCACGGTGGTGACCGCGATGACGGCGGCCCGCGAGGTGAGACCTCTGGCTCGCACCGCCTCGACTACCTCCCGTGCACAGGAGACGCGGTACCCGGTCAGGTTGTTCCGCATATCGGACGTCAGTTGCGGATTCAGCCGGCTGGCCAATGCCGCGTCAGCTGCGGTGGGACCGGCGGGATCGCAGTCGACCGTCTGGTACATGGCGTTCACCGGCGCGAGCGCCGGCGGCACATCCACCTGCGCTTCGGCACCGAGTGCCGGTGATGCGCCCACCAGCCCGATCGTCGTCAGCGCGAGTGTGGCGCAGAGTAGCGAGGTCTTCGACAACGGGCGGTTCACCTGTGTTGATCCATTCGCAGACACCTCCGACTACGGCCCGGTCCGACTGACCGGGCTCGTGCATCCGAGGCTGGTACACACCCCTGGACGGGGCCTGAAGCGTGGCCGACCGGACCAAACCGGTAGCTGGACCGCCGGCTGGTTCGGCACGACACTCCGCGTTGGACACCGGTTTCCTACACCACCAATGCCAGTTGCTCGATCCGTTCCTCAAGGGCACGGCACTCCCGTACCCGGTCCGGTAGTTGCGTGGTCCGCAGCAGGTCACGGACCGCCCGGCAGTGCTGCGCGGCCGTACCCATCTCACCCCGCCGGATCGCCACCTTGGCCTGCACGAGCAGAGCGTCGCTGTGCAGTGCCCGGTAGCCGTTACGGATGGCAATGTGGAGAGCGTCTGTCGCCGCGAGGAGAGCCTCCTCGGTGGTGCCGCCCAGCAGGGCGGCCCCGCCGAGGCCGATGCCCGCCTGGCACTCGAAGTATTGGAAGCCGTTCTTACGACTGATCGAGAGGCTCTCCATGAACCGCGAGCGGGCGTCGTCGACGGCGCGGCTGCCCAGCAGCGCGTATCCCAGAGTGTTGAGGACCGCCGCCTCGGCCCGCAGGTTGCGCTGCTGCCGAGCGAGCCGCAGCGCCTCGACGGCATTGTTCACCGCGGACACCCACTCGTTGCATTGTCGGTCGAGCTGACTCAACTCGTCGAGTACGGACAGCTCGCGCATGGGGGACGCGGTGCGACGAGAGTATTCGAGGACGGCGCCGAAGTGGGCGCGCGCAGTCTCGAAGTCCTCCAGCTGCCGTAGGACCAGTCCGAGGTTGTGCCGGTTGACCATGGCCGAGGGATGTCGCGCCGACTTTTCGTTCAGTCGTTGAGCGGACTTCAGATAGTTGGCCGCCTCGACGAGCTGCCCCCGCTCGTGGCACATAGTGCCCAGGTCATTCAGCGTCACCGCCCGAATGTGCTCGAACTCGGGACCCGTGCCGAGATCCAGTGCCCGCTGGTAGAGCTCCTGCGCTTCGTTGAGCTGGCCCAGCTCGGCTAGGACGAGACCGAGGTTGTGCAGCAGATATGCCTCGCCGACGAGCCAGCCGCTGCGCTGGGCAGCCGCGATGCCACGACGGTAGGCATCGGCGGCGAGGCGATGCTTGCCGGCTGCCCAGCGCGCTTGGCCGATGGTTTGCTGCATTGCAGCTTGAGCGCGGACGTCACCCTCAGCCTCCGCGGCGGCCAGTCCTGCCGATCCGCTCGCGAGCCAGGCAACCACGTCTCCCGAGACGAAGAAGTAGCCGCGGAGTTGGTCGGCCAACTGCCACGATCGGGCCGGGTGGCCATCGACCGCGGCGGCTTCGACCGCGGCAAGGAGGTTTCCCGCCTCCTCGTTCAGCCATGCGGTGGCGGCATCGAGATCGGGGAACATGGCGTCGGTCACGTCGACGTCCACCGGCAGCCGCACCATGTCGGCATAGAACAGCGTCATGGCGGACGCTGTCCGAGCTAGGTACCAGGCATAGAGCCGGCCCAGCGCGGCGGCGCGGTCATCGGGTGCCAGCCGGGCTTCGCCAGCTTGCAGCGCGTAGAGACGCAACAGGTCGTGGTACCGGTAGCGGTCGGTCTTGCCAGCTTCCAGCAGATTCTCCGCGACGAGTTGGTCCAGCGCCGGACGGACGAACCGCTGCTCTACGCCGAGCAGCGCGGCGACCGCGGCGGTCGACACGCCCCTTCCCGGGATCAGCGCGGCGGCCTGGAAGACCTCGGCCGCGAGCGCGGGCAGGTCACGGCAACTGATCGCGAAGCTGCTCGTCACCGTGCTGTCGCCCAGGCTCAGCTGGTCGAGCCGCGACCGCTCGTCGGTGAGGCGCTGCAGGACGTCGGCGATCGTACTTCTCCGGTGACCCGCCAGCCGACCGGCGACAAGCCGTACCGCGATCGGGAGCCGGCCACACGCGTCAATGAGCGCCTCTGCTTCCTTCCGCTCGGCGTGGACCCGGGCTGCGCCCAGCTTGGCTCGCAACAGGTCCAACGCCTCGTCCGGCTCGAACACCGGCAGGCGCATCATGACCGCGGCGTCCAACTCCGCACACTGGTTACGGCTGGTGACCAGGACCGCGCTTCCGCCAGGACCCGGTAGAAGCGGCTGGACCTGGACGGCGTTGTGCGCGTTCTCCAACACAATCAGGACGCGCCGGTTGTAGAGCACACTGCGATAGAGCGCCGCAGCCTCGTCCTCGTCATCGGGAATCGCGCGGACCTCGACGCCGACGGCTCTCAGCAGCCGAGCGAGCGCGTACGCGACAGTGACCGGCCGGTCATCGGCTCCTCGCAGATCGATGTAGACCTGGCCGTCCGGAAAGTCCCGGCGCACGTTCCAGGCCGTCTTGAGCACGAGGCTGGTCTTGCCGACACCGGCCATGCCGGAGACCACGCAGACAGCTGTCGAACCGCTGCGTGGATAACGCAACGCCCGTTCGAGCCGACGCAGTTGGTTCGTGCGGCCGCAGAAGTCCGACGGAGGCGTCGGCACCTGCCAGGGTGTCACGCCGCCACTGCCCACCGGTGTGCTGCGACGTCGTTCGGTCCTTCCGGCGAGAATGCTGTGCCGGGCCTCGATCAGCTCCGGACCGGGGTCGATGCCCATCTCTTCGGCGAGTCGTCGGCGGACACTGTCGAAGACGTCGATTGCGGCGGCCTGCTGCCCGGCTGCGCCGAGCGCGACCACCAATCGCGCCTGCAGCGACTCATGCCAGGGGTGCCGCCCCGCCAGTCGGCGCAGAAGCGGAAGGACCTGCCGCTGTTGGTGCACCACCTCGCCGAGGCGGGCCAACCTGATGACTACCTCCACGCGGTCCTCGGCGAGCGCCGTGACCAGTGGATCACCGCTGAGCTCGGGCACGTCCTCGGCGGCGTCATTACCACGCCACATGTTCACCGCGCTGAGGAGCAGGTCGAAGGCACGCTGTGGCGGGAGACCCGACGAACTCGCCTCGACCAGACGGGACCGGTATTTCACCAGGTCGAGCTGATCGCCGTCGGCCTCGAGCTGGTAGCCACCGGACACCAGTGTCACCATCGGCGGCCGGTCCGACTGTCGCTTCGGTTCCAACAACCGGCGGAGGCGGCTCACGTGGGTCTGTACGACGTTGGCCGCCGACGGCGGCGGGTGGTCCTGCCAGAGCAGGTGGATCAGTTCGTCCCGACTGACGGGCCGGCCCGGAGTCAGCGCCAGGCGCGCCAGCACGATGCGGTGTCGTCCGCCGTTGAGGTTGACGGCCTGATCCGCCCGGGTGATCAGCAGCGGCCCCAGGATCGAGATTCGCGCCGGGTCTCTCGCATCGACCCGATCCCGCTGCGGTGGCCGCGCCAGCTGTTTCATTCGCGCGCGGTCGTCGAGGTCGAGGTCGAGGGCATCAGCGAGCGTCTGCAACGAATGTGCGCGTGGTCTTCCGCTGCGCCCCTGTTCGAGGTCGCGAACGACACTGACACTGAGCCCGGCCTGATTCGCGAGGCTCGCCTGGGTCAGGCCCCGGCCGATCCGGGCGTTCCGCAGGAATTCACCGAGTCCTTCGTGCTTCTGATCGCTCATAACCGACTCAAGTCTTCCTGTGCCGAAAAATTTTCAGCCTAGGTGATGTCCCACGGCTTCGCTGTCTGTCTGGTGTGGACGACCGCCCGCGCGGATAGAGGCCGCTGCGGAGCGGTTGCGTGGCCCCAAGAGGGACTCCTCGTGAACCGGGCTGGCCCGGTTGGGCAGATGCCGGCACACCTGGAGAACCCACGGCCAGGCTGACCTTGCTACGGGGCAACTACCGGGCTTTTTCCTCCAGCCGTACGCCAAGAACGCTTCCTACACTCCGGACAGCGAGGCTGTTGCCCGCAACTTCACGGGAGGAAACGTACATGCATTCCTACGCTCGACGGCGCGGTTGGTTAACCCGTTGGTCACTGACGCCGATCGCGATGCTGGTTGCCGTGGTCGCGACGACGCCGGCGTCGGCGTCGGCGGCGCCAGACCCGGCAGGAGCCGACAATATGGGGGCAACCGCTGCGAGGGCTGTCGGAGATCCACCGCTGCCCGCCTACCCGGGCCTTCCCCCGCAGCCGGGAATGTCCGCCGCCGCGGTGAGCACCACACCGACCCCGTGTGCCGACAACGGTTCGGACGAGCCCGTACGCCGATCGGATGCGATCGCCCGGGCGCGTACCTGGCTCGAAGTGGGCGGCATCCCGTACAGCCAGGAGCGATGCTACAAGAACGAGTACGGCGACTACCGCACCGACTGCTCGGGCTTCGTCGCGATGGCGTGGGGCCTTGGCGGCGAAGGGCAGGTCTTCTGGACCGGAAACCTGGATACCCGGTCCTACCCCATCTCGCGCAGTGACCTCCAGCCGGGCGACGCCCTGCTGCGGCACACCGGGGACAAGGACGAGAACCACGTCGCCCTGTTCGTGAAGTGGAGCGACTCCGAGAAGACCAAGCCTGTGGTCATCGAGCAGACGGGCAGCAGGAACACCGTCGAGGACACCTGGACGTCAAGCAACGCCAGCCTCTACACCCCGGTCCGCTACGACAACATTGTCGAGGACGTGTCTC
>NZ_JBNCKR010000028.1:0-3375 GCF_049841645.1 Micromonospora sp. DT43 | reverse complement strand
CGGGTTGTGGGTTGGTCGTTTGTTGAGAATTGCACAGTGGACGCGAGCATCTTTGTGGTCAAGTTGTCAAGGGCGAACGGTGAATGCCTTGGCACCAGGAGCCGATGAAGGACGTGGGAGGCCGCGATAGGCCTGGGGGAGCTGTCAACCAAGCTGTGATCCCAGGGTGTCCGAATGGGGAAACCTGGCACCAGTCATGTGGTGTCACCCACACCTGAACACATAGGGTGTGTGGAGGGAACGCGGGGAAGTGAAACATCTCAGTACCCGTAGGAAGAGAAAACAAATTTAGTGATTCCGTGAGTAGTGGCGAGCGAAAGCGGATTGAGGCTAAACCGGCTGCGTGTGATACCTGTCAGGGGTTGCGTGGTCGGGGTTGTGGGACCCTGCTAAACAAGCTGACACTTGTTTGAGAAGTTACAAAGTTAGTGGCTAGTCGAACAGTCTGGAATGGCTGACCGTAGACGGTGAGAGTCCGGTAGGTGAAAGTTGCTGACCTTCTGTGGGTGTTCCCGAGTAGCGGCGGACCCCTGAAATCTGCCGTGAATCTGCCAGGACCACCTGGTAAGCCTAAATACTTCCTGGTGACCGATAGCGGACAAGTACCGTGAGGGAATGGTGAAAAGTACCCCGGGAGGGGAGTGAAATAGTACCTGAAACCGTTCGCCTACAATCCGTCGGAGCCTTGCGGGGTGACGGCGTGCCTTTTGAAGAATGAGCCTGCGAGTTAGTGGCATGTGGCGAGGTTAACCCGTGTGGGGGAGCCGTAGCGAAAGCGAGTCTGAATAGGGCGATTCAGTCGCGTGTCCTAGACCCGAAGCGGAGTGATCTAGCCATGGGCAGGCTGAAGCGCGGGTAAGACCGCGTGGAGGGCCGAACCCACCAATGTTGAAAAATTGGGGGATGACCTGTGGTTAGGGGTGAAAGGCCAATCAAACTCCGTGATAGCTGGTTCTCCCCGAAATGCATTTAGGTGCAGCGTCGCGTGTTTCTTGCCGGAGGTAGAGCACTGGATGGTCTAGGGGGCCCACAAGCTTACCGAAATCAGCCAAACTCCGAATGCCGGTAAGTGAGAGCGCGGCAGTGAGACTGCGGGGGATAAGCTTCGTAGTCGAGAGGGAAACAGCCCAGATCACCAGCTAAGGCCCCTAAGCGTGTGCTAAGTGGAAAAGGATGTGGGGTCGCATAGACAACCAGGAGGTTGGCTTAGAAGCAGCCACCCTTTAAAGAGTGCGTAATAGCTCACTGGTCAAGTGGTTCCGCGCCGACAATGTAGCGGGGCTCAAGCACACCGCCGAAGCTGTGGCATTCACATTTTATCCTCGCTTGGACTTGATTCCTTGTGCAGGTGTGTGGATGGGTAGGGGAGCGTCGTGCCGCGAGTGAAGCAGCGGGGTGACCCAGTTGTGGACGCGGCACGAGTGAGAATGCAGGCATGAGTAGCGAAAGAAGGGTGAGAAACCCTTCCGCCGGATGACCAAGGGTTCCAGGGCCAGGCTAATCCGCCCTGGGTGAGTCGGGACCTAAGGCGAGGCCGAGAGGCGTAGTCGATGGACAACGGGTTGATATTCCCGTACCCGCGAAAGAGCGTCCCTGATGAACCTCGTTGTGCTAACCACCCGAGCTGCCTGATGTCTTCGGACGGATGGTGGGGAGCGTGGGAACCTGATGGGTAGTAGTCAAGCGATGGGGTGACGCAGGAAGGTAGCTGAGCCCGGCCGGTGGTTGTGCCGGGGTAAGCGTGTAGGCCGTGTCGTAGGCAAATCCGCGACACATTGAGGCTGAGACGTGATGCCGAGCCGATTCAGGTGAAGTCAGTGATCCTATGCTGCCGAGAAAAGCCTCTAGCGAGTTCTTAGCGGCCCGTACCCCAAACCGACACAGGTGGTCAGGTAGAGAATACCGAGGCGATCGGGCGAACTGTGGTTAAGGAACTCGGCAAATTGCCCCCGTAACTTAGGGAGAAGGGGGGCCGGAGACGTGAAGCCCCGCGCGGGTGGAGCGTTGTATGGCCGCAGAGAGCAGGGGGAAGCGACTGTTTACTAAAAACACAGGTCCATGCGAAGAAGTAATTCGATGTATATGGACTGACGCCTGCCCGGTGCTGGAACGTTAAGGGGACCTGTTAGCTCTTCGGGGCGAAGCGGAGAACTTAAGCGCCAGTAAACGGCGGTGGTAACTATAACCATCCTAAGGTAGCGAAATTCCTTGTCGGGTAAGTTCCGACCTGCACGAATGGCGTAACGACTTCCCCACTGTCTCAACCACAGGCCCGGCGAAATTGCAGTACGAGTAAAGATGCTCGTTACGCGCGGCAGGACGGAAAGACCCCGGGACCTTTACTATAGCTTGACATTGGTACTCGAATTAGCTTGTGTAGGATAGGTGGGAGCCGGTGAAGTCCATACGCCAGTATGGGTGGAGGCAATCTTGAAATACCACTCTGGTTGATTTGGGTATCTAACTTCGGACCGTTATCCGGTTCAGGGACAGTGTCTGGTGGGTAGTTTAACTGGGGCGGTTGCCTCCTAAAGGGTAACGGAGGCGCCCAAAGGTTCCCTCAGCCTGGTTGGCAATCAGGTGTTGAGTGCAAGTACACAAGGGAGCTTGACTGTGAGACTGACAGGTCGAGCAGGGACGAAAGTCGGGACTAGTGATCCGGCACTTGCGAGTGGAAGCGGTGTCGCTCAACGGATAAAAGGTACCCCGGGGATAACAGGCTGATCTTCCCCAAGAGTCCATATCGACGGGATGGTTTGGCACCTCGATGTCGGCTCGTCGCATCCTGGGGCTGTAGCAGGTCCCAAGGGTTGGGCTGTTCGCCCATTAAAGCGGTACGCGAGCTGGGTTTAGAACGTCGTGAGACAGTTCGGTCCCTATCCGCCGTGCGCGTAGGATACTTGAGAAGGGCTGTCCCTAGTACGAGAGGACCGGGACGGACGAACCTCTGGTGTGCCAGTTGTCCCGCCAGGGGCACGGCTGGTTAGCTACGTTCGGAAGGGATAACCGCTGAAAGCATCTAAGCGGGAAGCCTGCTTCAAGATGAGGTATCCCACCCACTATGTGGGGTAAGGCCCCCAGCTAGACGACTGGGTTGATAGGCCGGAAATGTAAGCCCGGTAACGGGTTCAGTTGACCGGTACTAATAGGCCGAGGACTTGACTACTAAGCTGCTACGCGTCCACTGTGCAACTCTGAACAAGCGAACACCCGTGACTATGGTGCCGGGGTTGTTTGATATGTTCATAGAGTTACGGCGGTCATGGCGGAGGGGAAACGCCCGGTTACATTCCGAACCCGGAAGCTAAGCCCTCCAGCGCCGATGGTACTGCACTCGTGAGGGTGTGGGAGAGTAGGACACCGCCGGACAATCTT
>NZ_JBNCKR010000027.1:0-8720 GCF_049841645.1 Micromonospora sp. DT43 | reverse complement strand
TAACGACCCCGCCCGGCCCGCGATTCCGCCACCCGAGTGCCGCCGACCACAGGACGCAACGGCCTATACCGGACAAATCGCCCAGCCGAGAACGGGCATCGGCCCCGGCCGGTCGTGATCGACTCGGTTTCCCTGAAACCGGGGTGTCCGGGCGCGTTGGACACCGCGACTTCAGGGAACCCGAGTGGATCATCGACCTGAGGGTGCGCAACGACGCCGGGCCACCACGACGCCGGGCCACCACGACGCCGGGCCACCACGACGCCGGGCCACCACGAGGCTGGACCACGAACGCGGCCGGTCACACCCCTGCCGGCATCCCAGACCGGACATTACGCCCAGACGCGTCCAGCGGCTACCCTCGGGGCGACCGTCCCGCAGTGATCAACACGGGATCGGCGCTATCGCGGTATCCGGGACTCCGGAATGCCCCGACATCGGTGATGTCGTGTTGATCAAGCCGCGCCCGGATCACTCGCGCAGGCGGGCGGTGCATTCCGTGTGACCTGACCCGCCGCCCCAGCCGAGCGAGAAGGCGGCAGGCCGAGTTGTCCCAGTCCTGGCCGACGCCACGACTGCTGGCCAGCTCGCCGGCCGCGGCGGGATGGTCCGCACCGTGCAGCTCAGGTGCTGGGGCTCGCCTCGGCGCTGTCGTCGGCTTTGGTGCCCTTGTCGAGGGTGGCCAGGATCGCCTCGGCGGTGCGCCGACCCACCCCGGGCACCTCGGTGATCTCTTCGACGGTCGCCGTGGAGAGTCGCTTCAGCGAGCCGAAGTGCCGTAGCAGCGCCTTGCGGCGAACCTCGCCCAGGCCGGGGACGTTGTCCAGCGCGGACTCGGTCATCCGCTTCGAACGACGCTGGCGGTGGAACGTGATGGCGAAGCGGTGCGCCTCGTCGCGGACGCGTTGCAGCAGGTAGAGACCCTCCGAGGTGCGCGGCAGGATGACCGGGAACTCGTCGTCGGGGAGCCACACCTCCTCCAACCGCTTGGCGAGGCCGCACAATGCGACGTCGTCGATACCCAGGTCGGCGAGGGCCTGAGCGGCCGCCGCGACCTGCGGGGCGCCGCCGTCGACGACCACCAGTTGGGGCGGGTACGCGAATTTCCGCGGCCGGCCGGTGGTGGGGTCGACCAGGATGCCGACCTGCGGATCCGTGGCGCCGCCGGGCGCGGTCGGGTCGTCGGCCGACTCCACGCCCACCTCGCCCGTCTCGGCCCGCGCGTCCAGGTAGCGGGCGAAGCGGCGGCGCAGCACCTCGGACATGGCGGACAGGTCGTCGGTGGCGCCCCGGACGATGAACCGCCGGTACTCGCTCTTGCGGGGCAACCCGTCCTCGAAGACCACCATGCTGGCCACCACGTCGGTGCCCTGGATCTGGGAGATGTCGAAGCACTCGATGCGCAGCGGTGAGGTACGCATGTCGAGCGCCTCGCCGATCTCGTCAAGCGCCTTGCCGCGGGTGGTCAGGTCACCGGACCGCTTGAGTTTGTGCCGGGCCAACGCGTCCTTGGCGTTGCGCTCCACCGTCTCCATCAGCGAGCGCTTGTCGCCGCGTTGCGGCACGCGCAGCGACACCCGGCTGCCCCGGTGGTTGCTCAGCCACTCGGCCAGCGCGTCGGCGTCGGCGGGCAACTCGGGCACCAGCAGTTCGCGGGGCACGTCGGCCTCGCCGTGCTCGCCGCCGTACACCTGGGTGCAGAAGTGGTGCACCAGGTCCCCGGTGCTCAGGTCCTCGGTCTTCTCCACGACCCAGCCGCGCTGACCGCGGACCCGGCCGTCGCGGACGTGGAAGACCTGCACGGCCGCCTCGAGCGGGTCGTCGGCGAACGCGACCACGTCGGCGTCGGTGCCGTCGCCGAGCACCACTGTCTGCTTCTCCATGGCCCGGCGGAGGGCGGCCACGTCGTCACGCAGGCGGGCGGCGCGCTCGAACTCCAGCTGCTCGCTCGCCTCGGTCATCTCGCGCTCGATCTTGCGGACCATCGTGTCGGTGCGTCCGGCCATGAAGTCACAGAAACCGTCGACGATGGCCCGGTGCTCGTCGGCCGAGACGGTGCCGACGCACGGCGCCGAACACTTGCCGATGTAGCCCAGCAGGCACGGACGGCCGACCTGACCGGCGCGCTTGAACACGCCTGCCGAGCAGGTGCGCGCGGGGAACACCCGCAGCAGCAGGTCGAGGGTCTCCCGGATGGCCCAGGCGTGCGAGTACGGGCCGAAGTAGCGCACACCCTTGCGCTTCGCGCCGCGCATCACCTGCAACCGCGGATATTCCTCGTCGAGGGTGACGGCGAGATAGGGGTACGACTTGTCGTCGCGGTAGCGGACGTTGAACCGGGGGTCGTACTGCTTGATCCAGGTGAACTCCTGCTGGAGCGCCTCGACCTCGGTGCCAACGGTGATCCAGTCCACCGACTCGGCGGTGGTGACCATCTGCCGGGTGCGCTCGTGCAGGTTCCAGACGTCGCCGAAGTAGGAGTTGAGCCGGCTGCGCAGGTTCTTCGCCTTGCCGACGTAGATCACTCGGCCGGTGCCGTCGCGGAAGCGGTAGACCCCCGGTGACTCCGGGATGGTGCCGGGTGCGGGTCGGTAGGTCGAGGGGTCAGCCACGCCGACAAGCCTAGTCCGCACCACCGACACCCCACCGCGAGCGCGTGATCCACTCGGCTTCCGGGAAGGCGGGGTGTCGACGAGCCGCGGACACCCCGCCTTCCCGGAACACGAGTCGATCAAGCCGTCGAGAGCCGTCGAGAGCCGTCGAGCCGTGCGCGTCAGGCCAGGGAGATCTGGTCCCCGGTCACCTTGATCTCCTTGGGCGGCAGCGGCTTGGTGGCCGGCCCGGCCTTCACCGAACCGTCCGCGATCGAGAACTTGCTGCCGTGGCAGGTGCAGTTGATGGTGCCGCCGTCGACGTTCGTCACGGGGCAGTTCTGATGCGTACAGATGGGGCTGAAGCCCTTGAACTGGCCGGCCGCGGGCTGGGTGATCACCACGCCCTCGGCGGCGAGGACCTTGCCGCCGCCGACCGGGATGTCGGCGGTGGTGGCCAGCGACTGGGCGTTCTGCCGATCGCCGCCGCCGGCGTCGCCGGTGCTGGGCACGGCGGGGCCACCACTCGTGGGACCGTCACTGCTGCTGCCGCTGCCGCCGCCGTCGTCACTGCCGCAGGCAGCCAGGACGACAGCCGCGCCGACTGCCCCGACACCGGTGAGCAGGGTACGACGTGTCTGCGTACCCGGACCGGTCAGCGCCTGATCGTCACTCATGCCTCGCCTCTCTCTCGCCTGCTGCGCCGGTCAACAGCCGACACACTTTTCCACACGGGCAACTGTGCCGGATGGTTCATCGCGGCATCCGTCCGACCCGGGAAATGGCGCGGGGCGGGGCAGCAATCGCCCCGCCCCGCCCCGCAGAGATCGAGGTCAGCGCGCGCCGGCCGGCACCTTGCGGCTGGTCCGCGTCTTGGTGACGCCGTTTGCCTTGGCGGCGCGGGTGGTGGCGGCCGCGGCGCCCTTGGCCTCGCCGTCGAGCTTGAGCACCTGGCGCAGGAACTCGCCGGTGTGGCTCTCGGCGACCTCGGCGACCTCCTCCGGGGTGCCTGTGGCGAGCACCATGCCGCCCCGGTGACCACCCTCCGGGCCCATGTCGATAAGCCAGTCGGCGGTCTTGATCACGTCGAGGTTGTGCTCGATGGTGATCACCGTGTTGCCCTTGTCGACCAGGCCCTCCAGCACCATCAGCAGCTTGCGGATGTCCTCGAAGTGCAGCCCGGTGGTCGGCTCGTCGAGCACGTAGACAGTCCGCCCGGTGGACCGCTTCTGCAGCTCGGACGCGAGCTTGACCCGCTGCGCCTCACCGCCGGAGAGGGTCGGCGCGGGCTGCCCGAGGCGGACGTAGCCAAGGCCGACGTCGACGAGGGTCTTGAGGTGCCGGTGGATGGCCGGGATGGCGGAGAAGAACTCGGCGGCCTCCTCGATCGGCATCTCCAGCACGTCCGAGACGGTCTTGCCCTTGTAGTGCACCTCCAGGGTCTCCCTGTTGTACCGGGCACCCTTGCAGACCTCGCAGGGGACGTACACGTCGGGCAGGAAGTTCATCTCGATCTTGATGGTGCCGTCGCCGGAGCACGCCTCGCAGCGGCCGCCCTTGACGTTGAACGAGAACCGACCCGGCCCGTACCCCCGGACCTTGGCCTCGGTGGTCTCGGCGAAGAGCTTGCGGACGTGGTCCCAGACGCCGGTGTAGGTGGCCGGGTTGGAGCGCGGAGTGCGGCCGATCGGCGACTGGTCCACACCGACGACCTTGTCCACGTGCTCCAGACCGGAGACCCGGGTGTGCCGGCCGGGCACCAGCCGGGCGCCGTTGATCTGGTTGGCCAGCACCGCGTACAGGATGTCGTTGACAAGCGTCGACTTGCCCGAGCCGCTGACCCCGGTGACCGCGATGAGCTGGCCCAGCGGGAACGAGACGGTCAGGTTGCGCAGGTTGTGCTCACGCGCGCCGTGCACCACCAGCTCGCGGGCCGGATCCTGCGGCCGGCGGCCGGCCGGCGTCGGGATCGACCGCTTCCCGGACAGGTACGCCCCGGTGATCGACTCCTTGTTCTTCAGCAGCGCCGGCACCGAGCCGCTGTGCACGATCTTGCCGCCGTGCTCGCCGGCGCCGGGCCCGATGTCGACGATCCAGTCGGCGACACGGATGGTGTCCTCGTCGTGCTCCACAACGATCAGCGTGTTGCCCAGCCCACGCAGCCGGATCAGCGTCTCGATCAGCCGGTGGTTGTCGCGCTGGTGCAGGCCGATCGACGGCTCGTCGAGCACGTAGAGCACGCCCACCAGACCGGAGCCGATCTGGGTGGCCAGCCGGATGCGCTGCGCCTCACCGCCGGACAGCGTGCCGGCCGGCCGGTCCAGCGAGAGGTAGTCCAGGCCGACGTCGAGCAGGAACCGCAGCCGGGCGTTGATCTCCTTGAGGACGCGCTCGGCGATCATCTTCTGCCGGTCGGTCAGCTCGATGGCCGCGAGCAGGTCGGCGCACTCCCCCACCGACAGGTTGCAGACCTCGGCGATGCTCTTGCCGGCCAGGGTGACCGCGAGCACCTCGGGCTTGAGCCGGGCGCCCCCGCACGCCGCGCACGGCACGTCGCGCATGTAGCCCTCGTACTTGTCGCGGGACCACTCGGACTCGGTGTCGGAGTGCCGGCGCTCGATCCACTGCACCACGCCCTCGAAGCCGGTGTAGTAGGAGCGCTCGCGACCGTACTTGTTGCGGTAGCGCACGTGCACCTGGTCGTCGGAGCCGTGCAGGATCGTCTTCTGCGCCCGCGCCGGCAGCGCCCGCCACGGGGTGTCGACGTCGAAGTGCTGGGCCTCGCCGAGCGCCTCCAACAGGCGCAGGAAGTATTCCAGGTTGTGCCCTGTGGACCAGGGCTGGATGGCGCCCTCGCGCAGGCTGCGCTCCGGGTCCGGGACCAGCAGCTCCGGGTCGACCTCCTTCTTGGTGCCCAGCCCGGTGCACTCCGGGCAGGCGCCGTACGGCGCGTTGAAGGAGAAGACCCGCGGCTCGAGATCCTCGATCGCGAGCGGGTGGTCGTTGGGGCAGGCCAGGTGCTCGGAGTAGCGGCGCTCCCGGTCCGGGTCGTCCTCCGGCAGGTCGACGAAGTCGAGCAGCACCAGCCCGCTGGACAGGCCCAGCGCCGCCTCGACCGAGTCGGTCAGCCGCTGCTTGGCGCTCGGCTTGACGGTGAGCCGGTCGATCACCACCTCGATGGTGTGCTTCTCCTGCTTCTTGAGCTTCGGCGGCTCGGTCAGCGGGTGCACCACGCCGTCGACGCGGGCCCGGGCGTAGCCCTTGGCCTGCAGCTCGGCGAAGAGGTCGACGTACTCACCCTTGCGGCCGCGGATCACCGGCGCGAGCACCATGAACTTGGTGCCCTCGGCCATCGCGAGGACCCGGTCGACGATCTGCTGCGGGCTCTGCCGGGAGATCCGCTCGCCGCAGACCGGGCAGTGCGGCTCACCGATGCGGGCGTAGAGCAACCGCAGGTAGTCGTAGACCTCGGTGATGGTGCCGACGGTCGAGCGCGGGTTGCGCGAGGTGGACTTCTGGTCGATCGAGACGGCCGGGCTCAGCCCCTCGATGAAGTCGACGTCGGGCTTGTCCATCTGGCCGAGGAACTGCCGGGCGTACGACGACAGCGACTCCACGTACCGCCGCTGCCCCTCGGCGAAGATCGTGTCGAAGGCCAGGCTCGACTTGCCCGACCCGGACAGCCCGGTGAACACGATGAGGGCGTCCCGGGGCAGGTCGAGACTGACGTCACGCAGGTTGTGCTCGCGCGCGCCACGGATGATCAGTCGGTCGGCCACAGTGCGTGTACTCCCGGGAGAAGACGAAGCGAAGGATCTGTCCCGCTCTGGGTGACTTTGAGCGGTCGTGCGGGCGCGGAAAACACGCCTCGGCAACTCTAGCCCCGAGGTATGACAGTTTCCCCCGCCCGCACATTCCCCCAGCTCAGCCCGGTCGGCCGCGTCGCCGTCAGGCCGCGTACGACAGCAGTCAGTAACCTCCGGGCGACGGTGGCCGCGCCGCCCGACGCCGGGCCGAGCGCCATCCGCCACGCCGCTCCGCGGCCAGCCGCGCCTCGCGCCGCCGGCTCTCGTGGGTGACCTCCGACTGCAGACGTCGCCAGCTCTCCCACCGGCGGGTGGACAGCTCACCGGTCCGCAGCGCGTCGCGTACCGCGCAGGCCGGCTCGCCGTCGTGGCCGCAGTCGGCGTACCGACACCCCTCGGCCAGCCCGGCGATGTCGGCGAACGCCCGGTCCAGGCCGGCCACGCCGTCGAGCAGACCGACCGCCCGTACGCCGGGTGTGTCGATCACCGCGCCGCCGCCCGGAATCGGCACCAGGGCCCGCCACGTGGTGGTGTGCCGGCCCTTTCCGTCGACCCGCCGGATCGCCTGGGTCGGCATCATCACCGCGCCGGCGAGCGCGTTGACCAGGCTCGACTTGCCCGCGCCGGACGGCCCGAGCAGCCCCAGCGTGCGACCCGGCGCGACCTCGGCGCGCAGCGGGTCCAGACCGGTGCCGCGCTCGGCGCTCACCGGCAGCACCGGCACGCCGGGGGCGATCGCGGCGAGTTGGCGGGCCAGCGCGTCCGGGTCGGCCGCGAGGTCCGCCTTCGTGAGCACCACGATGGGCCGGGCCCCGGACTCGTGGACCAGCGAGAGCAGCCGCTCGATGCGGCCGACGTCCGGCTCCGGGTGCACCGGCTCCACCACGGCGGCGGCGTCGAGGTTGGCGGCCAGCACCTGGCCGCTGGCGTCCTTGCCTGCGGTACGGCGGATCAGCGCGGCCCGCCGGGGCAGCACGACCGCCACGGTGATCCGGCGGTCCGGCCAGTGCGTGAGCAGCACCCAGTCCCCGGCGCAGGGCAGCGTCGAGGGGTCCTGGGCGGCGGCGGCCAGCACGGACGGGCCGAGGCTGGCCCGGACCGGGCCGTCGGCGGTGAGCACCGTGCAGACCCCCCGGTCCACGCGGGCCACCCGGCCGGGGTGGTGCTCGCCGCGTCGGGCGGCGTACGTCGCCCGGTCGGCGTCCCAGCCGAGGGCGGTCAGATCGATAGTCATGGCATCCTCATCGGTGTCGAGCTGGTGATGGCGGAACACGCGTGCCACGTCCGGCATGAACACCACCTCCGTCCGACGTCCCGGTGCCGCTTGTGAGGCCGACGGTAGGGCGCGCGGCGACGCGCC
Source organism: Micromonospora sp. DT43 (assembly GCF_049841645.1). NCBI lineage: Bacteria > Bacillati > Actinomycetota > Actinomycetes > Micromonosporales > Micromonosporaceae > Micromonospora > Micromonospora sp. DT43. Next base: position 963 of record NZ_JBNCKR010000027.1, on the reverse strand, counting down.
GAAAGCGATTTCCGCGACGACGGCGCGGCGCGGGCCGGCTAGGGTCGACTGGGCCACGCTCGCCGTCGACCCGACGGTCCCCTGCCTACTCCACCGGAACGGATACGGACACGTCATGACCTACAGCGGAGATGTCACCCACGGCGGCCCGCCGGCGGTACGGGAGTTGGACGGGCTCACCATCAGCAAGCTGTCGGTGGGCCCGATGGACAACAACGCCTACCTGCTGCGCTGCACCGGCACCGGCGACCAGGTGTTGATCGACGCCGCCAACGAGGCGCCCCGGCTGCTGGAGCTGGTCGGCGACGGCGGTCTGGCCGCCGTGGTGACCACCCACCAGCACATGGACCACTGGGTGGCGCTGGAGGAGGTGGTCGCCAAGACCGGCGCGCGGGCGCTCGTGCACACCGACGACGCGGCCGGGCTGCCGATCGAGGCGGAGCGGCTGGCCGATGGGGACACCGTCGCGGTCGGTGACTGCGCGCTGGAGGTCATCCACATCAAGGGCCACACGCCGGGTTCGATCGCGCTGCTCTACCGCGACCCCAACGGCACGCCGCACCTGTTCACCGGCGACAGCCTCTTCCCCGGTGGCGTCGGCAACACCGACAAGGACCCGCAGCGTTTCGCCGCGCTGATCGACGACGTCGAGCACAAGCTGTTCGACAAGTTGCCGGACGACACCTGGTTCTACCCGGGCCACGGCAAGGACAGCACCCTGGGAGCGGAACGCCCAGCCCTCCCCCAGTGGAAAGCAAGAGGCTGGTAACCCCACCACTTCAGGGTCACCAAACGCTGCCCGAGAACCAAAAAGATCCACAACCAGTCTGCGGCCGCAACCCGTCGGCGAACCGCCCCCACGACGGGGGCGGGGGGGGGGGGAGGGCCCGCCCCCCGAGCTCGCCGGCACCCCCCCGCCCCCCGCCGCCGGGCCCCCCCCCCCCCCCCCCCCCCCCCCCACCA
>NZ_JBNCKR010000026.1:0-17701 GCF_049841645.1 Micromonospora sp. DT43 | reverse complement strand
ACTGGGCAACCCCAGCCGAACGCCTGGACCACCTCATCGCCGCCTAACGATTGCACTCACCCCTTGACCCCAAGCCGGCGGACGAGGCAATAACTTCATGATCGACAGGGGTGGCGCGACAGGGGTGGCGCGGCAGAGGGGGCGCGCAGGGGGCGTTACAGGATCGGGGGCGGGCTGTAGGTTGCCGCGTTTGGATGGGTTTCTACCACTGTGGTGATGCGGCGGTTTACCGCTTCCACCTGGGTCTTCGCTGCGCCCACGAAGGCGCCGCGGTCGGCGACCAGGGTGTCGATGTCGGCACGGGACAGGCCGAGGCGGCCATCGGCGGCCAGGCGGTCGAACAGGTCGTTCTCCGGGGCGCCCTTCTCGCGCATGGCCAGCGCCACGGCGACCGCGTGTTCCTTGATCACCTCGTGTGCGACCTCCCGGCCGACGCCGCGCCGGACGGCCGCCACCAGGATCTTGGTGGTGGCCAGGAAGGGCAGGAACCGCTCCAACTCCCGGTTGATCACCGCCGGGTACGCGCCGAACTCGTCGAGCACGGTCAGGAACGTCTGGAACAGCCCGTCGGCGGCGAAGAACGCATCCGGCAGAGCCACCCGCCGGACCACCGAGCAGGACACGTCCCCCTCGTTCCACTGGTCACCGGCCAGCTCACCGACCATCGACAGGTAGCCCCGGATGATCACCGCGAAGCCGTTCACCCGCTCCGACGAGCGGGTGTTCATCTTGTGCGGCATCGCGCTGGAGCCCACCTGGCCCGGCTTGAAGCCCTCGGTGACCAGCTCCTGACCGACCATCAGCCGGATCGTGGTGGCCAGCGACGACGGTGCGGCGGCGGTCTGCGCCAGCGCCGACAGCACGTCGAAGTCCAACGAGCGCGGGTAGACCTGCCCGACGCTGTCCAGCACCCGCGCGAAGCCTAGGTGCTCGGCGACGCGGCGCTCCAGCTCGGCCACCTTGTCGGCGTCGCCGTCGAAGAGGTCCAGCTGGTCGGCGGACGTGCCGACCGGGCCCTTGATGCCGCGCAGCGGGTAGCGGGCGATCAGATCCTCCAGCCGCTCGTACGCGATCAGCAGCTCCTCCGCCGCTGAGGCGAAGCGCTTGCCAAGCGTGGTGGCCTGCGCCGCCACGTTGTGCGAACGACCCGTCATCACCAGCTCGGTGTGCTCGTACGCGAGCCAGGCCAACCGGGCGAGGGTGGCCACCACCCGGTCCCGGATCAGCTCCAGCGAGGCGCGCACCTGGAGCTGCTCGACGTTCTCGGTGAGATCCCGGGAGGTCATCCCCTTGTGCACGTGCTCGTGCCCGGCGAGCGCGCTGAACTCCTCGATGCGGGCCTTCACGTCGTGCCGGGTGACCCGTTCCCGCTCCGCGATCGAGGCGAGGTCGACCTGGTCGAGCACCCGCTCGTACGCCTCGACCACGCCGTCCGGGACGGGCACGCCCAGGTCACGCTGCGCACGGAGCACGGCGAGCCAGAGCCGCCGCTCCATCCGGACCTTCTCCTCCGGTGACCAGAGGGCGACCAACTCGGGCGAGGCGTACCTGTTGGCGAGCACGTTCGGGATCGTCGTCACGTACCTCATTCTCTCCTACCCGGCGGTCCGGCCGGCCAGGAGGCCACCAGGGTGCCGGTGGGACCGCGTGGCCGTTTTGTCGCCCCGGACCGTGCGCCACCTACCGGTAGTGGATCATCCTCCTCTCTGACTCCGGCGACGCCGGATCCTCCACCTCGACAGAGGGCATGCATGCGCAAGAATCTCCTCGCCGGTCTCACCGTGACCGCGGTGACCGGCGGCACCCTGTTGGCAACGGGCGGACCCGCCCAAGCGGTCGAACCAACGGTTTTCTACGTCAATAAGGCTGCCGCCGACTGCTCCGACCAGGGGCCCGGATCCGAAGCAGCGCCGTTCTGCACGATCGGTGCCGCCGCTGCCGTGGTGACCGCCGGCACGACGGTCTACGTCGACGGCGGCCTTTACGCCGAGCGGGTCACCGTCACCCGCAGCGGCACACCGGAGGCGTCGATCGCCTTCATCGCCAGGACCTCAGAAAGGCCGGTCACGCTTGTCGGGCCGACTGCGGGCCTGGTCGTCGACGGGCAACACGACATCCACCTCGAGGGGTTCAACGTCAGCGGGGCGGCCGACGTGCCCGCCCTCGACCTACGCAACGCCTCGAACATCCTGGTCGCGGGCGGCAGGTTCACGATGACGGCCGTCGCGACGGCGCCCGCCATCCGACTCGTCGACGTGACGGGAGCGCTGCTGGAAGAGGTCAGGGCCACCGGAGCGACACCTGCCGGCGGGCTGACCATGGATGCTGCCACCAGCGGGGTGACAGTCGACGACGTAATAGTGGCCGCCACGCCGATCCAAGCCGCTAACGAGGGGAGCGTGGGCATCCGCATCGACGGGCCGCGCAACACCATCCTCGGCAGCGATGTCACCGGCTTCTCCGGCCCCGCCATCGAGGTGGGCCCTGGCGCCTCCGACACGGTGGTGGCCAACAACCGAATCTTGGGCGGGATCGGTTACGGCATCCACAACCGTGGCGCCACGGGCACGGCCATCGCGAACAACGACATCCAGGATCGCTGCCTCGGCGGAGTCCGGATCGACGGGGCGTCCTCCCGCGTCTCGATCCAGAACAACGTGCTCCGCAACAACGGCGCCTTCTCCCAGGTCTACTGCGATCGACAGGCCCCCGCAGGAGTCGAGGTCGGGGTCTACGACGAGGCACCGGCCGGCACGGTGATCGATTACAACAACGTCTGGCACTGGAACGCGTCCGCGCCCAGCTACTCCTGGAACGGCACCCTGATGGGGCTCACCCGCTTCCGCACCGTTTCCGGGCAGGCCGCACACGACCGGGAAACGACGAGAAATCAGGACAACGTCGACTCGGCGAACTCAGCGGCACCCGGCTACCAGGAAGTCGACAGCGCGGGCCTGCCACGTCGTGACGACCCGGCCGTGCCGAACACCGGTGCCGGCCCGATCACGTACGCCGACCGTGGCGCGACGGAGCCGGCCAAGCACCCGGTGTCGTCCTTCGAGGCGACCCTGGACCTCGGCACGAGCACGGTCAGCCTGGACGCCTCCGCCTCCCAGCCAGGCTTCGTCCCGATCGATCGATACGAGTTCACATTCGGCGACGGCACCTCCGTCGCCCAGGCGAGTCCGCGCATCACACACAAGTACGCCACGCCGGGCACCTACGAGGTCACCGTCAGCGCCAGCGGCGCCGACGGCCTGTCGGGCAGCAGCACCGAGCGGGTGAGCGTGCTGCGGCGGACGGCGACAGTGGGCTTGCTCGCCCTGTCCAACCTGCGCTACGTCGGCACCACCGCGCCGAACCTCCTGCCCAACCAGGTCGGGTTGACGGCGACCGCGCAGTACGACCTGGCGGACGCCGGCAACGGCCAGGTCGCCCTCCTGTCCCGGGCCAGCGGCCTCTACGTCACCCGGACTTCATCCGACCCGGGAACGCTGAACGCCACCAGCCAGGTGGTCGGCACCCTGGAAGAGTTCACGATCGTCCGAAACAGCGACGGCACCGTCAGCCTCAAGGGGAGTAACGGGCTGTACGTCGCCGCCGAGCCCGGCGGAGCCGTCGCCCTGTCGGCCAGCCGATCCGCCATCGGCCCCTGGGAGAAGTTCCACCAGGTGCCGGTCGCGGACGCGAACAGGTCTCTGAAGGCCAGCGTCAACGGCCTCTACGTCGTGGCCGAGAGCGCAGGTGTGAAGCCGCTGATCGCGAACCGGCCGACCGTCGGTGCGTGGGAGCTGTTCGACGTCGTCGACCTCGGCGCCGGCCAGGTCGGCCTCTTCGCCCGCGCCAACAACCGCTTTGTCACCGCCGAGAGTGCCGGCACCAAACCCCTGATCGCGAACCGGCCCACGGTCGGCCCCTGGGAGCGGTTCACCATGACCCGCAACAGCGACGGCACGGTGAGCTTCAAGGCCGTCGTCAACGGCCGCTACGTCAGCGCAGACGGAGCCGGGGCGAAGCCACTGATCGCCAACCGTACGGCCATCGGCATCTGGGAGAAGTTCACACTCGGCTGAGCCGTCCACGACACACGACGCCCGCCCGGCTCAGAACCGGGCGGGCGTCGCCCGTCAGCGCTCCAGGATCGCCGTCACGCCCTGGCCGCCGGCCGCGCAGATCGAGATCAGGCCACGCCCGCTCCCCTTTTCGGCGAGCAGCTTCGCCAGCGTCGCCACGATCCGCCCGCCCGTCGCGGCGAACGGGTGCCCGGCGGCCAGCGACGAGCCGTTCACGTTGAGCCGGTCGGTGTCGATCGCGCCCAGCGGCGCATCCAGGCCGAGCCGGTCCTTGCAGAACTCCGGCGACTCCCAGGCGGCGAGGGTGGCAAGCACCTGCGACGCGAACGCCTCGTGGATCTCGTAGTAGTCGAAGTCCTGCAACGTCAGCCCGGCACGGGCCAGCATCCGCGGCACCGCGTACGCGGGGGCCATCAGCAGCCCCTCGTCGCCGTGCACGAAGTCCACGGCCGCCGTCTCGGACCAGCTGAACCAGGCGAGCACCGGCAGGCTGTGTTCCCGCGCCCACTCCTCGCTGGCCAGCAGCACAGTGGACGCGCCGTCGGTGAGCGGCGACGAGTTCCCGGCGGTCATGGTGGCCTGCTCGGCGTCCGGGCCACGGGTGCCGAAGACCGGCTTCAGCGAGCCGAGCTTCTCCAGGGTGCTGTCCGGGCGCAGGTTCTGGTCCCGGGTGAGCCCCAGGTAGGGCGTCATCAGGTCGTCGAAGAAGCCCCGCTCGTATGCGGCGGCGAGCCGCTGGTGCGAGCGCAGCGCCAACTCGTCCTGCGCGCGCCGCTCGACCTGCCACTGCGCGGCGGTGCGGGCGGCGTGGTCCCCCATGGACAGGCCGGTACGCGGCTCGGCGTTGCGCGGGATCTCCGGCTTGAACGGCTGGAGCGGGCGCAACTTCGCGGCGATCTTCATCCGCTGGCCGAGCGTGCGGGCCGAGTTGAGCTTGAGCAGCGTGCGCCGCATGTCCTCGTTGACCGCGAGCGGGGCGTCGGAGGTGGTGTCGACGCCGCCGGCGATGCCGACGTCGAGCTGACCGAGGGCGATCTTGTTGGCGACCAGGATGGCCGCCTCCAGGCCGGTGCCGCAGGCCTGCTGGATGTCGTAGGCGGGGGTGTGCGGGTCGAGCCGGGAGCCGAGCACCACCTCGCGGGTGAGGTTGAAGTCGCGGGAGTGCTTGAGCACCGCCCCGGCCACCACCTCGCCAATCCGCTGCCCGGCCAGCCCGTAACGGGCGATCAGGCCGTCCAGCGCCGCGCCGAGCAGATCCGCGTTTGACGCGTCCGCGTAGCGGGAGTTGGAACGGGCGAAGGGGATGCGGTTGCCCCCGATGACCGCGACCCGCCGGATGCTCTGCACGATCCGCCTCCTCGACAAGTGTTGCTCGAACCCTACTCGCCAGTAGGCTACGCGCATGACCGACAGGTACGCGAGCTTCGTCCAATCGGCCGCCGGCCGCGCGCTGGTCAAGCGCCTCGGGCTGCCCGACCCGCCGCGACTGCGCCGACACCATCCCGGCGACCCGCTGCTGACCGGGCCGGCCCTGCTCGGCGCGGCCGGCGGGGGCCGACTCGTCGAGCCGGTCACCACGATCCTGACCGCCGCCGGGGTCGAGCTGCGCGACACCGGCACGGCCGGACCACAGGACCGCTTCGGCGCCCTGGTGTACGACGCCACAGGCATCACCGACTCGACCCAACTGCGGCAGCTCTACGACTTCTTCCACCCGCAGGCCCGGGCGCTGCTGCCCAGCGGTCGGGTGATCGTGCTCGGCACTCCGCCGCAGGAGTGCCCGACACCCCGTGAGGCGACAGCACAGCGCGCCCTGGAGGGGTTGGTCCGCAGCATCGGCAAGGAGTTCGGTCGGGGCACCACGGCGCAACTCGTCCAGGTAACTCGCGACGCCAACGAAACCAGCCTGGAATCGACACTCCGGTTTCTGCTCTCCGGCCGGTCCGCGTACGTCTCGGGGCAGGTCATCCGGGTGGGCCCCGGCGCGGCCAACGCCCCGGCCGACTGGAACCGCCCGCTGGACGGGCAGGTGGTGCTTGTCACCGGGGCCGCCCGGGGCATCGGCGCGGCCCTCGCCCGGGTCCTCGCCCGCGACGGCGCACAGGTGATCGCCCTGGACGTCCCGGCGGCCGGTGACGCCCTCGCCGCCGTGGCGAACGACATCGGCGGTACGGCGGTGCAACTCGACCTGACCGCGCCGGACGCGCCGACCCGGCTCGCCGACCACCTGGCCAGCCGACACGGCCGGGTCGACGTGGTGGTGCACAACGCCGGCATCACCCGGGACAAGACGCTCGGCCGGATGGACGCCGACCGGTGGGACCAGGTCATCGACGTCAACCTGTCCAGTCAGGAGCGGATCAACGACGTGCTGCTGGAGCGGGAACTGATCCCGGCCGGCGGCCGGATCATCGGCGTCTCCTCGATCGCCGGGATCGCCGGCAATCGCGGCCAGACCAACTACGCCACCAGCAAGGCCGGCGTGATCGGCCTGGTCGACTCCCTCGCCCCGGCTCTGCGCGAGCGAGGGATCAGCGTCAACGCGGTGGCCCCCGGATTCATCGAGACCCGGATGACCGCGCGCATCCCGCTTGTGGTCCGCGAGGCGGGCCGGCGGATGAACAGCCTGGCGCAGGGCGGTCTGCCGGAGGACGTGGCCGAGACGATCGGCTGGCTGGCCTGGCCGGCCAGCGGCGCGGTCAGCGGCAACGTGGTCCGAGTCTGCGGCCAGAGTCTGCTGGGGGCGTGATGGCCAGGAGGAGAGAGCCCGCGAGGGAACCCGACGACCTATCGGTCCACGACCTGATCGAAGGCCCCACCGAGATCCTGTCGTCCGAGACGCTTGACGCGATCCGCCGGCCGGAAGCCGCCGGCCCCGACCTGAGCGTCGAGCAGACCCACGACCTGACGGCCTCGGCGGCCGAGGTGACACGTGACCTCGGCGGGGACGGTCGGGCCGGCACGGGCAGCCGGACCCGCGTGGAGCTGCCCCGGATGCCCGCGTCGGGCGCGCTGTACCGGCGGGCCGCGCTCGGCACGCTGCCCGGTCTCGGTGGTGGACGGCGCGGGACCGACCTGCCGGCTGTCGAGTTCGCCGTGGCCGGGGTGCGGACCGACCGGGCGCACCTGGCCGACTACGACCGGGTCTGCGGGTTCCGGCTCACCGACCGGCTGCCCGCGACGTTCCCGCATGTCCTGGGCTTCCCGCTGGCCCTGCGGCTGATGACCGCGCCGGGCTTTCCCCTTCCGCTGATCGGCCTGGTGCACGTCGGCAACCGGATCACCACGCGCCGCCCGATCACCGCAGACGAGACCCTCGACTTCACGACGTACGCGGAGAACCTGCGTCCACACGACCGGGGGCGGCAGGTGGACGTGGTGCTTGTCGGCTCGGTCGACGGCGAGGAGGTGTGGCGCGGCGTATCGACGTACCTGGGTCGGGAGCGCAAGGCCGATGCAGGGCGCGACCGGAGCGAACGTCCCGCGACACCGGCCGCCACGGCTCGTTGGCGGGTGGAGCCGCGCGTCGGCACGGAGTACGCGCGGGTCTCCGGGGACCACAACCCGATCCACACCTCTCGGCTCGGGGCGCGATTGTTCGGCTTCCGCCGGCCCATCGCGCACGGGATGTGGAGCAAGGCGCGCTGCCTGGCCGCGCTGGAGACCCGGCTGCCGGACGCCTGCACCGTCGAGGTGGCGTTCAAGCTGCCCGTACCGCTGCCGAGCACTGTCAACTTCGCCCTCCTCCCGGACGGCGGGTTCGCCCTGCACGACTCGCGCGGCCGACCGCACCTGGCGGGTCTCCTGCGCTGACGAGCGCCCCTCTTGGCAGGGGCACTCGCATACGCTAAGTTGTTCTCAGAAAGAGATGTTCTCAGAGTGAGAGAGACGCGATGAACGAGCAGGAGTTCCTGGCCGCGTACGACCCGCGGGACTACCCGTCGGTCGCCGTGACCGTCGACGTGGTGGCCCTGACCATCCGCGACGACGCGCTGCACCTGCTGCTGATCCGGCGCGGCGAGGCACCCTTCGCCGGCCACTGGGCGCTGCCCGGTGGGTTCGTCCGCCCCGACGAGGACCTGACCGCCGGCGCCCGACGGGAGCTGGCCGAGGAGACCGGGCTCGGCGGGGAGGGGCTGCGCCGCGTACACCTGGAGCAGTTGGGCAGCTACGGCGCTCCCGACCGTGACCCGCGGATGCGTGTCGTGTCGATCGCCCACCTCGCGTTCGCCCCCGACCTGCCCGATCCGGCCGCCGGCACCGACGCCGACGAGGCGATCTGGCTGCCGGTGACCGCGCTGACCAGCCGGCAGCTCGCCTTCGACCATGGCCGGATCATCGACGACGCGTTGGAGCGGGCCCGGTCCAAGCTGGAGTACACCCCGCTCGCCACGCGCTTCCTGGCCGCCGAGTTCACGATCAGCGAGCTGCGTGCCGTCTACGAGACGGTCTGGGGTCACGCGCTGCACGCCGGCAACTTCCACCGCAAGGTGCTCTCCGTCCCGGGCTTCGTGGAGAGCACCGGCGCCAGCACCGAGCGCGGTGGTTCCCGGGGTGGCCCCCGCGCCCGGCTCTACCGGGCCGGCGACGCCCGCCTGCTGCACCCGGCGCTGCTGCGCCCCGCCCGCGAGGAGACGGTGCGATGAGGGCGGCCGAGGCCATCGGCCTGGTCGCGGCGGCCCGCACCGACGCCGACCTGTTCGGCGCGGACCAGCCGGCCCGCCGCTACCGCGAGCTTGTCGCGGCCCTGCACCCCGACCGCCTGCCGGCCGACCCTGCGGTACGCGCCGAAGCCCTCGACGCGTTCGTCCACGTCACCACCCGGTGGCAGGCCCGGCGGGTCACCGTCCTCGGCGACTACCGACTCGGCACGCCTGCCCACTCGGGTGACCTGGCCGACCTCTACGACGTCGGTGCCGACCGGCTGCTCAAGCTCCCCCGCAGGCCCACCGACAACGACCTGATGGCTCGCGAGGCACACGCGCTGCACACCATCGCCGAGCGCGGCGACCCGCGCTACCTGCCGTACGTGCCCCGGCTCGTCGACGAGTTCCCGCACCGCGACGCCGCCGATGGTGCCGAACGGCGGATCACCGTGCTCGCCACCGCACCCGGCCTGCACGACCTGGACGAGGTGCGGCACGCGTACCCCCACGGGTTGGACGCCCGGGACGTGGCCTGGATGTGGCGGCGGCTGCTGGTGGTGCTCGGCCTTGCCCACCGGGCGGGCCTGGTGCACGGCGCGGTCCTGCCGCGCCACGTGCTGATCGAGCCGGACGCCCACGGCGTCGTGCTCGTCGACTGGTGCTTCTCCGCGGCCGTGGGCAGCACGATTCCGGCGCTGGTACCCGGCCAGGAGGAGTGGTACCCGGAGGAGATCCTCCGCAGGCGGCCCTGCGGCCCGGGGACCGACATCGCGATGGCCAGCCGCTGCATGAGCTGGCTGATGGGGCCCCGTGCGCCCCGCGAACTGCACACCTTCGCGCAGGGTTGCCGGCAGCGGCACCTGGACGGCCGGCCCGACGACGCCTGGCGTCTGCTGCGCGAACTCGACCAGGTGCTGGACCGGCTCTACGGGCCACGCACCTTCCGACCCTTCACCCTCACCCCCTAGGGAGCTGTCATGGGCAGTGGAATCTGGTCCACCGACGTGTACGACGCCGCCGACCGCTACCGGCGCTCCACCGGCCGCAGCGCGTTCTCCTACAGCGACAGCGGGGCACGCACCGTGCACCCCGCGCTCGACCCCCGCGACGCGAGCCGGGAGAGCCGCGACTCCGACGAGCACCCGCAGTCGACGCCCATCGCGGTGCTCTTCGACGTGACCGGCTCGATGCGCAGGGTGCCCCGCGCCCTGCAGACCAAGCTGCCGCAGTTGCTCGGGCTGCTGCAACGGCAGGGGTACGCCAGCGACCCGCAGATCATGTTCGGCGCGATCGGCGACGCCACCTGCGACCGGGTGCCGCTGCAGGTCGGCCAGTTCGAGTCGGACAACCGGATGGACGACGACCTCGGCCGGATCGTCCTCGAAGGCGGTGGCGGCGGGCAGATGAGCGAGTCGTACGAGCTGGCCCTGTACTTCATGGCCCGGCACACAGTCACCGACAACTGGGAGAAGCGTGGCCGGCGCGGCTACCTGTTCATCATCGGCGACGAGCTGGCGTACCCGCAGGTCAAAGCCCGTGAGGTGGCCGGCCTGATCGGCGACGACCTGGGCGAGAACGTGCCGTTGCGGCAGGTCGTCGACGAGGTGACGCGCCGCTGGGACACCTACTACCTGCTCCCGGCCGGCAGCCACTACGCCGGCAACGCCACGGTGCTCGACTTCTGGCGGGACCTGCTCGGGCAGAACGCCGTCGTCCTCGACGACCTGGACGCCGTCTGCGAGACCATCGCGCTCACCATCGGGCTCGGCGAGCAGGCCATCGACCTGGACGAGGGCCTGCGCCACCTGGACCACGCCGGTTCCCGCGCCACCGGCACCGTGTCGAAGGCCCTGGCCCGCCTCGGCCGGGGACGGCGGGCCGAGGTGTCGACGCTGCCGGCGTTCCGCGACACCACCGGCGGGGTGACCCGACTGTGAGGCACGTGGCGGTGGTCGACCTCGGCTACGGCGACGCCGGCAAGGGCACTGTCGTGGACTGGCTCTGCGCCACCCGCCAGGTGCACACGGTGGTCCGCTTCAACGGGGGCGCGCAGGCGGCGCACAACGTCGTGCTGCGCGACGGGCGGCACCACACGTTCGCGCAGTTCGGCGCGGGCACGTTCCACCCCGGCGTCGGTACGCACCTGTCCCGGCACGTGGTGGTGGACCCGTTGGCGCTGGCCGCTGAGGCCGACCATCTCGCCACGGTCGGGGTGCCCGACGCGCTCGACCGGCTGACCGTCGACTCCGACGCGCTGCTCGCCACCCCGTACCACCGGGCCGCCAACCGGGCCCGGGAGATCGCCCGGGGGGCCGACCGGCACGGCTCCTGCGGGCTGGGGGTGGGCGAGGCCGTCGCGTACGGTCTCGCCCACCCCGACGACGCGCCCCGGGTCGGCGACTGCCGCAGCCCAGGTTTGCTGCGTCGCAGGTTGACCGCCCTGCGGGACCGGCTGACCGCCGAGCTCGGCCCGCTGGACGCGCCGCCGGTCGAGGACTGCCTGCCCGCGTTCACCGGGTTCGCCGGGCGGGTCGCCATCGTCGACGGGACCTGGCTCGCCGGGGCGCTGCGCACCGGGACCTGCGTGTTCGAGGGCGCGCAGGGGGTGCTGCTCGACGAGTGGCACGGCTTCCACCCGTACACGACGTGGAGCACCACCACGTTCGCCAACGCGGACGGCCTGCTCGCCGAGGCGGGCCAGTCCGGCGAGGCGACCCGGCTCGGGGTGCTGCGGATCGTCACCACAAGACACGGCGCCGGCCCGCTGGTGACCGAGGACCCGGCCCTGCCGCTCGCCGACCCGCGCAACCCGACGAACCCCTGGCAGGGCCGGTTCCGGTTCGGCCACTTCGACGCGGTCGCCCACAGGTACGCCCTCGCCGCGGCCGGCGGTGTCGACGGCCTGGCGCTCACCCACCTCGACCTCGCCGGCCCCGACCTGCGGATCTGCCGCCGCTACGACACCACCGACCGGCTCACCCCCGGCCCTCCCGGGGACCTGGACCGGCAGGCCGCGCTCACCGCGCGCCTGCTGCGCTCGCGGCCGGTGTACGACGACCCGCCGGCGGACTGGGTCGAGGCGATAGGCACCGAGCTGGACACCCCGGTGGCGCTGACCTCGCACGGCCCCACCGCCGACGACAAGAGGACGCACGGCCCGCTGCTCGCCCCACCCGCCCTGCTGCGCTCGGCCTGACGCGCGGGACCGGAGGGGGTGATCCGCCGACTCGGCCACCGGGCGGCTCGCGCCCGGCGAGCATGAGGGCATGGACTCCGCGCTCGACCTGCTCCGACAGCTCGTCACCTCACCATGGGTGTACCTGCTGATCTTCGGGCTCACGGCGGTCGACGCGTTCTTCCCGGCCGTACCCGGTGAAGCGGCAGTCATCAGCGCCGCCGTGCTCTCCACCAGCGGGAGCCCCAACCTGGCGGCGGTGATCGTCGCGGCCGCGCTGGGCGCCTGCGCGGGCGACCACATCTCGTACGCCATCGGGCGCGGCGGTGGCGCGAATCGCCTCGCCGGGTTTCCCGACGGCAGCCGACGGCGGGCCAGCTCGGAGTGGGCCCGCCGTGCGTTGGACCAGCGTGGCGGGCTGATCCTGACGACCTCCCGCTACCTGCCGGGCGGCCGGACCGCTGTCACCCTCACCATGGGCGCCGTGCGGTATCCCCGCCGGTCGTTCCTGCTCTACGACGCGATAGCGACTGTCACCTGGGCCCTGTACTGCGGGCTGCTCGGCTACTTCGGTGGGCTGGCCTTCGAGCGCCACCCCATCAAGGGTGTCCTCGCCGGGCTCGGCCTCTCCGTGCTCGTCACGCTGGGCATCGAGGGCGTCCGCTGGCTGCGCCATCGCGCGCACCGCCGCGCGGCCACCCGCGACTGACCCGGCGACTCGACGTCACAGCAGGTCGGCGTCGTGCACCAGGATCGCCAACTGCACCCGGTTGCCCGCCTGCAGTTTCGCCAGCGCCCGGCTGACGTGTGCCTTCACGGTGGCCTCGCTCATCGTCAACCTCCGGGCGATCTCCGCGTTGCCGTGCCCGCGCGCCACCTCTCGGACGATCGCCAGCTCCCGCTCGGTCAGCGACGCCAACCGCTCACGGGCCGCGTCCCGGCGGGCCGGACCACGCTCGGCGAACGAGCTGATCAGGCGGCGGGTCACCGTCGGGGCGAGCATGGCGTTCCCGGCGGCGACCGTACGGACGGCGGCAGCCAACTCGCGAGGCGGGGTGTCCTTGAGCAGGAAGCCGACCGCACCGGCCCGCAGCGCCCGGTGTACGTACTCGTCGAGGTCGAAGGTGGTCAACATGATCACCTTCGGACCGGCGGCGACCACCTCGGGCGCGATCGTCAGCCCGTCGACGCCCGGCATCCGCACGTCGAGCAGCACCACGTCGGGGCTTAACCGTTTGGCCTGCTCCAGCGCGCCGACGCCGTCCCCTGCCTCACCGACGACCGCGATGTCCTCCGCCGCTTCCAGGATCAACCGCAGCCCGGCACGGACCAGTTGCTCGTCGTCGACCACCACCACCCGGATCACGCCGCTCCCGCCAGCGGAATGAGGGCGCGGACCAGGAAGCCGCCGTCCACCGGAGTCGCCTCCAACCTGCCGCCGAGCAGCTCGACCCGCTCCCGCAGCCCGAGCAGCCCCTGCCCGGCACCGGGCAGCGCCGACCCGCCCGTGGACGGGCCGTTGCGGACCAGCACCTCCAGCCCGTCGGGCAGGTAGCGCAGGCAGACGGTCGTCTCGGCATCGGGCGCGTGCTTGCGCACGTTTGTCAACGCCTCACGGACCACCCGGTACGCGGTGCGCCCCAGCGTCGCCGGCAGTGCCGTCGGCGCGCCCTCGTCCTGCCGGGTCACCCGCAGCCCGGCGGCACGGGACTCCCCGATCAACTCGTCCACCGCGTCGAGCCCTCGCTCCGGCGTCACGGCCAGGCCGGCCTGCCGCAGCACACCCAGCACCTCACGCAGGTCGGTGAGCGCCTGCCGGCCGGTCGTCCGGATCAGCGCGGCGGCCTCGACGGTCCCCGGGTCCACGGCGGTCACCTCCAGCGCCCCGGCATGCACCACCATCAGCGAGACCCGATGCGCCACCACGTCGTGCATCTCCCGGGCGATCCGGGTCCGCTCCTCGGCGCGAACCCGGTCGGCGCGGGCCTCCTGCTCGCGTTCCAGCCGCTCGGCGCGGTCCCGCAGAGCGGCGAGCGTGTCCTGACGGGCCCGCACCCAGAGGCCGAAGACCAACGGCAGCCCGACCAGGCAGGCGGCGAGCAGCAGCACGTTGCCGGTGGTGGCGGTGGTGATCCGGCGTACGCCACCGACCGCCAGCCCGACCAGCACCCCGCCGGCCAGCACCATTGCCGCGCCGGCGAGGTAGCCGCCGAGTTGGCGACCGCGCAGCCGCAGACCCGCCTGGTACGAGGCGACCACCCCGGCGGCCGCCGCGGCGAGCACCAACCAGCCGACCGCCGCGGCCAGGAACAACGGCCAGCGACGGGTCCGGACCGTGCCGGCTGCCCACGCCGAACCCAGTGCGATCAGCAGCACGGCCGCGCCCGGCAGCGGCGAACGGACCCCGAGGTCACCGGTCGCGCTGCCCCAGACGGTCACGGCGACCAGGGCGGCGAGCAGCGGCGGGGCGTACCGATGGACGACCCACCGGAGGGCGACGGTGGAGGCCACGCGGTGAGCGTATGGCTTCCCGGACGGCTCGGCCCGTCCCGCGCCGTCGAACCCGGGTGGGCTGGGGGATGACCCCGACCCGGAGTCCGGGCCGGCCGCTACCTAAGTAGTGCCGCCCGCCTGACCACTGGCCGATGTCGGGAGCCGCCGGCCGCACCAGCATCAGCACCATGGATCTACTCGATCTGCTGCACGACACGATGTCCTCGCCCTGGGTGTACCTGGCGATCTTCGCGATCGCGGTGCTCGACGGTTTCTTCCCGGTGGTCCCGAGCGAGACGGCTGTGATCACCGCGGGGGTGTTCGCGGCCTCGGGAGCGCCGTACCTGCCAGCGGTGATCGTGGTGGCCGCCGCCGGAGCGCTGGTCGGCGACCACGTCTCGTACGCCATCGGGCGGGGCGGTGGCACGCGGCTGCTCGACCGGCTGCCGCCCGACGGTCGACGCCGAGCGGCCGTCGAGCGGGCCCGTCGGGGGATCGCCACCAGGGGCGGTCTGATCCTCACCGTGGCCCGCTACGTTCCGGGCGGCCGGACCGCTGTCACCCTCACCATGGGTGCGGTGCGGTATCCCCGGCGACGTTTCCTGGCCTTCGACACGCTGGCCGCCAGCTCGTGGGGCCTCTACTCGGCGCTTGTCGGCTACGTCGGAGGACTGGCCTTCGAGCAGGACCCGCTGCGTGGTCTCCTGCTCGGTCTGGGCCTCGCCCTGACGGTGACGGTGGTCGTCGAGGTGGTCCGCTGGCTCCGCAACCGCCGCCGGACCGGCGAATCGGGCAGCGACTCTGTCTCCGCCGATGCCGTCAGTCGGCCGGTGGACGCCAGGTGACGCCGTGCAGGAGTTGGGCGGCCCCGAGCCAGGCCACGTTCATCATCCGGGTGGCCGTCTTCTCCGGGTCCGCCTCCGGGTGGTCCGCGAGCCAGTCGGCAAGCGACTCGGTCGCCCCCACCAGTGCGTACGCGACGACCTCCAGGTCGACGGCGGCGATCTCGCGGCCCTCCTCGCGCAGCGCGTGGTCGAGCATTCCGGCGACCACCTCGACCAGCCGGGCGCGCATGGTGGCCAGCTCGCCGGCGAACGGCTGCTCGCCCCGGGCCTGCCGGTAGAGCACCGCCCAGCCGTCGCGGTGTGCGCCGACGAAGCCGAAGAACGCCCGCAGCCCGCGCCAGAGCCGCTCGTCGGCCGGCAGGTCGGGGGCCGCCGCCCCGGCGATGGCCTGCATCATCCGGGTCCCCTCCCGGTGCAGGCAGGCGACGAACAGCTCCTCCTTGGTGCCGAGGTACGCGTACACCATGGGTTTGGAGATGCCGGCGTCCTCGGCGATCTCGTCCATGCTGGCGGCGTGGAAGCCGCGTCGGGAGAAGACCTTGACGGCCGCGTCGAGCATCTGCTGCTCGCGGACGGCGCGCGGCAGGCGCTTGAAGGCGGGGACGCTGGACACCTTGCGAGCATACCTACTCGTGCGTAGGGTTACGCACGAGTAGCCAAATCTTCCGGAAGGCGCACCTGATGACTGACTTCGACCCGGCCAACTTCGCCAACGTCGGCCCCAAGGAGTTCGCCCAGCTGGTCAAGTCCACCCCGGACGACAAGATCGCCCAGGTGATGTCCGGTGACCTGCGCGGCAAGGTCCTGGGCGAGGTGTTCGGCCGGATGCCGTCGCTGTTCCGCGCGGACCGGGCCGGCTCCACGAACGCGGTCATCCACTGGATCATCACCGGTCGCCCGGACGGCGGCAGCGACACCTACGAGGTGGTCGTCGCCGACGGCAAGTGCGAGGTGAACCAGACCCCCCAGCACGACCCGAAGCTGAGCCTGACCATGGGCCCGGTCGAGTTCCTGAAGATCGTCTCCGGTGGCGCCAACCCGGTGATGATGTTCATGACCGGCAAGCTGAAGGCGAAGGGCGACCTCGGCCTCGCCGCCAACATCGCCAACCTGTTCGACATCCCCAAGGCCTGACATGGCCGAGTTCTCGCTCGACCTGAACGAGGAACAGCGGGATCTACGCGACTGGGTGCACGGCTTCGCCGCCGAGGTCGTGCGCCCGGCCGCCGCCGAGTGGGACGAACGCGAGGACACCCCCTGGCCGGTGATCCAGGAAGCCGCCAAGGTCGGCCTCTACGGCTTCGAGTTCCTCGCCACCTGCTGGGCCGACCCGACCGGGCTCTCCCTGCCGATCGCCAGCGAGGAACTCTTCTGGGGTGACGCCGGCATCGGCCTGAGCATCTTCGGCACCTCGCTCGCCGTCGCCGCCATCTACGGCGCCGGCACCCCCGACCAGCTGGTCGAGTGGGTTCCGCAGTGCTTCGGCGACGTCGACTCGCCGGCCGTCGCCGCGTTCTGCACAAGCGAGCCGGAGGCGGGCTCCGACGTCAGCGCGATGCGTACCCGGGCCGTCTACGACGAGACCACCGACGAGTGGGTGCTCACCGGCCAGAAGGCGTACGCCACAAACGGCGGCATCGCCGGAGTGCACGTGATCACCGCCTCCGTCGACCCCGCGCTCGGCTCCCGGGGGCAGGCGGCGTTCGTCGTACCGCCCGGCACCCCCGGCCTGGCCGCGACCCGCAAGCTGCGCAAACTCGGCCTGCGCGCGTCGCACACCGCCGACGTCTTCCTCGACGGCGTACGCGTACCCGGCCGCTGCCTGCTCGGCGGACGCGACGCCCTGCTGGAACGCCTGGACCGCGCCCGCTCCGGGCAACGGGCCACCGGACAGGCCGCGATGCGCACCTTCGAGCTGTCCCGACCCACCGTCGGCGCGCAGGCGCTCGGTGTGGCCCGGGCCGCCTACGAGTACGCCCTGGACTACGCGAAGGACCGCGTCCAGTTCGGACGGCCGATCATCGAGAACCAGGCCGTCGCGTTCGCGCTCGCCGACATGCGGATGGAGATCGACGCCGCCCGGCTGCTGGTCTGGCGCGCCTCCTGGATGGGCCGCAACAACCGCCCGTTCACCGCGGGTGAGGGCTCAATGTCCAAGCTCAAGGCCGGCGAGGTGGCGGTGTCGGTCACCGAGAAGGCGGTGCAGTTGCTGGGCGGGGCCGGCTTCCTGCGCGACCACCCCGTCGAACGCTGGTACCGCGACGCCAAGATCTACACCATTTTCGAGGGTACGTCCGAAATCCAGCGACTGGTCATCTCCCGGGCGATCTCCGGCCACCGCATCTGAGCTGGACGAGCTTCCTCACGGCGATCAGCGGGGCCCGGGGATGTCGTCCCGGGCCCCGCTGGTGGTGTGGGTCAGATGCCGTAGATGAACTGTTGGTCGACGGGGCCGGCGTTGTTGGTGTT
>NZ_JBNCKR010000025.1:0-30273 GCF_049841645.1 Micromonospora sp. DT43 | reverse complement strand
AGATCCTGCGTCACCCACGCACCACCCAACCGCGCCAGATACGTCTCCTGCACATGCCCATCAGCCGCGTTCACCGTAAACACACTCGTATACCCCTCATGCACCACCGCCTGACCACCCACCACAGACAACGGCACCACAGAACCCCCACCGGCGAGCGCGGCGAGGTCGGCGAGCGTGCCGTTGAAGACGTCGTAGTCCCGGGTTGCGCCACGCTCGCACGCGTCGATCTCGTACTGCCAGAACGTCCAGTTGGCGCCCCAGCCCGGCACCGACGGTGGCGCGGAGTTGCAGCTGCTGATGTCCAACGGATATTGGCCGAACGCCGCGCTGTTTCCGGTGCACGGGTTCCACCAGTTCACATTGGTGTAGAGCATCGGCGTCGTGCCGATGCGCGTCTTGACCTGCGCGAGGAACGAGCTGATCCACGACCGCATGGCGGCCTGCGACAGCCCGTAGCATGCCGGCAGGTTCAGCGACGCGTACGGCCATTCCATGTCGAGAAACGGCGGCAGTGTTCGACCATCGGTCGACCACTGCATCTGGTTGACGAAGTGGTTCGCCTGACCCGCGGGGTCGCCGAGGTCCGGTCGGCCGTACGCGTACGCGCCGGTGTAGAGCCCTGCGTCCTTCGCGCCGTGGTAGTCCTGATCAAAGTACGGATTGACGTAGGAGGTGCCTTCTGTCGCCTTCACGAAGGCGAACTCGTCGCCTCCTGCCCGCTGGGCGGCCCAGTTAACCGTCTTGCTTCCCGCATGGTCATGACTGGAGACGTCGATGCCGTTGATCGGATACCCGGTGGGCTGTGCGGCCGCGGCGGCCCTGGCCCCGGTGCGGCCATGGGCGGCGCCGTGGCCAGCCCAACCGTTGTCGGTGTCGCTGTCCGGCTGCGGTGCCGCCGACGCCGGAACGCCTGCGAGCAGGACACCGAGCGCCATCGCGATCAATGTGGCGGCCCGTAAACCACCGGTTGTTCTTCGCACGTTCAACATCCCCTGTCCCTCCCCTTGGTGGTCCCCGATGTGCACCGGGAACAGGTACGGGTCGGAGCGTGGCAGCGTGGGCTGGACCACGACTGGACGGCGATCGCCCGTAGTCGGCGGCGACGATGGGCAGCGCCGACGACCGGCGGGACGACATTCGTAGGCCCATGTTCGCTAGCGTGTGAGGTCAGTCGGACGATTGCAGAGGTTGTCGCGGATGGACTTTGCTCTGCTCGGACCGCTGGAGGTGCGGTTGCAAGGACGGATCCTGCCACTGGGCGGGGTCCGCAATCAGTTGGTCCTGGCATGCCTGCTGCTGCACGCGGGTGGGACAGTCACCCCGCAGGAGCTCGCTGATCTGGTCTGGGACGGTAACCCGCCGATGACGGCGCGCAAACAGATCCAGACGGTTGTCTACCAACTTCGACGCCTGTTCGCAGCGGCGCCGGCTCTTTTGCAGACGGACAGCGCCGGCTATCGGCTCGTGCTCCGCAGCGACCAACTCGACGTCGACCGGTTTTCAACAATGGTCCTCGACGCGCGGGCGCGGACGTCCCGCGGCGACCTGAGCGGGGCCGTAGAACAGTTCAGGACGGCGTTGGGGCTGTGGCGTGGACGTCCGCTCGCCGGACTGCCCGGACGGACCGTGGAACGGCACGCGACGCATCTGGAGGAGCTGCGGCTGACTGCCGTGGAGGAATGCGCGGAGATCGAGCTGCGGCTCGGCCATCACCGGCAGCTCATCCCCGAGCTACGGGCGCTCGCCGACGCGCTCCCCTTGCGGGAAAGGCTCACTGGTCTGCTGATGTCCGCACTGGCCGGCGACGGCCGGCAGGCCGAGGCGATCAGCGCGTATCACGAACGGGCAGCGATCCTGCGGGAGGAGCTCGGGGTCGATCCCGGCCCGATGCTGCACGCCGTCTACGTCGAGACGCTGCTCGGGGCGGAGCGGGTCGCCTCAGTGGCGGCGGAACCGTCACCGGCCACTTCGCCACCGCCGCACTCCGAGCCGGTCGTTGCCGACGACGACCACGCCGAGGCCATGGTGGCACCCGCGCAGCTGCCGGTCGACATCAGCGGATTCGCGGGCCGAGCAGAGGCCCTCGCCCGACTCGACCAGCTGGCCGCCCGCGTCGGTGCGGGGCGAGGGACCGTCGTCATCGTCGGGCTGGCGGGCAGCGCGGGCGTCGGGAAGACCGCGCTCGCCGTGCACTGGGCGCATCGCGTCGCTCACCGGTTCCCTGACGGGCAGCTGTACGTCAACCTTCGTGGTTACGGCCCCTCAGAGGAGGTCACCCCGCCTGACGAGGCGGCCCGGGTCCTGCTCGACGGGTTGGGGGTGTCCGCACAACGGATGCCCGCCGGCCTGGACGCGCGCACCGCGTTGTATCGCAGCCTCATGTCCGGACGTCGCATGCTGGTCCTGCTCGACAACGCCCGCGACGCCGCACAGGTCAGAGCGCTGCTACCCGCCTCGTCGGGTTGCCTGGTCCTGGTGACCAGCCGCAGCGACCTGGCCGGCCTCGTCATCGGCGAAGGCGCAATCCCGCTGCCAATCGACGTCCTCAGCCGCGACGAGGCACGCAAGCTGCTCCGCAAGCGACTCGGCGCCGCCCGGATCACGCGGGAACCGGCCGCGGTCGAGGAGATCGTCAACCGGTGTGCCCGGCTGCCGCTAGCTCTGGCAATCGCGGCCGCGCGCGCCGCAATCGACCCCCGACGGTCCCTCGGCGACGTAGCCCGCACACTAGCCGAAGCCGAGAGGCACCTCGACCCGTTCGCCGGCCCGGACACCACGACCGACATCCGGGCGGTGTTCTCCTGGTCATACCAGTTGCTGCGACCGGCCGCCGCGCGCCTGTTCCGGCTACTCGGGCTACACCACGGCAACGACATCTCCGTGGCCGTCGCGGTGAGCCTGACCGGCAACCCGCCAAGCCAGGTCATGGCTGCCCTGGCCGAGCTGGTCAGCGTGCACCTACTCACCGAAGTCGAGGCGGGTCGGCACGGTTTCCATGACCTGCTCCGTGCCTTCGCCCGCGAGCAGGCCGCCACCGATCCGGAGGCTCGGGAGGGCCTCCGTCGGCTGCTCGACCACTACCTGCACACCGCCGCATCCGCCGCCCGGCACCTTGACGCGTCGCGCAGGACGATCCCGTTGCCGGAACTGGCACCCGGCGTGGTCCCGGAGACGATCACCGGCCAGGACCACGCAATGGTGTGGTTCACCGCCGAATATCGTGCTCTCATCACCGGTGTGTCACTGGCGGCCGGGTCCGACGACGCCGGACTCGCCCTACATCCGGCCCGTCTCGCCCGGACGCTGACGGACTACCAGAAGCGCACCGGACGGTGGAGCGACGCACTCGCTGCGCATCGCACCGCCGAGGTC
Organism: Micromonospora sp. DT43; assembly: GCF_049841645.1. Lineage (NCBI taxonomy): Bacteria > Bacillati > Actinomycetota > Actinomycetes > Micromonosporales > Micromonosporaceae > Micromonospora > Micromonospora sp. DT43. The sequence continues at coordinate 26,898 of NZ_JBNCKR010000025.1, read as the reverse complement.
ACGGCGCGGCAGCGCGGTGATCAGCTGGGTGAAGGGCTCGCGCTGCACGGCATCGCACGGGCACAGACGTACCTCGGCGATGTCGACAGCGCCCGGGATGCGGGCCTACGTGCCGTGTCGATCTTCCGGGATGCAGGACTGCACCTCGCCGAGGCGGATGTGCACCGCAGCATCGTCGTCGCCCTGTCTCGCGTCGACCGTTACGTCGAGGCGTTGACACACGCCGATCGACAGGTGGAGTTGTATGCCGAATACGGAGGTGCCGCCGACCGCGCCAACAGCCTCAACACCTACGGGCTCACGCTCGCTGAGACCGGCCGGTACGACGAGGCGCTCGACCCGCTCGATCGAGCGCTGAAGATCCAGTACGAACTCGATGACGACTACGCCGCGGCCTTCATCCACGACAGTCTCGGGCGCGTCTACCTTCAACTGGGCCGCCTTCAGGACGCCGATCTGCACTATCGGCGATCATTGGAGCTGTTCGACCAGGAGGGCGACCGCTACGCCATGGTGTACCCGCTCTCCGGACTGGGTGACCTGTGTGCGGCTCAAGCCGATGAACCGGGCGCACGGGACCTGTACGAACGTGCGTTGGTGCTGTGCCGCGAGGTGGGCGAGCACCATTGGACTGCGCGGCTCATCGAGCGGCTCAAAGGCCGCGGGGACGGGCGCGACTTACCGGTTTGACCTGCGCACACTACCCCGCCAGAGAGCTTCGTCGACGGCTAACCAGAACCGCTGAGCACTCCGCGGTGAAACAGGATGCCGCACCGAGCCTGACCTGTGGAAACATGGAGCCGCAGGCGAGGGTGGGTGCAGTTGAGCGCCGTTCGTTGCCGTTGGGCGCAGTTTGGGCCGTGCAGTGCACCCTGTTGCTCCCAACCCGCTCCCCCGAACCGGGGAAACTACCCTCGCCACCTCTCGGCGGGTCGGCAACCGCTGGTCGGTGTGCCGTAGATCCGCTTCCCGTCCGGGCCCGCAAAGCAGTGCTCCAGTTCGTCCTCGGCCTGGAACAGCGGGCGCCTGTCGATCTCCGTCCCCTCGGCGTCGTAGCTGACCAGTTCAGGATCGTTGCCGGCCCTGAGGCGAGCGTCGCTGGTCATCAGGCCGAACGCTCCCCCGGAGAGCCGGGCCGCTGTGGTGTGGCCGTCGCCGTGGTCGAGTACGAGTCGGTGGACACGTCGGCTGACCCGGCCGCTGGCGATGACGTCGCCACCATCGTGGTCGGTGGAGGTCAGCAGCAGTCGCTGCACCGGCCCGGGCAGCCACTCACCGTGCGGCCAGGGATCGGTGGCGCCCCCGCCGGACTCACGGGCCGTCCCCACCCACTCCACGTCACAGGTGGCATAGCCCACGTCGTTCATGAACAACACCAGTGCACGGTCACCCCGCTCGATAGCCACCGCCAGGTCAGCCAGTGACATCGGGACGGGTTGCTCACTCGGGTTCTGCCGCGTCTGAGGTTGCGGGGAGTTCCACTGCAGGCACCGCTCGGCCGCATCCTGCAGCGTCGGCGACAACTCACCCGATCCCATGGCCAGCACCTGCACAGTCGATCGGTCCGGCCGCTGCCACACCACCGCCGCAGCACCGGACACCACGGCCAGCAGCACCACCCCCGCCACAGCGACTCGCAGTCGTGGCGTACGAGCTGGGCGCGAACGCACCGAACAAAGGATCCGGACCCGCATCGCGTGCGCCGCCCGCGGCGGCAGGTCCCGCTCCGCGGGTAGGTCGAGAATGTTCTTCACCGCTCCCCCTCCTGAATCTCCTCGGGCAGCAGCCGCGCCAGGCGACTGCGCGCCCGACTGACCCGCGACCGCACCGCCACCTCACTGATGCCCAACACGGCCGCCGCGTCCGGGTACGACACGCCGGACCACAGGCACAACGCCACCGCCTCCCGCTCAGCCGGCGGCAACTCACGGACCACATTGAGGACCTCGGTCATCCGCCGCTCGTCGTCCAACCGCGCGGAAACCTCGTCCGCGAGGTCACCATCGGCGTACCGCTCCGCCGGTAAACGCCGTAGCAGCGCCAGCCACCGGCGCGCGGACCGCCACTCGGAGCGCACCGCGTTGGTGGCGACGACCAGCAGCCACGGCAACGCCGAGCCGTCCACCAGGCGGGCGTCGTGCCGGCGGCGCCACGCGACGAGGAACGTCGCCTGGGTGACGTCCTCGGCCGTCGACCACGACCCGGTCAGCCGGAACGCATGGTTGTAGACCGGACGGGAGTACCGGTCAAAGAGCCGACCGAACGCCAACTCGTCACCGGCGACGATCGAGAACCACAGTTCCTCGTCCGACAGCCGTACCTGATGCCTCACACCCCACTATGGCCGCCCACGCCGACTCTGTTGCAGCTCACGACGCACCTCTCGAACGGAGGCGGCGCAGAACAGCGCGGGACCCGCCGTGGCCATGGATGTGACCCGCAGCTGACGGGTAGGTAAGTCGGGCGGCTGTCGAGGCCGTAGAGCTCGACCATGTCGATGGCTCAGCCGCGTCCGCAAGATGGTTCGGGAGTAGCCAGCGGACTCCAACTGCCGGTACGCGCGTTCGACCGTCCGTGCACTCAGCCGTGACGCCCGGGCCTGACTCACGTACGCCTAGCGAGCGGGCCGGGCCCGCGTCTGTTCGTTCGGTAGCTCGTGTCCCACCGTAATTGGATCGCGCCGACTCGGAGGCACAAAGCGTGCCCCCGAGTCGGCGCGACAGTCGGCAGCCCGTTACCGGCGGCCGGACTTCACACTCACCTCTGCCACTGGTCAGGAGGCTACGAACTGCCACTGTTGGTTGGTCCCGCCGTTGGCGGTCCACTGCACGACCTGCGCTCCGTCGCTGGTCGAGGCACCGGAGACGTCGGCCACGAGTCCGCTGCCGCGGCTGACGATGGTGTAGTAGCCGTCACCGGTGGGCCGCAGGTACCACGACTGGTTGGCGCCGCCGTTGGCCGACCACTGCTGCAGTTGCAGGCCCGCGGTGGTGCTGCCGGCGTTGACGTCGAGGGCCTTCCCGGAGGCGGTGTAGCGCAGGGTGTAGGCATCCTGCGTGGCGCTGACCGTCCAGGTGGGGGTGCCGCTCTGCTGGACCGCCTTGGCACCGTCGGCGGTGGAGTTACCGGCGATGGCGAGGGGCTTACCGCTGTTGCGGTTGACGATGCGGTACGTGCCCGGCGTCGGCCCGGTTCCGCCGCCTCCAGCGAGGTTGAGGTACTCGACCGAGTCGCTGAAGACGGTGCTGCCGGACTTCGTGGTCGACAGCTGCAGGTACACGCGGCTACCGGTGGCGGGGGCGGTGAAGGACACCGGTTGGGTGACCCGTGAGCCGAGCGGGATGGTCAGGGTGGTGTTGCCGGACGCGACGACCGCGCCGGTCGGGCTGTCGAGCCGGGCGGTCCAGGCGAAGCCCACCGAGGTGTTGGTGAAGTCGTCGTTGAACACGGTGATGTTGCGGGTCACCGTGGCGTTACGGGCGTAGGAGGGCACCGCCTGCGGCAGCGGGAAGGTACCGTTCGAGTCCGAATTGCCAGAGGCCGACCAGTACGGCAGGTCGACCGCGGCCACCGGGTTGAACGCCGCCTGCACCCGCTGGATCTGCGCGTTGCCCCACGGGTCAGGCAGATTGTCCGCGCCGTAGATGGGGTGACCGCCCTCCTCCGGGGTGAAGTCGGTGGACCGCACACCCGGCACCACGCTGGCCCAGGCGGACAGCAGCGTGTACGGACGCAGGTCGCTGGCGCCCTTGCCGCGCTTGGCCATGGTTGCCGTGGCGAACCACTCGAAGCCCTGCTTGTTGTTGCATGCCGGCCAGATGAACTCGCCCTCGCCGTCGGGACGCCCGTTCACGCTGACCAGGCCCTCCCCGTACCTGCCGAAGCCGTCGACGTAGTGCGGGATCACCGCGAAGTTGGCGTACGTCATCCCGGGATACAGACTGACATTGTTGCCGACGCCCACCTCGGCGATGATCGGCCGGGTTCCGTCGGCGCCGTTCATCGCCGCGTACAGCTCCTTCTCGAACTGTTCGGAATCCTGGCCGCTCTGGTTCGGCTCGTTGTTCTGACTCCAGCGGATGATCGCGGGGTGGTTGCGGTCGCGCAGGACCAGCGCACGGGCGTGGTTGACCATGTTGTCGTGCCCGACGGACTCCTTCCACTCCTGCGAGGATTGGGAGCCGCGAATCGCGACCTCGTCGATGATCATCAGGCCCATCTCGTCGGCGACATCCAACATGTACGGGCTTCCGGGCTCCTGGTGGATGCGCACCACGTTGTAGTTCAGCCGCTGATAGTTGTCCACCGCCTGCGGCCAGCCGCCATTGCCGGACGACGGGGGCAGGAAGCCGGGCAGGGTGTGGTACGCGTCGCCCTTGCCGCCGTTGTTGATCCGGTCGTAGTCGGCACCCTGGAGGTTGTCGCCGCGGAAGTTCACGCGCACGCCGTTGAGGTAGTAGTAGTCACCGTTCTGGGTGGCCTCCCGGAACCCGAACCGGTACTCGGCGTCGCTCGTCCGACCGTCGTCGGTGACGGCATGCACCGTCAGCCCGTGCAGTTGCGCCCGGTACCCCGACCGGTACGGCACGTTGGGCCACCAGTAGGAGGTGCTGTCGAGGTTCCACGCGACCGGCCCGACGGTCACGGTCGCGGTCGAGCGGGCCGCCACGGTGACCGTACGGCTGGGCAGATCCGGGTAGCTGAAAGCCGTTCCGTTCTTGGACGACAGAGACCCGGTCAACGTCACCGACCGGGAACTGGCCGACGTGTTACGGACCGTCACGTCGTAGGTAAGCGTCTTGTTCGCCACCGACGTACGCACGAATGTGTCGCTGACGTACACCGCCGGGTACACCCGCAGGGACGCGGACCCGAAGATCCCCTGCGGGACCGCCTCGGACCACGTGGCGGCGTCGGGCACCAGGTACCGGCCGTTGGATGCCTTCAACGCGCCGCGGCCCTTCACGTTCACGGTGATCGTGTGGGTGGTGCCGGGCGCCGCGTATGCGCTGATGTCGAAGTTCGACGGGGTGAACGCCGTCGTCTGGGTGGCGACCACCCGGCCGTCGACGGAGAGCGTCGCCTGGTGGTTCACGGCGCCGAACTCGATCCAGGTCGACTGCGGCTGGCCCGAGTCCGGCACGGTGATGCTGCGTGAGTACACCGCCTCGTTCACGGTGGTGAAGCCCTGCTTGTACCAGCCGCCACCGGGCACCGCGATCGTCGTCGCCGCCCGGCCCGCGGGTGTGAAGGTCCACGTCCCGGCCAGGTCGACCGAGGTGATCGCGGCGTTACCGGCCGCCACACCGTCAGGTCCGGCGGCCGCGACACCCTGCTTCGCGACCGGCGCGGCCAGGGCCGACCCGGGGGGTGCCACGGTCAGGCCACCCAGCGTCAGGGGCAGGGCGAGCGCCACGGTCGCGGCAAGCCCTCTGGCCAACGCCGACAATCGGCCTCCCCAGTGGACGTTAGTACGATGCACGGTTACCTCCTGTGACTCACCCGGCAGCTCCGCAACACCGGTTCAGGGCACAGCCTCAAGGCCGACACTCGAATCGATTCGACAAATCTGCCGGCGTCGCCGTCCACCCGGGACGGGGTGGCTGCGGCCGAATACATAGCTATGTATTAATGGGCGCATCGGGCGTGAAGTCAAGGTTTCAAGGCGGTTACTTCCTGCTCCTGACGCCTCGCAACCTTCGAGCGACCGCCCATAAAGTACGGCCTTCCGGAGCACTAGGGCATCACGCTCAGGCATTCCGTGCCGCCGGCCCACTGACGTGACGCCGATCAAATTGCGAAACGATTCGCCTCTGCGGCGCCCGGCCGCGGGACACGCTGAAGACGCGGACAGCAATGCGGTCCTCGGCGAAGTCGGCCGGCGGGGCACGGCCTGAACTGTTCGGCTCAAAACTGGGGTTAGGGTGCTGGCAAGGAACGTGCTTCGCCAGCGTCACGGGCGGGTTGCGGGCTCTTAACGGTGAGTGTCTGACTGCGTAGACATGACTGCGCAATCATACAGGACTATGACTGGCGATGGGAGGTGCCGTGACGCGACTGGCGAGGCCGGGTGGAAGCCCTCCGACGCCGCGCAGCGTGGACGTCGCGCGGCTGGCCGGCGTCTCCCAGAAGACGGTGTCCAGGGTCCTCAACGACGAGCCGTACGTCTCGGCCGACGTGCGCCGGCGGGTGCTGGACGCCGCCGCGGAGCTCGGCTACCGGCGCAACCAGGCGGCCCGGGCGCTGGCCTCCGGACGGACCCGGTCGATCGGCGTGGTGACGCTCGGCAGCGCCTTGTACGGGCCGGCGTCGTGGCTCATGGGTATCGAGCGGGCGGTCCGGAAGGTGGGCTACACGCTGCAGGTGGCCACCACGATCGAGGGCGACCCGGGCGGCATCGCGAGCGCCCTGGCGTCGCTGCTGGATCAGGGCGTGGACGGCGTCGTCGTCTCCGAGCCGATCGACGAGGGCGTCGGCCTGATCAGCGTGGACGTGCCGGTTCTGGTCGTCGGCGCGCCGCCCACCTTCACCGCGCCGCAGGTGGTGACCGCCAGGGTCGGCGCGGGCCGGCTCGCGCGGGCCGCGACCGAGCACCTGCTGGAGTTGGGGCACGCGACCGTCCATCACCTGGCCGGCCCGCAGCGGTGGTATTCGGCACGGGACCGTCTCGCCGGCTGGCGCGAGGCGCTGCGAGCCCACGGCGCCGACGAGCCGCCGGTCGTCGAGGGCGACTGGTCGGCCGCGTCCGGCTACGCGGCGGGCCGGGAACTGGCCGGCGACGGCACCGTGACCGCGGTGTTCGCCGCGAACGACGACATGGCGATCGGTCTCATCCGCGCGCAGCTCGAGGCCGGGCGCCGGGTGCCCGAGGACATCAGCGTCGTCGGGTTCGACGACATCCCCGTCGCCGCCTACGTCACTCCCCCGCTCACCACCGTGCGACAGCGGTTCGACGAGGTCGCGCGGCAGGGCCTCGCGCTGCTGGTACAGGTCATCGAGAAGCCGGACGTCGAGCTTCCACCGGCGGCCGACCAACCGGTCGAACTCGTCGTCCGCGCCTCGACGGCGCCACCACCGCCCCGGCCGATCCCGGGACCTGGCCGCCGAGCGATCCCCCATGCCCACGGTGGCTCGCATGGTCAGCCCGCCGGCAGCGAAGTCCCATCCATCCAGCCCTGATCGGCCTGAAGGACCCGCCCCGGACGTTGCCCGTGGGATCGGTGTCTCAGACGACGGACCCGTTGCGAACTACAGCCTGCTCACCCGCACTGCTATGCCAGTCCACAACACCTGCCGACGCCATACGGTTGTTGCCTCATGCGCCGCCCGCGGCTCGTCGGTACCGGTCGGCGAGCAGGTCCAGGTGGGCGATGAGCTCCGGAGGCTCGATGACCTCGAAGTCGGCGCCGAGCAGTCCGAACCAGACGGCAAGCTGCTCGAGGTTGTCCGACCCCGTCCGCACCTGGCAGCGATTGCTGTCTATCACCTCCACCGGCCCTACGGCGGGTGGAAGTCGCTCCAGGACGACATCGGCGGGCAGGTGAACAATGATCGTCGCCCGGTGTCGCCACACCGCACTGCCGATGCCCCGCATCACGTACGTGCCGATGTCCACATCCGGCAGTGGGCGGGCGAGGAACCGAGGCCCGTGCGGTAGGCGCAGCGCCATGCGGTCGACCCGGTACGTACGCCAGTCCTCACGCTGGATGTCCCAGCCGACGAGGTACCAGCGTCTACCCCAGTTGACCAGGCGGTAGGGCTCGGCCTCGCGTCGGGACTCGACGGCATCGTGGGAGCGGTAGTCAAAGCGCAGCCGTTGCTTGTCTCGGCAGGCTGCGGCGATCTCACTGAGCGTGGAGGCCGCGACCTGGTTGGCATCGGCGCCGGCAGAGACAGCGACGCTGTAGTTCTGTAGAGCGTTGATCCGGTTGCGCAGTCGAGTGGGCAGCACCTGTTCGAGTTTGGCCAGGGCACGGGAGGAGGATTCCTCGATCCCGGCCACGGAAGGCGTGGCGGTGCGCAGTCTGATGGCGATCGCGACAGCTTCGTCATCCTCGAGAAGCAGCGGCGGCAGAATGGCTCCGGCGGCGAGGCGGTAGCCACCGTCAGTGCCGAAGGTGGCGTGCACCGGGTAGCCGAGAGCACGGAGTCGCTCCACGTCGTTACGCACGGTTCTCGTCGTCACACTCAGTCGCTCGGCCAGTTCCGTGCCACTCCACCTGCGCGGGGTCTGCAGCAAGGACAGCAGGCGGAGCAACCGCGCAGACGTTTCCAACATGCCGGAAGTTTTCCACGTCAGTAGGAACCTGATGTTCCTAGTGGGCTGCCAGAGTCGGCGGCATGGACGACAACACGGAGGCACCACCCGGGCGCTGGCTCGGCCTATCTGCTGTCCTCGCGACTCTTGGCACGATCTTCTTCGCCGTCGTCGGGAGCGTGGGGAGGTTGACCAAGAGCAGCTAGCAACCATTTGCCAGCCAACTTTCAACCTTCTGTCACGCCTCACCATCTCTGGAGCAATAAATGATTCTAGTGACTGCGGCAACTGCGCCCGTGGGCCGGTCCATTGTCGAGCAGTTGGTACCGATCGGCGTACCGGTGCGGGCGCTGACCCGTGATCCCCAGCAGGCCAATCTCCCCGCCAGCGCCGAGGTCGTAGCGGGAGACATGAGAGACCCCGCGAGCCTGGCGGCTGCGGTAAAGGACGTGGACGGCGTCTTCATCCTTGCTATGGGGCCCGGGGTGCCAGAACTTGTCGAGGCGGCGAAGAATGCCGGCGTCAAGCGGGTTGTGTTCCAGTCGACGGCGGAGATCGACGACAACGCCGAGCAGCAGCCTAACGACATCGCCGTGTTACACCACGAGATCGAGCAGGCGATCATCCGCTCCGGCATGCAGTGGACCTTCCTGCGGCTGGACCTCAACTCTGCCGACGCGCTGCATTGGGCCTTCGACGTCCCCGGCCAGCTCGCCGCCGGAGATGTCGTTCGCGGTCCCTACGCGGACGCTGCCGGCTCACCCATTCACCCCGCGGACCTCGCCGCCATCGCTGTGGTGGCGCTGACGCAGGACGGGCACAGCGGGCAGCGGTACCACGTCACCGGACCACAGTCGTTTACGCACCGAGAGCAAATTGAGCTGATCGGCAAGACCCACGGCCGGGAGCTGCGCTACGAGGAGATCGATCCCGCCGCCGCCCGCGCGGAGATCGCCCCACATGCGCCAGCGGATCTGCTTTTCGCCACCTGGGAAGCGCACGTCAACAAGGCCGCACCGGTCACGGACGCGATCGAGCGAATCACGGGCCGCGCGCCCCGGAGCATCCGCGAGTGGGCCGAGGCGCACCCGGCCTGAGGTGACCTCGATCATGAAGTCCCGGTAGGGGTGGGGCGGGCTGCGGTCCAGACCGTCTGGGAGGGGTGCTTGTTGGTGAGCGCTGAGCGGGTCGCGTGCAACGACGCCAGGAGCTGCAGCCGGTCCGCGTCGGCACTGCCCGGCTCGGCGGTGAAGACGAGCATGACGGAGCCGGGGTTTCCCGGTAGGGGGTAGGTGTCCCAGTCCAGGACGATGTCGCCTACTCCGGGAGTCCGGAAGGTCTTGGTACCGGAGACCGACTCACGTACGTCGTGCTGGGCCCACAGCCGCCGAAACTGGGCACTGCGGATGCTCAGCTCACCAACGATCGCGGCGGCGCGTGGGTGGGTGGGGTCGGTGGCGACGGCGGCGCGCATCATGCCGATGTAGTCCAGAGCCTGCCGCTCCCAGTCCGGGCAGCTACGCTCGCCGGTCAGCGTGTCGTCGAAGAGCAGTAGGAGCATGTTGAGCCGGTCGGCGGGTAGGCGTCCGGGTCGCCGAGCAGTGCCTGCGCCATCGGGTTCCAGTCGAGCAGGTCGAGATGCCGGCCGAGTATGACCGCAGGAGTGTCCATCACCCGCAGCAGGCGCCGTGTGCCCTCCGGCACCCGCTCCGGATCACGGTTCACCCGGGCGGGCATCGACCGGCGGGCGGCGTGGGCCAGGGTGAACAGGTGCCGGCGTTCCTTGTGGTCGAGGCCGAGCGCGCCGGCAAGCGCGTCCAGGACGTCGTCGGACGGGCGTACCTCCCGGCCCTGTTCGATCCGCTGGTAGTAGTCGGTGCTCAGCCCGGCCAGCAGGGCCAGCTCCTCGCGCCGTAGCCCGGTGACCTTGCGCCGGCCGCCCGGCTCCAGGCCGACGTCGTGCGGGCGCAGCCGACTACGCCGAGCGCGCAGGAAGTCGCCAAGCTCACGAGCGTACGGATGAAGGCTGTTCATGCCGCAAGTGTGCAGCGGCCCGGACCGCCGAGAGTAGGTCCCTCAGACCTAGGCAACCGAGAACGACGGAACCCGTCGGGATCGCTCCTAACGTCGGTGGGGCGAGCGCACCGACACCTCCAGGAGCAGCAGATGACCGGATGGACCACCGACCACATCCCCGACCAGCACGGTCGGGTCGCCGTCGTGACCGGCGCGAACTCGGGCCTCGGCCTGGTCACCGCCACCGAACTGGCCAGCCACGGCGCCCACGTCGTGCTCGCCGTTCGCCACACTCCCGCCGGCAAGGAGGCCGCCCGCCGGATCGGTGGCGACGTCGAGGTACGCGAGCTGGACCTGGCCTCCCTCGCCTCCGTGCGGACCTTCGCGGCGAAGCTGGCTGGCGACCACCCGGCGATCGACCCGCCTGCGCGCCGCCGGAATGCCGGTCGTCAGCGTCCTGGCCCAACCCCCGTCTCACCCGCACCAACCTGACTCCGCGTGCCTGGGAACACCGTGGCCGATTCGGGAGACTGATCGCGTCGGCCGGCCTGCTGGCAACCCAGCCGGTGGCGCAGGGCGCGCTGCCGCAGTTGCGCGCTGCGACCGAGCCCGGCGTGCGGGGTGGCCAGTTCTTCGGCCCGTCCGGGCTCTGGGAGACGCGAGGCAGAGTCACCGAGGCCCGGCTCAGCCAGGAGGCCACCGACCCCGCCTTCGGCACGCGGCTCTGGGCGGCAGCCGCGGACCTGACCGGCGTCAACTACCTCTGACGTACGACGATCACCGGCTGGCCGGCGGCGATCCGCAGCGTCGCGATCAGCCGCACCTGCCATCGCACGGCTGCCAGCCACGATCGCGCGTGGCCCATCGGCATGAGCGGAAGCGCCCTACCGCCTTCACATCCCCGGCGGCGACGGCACCGAAAGGGTCGGCGACATAGTTCGCATGACGAGTACCGCAACGGCGATAAGCAGTCGAGGCGTCTTCATGCGGCGGGTGCCGGCGGTGAGGCCGACGTCGGCTGAGGAACCCCGGGCGTAGGCGTCGTTTCTGCCTACCCCGGGGGAGCTCGTAATCCTCAAGCCTGCTCGATGTCCGAGAACAGCCCCTTGAACGTGACCTGCGTCCCCACGAGCGTGCCGAAGACATCAGCGGCAACGGTTGTCGCGACCGCTGCGGAGGCGTCCTCGTAGCTGTCGAAGTAGAGGTCGAGCGTCCGGTACGCGGGGGTAGCGGTGCCATCCTCCTTCGGCCACACTTTCGCAGACTCGAGTCGCCGCAGCTTCGGGAACTTCGCTGCGGCAGCCTTCACGTTCGCGTAGGCCCGCTCGAAGTCGTCGGGGTTCGCAGGGTTATCGATGACGATAGTGATCTTGGTGGGCACGGGGCTCTCCTCGAAGTGGAAAGATGTTCGTTCTGTTTCGGAAATAACTAGCGCCGCGGACCTGAATTGAAAATTCCGAACGTCCGTCTTGCCAATGACGGCGGCGATGCGGGAGCCAGCTCAGTGGCTCGCCTCCGGAGCGGGAACAACTCGCTGCGAGGACCTCGGGTCCACCTGAGAGGCACCACGCTCGATGGACAACGGGATTCGTCCCCAATGCACGGTAGTGGGCGGCGAGTCTCGTCCCGGCGCGAACAGCGCCGGGACGAGCGCTCGGTTCGCCGTCAGCGGCCGTAGGTCTCCAACAGCCGCAGCCACACCTCGCTGACCGTCGGGTACGCCGGAACCGCGTGCCACAGCCGGTCGAGCGGGATCTCGCCGACGATGGCGATCGTCGCGGCATGGATGAGTTCCGCGACGTCCGGACCGGCGAGGGTGAAGCCGACGATCACCTTCCGGTCCTCGTCGACGACCATGCGGGCGTGTCCCTTGTAGCCGTCGGCGTGCAGGGAAGCTCCGGCGACTGCCCCGAGGTCGTAGTCCACGACCCGGATCCGTAGCCCAGCCGCCTCGGCCGCGCTCGCGGTCAGCCCGACCGACGCGATCTCCGGGTCGGTGAAGACCACCTGCGGCACCGCACGTTCGTCGGCCGTCGCCACGTGCCGGCCCCAGGGGCCGTCCTCGACCTTCTCGCCCTTCGCCCGGGCCACGATCACGTCGCCCACCGCCCGCGCCTGATACTTGCCCTGATGGGTCAACAACACCCGCCGGTTCACATCGCCGGCGGCGTACAACCACTCTCCCCCGCCGGCGACGCGCAAGGTGTCGTCGACCGCCAGCCACGCACCGGGCGCCAGCCCGATGCGGTCGAGGCCGATGTCCTGGGTGTTCGGTGTACGACCGATCGCCACCAACACCTCGTCGGCCTCAACCTGCTCGCCGGAGGCGGTCTTGATGTGGACGGTTCCGCTGTCGTCGCGGTTGACGGCGACGGCCTCCGCGCCGAGGCGTACCGACACACCGGCCCCGCGCAACGACTCAGTGACCAGTTCACCGGCGAACGGCTCCGCCGACGGCAGCACACCGTCACGGGCCAGCACCGTCACCGACGATCCCAGAGCGGCGAACGCGGTCGCCATCTCGGCAGCCACCACACCACCGCCGATGATCGCGAGCCGACGGGGAACCGAACTGGCCGAAGCCGCCTCACGGCTGGACCACGGCACCGCCTCCCGCAGCCCCGGGATGTCCGGCAACAGAGCGCTGCTGCCGGTCGCGACGACCACCGCGTGCCGCGCGGTCAGCCTCGTCGTGACGCCGTCGACGCCGGTCACCTCGACAACCCGGGCGGAGTTGATCCGCCCCTGACCACGGTGCAGTGCGATGCCCGCCGACTCCAGCCACGAGACCTGCCCGTCGTCCTGCCAGTGCGACGCGAAGGAGTCCCGCCGGGCCAGCACCGCCGCCGCGTCCAGGTCGCCCGTCACCGCCTCCCGCGCACCCGGCAGTTGGCGAGCCGCCCGCAACGCCGACGCGCTGCGCAGCAACGCCTTGGTCGGCATGCACGCCCAGTACGAGCACTCACCCCCTACCAACTCCCGCTCGACGATCGCGGCGGTCAGCCCACCCCGCACGACCCGGTCGGCCACGTTCTCCCCGACCGGACCGGCACCGATCACGATGACGTCGTACTCGATTGTGGTCATCTCAGTTGCCCTTCGCGGCGCGGCCGAGGCGGATGGCGGCGATGAGGAAGAAGATGGCACCGGGAATGGCGTAGCCAGCAGCGTTGGTCAGCGACGGGTTGTCCGCGGCAGCGCCGGCGATGAAGGACCCACCGGCCAGAACCGAGATGCCGCCACTGATGATCATCGGCCACTGTCCGCCCATCTTCCGACGAGTGACCCCCACGATCAACTGAACCAGACCAGCCACGACCGCCCAGGCGCCCCACACCCGCAGGACAGCGGGAACACCGGACGCCCCGGCGACACCCACGCCGACCGCCGTGACCAGGCTTACCGCGATGTTCACGTACAGCAGGGTCGGCGAGCCCGTGGCCCGCGACGCGCGGAGGTCGTAGATGGCGGCACCCACGTCGAACAGCGGGTAGAGCACGAACAGCGCCACCGCGAGCGGACCGATCTCCTTGGCGGTAGCGATCGTCACGCCAGCCCAGACGATGGCGAACGCGAAGCGGACGAAGTACAGCCGCCGCAGCGCGGAAGCCGTCTGGGAGATACCGGGCGAAGCAGCAATGGTGGTCACGGGTGACCCTTTCAGCGGAGGGGCTTGGGAGACCGATCGTTCTGTCTTGTTCAGCATGACAGACGCAACGTACATCGTCAAGACCGAACGTTCTATCCGCTACGATGGCGGTATGACGTCCACCGCACCCGGTGCCCGGCCCTCCGAGGCGCGCCGCCGGCTCCTCGCCGCGGCGACCAGGATCTTCTACGCGGAGGGCATCCATTCCGTCGGCGTGGATCGGATCATCGCCGAGGCGAAGGTGACCCGGGCCACCTTCTACCGGCACTTCCCCAGCAAGGACGATCTCATCCTCGCCTATCTGCGTGAGGTCCATGAGATGGATCGCGGCGCGGTCGACGCGGTCATCACCACCAATTCACGGCCGGTCGGCCCACTCCTGGCCATTGCCAACTCCATCGCGGGGAGCATCCAGTCCCCGGGGTTTCGTGGATGCGCGTTTCTGAATGCTGCGGCGGAGTATCCCGACACGGAACATCCCGTACGTCAGGAGATCGTCGCCCACCGGCAGTGGTTCCTGGACACGCTCACCACGCTGATGGCGCAGGTCCAGGAGGAGACGGCAGAGCCCGCCGCGCGTCACTTCGTCATGCTCCGCGACGGTGCCATGGCAGCCGGATGCCTCTTCGACCCCGCGATGGTGTCCGAGACCTTCCTCCGCGGCGTGGAAGGACTTCTCCGGGTCACTGCCGAGCGCCAGCCGACCGAATCCGCGGGCTAGTCCGCGTGGCCGCGCGCGGCCAGGCTTCCGCGTCCGGATCGCCGGAGTTCGCCCGCCCGATCGGCGAGGACGGTACCTCCTGCGGCAGTCCCCGGCTGCGCCGCGCGTCGAGGAGCGCGACCAGGGCGAGCACGGCGGCCGCCACACTCAGCCCGACCATCGGCGCCCACCGCGCCAACAACGGCGAGGAACAACACCGGACCGCCCACCACGAACAGAAGCCGACCGGGCTGCGCCGAGCAGCACCGGCGTGTGGCCGTCGCTGCTCGGCGCGCCCCACATGGTCAGCCGGTCTTGGTGGCGAAGGGGCCACCGTCGCCGAACGCGAGCCGCGCGAAGTTCTCGGCGATGCGGCGATGTCCAGCAGGGTCGGGATGGACCCCGTCGGGTAGCGGGAGTTCGGCGTAGTCCGCCTCGCCGTACAGGTCCCGTCCGTCGAGGTAGTGCAGGTTCGGGTCGTCGGCCGTGCGCTGGTCGACGATCCGGGCGAGTTCGTCACGGATGACGTTGAGCGTCAGCCGCCCAGCGCTGCGCTCGGCCGGATCGCCCGTGGCCTTGAACCGCAGCGTCCCGGCCGCGAAGTCCGGGGCGAGGGGGCCGGGCGTGTCCTCCTGGACCGGGCACAGGATGGCCGACACGACCAGCAGAGGTGTGGTCGGATGCCCCTCGCGAACAGTGTCGAGGAAACCGTGGACCGCTGGAGCGAAGGCGCGCAGACGCATCACATCGCTGTTGACGATGTTGATGCCGATCTTGACACTGATCAGGTCCGCCGGGACGTCGCGCATCGCGCGAGCGGTGAACGGGTCGAGCAGCGCGCTCCCGCCGAACCCCATGTTGACCAACTCCACACCGCCCTCAGCCGCGGCCAGGGCCGGCCAGATGGCGCTGGGATGAGCGGCGTTCGACCCGTGGCTGATGGAACTGCCGTGGTGCAGCCACGTCCTGCGCCCGCCGGGCAGGGCCTGCTCAACGGGCGCGTCGGTGCGCAGCGCGATCAGCTCGGTGATCTCCGTGTGTGGGAGCCAGATCTCGACGTCCTTCTCCCCCGCCGGCAGATCCGCGAAGCGGGCGGTGCCGGCCGGCCCCTCGGTCAGCACCGAGGTTTGGGTGAACATGTCGGTAACCGTCCGGACGTTGCCCTCGGGCACCGAGGCCTGCGCGGCCAGGCGGCCGTTGATCAGCAGGTCGTAGACGCCGTCCGCCGGTGGCGGGAAGCCTTGGTAGACCCGCTTGGTGGGCAGCGTGTCCAGTTCGATCGTGGTGGCCCGGGTACGGAACGCCAGCCGCACACCGGAGGGCTGGGCCTCGGCCATGGCCAGTTGGTCGTCGGGGATCTGCCGGCGCGCCTGCGCGGTCAGCCGGTGCGGCAGCAGACCGCGCGCGGTCGCCTCCACGTCGACAAAGCCGCGCAGGAGGTCCGCGGTGACCGGGGTGATCCATTGGTGTTCGGTGGTCATTGCCTCAAGCCTTTCGACCGAATCTCGGTGCTCATCGGCGCGCCGCAGCGAACCGCTCGCGGCGGTGCGGCCGTTGTCCGGGTCAGGTAGTGCTGCGGTTGCGTAACAGCGCGTCGAGCGAATCCACGATCCAGTCCCAGGATTCCTGCGCAGCGGGGGCGCTGTGTTCGAAACCACCGGCCAGCTCCAAACTGACGTAGCCGTGGAAGACGCTGCCCAGCATTCGGACCGCATGCGTCGCGTCCGGCTCGTCCACGTCGTAGCCCCGCAGGATCGCCCGGGCCATCTGGGCGTGCCGGACGCCGGCGCTGGCGGCCGCCGTTTCCGGAGCGAGCCGGAGCCGGGCGGCCGCATACCGGCCCGGGTGCTCCCTGGCGTACTCGCGGTAGGCGTCAGCGAACGCGGCCAGGGCGTCCCTGCCGGCACGACCAGCGACGGCGTCGGCGACGCGATCGGCGAGTTCCTCCAGCGCGAACAGTGCGATGCGGATCCTGAGGTCCTGCGAGTTCTTCAGGTGCGAGTACAAGCTCGGGACCTTGACGTCGAACCGCCGGGCGAGCGCCGAGATGGTGACCTCGTCGAAGCCGACCTCATCGGCCAGCTCCGCCCCCGCTTGGGTCAGACGCGCCGGCGTCAGCCCCAGTCTCTCCATCACTCTCCTCCTAACTGCCTACGCCTATTATGCTCGTGCCTAATAGTTATAGGCAAACTAGCCCGCAGCTCGGGAGTAACGGACCGCCGCGATCGTCGACGCCTTTTCAGAAACCGCGTGCGCTGCTGACGCTGCCAGCCCTCCAACATCGCATCGGACATTGGGCGGGTGACGGAGGAGGCCTGAACCACGCGGCACCCGCGGTCCCGGCCGATCCGATGGCACGCCTGACAGGCGTGCGCGGCCGTGCTGCCGTCCCCTCACGAGGCGGAACGGCGTCGCGACGGCGGAGTGCGCGAGGCCGCGAAGACAACCCACGTGCCACTCACGCCGAAGCCGAGCAACAGCACGGCAAGGAGTCCCGAGATGATCCCCAGCAGCACCGCTGCGACTCGACGAAGACCTGTCGGGCTGAGGCCGGCAGCAGGCGCGGAGGTAAGGACCTTCACCGTGGCCGGCCCACGTACGCGAACTAGGTAATTCTTGCCGATGTGTAGCGGTTGCCGTCTTGGCACGATCGCATCTGCCGGGTGTGGATCTGGCGGCTCGCTCTCATGCCCGGCGATCCGATGGTCAGTGACCGCAGAGAGGCTTCACGATGGAGAACATGACGGACACCGACGAGGCCGGCATTGACGTGTCGGCCCCGGTGATCAGCCGCCACAGCGTCACGGTGACCGCGTCGGCGGAAGCCGTGTGGCGGATCCTCACCGACATCGACGCATGGACAACCTGGCTGCCAGAAATCCCGTACGCACGCGTGGAAACACCCGGTCCGCTCGCCCCGGGCTCCGTGTTCCGCTGGTCGGCCGCAGGCATGGAGATCGAGTCGACGATCATTCAGGTACGGCCGCGGGAACGCCTCGTGTGGCGGGGATACGGTGACGGACCGGACGGGGTCCTCGGTGTCCACGTCTGGGCGCTCACTCCGGCCGGCGACGGTGTGGAGGTGTCGACCGAGGAGTCCTTCGCGGGGCCGCCTGTCGATGCCGACCCTGGGCCGTTCCAGGAGGGCCTCGACACGACCCTCGCCATGTGGCTGGAACGACTCAAGGGCACCGCCGAGGCGGTGACCGCCTCGTGAAGAATCGTGTGTTTGCCGTCGCGACGGCAGTGGTCGTGGCTGGCCTCGTGGGCACCGCAGGTGCGCCGGCTCGGGCCGAGGTCAGGCGCGATGTCGGTGCCGACCACGCGACGGTGCGATGTGCGGGAAGGACCGTCGACACCGCGGCGAAGATTCGCTATCGGACGGAGACGACGATCGACGCTCCGCTACGGACCGTCTGGAAGTTGCAGACCGACGTGGAGCGCTGGCCGTCGTGGCAGGAGCCCGTTTTGTCCAGCAAGCGGCTCGATCGTGGCCCACTGCGTCCCGGTTCATCCTTCCGATGGACGACACCGGTCCCCGAGACCGCGCTGAATCCCGCCACGACCCTCGTCGTCACGTCCACCGTCCGGCAGCTCCAACACCAGAGGTGCCTTCGGTGGGACGGCCCGGCGATCGGAGCGGGGCTGCGCATCGACGAGGGGGTCCACGTGTGGACGTTCACCGAGATCGACGGCCGGGTTCTCGTGCGTACCGAGGAGACGTGGCGCGGTGACCAGGTGGAGCAGGACGTCGGTTTCTCCACCGATGCTCTCCGGGCGGGCCTGGAGACGTGGCTGACGGAGCTGAAGACGCGTGCCGAACGGGAGTGTGATCGGGCCCGGCGCTGACGTGATTCAAGGGCCCGGCCGGTCTCGTACCGGCGGGGCCCTTTCGTCGCTCGGTCGGCCCGACTCCGTCAGCGGAGTAGTTCTCGTAGCTGCCGGCGTGAGGTGATGCCCAGTTTGCGGTAGAGGTTGCGCAGGTGGGCGTCGATCGTTCGCGGGCTGACGAACAGCAGCGCGGCGACTTCCTTGGTGCCCGCGCCGGAGGCGACCTTGCGGGCGACGAGTAGTTCGCGGGCGGTCAGCCCCGCGAGCGGATCGGCGTCGCCGGCCAGGGTCGGCTCGCCGATGGCATCAAGTTCGCGGGCGGCGCGGCCGGCGAACCCGCGCGCGCCGATGGTGGAGAGCAGTTCGTACGCGGCGCGCAGCTCCATCCGAGCCTCCGCGCGACGGCCGACCCGTCGCAGCCACTGCCCGTAGAGCAGTCGGGCACGCGCGTGGTGGACTCGCATCCTGCTCCCGGCGAACCGGCTGATCGCGGCGAGGTAGTGGTCCTGGGCGCCGCGCCCCGGGTCGAGCAGCGCACTCGCCAGCAGATGCGCGCCCGTCGTCCACGCGTTCGGGTTGGCCCGTGCGACATCCCCGATCCATTTAGCCGATTCCTCGGCTTCTTCGGGACGTCCGACGTACGCGGCGGCTTCGACCAGCTCGTGGTGGAAGACGGAGGCGGCGTACGCCCCGCGCCGGTGCTGGTCCCGTACGAGCAGCAACGCGTCGATCGCGGCCTCATGGTCGCCGCTGCCGTTGCACAGAACGCCGATCGCGTAGTGCAGCGCGGTGGGTTTCACCTCCACCCAGTCGCGCAGCTTCTCCCGGATCTCGCGGAACCGTTCGACGTCCCCGCTCCAGGCGGCAAGCATCAGGTCGGACCCGACGAGGTTCGACGTCCCGGCGGCCTCGTCGACCGCACGCGCCTCGATGATGCAGACCTCCGCGTCGGCGAAGCGACCCACGATCGTCCGGGCGACCGCCTGGAAGCGCAACGCATGGGGAAGGATCGCGTAGGCCCCCTGCGCCCGGGCGAGTTCCACCTGACGGTCGACGATCTGCTCCATGGCATCGCTGTCACCGATGTCGACGCTCAACACACAGGCACGTTCCATCCACCACGGATCCGCGCCGGGCGTGCGGGCGTGGTCCCGGAAGGCCTCGACCGTACGGCGCATCATGGGCATCGCCTCGTCCACCGGGCGAAGGTGCTGCTCGACCAACGCCTGCAGCAGCAGGTCGACCGGACGTGGCGGCTGACGCTGGGGTACCCGTTCCCGGATGTGCAGGGCGAGCCGCCGTAACCTCCCCGGCTCGTCGACGCTGAACATGAGCGACGCGAACGCCTCCAGGTAGGTCTCGCGGACCTCGTCGGGCCCCACGCCGTCGGCCGCGTCGATGAGCGCGATC
The DNA here is from genome assembly GCF_049841645.1 of Micromonospora sp. DT43. NCBI lineage: Bacteria > Bacillati > Actinomycetota > Actinomycetes > Micromonosporales > Micromonosporaceae > Micromonospora > Micromonospora sp. DT43. The sequence continues at coordinate 7,035 of NZ_JBNCKR010000025.1, read as the reverse complement.
GTCGCCGGGATACTGCGCGTCACGTGATAGTCGATCATCGCGCGTAGCAGTCGCGCGGCGCAGCGGCCGGCTTGGTCCGGCTGGAGACGCTCGGCCTCGTCCACCAACTCCCGGGCGGCAGAGGGTTCCCCCGAACCCAACCGCGCCCTCGCCGCGGCCAACAACCGGCGAGCCTGCCGCGACCGGCCGGGGGTCAGTCGGGCCGCGCGCTCGAGGAACGCGGCCACGGCCGCGAGTCCGCCGCGGCGCTGTGCCCGCCCGGCCGAACGCTCCAGCTCGGCTGCGGTCTCCTCATCCGGGCCGGTGATCGCGTTCGCCTGGTGCCAGGCGCGACGGTCGGGATCGACGTCGACGTCCGTACCGGCGGCGAGCGACGCGTGCGCCTGCCGTCGCGCCCCGGCGCCAGTCGACAGGTACGCCGCGGAACGCGCCAACGGATGCCGGAAGTGCACCCGGGGCCCGGCCACCAACAGGCCACTGTCCTCGGCCGCGGCCAGGTCCACGGCGTGCAGCCCCTGGATCGCCATCGCGCGGCGCAGCAGAACGAGGTCGCCTGTCGGCTCCGCCGCGGCCAGCGCCAGAACCGAGCGCGTGGGTGCCGGCAGCCGCAGGAACCGACTCACGAACCGGTGTTCCACGGCGCGGTGCCCGGCGTCCCCGGGTAGCCCGAACGGTCCGGCGTCGCGGGCGAACTCCACCAGGGCGAGCGGGTTGCCGGACGCTTCGGCGAGGATCCGTTGCACGATCGCCGCCTCGTGGCCGAAGGGTGCCCGATACCGCAGCAGGGTGAGGGATTCCGAATCGGTGAGTCCGGTGAGAGTGAGGGCGGGCAGGCGACCGAGCCCCGATACCGAGGCGGCGTCACGGCCGGCGAACACCATGGCGACGCGCTCCGCCGCAACGCGTGCCGCGACGAAGGCCAGTACCTGCCGCGAGCCGGCGTCGATCCACTGCACGTCGTCGACCGCGCAGAACACCGGCCTGCGCCGGCCCACGGCACTCAGCAGGCCGAGAACGGCCAGGCCGACGAGCATCGGGGTCGGCGTGGCCCCGGCCTGCAGCCCGAACACCGCGTCGAGCGCGCTCCGCTGCGGTACGGGGAGCCCAGCGCGGTGGTCGAGCACGGGCGCGCACAACTGGTGCAGGGCCGAGTAGGGCAGCTCGCTCTCGAACTCGACACCACCGGCCCGCAGCACCCGCCATCCGTCGAGCCGCGAAGCGGCCGCACCGATGAGCGTCGACTTGCCGATCCCCGCATCACCGAGAACGAGCATCGCCCCGCCACGGCCCCGCGCCGCGGCTGCCGTCACCGCGGCGATCTCGCCCAACTCCGCCTCGCGAGCGACGAACAATCCCGACCTGATATCTGTCATCAGCTTCTGCGTGTCGCCGGACGAATGGTGCCCTCCGGTTGTTCGGCCCCACCGATGGTATCCAGAGCAGCGCACCGACCGGGACGGGCGCCGGGTCCGGAGTCGGTGCTCCTACGAGGGCAACTCGAACAGTTCCAACTGGATGCCGTCGGGGTCACGGAGATAGAGGATCTTCGTCCCGGCCAGCGCCCCCGCCTCGACGCCATCGCCGTCCTGGAGCACGACCGGATCGGCGTTGACGTGCACGCCCCGCCGCACCAGGTCGCGGTGCGCCGAGTCGAGGTCGTCGACCTCAAAACACAGGTGCATCACCCCAACGTCAGAGTTGCGCCCGGTGAAGGGCCTCGGCTGCGGGCTGTCGTACTGGATGAGTTCCAGCAGGACGTTGTCACCGGCCAACGCGAAGGATGCCCGCATCGACGCGTTCTCGACCTCGACAACCGCACCGATCGCCGGGTTCGTCGCCGAGATCGTCACGCCGTTCGGCGCGATGCCGAGGACGTCCTCGTACCACCTCACCGATCGCGCCAAATCGCTGACCGGCACTCCGATGTGATGCATTCTGGTCACTCTGCTCATGATCCCCATCCTGAAGGGCCGAGCCAGCACTGTGGAAGGCACAGGTCTTCCGCGTACCGCTGGTACCACCCAGCTCCCCCGGACCGATGGCGGATCATGGGGTTCATGAATGACCTCGGAGCCGCGCTGCGGGCCTGGCGGGATCGCACGGACCCGGCCGGTGTCGGTCTCACGAACGCCTCTCGTCGCCGCGTCGTCGGGCTACGACGCGGCGAGCTGGCAGCACTGGCCGGCATCTCCCCCGAATACGTGGCACGCCTCGAACAGGGCCGGGCCGCCACGCCATCGGCGCAGGTGTGTACCTCCCTGGCCCGCGCGTTACGACTCTCCGACGACGAGGAGGCGCACCTGATGCGCCTTGCCGGCTTCGCCGCGACTCCGGACCGGATACCCCACCTGATCCCCAGCAGCCTGCACCGCGTCATCGACCACCTCGGCGACACCCCGGCGGCCGTCTACGACGCCGTGTGGCGGCTGCTGCACTGGAACCGGCTGTTCGCGGCCGTCTTCGGCGACCCCGCTGGCGCCACCGCCGACGATCGCAACGCCTTGATCGTCCAGTTCGAATCCCGAAACCCCCGAGTCCGCCAGACCGACAGCGAGCGCGCCTACTTCGAGCAGTCGTTGGTGGCCGACCTGCGCGCGACCAGCGCCCGCTACCCGAACGATCCCGACGTGGCGGCGCTGATCTCGCGGATGGCCGGGAACGACAGGTTCTGCCGCCTCTGGGCCCTCGGCGCGGTGGCCAATCACGAGAGCGCGCACAAGACCGCCGTACACCCGGACGTGGGGGCCATCCCGCTGGACGCCAACGTTTTGACCACCCAGAACACCGACCTGCGCCTCGTGGTCCTCACGCCTCGGCCCGGCACTGCCGCTCGCGAGAAGCTGGATCGACTGGGTTGACGACACCGTATCCGGTCTGGACCAGGGGGCGTCGAGGCAGCTCAGGCAATCGGCGGCGTCCGCCGCACCCTCAGCGGCAGGTCGGCGCACGGACCTCTGCGACCGCGTCGGCAAGGGCTGCCACTCCGTCAGCGATGGCGCGTTCGGTGAGGGTGGCGTAGCCGAAGATCAGCCCGCCGGGTCGGGTGGGGCTCAGTCGGTACCGGGAGACGCCTTGCACGATCAGTCCGCGCCGGGCGGCGGCGGCCACGACCCGGGCTTCGTCCAGGTCGTGCGGGAGCCAGGTGACGACGTGTTGGCCCGCCGCGACACCGACCGGTTCCAGTTCGGGCAGCCGTGCGCGCAGCGCGGCCAGGAGTGCGTCGCGGCGGCGGCGGTAGACCGGGCGCATGCGCCGTAGGTGCCGGTCGAATTCGCCGCGGGTGAGGAAGTCGGCGAAGGCTAGTTGGTCGATGACGGGAGAGCCGCGGTCGGCTCGTACCTTGGCCGCCGTAATGCCGTCGACCAGGTGCGACGGCGCAAGCAGCCACCCGAGGCGCAGTCCTGGTGCCAGGGTCTTGCTCGCTGTGCCGCAGTACACGACGGTGTCGGGTGCCAGCCCCTGCATGGCGCCGATGGGCGAGCGGTCGTAGCGGTACTCCGCGTCGTAGTCGTCCTCGATCACCACGGCACCGCGACGCTGCGCCCAGCCGATCACCCGGGCCCGCGCGGGGGCCGACAGGACCCCGCCGGTGGGCCACTGGTGCGAGGGCGTCAGCACGACGGCGTCCGCGTCGGTCTGTTCGAGCTTCTCGACGAGAATGCCATCTGGCCCGACCGGGACGCCGATCACGTCCAGGCCGGCGGCGGCCGCGACGAGGCGGGCGTCGTCGTCCGCGGATGGGTCCTCGACGGCCAGCCTGCGGGCGCCGCGCGCCGCAAGCACCTGGAGTATCAGCGCGACGCCCTGGCCGTAGCCACTGCAGATCACGACGTTCTCCGGGCGGGCCGATGTGCCGCGGACCCGGTTGAGGTAGTCGCTCAGGGCTGCGTGCAGTTCGGGTACACCACGCCCGTCGAGGTAGGTGAAGCGTTCGTTCGGCGTGGTGGTGAGGACGGTTCGCACCGACCGCAGCCAGGCGGCCCGGGGGAACGACGACACGTCGGTACGGCCGTACCCGAAGTCGATCCGGGCCGCCGGCCGATCCCCGCTGGGCCGACCGGCCGGCGTCGGAGCCGGCTCGACCGCGACCTGGGTGTAGCCGCCCGCCCGGCTGGTGAGGTAGCCCTCGGCGACGAGTTGCTGGTACGCCTCGACCACGACGCCGCGTGACACTCCCAAATCGGCTGCGATGGTGCGGGTGGGCGGTAGGGACGTCCCGAGACGCACCCGGCCGGAACGGATGCTGCCTCGGATCGCGGCGGCGATCTGCCGGTGCAGCGGTTCGGCCGCGGACCGGTCGACATGGATGAGCAGGTCCTCCGCAGTGCTCGAATTGGTCCTGATTCGGCCCATGCGATCGGACCTTATCGGTTGGACCGATTTCCGTCAGGCTCAGCCGTATGACGACAACAAGTCCCTGCTTCGACGGCCGCGTCCTCACGCCGGGTAGCCCGGGTTACGAAGCGGCCCGCACCGTCTGGAACGCCATGATTGACCGGCGTCCGCGGATGATCGTGCGGGCCGCGAGCGTCACCGACGTGGTGACCGCGGTGCGCCTGGCCCGGGAACTGGACCTGGAGATCGGGGTTCGCTGCGGCGGGCACAACGTGGCGGGCCTCGCCGTCCCCGCGAACGGCCTGATGATCGACCTGACCTCGTTGAACGGCGTTCGGGTCGACCCGATCCGGCGACGCGCCCGGGTCCAGGGCGGCGCGCTGCTCGGCGCACTCGACCAGGCATCGCAGCCATATGGTCTCGCCACGACCGCGGGTAACGTCTCGCACACCGGGGTCGGCGGCCTGACCCTCGGCGGCGGCATGGGCTGGCTCGCCCGCCAACACGGCTTGGCCTGCGACAACGTCGTCTCCTACACGATGGTCACCGCGGACGGGGAGGTGGTGACCGCGAGCCGAACCGAGAACCCCGACCTCTACTGGGGCCTGCGCGGTGGCGGCGGCAACTTCGGCATCGTCACCGACTTCGAATTCCAACTGCACCAGACCGGAGCGCAGAGCCTGGTCGCCGAGTTCGACTTCCGCGCCGAGGACGCCGTACCGGTTCTCCAGGGCTGGCGGGACCTCAACGCCGTCGCGCCGCGCCAGGCGACCTTCACCGCCGACGTCCACAGCACGGCCAGAGGTCCTATCGCCACGGTCGGCTTCGTATGGGTCGGCGACCCGGCACAGGGTCACCGGTTGCTGCCGGCGATGCGCGCGCTCGGGCGCCCGGTCGCCGAGCGGGTCACCACCCCGTCCTACCTGGATCTGCAGCAACGCGACGACACCGTCGGCCGCCACGCCTACCGCCGGTACTCCAGTGCGCACTACCTACGGCAGTTCCCCACCGCAGCGATCGAGGCGTTCCTGCTGCGCGGCGCGTCGGACCTGCACGACGGCACCGACCTGGCCGGCGTCGGCCTGCAAGCGCACGGCGGGGCCATCGCCGACGTCGCGGATGCCGACGCGGCCTTCAGCCACCGCGGCACCATGTTCGAGTTCGGCGCCGGCTCCCGCTGGACCGAGCCGTCCGAAGACGACATTCGGATGGCAGCCGCTCGCAGTGCCGGAGCCGCGCTCGACCCGTACGCCGACGGCGTCTACGTCAACTCGCTCGCCGCGGACGAGGGGCAACGCGGGGTACGCCGCGCATACCCGGCCGGCAAACTCGCCAGGCTCACCGCACTCAAGACGATCTGGGACCCGCACAACGTGTTCCACCTCAACCACAACATCCGACCCCACAGCCAGTAGCGCGGGAAGCTACCCCTGCCCAGCCGCGTCACGGGGCGTTCGCGGCGCCGGGCCGACGGGTCCAGTCGTCGTCGCCGTTCTTCTTGTCGCGGTTCATGGCCAGGTCGAGCGCGAGGACGCTGCCGATGATGAGCAGCGGATCCACGCCGGCGGTGATCGTGTCGGAGTTGTCGATTGTCTGCTCCTCGCCACCTGCCCCCTACCGACGCGGCGGTGCCGTTGTGCGACAGGCATCGGGGGCACTGGCTCGCGGCCATCGAGGTACGGACGAATCGGCGGGTTTCGTTCGTTGACGCGGTGCGTCAGGTGTTGGGTCGGGACGGCTGACGTGGACGAGCGGTCGGATCGTCGTGCTCCTCACCCACCGGTTCGGCGCGCCCGCATGACCCGCCGATCGTCGTACCACAGCGCGATCCGCTGGCGACCCGCGTACAGCACGCCCACGGTCACCAGCACCGTGAGGAGACCGGTCCAGAGCCAGAACCTGCCACCCACCCCGCCGGGTGGTTGCGCCTCGCGGACATGTCCGCTGCGGATCACCTGGTCGGCGATGTCGACGGCGACCACCTGGTCCGGCGCGGTGAGTACCGTTCGCGGCGCGGGCGCGCCGGGCGTCAGTGCCATCACCCGCACGGTTCGTACTGTCTGGTCGGTGCCGGACGGCTGGCCGGTCTGCTCCTCCAGCGGTAGGTCGGAGGCGAGGGGGTCCTGCTGGTAGGCCGCCACCAGCGCCGACCCGTCCGGCGTCCAGTCGAGCAGCCGGATGGAGACGACCCCGGACACCGCCAGCAGGCGCAGTGGCCCGATATCACCGCCGGTGGCGGGATCGACGCGGCGCAGCGTCCACTCGTCGGTGTCGGGACGGTGGGCGGTCAGGGTCAGCGCGGCGCCGTCGGTACTCCACGCGCCCTTGCCGGCCAACGAGGTCTCGTCGGGCAGGGTGAACGAGGACTGCTCCCGGCCGTCCAGGTCGGTCACCGCGACCGTGCGGCCGTACTGGTAGGCGAGCCGGCCGGGCGCGGCGGCGACGACCGAGCCGACGTGCGCCTCCTGGGCGCTGGCGGCCAGCCTGGTCCATCGGTGTCCGTCAACGGTCACCGCGCTCAGCACGGTCGTGTAGGTGGCGCCGTCGAACGCGACAGGCACGTCGTCGCGGACAAGCGGACGCATCCGAGCGCCCAGCGGCAGAAGAGTGTGTCGACGGCTCTACTACTCTCGCGGCCGCTTGTGATCAGTGTGCAACGACGACGGTACGTACGACGCCATCAGCAGGTCTCGGATGCTC
>NZ_JBNCKR010000024.1:0-49053 GCF_049841645.1 Micromonospora sp. DT43 | reverse complement strand
CCGGCCTTGGGCTCCGGGACCGGCTGGAATGTCAGCACCGGGCCGCCCCCGGCGACAGTGACGCGCCGCCAGCCGGGGAGAGACTCCGTCACGCGTCCTCCAAGCACGACTGACCAGAAGTCAGCCAGACGCTGCGGATCCCGGCAGTCGACCGTGACTCCGGCAAGTCGGCCCAGTGTCTCCACGACACCGACCATATCGACGATGTGCAGCCCGCTCCCACGAGCGCGCTCATCTCGACATGAGCGGACGCTGCCCTACCGCCTCCGAGGGGCAACCCTGACGGCTTCGAGCCCGCCGACGAGGTCACCAGCCTCAAGGGCCTGTTCAGGGCAGGTGGGATCGGTGTCCCGAATGATGGGACCGCGGCGACTCCAGCAAGCTCACCCGCAACGCCAAAGCTCCAGCAAGCTGTTTGAGGCGACCGCCGCAGGTTCACCCACCACGACGGTCACCGCGAACCCCGATGGCCTGGTCGAATCGACCAAGAGTGCCGTGCCGACTCGTAAACGTGTCGACGGCCAGTGGAAAGGCCTTGGCCAGCCCTTAACGGAGGGCCGAGGCGCTAACGGATGGTGAAGGTCAGCGGGTTCGAGATGCCGAGGCCGCCGTGGGAATCGTGGACCCGCACGGTGAAGGTGGAGGACGTGCCGGCCGACAGGGCCGTCTGGAACTGGTAGCGCTGTCCGCTGTTGGTCGGCGTCACGGCCAGCCGGGTTGCGCCGAGGTAAAGCTCCACCCGGCTGATGAGGTCCCCGGGATCGGTGTCGGCGACGTCGGCGACCAGCGTGACGGTCGTCGGCTCGAGGAAGTAGGTCTGCCCGCCGGGGGTGCTCAACGCCACCGCCGGCGGGTGGTTTGTGCCGGTGGACGCCGGCGTCACCACCGTGACCAGCAACGGCGGCGCAGCGCCGGGCAGCGACTGGTCGGTGCCGGCCGAGACGTACAGCACGAAGGTGGTGCTGGTGCCGGGCTCCCCGATCGGTGGTGTCCACAGCGCCTCGTACCGGTCACCGGTCGTCCTCACCCCCTGGGCCACCGTGACGCCGTCCACCCGGAACGACACCGAGGTGATGCTGTGTCCGCCTCCCACGGTCGCGGTCGCCGCCAGCGGGACGGTGCCCGGCGCGGTGTACACCGCGCCGGCCGTCGGGCTGAGCCAGGTGACGATCGCCGGGTAGTCAGCGACCGGCGGTGTGGTCGTCCCGGTCGGCGTCACGCTGGGCAGGACGCCGCCGGTGCACGTGACGCCGTTGAGCGTGAACGACGCCGGTATGGGGTTGCTGCCCGACCAGGCGCCAACGAAACCGATGTTCGCGGAGCCATTGGTGCCCAGGGTCGCGTTCCAGCCCAGATTGGTCGCGCTGACCTGCTGGCCCGCCTGCGCCCAGGTGGCGCTCCAGGTTTGCGTGAGCCGCTGGTCGACTGCAGGGAACGCGAACCGCAGCGTCCACCCGTTGACTGGGGCACCCAAGTTGGTGACCGCGATGTCGGCGTGGAAGCCACCGCTCCACTGGCTGGTGACGACGTAGTTCACCCGACACCCGGCCGCCGCGTTCGCCGCACTGGCGTGTGAGATCGCGGCCATCATCGCGACCATGGCAACAGCGATGGCGGCCACAGCAGTCAGCGACTTCCGCATGGCACACCTCGCCGTAAATAGCTGGACGTCTATGAATATGTCGACTGTCCTGCTGCTCCGCCTTCCTGTCAAGGCACGCACGGCAGTCCTGCCGCCGGCAGGACAACGGACAGCTCACCCATGACTGATCGGTAGCGGCCACAGCGCCGAGCAGGCCGAAGAGTGGATAGCGCAGCTTCCCGCCTGGACCGCGACTGACCGCCAGGTCCTGGACGACTTCGCGTCAAAGAACGCAACGAAGTGGGCGGCCAAGTCGCGGCAGAAAATCGAGCGCCGGGTACGCCACCGTGCAATGTGGACCGGCGAGTGAGCAGATCACCAGACCGACGGCCACCAGTCAGCCCCGAGCCACAGCGCGGGGCAAACTCGTGACGTGGGCGCCGGTGCCGCTCTCCCACCACAGTGGAAGCTGGCCGACACCGGCTACCTCATGACGACGACCTACCGGGCCGATTCCGACACAACTCCTCCATCGCCGCACACCGCACGGCTTCAGACCAGCCCAGAAGTACCTGATCCACGCACGCTCGCCGCGCCGCTCGATCTCATCACTACAGGTCAGAGCCCTCTTCTCCGTCCGGCGTCGATGAGCACTTCGGGCGCGGAGACTCGAACGTCTCGGGGGCAGGCTCCTGCAGTGAAGGGCATGCTCGAATCCAGCCAACCAATGGCAATGGCGTCCGGGGCGCCCGGGTAGTAGTCATAGGGCGTCAGGTCCGGGATGTGCGTCACGCGTCGATCGTCGCAGTCAGGCACGGCCGTGCGAACAACTAGACAACGGTGTGGGCCGCCTCTGGGCGGCCCGCACCGTTATCGAACACCGGGCGCGTTACGCCCGTCTATCGGAATGCCGGTGGCTGGGAGTTCCTGGCCTACAGGTCGGCCTTCGTCACGCGGGAGGATTCGTACGTCGTGGAGGCCTGGGGGGTGCCCGGCACGGTGGAGACGTCCTTGACCAGCATGCCGGTCTCGGCGTCGATGGTCAGCACCTCGCTGCCCCCGCCGCCGAACATCTCGGGGCCGGCGGTGATCGTCAGCGTGGCCTTGCCGTGGGTGGTCGAGTTCTTGACGCTGACCGCGGAGATGGTGGACAGCAGACGCAGCACACCGGCCCGGACCTGCGTGTTGCCGTCGCCAGCGGAAAGCGCTTGGGTGCTGTACGTCCACAGGGCGTTGTCGAGGTGCTGCTGAACGGCCTTGGGGCTGTACGGCTTCGGCTCGGCGTTGCCGCCCTTCTGCTTGATAATCACCTGGGCGGCCGCCTGCTGCTTGTCCCACACCGCCTTCTGCGCTGCGGGATCGAGGCCCACCAGCGGCTCCTTGGCTGCCTTGAGCATCCGGGTCCGGCCGTCGGCCGGGCTGCTGTCCGCCGCGGCGACGGCTGCCTCGAGGAGCGGAGCGTAGCCGCCGTCCGTCATCTGGTCCTGGTGACGGGCGATCGCACGCTTGATGTCCTGCACGCTGTTGCCCGTATAGATCGCGTGACCATCGGTGTACAGCGTGTAGACGACCTGCATGGTCCTGGTGCCGTGGACCTGCGTCGCCTTCACCAGCCACGCGTCGCCCGCCGGCGGGGTGACCGTCTTGATGGACCCGGCCAGGGTCATCAGCGGCGCGTGCTCGGCGGACCCGTCGACAGAGGTCGAGCCCGAGGCGGCGGCCGACGAATCCTTGCCGGCCTGCGTGCCCCCAGTCGCTGGCGAGTTGAGCATTACAGCGACGACTGCCGCCGCGGCGGCAACCCCCACCCCGGCGCCGATGCCCAATCGGCCCGCGATACCGATCCGGCGGCGGCGCTGAATCGCCGGGCTGGACTCGTGGTCCCGCGTGATTGTCGTCGTTTCCATGGTTGAAGTCGCCTCCATAATCGTGTCCTCTGCTGACATCGCGCCCAGCAGCCGCACGGATCCGGGATCGGCCATAGCCGCCCGCAGCACCGCCCGCGCCCGCTGATACGCCTCCGGGCGCAGTGGTTCTGCGCTGCCCAACGCACCGACCAAATCGAGCTCGTCGGTCATCGGTGTCTCTCCTTCGTGCTGTTGCGGCCCTTCAGAAGCGCAGACACCCCCGGTGCGTCGCGCAATGCCGTCCTGGCCTGGCTCAGCAGCCGCCGCGCGGTGCCGGCCGGTATGCCGAGTGCCCGCGCGGCGTCGGCCGCTGTCAGGTCCTCCCAGGCGACGAGCCTCAGGACCTCCCGCTCTTCGGGTTTGAGCCGCGTCAGGGCCGACCGGAGCACCGCCCGGGCGTCCACGCCGAGGTCCACCGCCGACCACGGATCCCGTCCAGTAGCCACGTCCGGCACGTCCGCGACCAGGTCCTCGGCCGGGCGGGACCGCCAGTAGCGCCGCAAGCGATTCAATGCCACCCCGTACAGCCACGGCCGCGCATCGTTGTACGACCGGTCGTACAACCGCCGCGACTCGAACGCCGCAACCCAAACCTCGCCCAGGAGGTCCTCAGCCGCATCCCGCCCCGCCCGACGAACGAGGTACGCACCGACGGCGGCCTCATGACGCTCGACCACCACCACGAAGGCGTCGACATCGCCAGCCAGCGACCGGCCTATCAAATCCGCATCCGAAGCCATGGCCCTCCTCGGCAAGTCCGCGCTTCAACCTGTCATTGCCAATCGGGCGGGGAAGTGTTCAGGCCCCGAGGTCCGACGGCAAGCGGTCGCCCAACAGCGACCTCTGGGCAGCACGAGCGGCTGCGGCGCGGTCAGCGTTGGGCCCAAGCGTGGCGCCCAGGCCAGGACCGAGGACCGAAGTCGGGAGGTAGAAGCAGCGTCGCGGCAGCGAGGCTGCCGCCCCACATCGACAGTCTCTCCGCCGTTCAGGGCGGCGCACGGTAGGGCGGTGAACCTCGGCGGGCGCGAGGAGATCTCCATCCGCGGACTCGCCGAGAAGGTCAGGGACTTCACCCGCTCGACCAGTGACATCCACACGGTGCCCTACGACGTCGCCTACGGTAGCGGCTTCGAGGACATGGCTCGCCGTATGCCAGAGCTGTCGCTGGCCCACGGACTCATCAGCTACACCGTCCGCTACGGCCTTGACGACATCGTGCAATCCGTCGTCGACGCAGAGCGCACGGCCGAACGTGCTCCGCTGCCGACCGCTCCGTAATCAGAACGGACGCAACTTTGGATCTTGACGGTTCGGGCTGGCAGGTGGTCGTGGCGCGGATGCAAACCGCCGCAGCCAGGCACTCTTGGTCGCCGACTGACCGCCCGTGCGGTGGGCCGGTCAGTTTCCGGCCACGGGCGCTGCGCGATCGGGTCGAAGCATGCGATCGTGCAGGCGCGCCGCCTCGGTGCTTGGCATCGACGGCACCGCGATCAGCCCGTGATCCGCGCATCTACTCCCACGCCTGGGAAAGAGATGCAAAGGTCTCCGGATCGGTGTGGCACGGGATGACGCACAAGAGGTGACCGCCCGGGGCCCGTAAGGTTATGCACTCCAGCCAGCGGCCGACCTCGACGGCGCCGAGGGCGATCAGTCTGCGAGCTTCTGCCTCGACGTCGTCGGTCTCGATGTCGATGTGGTATCGAGCCTGGTCATCGACGGCTTGTACCGCCAGAACCAGCCCGGGCAGCGCGCCGTGCAGAGAGGTGAACTGCTGCTCATCGGGAACTGTACGTGCCGGCACACCGAGGGCCTTCGACCAGAAGGCGGTAGCTGCAGGCGCCTCGCCGCGTGGTACGTCGATCAGGATCGTCGAGAGTCTGCTGCGATGGGCCACGATCGACCATTATCCACATCACCCGGCGACTCGGCGACCACATCCATGGCCGCCAAATGGGGCAAAGAGGAGCCCTCACGTGGATTCCGCCAGGTCACCCGGCTGGCGATCCGCCACGACATCGCCCATCCAGGATTCGACGAGCCCAGCACCCGGCTGCCACCACTGACCACCCGTAGGCACAGCCGATCCGCGGCGGCACTGTCGCGAGGGCGACGCCGCCGGCGCGAGATGGCTTTCACCGACGTCTATTCGTTGATCTTGTTCAACAGACTGATCTCGCCCTCTGTCATGCCACCTGGAGCGAAGTACCTGCAGGCGGTACGGGCGCGGTGTTCGGGAGAATCTACCGACCAAAGTGGACTGGACTCGCGCTGCGAATCCGGCGTAACATCCTGCCCCAGAGAGATCGTCAAGCGATTGCCGCTGGTGAATGCAGACAGCGGAACGGGGGGATCATGATCTATGCGCTGACGTCGCAACGCCACTTTTCTTGCGCTGCCATAGCGCCGCATCCCCGGGTTCTTGCCAAAAATGGATCCCGGGGAACGCTGCGGCACAAGCCGACAAGACGAGAGTCGATCTTAACGAGCCTATTGGCCTGATGTCGGCTGGTGCGCGTCAGCCTTGGAATCGAACCGCAGGTCGCGGTGGCCCGGCCTGCGTCCTCACCTCCAGAGTGATCAGACAACGATGCCAGCAACGCCGCCGGCATCGCACCCGGCCGCGTGTCCCCACTGCCGGGAGCCGCGTCGACGCCCTCGATCGTCGGGCGGGACGGCCGGGCCAGGCGCATCAATAGCATCTCCCGCCGTCCTCTGCGACCGAGCCGCCACCACTTCGCCGGGGACGAGGAACGCCCTCGCGCTGCGGTTCACCGAGTCGGGCCGCCCCGTCCCGTGCTGGCTCAACCTGCGAGCTGGCTGCGCCGGCGGGTGAAAGAGACGACCACCTACCCCCTCCGCGCGGCGGCTACGTGCTGGGCGATCTCGACCGCCGGTCCGCCACTGTCCAGAGCGGTTCTGCCGACTACTGAAGCAGCAGGTCCCCTGAACGGCCCGATGCACACGAAGCACCAGATGAGAGGGGTTTCGCGAACCGTGGTGACAGTGGATATCTTCGGTCGCTGCCAGTCATACACAGTGAGCCAGGAGGCTCGCGCAGCCGGGCTCTACCCGTACTTCATTCCCTTCGAGGGGCACGATGCGACCGTCGCGCAGACGATCGACGGCGACATCCTCATGTGCGGCTCGAACAACTACCTCGGGCTGACCTCTGACCCGCGCGTGAGAGCGGCGGCGGAGGCGGCGATCGCGGAGTACGGCACGTCGCGCACGGGGTCGCGGCTACTCAACGGCAATACGCCACTACACGACGAGCTGGAGCGCGAGCTGGCCGACTTTCTCGGCATGCCGGCCGCACTGGTGTTTCCGACCGGCTACCAGGCGAACGTCGGCGCGATCGCGTCGCTGCTGTCGCGTCACGACGTGGTCATCCTCGACCGCGAGGCGCACGCCTCGGTCTACGACGGCTGCGGCATGAGCCGGGCCAAGATCCGACGATTCGCCCACAACGACATGGACGACCTGGAGCGACAGTTGGCAGCCAGTCCCTCGGACGCCGGCCGGTTGGTCGTCGTGGACGGGGTGTACTCGATGGCCGGCGATCTGTGTCCGCTGACCGAGGTGGTCCGGCTGTGCCGGCAGTACGGTGCCCGCCTGCTCGTCGATGACGCCCACGGCATCGGCGTGCTGGCCGATGGCCGGGGCACCAGCGCGCACTTCGGCGTCACCGATCAGGTCGACCTCGTCACTGTCACCTTCAGCAAGTCGCTGGCGTCGATCGGCGGTGCGGTGCTCGGTCCAAAGGATGTGATCGAGTACCTGCGCCACCACGCGCGCAGCCTCATCTTCAGCGCGGCCGCCCCACCGGCCAGCCTGGCCGCCGCGTACGCCGCATTGCGCATCCTGAAGGCGGAGCCGTGGCTGTGCCGGCAGGCGGTAGAGAACGCGTCGTACGTGCGTCGCGAGCTCACGGCCCTGGGCTACGACCCGATCCCGAACGAGACGCCGATCGTGTCCGTACGGCTCGACGGCGTGCAGGAGACCCTGCTCGCGTGGCGCAACCTGCTGGACCGCGGCGTCTATGTCAACGCGGTCATTCCCCCGGCGGCTTCGCCTCGGCTGCGAGCGAGCTTCTCCACCACGCACACACCGGAGCAGCTCAAGCGTGTCGTCGCCGCGTTCGCCGAGGTCGGCGACCTGATGCTCGTGGAGGACCAATGACCGTCAACCAACTCGAACCAGCAGTCAGGACCCGGGATCTGGTGGTTGCCTGGGCGCGGATGTGGCGGTTCCACTTCGTGCCCTTCTCGTTGTCGGCAGGTCTGGTCGGCATGACAGCGCCGCCGGCCGGGGCCAGCGTCGCGAGTGTCGTGGTCGGACTGCTGTTCTGCACGCTGGGATACGGCGTCGGTGTGGTGATCAACGACTGGTTCGACCGCGAGGCCGACGCGGTCAACGCTCCGGACCGCCCGTTCGTCACCGGGCTGATCAACCCTCACATCGGCCTGGCGCTGACGCTCGCGATGTCGGCGGCCCTGATGGTGGTAGCCGTCGTGGTCGCACCGACGCTGGCGCTGTGGAGTGTCATCGCGATCGGCGGGCACCTGGTCTACTCCTGGACCAAGCGCATCCCCATGCTGGGCAATCTCGTCAACGGCGTCGACATGGCGCTGTTCACGGTGCTCGGCGCCGTGGCTGTCCGGCCCGACGCGGGGTGGCTCGACATCCCGGGGGTGACCTGGTTCCAGACGGCGCTCGTCGCTGTCGTGTTCAGTGGTTTCTGCCTCGTCGGGTACTTCAAGGACATCGAGGGTGACCGGGTCGCGGGCTACCGCACGCTGCCGGTTGCCATCGGGACCAGGGCCTCCAGCCGGATTGCCGTGGTATTTCCGGTTGTGGCGGTGACAGCGGCGGCTGCGGCCGCCGTGGCGGACGCCGGTCGCGCGGGTGTCTACGCCGAGGTCGTCTTCTGGGTGCTGCTCGTCGCGTCCGCGCTCGGGTTCACGCAGAGTCTCGTGACACTGAACCGGGCGCCGGAGACCCGGGCGTACGAGGCGCTGGTCTGGTTCATCCGGGCTACCACACTGTTCTTCCTGTCGCTCGGCGCGCTGCACCGGCCGACACTCTTCCTCGTCGTCGCCGTCCCGATGATGGCCTTCCTGGAGCTGACGTTGCGCGCGACCCAGTCCTCCCGGCAGGCGTGACATGACGTCCACCGCCTGGAACCGGCTGTCGCTGGACGCGGCCGAGGGCAGCCTGATCATGGCGATGCGCGAGTGCATGGCCCGGTCGCCGCGGCAACTCAACAACGCCTTCGAGGCTGACGCCGAACTCCTCGATCTGGGCACCGCCGGGCTCCTGGCGGTCACTGTCGACACGTTGAACGACGGGGCCGAACTGGCCACCGCCACCACGCCGTACGCGAAGGGGTGGTTGACCACCACCGTCAGCGTGAGCGACCTCGCCGCGGTGGCTGCCGAACCGTTGGCCGTGCTGGTGTCCTGTTCGCTGCGCCGGGACGGTTGGACCCTCGAGGATGCCCGCGAATTCGGGCGCGGCGCATCCGAGGCCGCCGAACGCTACGGCTGTCACATCGTGGGCGGCGACACCAACTGGGCCAACGAGGAGAGCTTCACCTCGTGCGCCCTGGGAACCGTCCCACGCGAATCCGTCCTGAGCCGGATAGGTGCTCGGCCCGGCGACGCGCTGTATGTGACCGGCCCGATCGGAGCCGGCAACGCTGTCGGATTCCGTGCCCTGGCACTGGGCGGTACGGCGGCAGGCCAGCCGTGGCTGCCTGA
This sequence comes from Micromonospora sp. DT43, assembly GCF_049841645.1. Taxonomy (NCBI): domain Bacteria; kingdom Bacillati; phylum Actinomycetota; class Actinomycetes; order Micromonosporales; family Micromonosporaceae; genus Micromonospora; species Micromonospora sp. DT43. The sequence continues at coordinate 39,805 of NZ_JBNCKR010000024.1, read as the reverse complement.
GGCGCGGGTGGCCGCGTCCGAGCCGCTGCGTCGCTACGCCCGGGCGTGCATCGATACCAGCGACGGTCTGTTGAGCGCGGCGGTCAGCCTCGCCGAGCTCAACGGCCTGGGGGCCGAGGTGGTGCTGCGCGACGAGGTGTACGCGCCGATCGTCTCCGCCGTCGCCGCCTCGGCGCGCCTGCCTCGGTGGTGTTCGGCTGCGGCGGAGTGGGGCGAATTCGAGCTGCTGTACGCGATCGATCCGGCCGACGCGGAGCCGTGTTCCCGGGCGCTGTCGCAACGCGGACTGTTTCCCCTCCGCGTTGGACACCTCGTCGCCGGTCCGGAGCTGCTGCTGATCGACGAGTCAGGCAAACACCAGGACATGCGGAGCCTGCTGATGGGCATGCGGGCCCTCGACCCGGCCGGGTCGCTGCTCGCCGACCTGCGTGCCCTGCTGGCGGGGGGTTCGTGATGGGGTCGGGTCTCGCGCTGGTGACCGGTGTCACCGGCTGCGTCGGGCGCGCGGTCGCCACCGCCCTGCGCGAAGAGGGCTGGTCGGTACGTGGCCTGGTGCGGGCACCCGCGCCGGACGACGCGGCGTATGCGACGCACCTCGGTGACCTGACCGACCCGGAGTCGCTGCGCGGCTCCTGCGCGGACGTGGACCTCGTGGTGCACGCGGCCGCCGATCTGACCGACTGGCGACCTGGCCCCCGCATCTGGCAGGTGAACCGGGACGGCACCCGGGCGGTGCTGGACGAGGCGCGGCGCTGCGGTGTCTCCCGATTCGTCTATCTGAGCACCGTCGACGTGTTCGGTTTCAACGCCTCGAAGGTCATCGACGAGGCGTCGACGCGGCGGGTGCCGCGATACCCATATCCGCTGTCGAAGGCTGCCGGTGAGGACCTGGCGTGGTCGTACCACGGGAATGGTCTTGATGTCACAGTGGTCTACCCCGCCTGGGTCTTCGGTCCCGGTGACCGCAACTTCCTGCCCGAGCTCGTGCGCGGGCTGCGAGACGGCAAGCTCGTCCAGTTCGACCGCGGCGTACCCCCGATCGAGTTGACGTACAGCGCGAACCTGGCCGACGCGATCGTGCTGGCCGGCACCACGCCCGGCTGCGCAGGTGGCAGGTTCATCGTCGGTGACTCGTACGGCCTGACCCTGGGGCAACTGTTCGCGGCGGTGGCCGAGCGGGTCGGGGCACGACCGCCGACTGCGTCGGTCCCCTTCAGCGCCGCCCTGGCCGCGGGGGCTCTGTCCGAACTCGCCGGGATGGCCGGCATCGGCATCAGATCCGGCCGACCGCTGCTCACCCGCTACGCGGTTCGGTCCGTCGCCGGGGGAATGCGCTACGACGTCAGCCGGATCCGGTCGATCGGCTATTCACCCCGGTACGGCTTCGCGGACGCGCTGAGCAATTCCATGGCCGATCTGGAGATGGAGCAGGCGCATGGCAGCCGATGAGCACGACCCCGTCGTCTGCATCATCAACCCCGCGTCCGGGGTCCAGCGCAGGCGCACGATCGTGCAGCGCATCGCCGCGGAACTACCCGAGGCGGAGTGCTGGTCCACCCGCTATCCCGGGCACGGCATCGCCCTGGGGCGGCAGGCGGTCGAGGACGGATACGGCACCGTGGTGGCGATCGGCGGCGACGGCACGTTGTCCGAGGTTGCCAACGGGTTGCTGGAGGGGGGCGGGGAGAAGGTACGGCTGGCGTACGTGCCGGCCGGTACCTGCAACGACTTCGCTCGCGGCCTGCGGCCGGTCACCGACCTCGGTGGCCTGCTCGACCGTACCCGCGACCGGGAAACCGACGTCGGTACGGTGACCTTCACCCGGCCTGACGGCACGCGTGACCAGCGGTACTTCCTCGTCAGCTGCACGGTCGGGCTGATCAGTGTGATCGGCCAGCGGTTCACCGAGAAGACCCCGGTCAACCGGGTGCTCAAGCGGCTCAACCTCCAACTCGCCGAGACGACGTCGAGCATCCGGACGCTGGCCCGCTGGCGGCCCGTCGAGGTGCGGTTGGAACTCGACGGCGAAGCGTCCCGCCAGACCATCACCAATCTCGCAGTGCTCAAGGTGCCGTACTTCGCCGGTGGGCTGACCTTCGGCGGCACACAGCCCCCGCGGGCGGGATACCTGGACGCGGTGCGGGTGGCGGGTGCCGGCCGCATCGACGTGGCCGGGCTGATGTGGCAGGTGTTCCGCGGTGCCGCCGCAGGACACCCCGCGATCCACCGGCAGGAGGTCCGCACCGTGAGCGTCGACGCGGACAGTCCGCTGCCGGTAGAGGTCGACGGCGAGATCGTCGGACACACCCCGGCCGAGTTTTCGATACTTCCGTCGTGCCTGACGACGGTGGTGTGAACCCAGCAAGGGAGCGACAGGTGCCTGCCCCGAACACGTTCCACATCGGACTTGTGGTTCCCGACTACACCGGCCAACTCAGCCCGATGGCAACGCTCGGCAGAGAACTACTTCGACGGGGCCACCGGGTCACCCTGGTCTCCCTGCCAGATGCCGGAACGAAGTCGTTCACGGCCAGGTTCGCCTTCGCGCCGATCGGCGAGCGCGAGTTTCCGGTCGGCTCGCTGGCGCGCTTCTCCGAGGAGCAGGGCCAGTTGACCGGCCTGGCCGCCATACGCTTCATCGTCCGCGGGTACGTGCGCGAGGTCGAGGTTCTCCTGCGGGATCTGCCGGTCCTGGTGGAGAAGCACGGCATCGACGCGCTGCTGGTGGACCAGGTCTACGGCGCTGGCAACACCGTCGCGGAACACCTCGACATTCCAGTCGTGAACGTGTGCAACGCGCTGGCGCTGAACACCGAGCCCGGTGTGCCGCCGTTCATGACCGCGTGGCCGTACCATCCGTCGCTGCTCGCGCGGGTACGCAACATGGTGGGCGACCAGGTGATCGCCCGGGTCATCCGGCCGGTGCTGCAACGGATCAACGAGAGTCGCGCCGCGTGGGGCCTGCCGCTCATCAACAGTGTGAACGACGGCTCGGACCTCGCCCAGATCACCCAGCAACCGCCGTTCTTCGACTTCCCCCGCACCCGCCTGCCGGACTCGTTCCACTACACCGGGCCGTTCCACGACGAGGACAGCACCGAGCCGGTGCCGTTCCCGTGGGAGCAGCTCGACGACCGTCCGTTGATCTACGCGTCGATGGGCACTCTCCAGAACCGCCTCCCGCACATATTCGAGGCGATCGCCACGGCTTGTGCCGGACTCGACGCGCAACTGGTCATCTCCCTCGGCAGCACGGACGTCGAGCCGCCGGTGGGCCTTGCCGGAAACCCGATCGTGGTCCGGTACGCGCCACAGCTCGACCTGCTGGCGCGGGCGTCCCTCGTCATCACGCACGCCGGAATCAACACCACACTGGAAGCGCTCGCCCATGGCGTGCCGATGGTCGCGCTGCCCGTGGGCAACGACCAGCCGGGCGTGGCCGCCCGGCTCAAGTACCTCGGCGCTGGCGAGTTCATCCCGGTGCACAAGGTGACACCGGCGCGACTACGGGCGGCCATCGACAAGGTGAGCGGCGACCCCGCCTACCGCGCGAAGGCGCAGCACTACAAACGCCGGATCGCGGAGTTGGACGGCGTGCGACGCGCGGCCGACATCGCGGAGGAGGCGTTCCGCACCCGCCGGCCGGTACGCAGACAGGAGATGTCCGAAACGACGGAAGGTGGCCGCCGATGACACAGCAGGCGGGACGTATGGCCCGGCAACTGCCGACACTCAACGGTCTGCGGGGGGTCGCCGCGGTCACTGTCTTCTTCTCGCACACGACACTGTTCGGCTTCTTCGCCGACGAGCGGATCGACGACTGGTGGTACACCGCCCTCAGCCGTACCGGATCTGCTGCTCTGGGGTTCTTCTTCATCCTCAGCGGTTTCGTCCTGACCTGGTCGGCTCCCGACCACGAGCCGAATCGCCGGTTCTGGCGCCGCCGGGCCGCCCGGATCCTGCCGAATCACCTGGTCGTCTGCGCCGTGTTCATCGTCCTTCTGATCCTGGTACGAGGGGGCGCGCCGCTGTGGCCGACGGTGGCGAACCTCGCGTTGGTGCAGAGCTGGATTCCGAATGAGTTCATCTTCAACGGAGTCAATCCGCCGAGTTGGTCGCTGAGTTGTGAGATCTTCTTCTACGCGTCGTTCCCGTGGGTGCTCGCCAGCATCCGAAGGCTCAACGCTGCCTGGCTCTGGTCGCTCGCGGGTGGCATCGTCGCCGCGATGCTTGTCGCACCCGCCTTCTCCATGGCGTTCCTCCCGGCCGAGCCGACGTACACCTACGCGGATGCCTCATTTCCGCAGTTCTGGTTCGTCCAACAGTTCCCGTTGAGCCGAATGCTGGACTTCGTCCTCGGGATCGTCATCGCCCAACTCGTCATGCGGGGGCTGTGGATCAGGCTGAGCCTGCCCGCCGCCGCACTTGTCACGCTGGCCTTCTACGGCGTTTCCGAGGTCGTCTCGCTGCTCTACTCGGTGGTCGCGGCGATGGTCATCCCGCTCGCCCTGCTGGTGGCCGCCGCGGCGCGTGCGGACGTCGAGGGGCACCGCTCACCGCTGCGCGGGCGGGTCACCGGCTGGCTGGGAGACACGTCCTTCGCCTTCTACCTTCTCCACATCCTGGTGTTGTACGGCGCCGGCAACATGTCTCCGAACGGCTTCGGCATCGCCGCTGCACTCGCCGTGATGGCCGGCGCCTACCTGGTGACCCTCGGCTTGGCATCGTTGCTTCACATCGGCGTGGAACGGCCGATGATGCGCCGATTCGCCAAGGCCCGGAAACCTGCCGCCGTCGCTTCGCCCGCCGCGGCGGCTGCCACTTCGCCCGCCCTGGAGCCGATGCCCGTCGCGACGGGTGACGGGACACGAGTCACGTAGCGACAGCCGGACGCCGGAGACCAGACGGTGCCCTGGCTGATCCGCTCCGGATCAGCCAGGGCATCGATTCACCTGACGGTCAGCGTAGCCCGGACCGCGCCAGCGGGACGCAGAGTGACCATCGGTACGACCTCCAGCCGCTCGTCCCGCGTGTCGACACGGTAACGGCCGAGCAACGCGCTCAGCAGTACGGTCATCTCCAGCAGCGCGAAGTGTTCCCCGATGCAACTGCGCGGGCCACCACCGAAGGGAAAGTAGGCGTAGCGCGGTCGATCCTGCTGCCCGAGGAACCGGTCGGGCTCGAAGCGTTCCGGGTCGGGCCAGAACTCCGGATGCCGGTGCGTGACCCAGGGAGCAACCACCACCTTGGTGTTGGCCGGAATACGGTGTCCGGAGACGACCACGTCGGATTCGGCCATCCGCTCCATGCTGTACACGGGCGGGTACAGCCGCATGCCCTCCATGACCGCGGCTCGCACCAGTTCCTGGTCGCCAGTGCCGATCCCGGCCACGACCCGGTCCTGCACCTCGGGATGCCGACCCAGCAGATGCATGGTGAAGGCCAGCCCGGCCGAGGTCGTCTCGTGTCCGGCGAGCAGGAACACGAGCATCTGATCCCGGATCTCCTCCATGGACAGTGTCTGCCCGGTCTCCGGATCCTTGGCCTCGAACAACCGGCTGAGCATGTCCTCGTTCTCCTCGCCGCCGGTCCGCTGACGGGCGGCAATGATCCGGTCGATGATGTCGTACTGGGTGGCGCGGACCTGCGTGATCCGGCGCGACCGCGGAGTCGGCCAGCTCAACGGCAGCTTGACGACCTGCAGGGCGCGCGCCAGCGCGAGGTCGCCCAGAATGGGCATGAGCTCCTGCAGACGGGGGACGACCTCGTCGATGTCGTCGCCGAACAGTGCCCGACCGACCACCCGCATCGTGTAACGCTGCATGATCTGGTACAGGTCCACGACGGACCCTGCGGTGACCGCCATGTCGTCGACGACGCGGGCCGCTTCCTCGGCCATCAGCTCGGTGTAGCGGGCCACCCGGCGCGGCGTGAACAACGGTTGCAGCGTCCGCCGTTGATGCAGCCAACGGTCTCCGTCGCTGGTCAACAGGCCCTCACCGATGAACTCCCGAAGGATTTCGTAGGCGCTCGCGCGGCGGCTGAACACCTGGGGCGTGGTGAGGACCTGATGGATGCCGTCGGGGTGGTGCACGTTCACAACGTCGACGCTGACGGCGCGTGGCCCCCGAGGCAGGCCGACGTGGTAGGCCACCACATCGCCGTACGTGTGGAATCCGTCGAGGATCGATCCCAGCAGGTCGTGGCGGAGCTCCGGCAGCATGCCGAGGAGCGGATGCCCGGTCGGGCCCGGTAGTACGGCGGCGGCCTTGGACAACTGTGTCGTCACGGTGATCCCCGTTCAGTAGATCGACGTACGTCGACTATATTTCCACGCGCCGTACCCCTTTTTCAGTCCTTCAGCCCTCGCAATTCGCAGCGATGGTCATCGTTGTCGATCTTGCCGCGGTCACGAGGTCAGGTCACCAGCCGGCGTCGGTGCATCGGGTAGAGGAACGACAGCCGGGCGCGGCGCCGCTGGACGGCGCACACGCCCGGCTGTGCGGGCAGGCGCGGCTGCTGCGCTCGCGCCGGAGGCGGTTCACCAGTGGCGGTACGACGCCCAGTCGACGTCCGCGTGGACGCCCTCGGCGCCCAGGTCCTGGACCCACAAGCCGACGAACGCACCGGTGAAGCCCCAGCCCTCAGGCTCACCATCCACCAGGGTCGCGGCGTACTCGTCAGACAGAATGGTGGCGTCGAGCTCTGCCGGCAGGTCGACCCAGCGCGTTTCGCCGGCCAGTTGATAGCCGAACGTGAGACGCGGACCGTCGAAGGTGGCCCGCAGCGTGATGCCGCCCGCACTCGGCAGATCGACGTGGCACGCGTCGTGCATCACACGCCGACCGTTGTCGGACGACATCACCTCGAGTACCGGCTGACCGTCGTCGTCGGCGGTCACGTAGGCGTAGTGCCAGTTGCGGGTGTTGTAGTAGGCGGTGACGCCAGCGAGCTGGCGGTAGTTGGCCGGCTCGAAGTGCATGGAGGCGGTCAACTCGCACTGCTTCGAGGTCACGCGACGCGCGACCAAGCTCGGACGCTGTCGGCCGACCGGCGACTGGCCGCCGTGAATCCGCAGGAACGAGGGCCGCGACGTGAGATCCACCCAGTCCGCGGTGGCGGGACGGCGCAGCGTCGACCACTCGGGGCCGAGCACCGGCTCGGTGAAGTCGTCCCGCTCCTCGGCCAGATCCTCGACCGGCTCAGCTTCACCCGGCACGGGGACGAGCAGCGCCGGTATCCCGTCCTCGATGCGCGGCCACTCCCCCTCCGGCCAATCCACCTCCTGGATTGCCGTCTCCCGGCCGAGCACACACCGGCCGAGGGGTGTGTACGGCCGGGCCGTCAGGTGCGCCAGGTACCAACGTCCGTCCGGTGTGGACACGAGGCTGCCGTGGCCGGACTTCTGCAACTCCAGCTCGGGACGGCCGTTCGAGGTGAGCAACGGGCCGCCCGGGTGGGCTTCGTACGGGCCGAACAGGCTACGAGATCGGGCCATCGTCGCCTGGTGCGTCCAGGAGGTGCCGCCCTCCGCGGTCAGCAGGTAGTACCAGCCGTCCTTCTGGTACACGTGCGGAGCCTCGGTGACGCCGGCGGTGGTTCCCTGGAAAATCGTCCGCTCGGTGCCGACGAGGCGACGGGCCTTGCGGTCGTACTGCTGGATCTGAATGCCCGCGAAGCGATCACGGCCCGGCCGCCAGTCGGCGAGCATCGACAGCATCCAGGTCGTGCCGTCCTCGTCGTGGAACAGCGACGGGTCGAACCCACGCCCGTGCAGTGCCACCGGGTCCGACCAGGGCCCGGCGAGGTCGTGCGCGGTCACCAGATAGTTCTGCGGATCCCAGTATCCGCTGGCGAAGCTTGCCACGTCGGCATACAGGAGATAGAACTGGCCGTCCACATAGGACAGGTCGGGCGCCCACACACCATTGGAGTCGCCCGCTCCGCTGAGGTCGAGAAGCCGCTGCTCGGTGATGACGCCACCGAGCGGGCGCCAGTGCACCAGGTCGGTCGAGTGGTGCAGCCGGACGCCCGGGTACCACTCGAAGGTTGACGTGGCGATGTAGTAATCAGTGCCGACGCGCAAGATCGACGGGTCGGGGTTGAAGCCGGGAAGGACCGGGTTCCGGATCAGCCGGCCAGGCACCCCGCCGCCCTGGGGCCCGGCCGCTGCCGGACTCTTTGTTGCGGTCGTCATTCGCTTCTCCGTAACGGTAGCCTCGTCGAAAGTTTCGACGATCTTCGATCGCCCGATCGGCACAGACTAGCCGCTATTGCACCTTAGTGACAATGGCGTTGGCCTGTATAACCACGTCATCTTCAACGCCGCATGCTTCCGGAAGTTGCTCCGATATTTCCCACCAACAACCTCTTGGTGGTCCCGCGATAGGGCCTGACCTCCGGGTCCGCCACGGCGGCTTCCTCGCCTTCCCGGCGTGCTGCATGTCACCGTTCGTGGGATCGGTCGGAGGCGGCCACGCAGGCAGCCAGCACGGCACCGGCCCCGGTCGCAGCACGGCAACGCGAAACCGCCACCGCTGCTGACCGGTGCGGTCCACGGCAGCTCGGCAACGGCGAGCTGTGGCCCGCCGGTGACCGTGCCGGCGCCCCGGTCAACACTCCTCGCGTACGAGGCGCCCGTCCGTGGAAAACCCGACCGCGTCCCCAGACATCGTCGGCGTGCAGATCGGGGCGCGACTACTCGCTGTACACCTTTCGCTGCCCCAAATCACTCGATAATGGCAAGCGTCGCGTGATGCAACGACGGATCTTTACCTCGAACCCGACCGCACCATCAGCCACATCGACTACGACGACGCCACAGCCGGTGCTACTGACCCGCCGGTTTCCGATGTCGGCCCAGGCCCGGCATCGCCGGAGAAACTGACGCCCGCCGACGTGAGGGAGGAACGATCCGGATTGTCACCGACGAATCGACTGTGTTTGGCGGGGTGCCGGGTAGGCGTCAGCGTGGTGGCGAGGCCTCCTCCAGTGGACGGCGGTGGGCTCGGGTCGTGTCAGTGACGACAACGCCGAGCAGGACCGCGACTGCCAGGTCACACCGGGGAAGCAAGCCCACGATCACCGCGCCCTGTCAGCGGCAGATCAGTGAACGTGATCTTTGTGCTTCGTAAAGCAAAGGGATTCGGGGGACAACCGAAACCGAATCCTGGTTAGCCACGCCAGGTGGACGGGGTCGTCTATCAGATACTGGTTGCATGCCCCCTCCGTCTTGCCTTGGCCGGAGTACGGGTGAAATGGTGAATCAACCTCGGACCCTCGGTCATTCCTGCGGTGTGGTTGGGAGAACCCGTGTCCCGTCTGATCGGACGGCTCGTTTGCGCGCTGCTCATTGCGTTTCCGCCGCTGACGGCGGCGCCGGCGTGGGCGTCCGGGCCGAGGAGGCCGACAGCGGTCAACATCCACCCGGCGGGATGGATGTCGAGTTCTGCGTCGGACATCAACAGCCACGGTGAAGTGATCGTCACCGCGACGAACACGGTCAACGGAGAGATCCAACCGCCGCTCGGATTCCTCTGGCAGGCCGGGAAACACACGGTGCTGCGTCCGCTGCCCGGCGGCAACGGCAGCCTCCCGCGCGACGTCAACGAGCGCGGCGAGGTCGTCGGATTCTGTCAGTCCGCGGTCCACGCGGCACGCCCGTGCCTGTGGCGGCAGGGCCGGCCGCGGGACTTGGGCACGCTCGACGAACGAGGTACGGGCACCGCGTTGGCGGTAAACGACAAGGGCGAAGTCGTCGGTGACAATCAGACGTTCATCCGTGGTGGCCTGACCCGCGCCTTCCTTTGGCGGCGCGGCGTCCTGACCGATCTGGGAGGCCTTGGCGACCGCAGCGCCACCGGCATCAACAACCACAGCCAGGTGATCGGCGTGCACTACTCGTCCAACGGACAACGGGCCTTCCTGTGGCAGCGGGGCACTCTGACCGACCTGGGAACCCTCGGCGGCAACGAGACGGTGCCAGCCGACATCAACGAACGCGGGCAGATCGTTGGGACGAGCACCACGGCGGACGGCGTCCAGCACGCATTCCTCTGGCAGCGTGGCCGGATGATCGACCTTGGCACGCCGTCCGGCAACAGCGGGGCACTCGCGATCAACGACCATGGTCAGGTCGTCGGGTGGAGCAACTCGGCGGACGGGGCGGCCCGGGTCTTCCATTGGTACCAGGGTGTCCGCACCGAGTTTCCCGGGTATGACGCCCGCATCAACGAACGAGGCTGGATCGCTGGCGCCACCGCAGGCGACCCACGACGAGCCTTCCTGTTGCGCAACCGCCGGATGGTCACCGGCGATTCGGCGGCCGCCGTGGTGGCACTCAACAATCGGGGAATGCTGGCCGGGTGGACGAACACACCGGGCGGCAACCACGCGACCGTGTGGAAGTGATGACGGGGACGACCGACAGGCGACAGCACGCACTGGTCTGCTGCAAGGGTGCCTGAACGGCGGTCAGCCCTCTGGGGCGAGCGCGTACCCGCCGACGTCTCGACGAGCACATTTTCACACCCTCGCAGCGCGCACTGCCGGCGGCTAAGGGACGTCTCATATCTCGAAGATCGTGAGATGTCTGTCGCTGGTGCGGTGGTCCGACCGACGGTGGTCTTCGAGGTGAGCTTCCGCCGGTGACCGCCGCATCAGTACGGCCGCTGGATCCCTCGCTCCGAGAGCGTCGCTTCGTAGAAGCCGAGGAAGCGCTCTAACTCTGCGACTGCATCGTCCAGTTCGTCGAGAACTGCGCGGTCACCGGAGTCGCGGCGCAGTAGGCGCGCCGCGTCCGCCAGCTGCACCAGCAGGGCAGCGAACGTATCGCCCTGCAGATGGATGCCGGGAAATGCCCTACCCGAAAGCTGCACGACGGCAAAGTTGGTACCACGGGACAGTACCTGCGCTTGGTCCTGGCTCATCTGAGCAGGATTCCAGCACCACTCGAAGATCCTCCGAGGGAGGTCTCTTCACCCCGGTGACTGTCTGGTTAGGACGGTCGGTCAGGCTGCCTGGGTGCAGGTGATCACCGCAGCCCGCCCGGCTTGGATTCTCCCGTTCACCGGGCTGCAGCCCGCCCAGTTCCGCAAGCTAGTCCGACTGGTCGCCGAACGCGGCGGGGACGCCATGGCTGACGGCCGGCCGGGCCGACAGTGGGCCCTCGACTTGCCCGACCGGTGCTGCCCAGCCCTTAGATCATCCGCCCGCAACAGGCACAGCAGCCCAGACAATCATCACCGAGTGCGACGCCAAGTTAGAGCGCTACCGCGCCGCCCTCGACGCTGGTGCCGACCCAGCCGACAAGCCCGAGGTCTACCGGCAACTCGGTCGCCGGCTGAATTACCAGCCTGAAACGCAAACGGTGCGCGCTGAAGTGGATCTCAGCGCGCACCGTGGGGTAATGGTTCGTGTCCGAGGGGCGACACGACCCATTGCCCCACCACCGATGACGCTCAGCGCAACTCTGAAGCTCACGCAAGCCTAGCTGTGGTGGTGACCTCTTCGGGCACGCCGAAGAGGTCACCGAGCAGAGAGCCCTACCCCCCTTGGCCGTCGTTGCTCTCCATACTGCGACCATCCATGGCTGGCAGGGGTCGCGCATGTTCAGCGGCAGATCCGGACGCACCGGCGGCTACGTCGGGACGCTCAGCGTAGATTGGCCACGTGCTGGAGGCGTGGGGGCTGACCCTGACCACGGACGTCGCGCGCCAAGTGAGGCAATGGCGGGCTGAAGGGTATACATGGCGGGCCATCGCTGCCTGCGCCGACGACGCGTGGGGCACCGACTCCCACGGCAACCAACTGTTCGGCGAAGACCTGTGCCTGGAGAGTGCGCGGCTGCTCGGCGAGAATCCGAACGCCGACCCCTGGAACTGATCGCCCGTCCGTCTTCGCGGCTTCTTCGCGGCGCGGCCTGAGGGCAGCATGCGCCCTTGCGCCTGGCAGCGGCGGCACACCCGGCCGCCGCTGCAGGCCGACGTTCGGGACTGTGGTCGGCCGGCATGTTGCGTCCACAGCACGACAGCTTCGATGCCGGACCACGGCACCACCGCAAGTGACCACAGGCGCGTCCAGCAATGGCCGCTCCGCGCCTGGTAACCCGTCGACTACAGGGTCACCGCGACAGCCGAAGTCGATGTCGACCTCGAGGCCTACACGCCCCGCAGAAGCCTCACCCACACCGGATTGCGACATCTCGTCGAACTCGGGGAGGTGTCGGTTGCTGCTGGCCACGCTGTCAGTTGCAATCACAGTCGGCGGCAGATGCGTGCGTTCTCGGGGTCGTTGCCCGTGGAAGCGTTCTGCGGGACCGGACTGGACCGGTGCCGCACCGACCGGCTGACCTCTGGCGGCCCAGACAGCCGCATCACCGACCGGACTGCCTCGTTAACGGTCCTGCCTCGGTTCTCAGCGCGCGCATCATTCGCAGGGTGCCCTTATGAATCAACACGCCGACGCCGGTGTTGGCTATGGCGAGCCCAGACGCGCCGAGCAACCCCGGCCCGACAGTCATCACGTCGTCGGCGGCGAGCAGGACTGGCCACCCCAGAGCGGCGGCGATGATCGACAACCGCCACCAGCGTCCGAATACAAGGCCGAACAAGATCAGTGTCGGGATCACGGCGATCCGCCCTTCGCTACTCCCAACATACGCTCATCGGCCGGGCGTCCGCCCTACCCCCCGACGTCACGGAACGGGGCGCCCGCTCGGCGGCAGATGTTCGCACGTGACCGTGCGGTCGAGACGCCGGCGCCCGGATCGTGGCTGATCCGGATGTTTGCTGGTCCAGTAGCGGTGGTGTCTCTTTCAGGCAGCGCTGCGTTCGCCGGCCGGTCGGCGACGTAGGGCCGGGTCCAGGACTGGCGGGGGCACGTAGGCCTGGTCGAGGCGGGCGATGTCGGTGCCGGGCGGAACGATCTCGTCGATCCGGTCGAGGATGTCGTCGGTGAGCGCGACGCCGATGCCCCTGAGCAGGTCGTCGAGGTGTTCCATGGTGCGCGCGCCGAGCAGTGTGCTGGTGACGCCCGGGTGCGCGATGGTGAAGGCCATGGCGAGGTGGGTCAGCGGCAGGCCGGCCTCGTCGGCGAGCGGGATGAGTTGTTCGACGATGTCGATGCGGCGCTCGTCGCTGAGGTGTTTGAAGTAGCGCGCGCGGCTCAGGTCGTTCTGCTGACCTTTGCGGACGCGGCCGGTGAGCATCCCCTGCCCGAGCGGGCCCCACACCAGGGTGCCGAGGCCGTAGCGCTGCGCTGCCGGCAGTACGTCGTTCTCGATGCCACGGTTGAGGATCGAGTACGGTAGCTGCTCGGTGCGGAAGCGTGCCAGCCCGTGCCGTTGGGAAAGCCACTGGGTATCGACGATGTCGATGGCCGACGTGTTGGACGATCCGATCGCCCGCACCTTGCCGGTGCGGATCAGGTCGGTGAGCGCGGAGAGCGTTTCCTCGATGTCCGTGTCCGGGTCCAGCTTGTGCACCTGGTAGAGGTCGATGTGGTCGGTCTGTAGGCGACGCAGCGAGTTCTCGACCGCGGTCATGATCCAGCGTCGGGAGGTGCCCTGCTGGTTGGGGTCGGTGCCGGTCGGCCTGCCGAACTTGGTGGCGAGCACGACGGTGTCCCGCCGCCCTTTGAGCGCCCGGCCCACGACCTCCTCCGAGTCGCCGTAGACGTCGGAGGTGTCGATGAGGTTGATGCCGGAGTCGAGCGCCTTGTGGATCACTTGGATCGAGTCCTCCGGATCGGAGTTGCCTACCGACGTGGCGAACATCAGCGCGCCGAGTGCGTACGGGCTGACCTTGATGCCGGTCCCTCCCAGGGTGCGGTACTGCATGAGCGTCTCCTAGCGGTATGGTGAGTGAAGCGGAATCGCTTTCCGGAACTATACGGAAAGCCTTTCCGGAAAGGCAAGGAGGACTACCGTGTCAAACGACACCACCGGTTCGCGAACGGGCGCGAGCGCACCGCGCCGGATTCGCACCGACGCGCGCCGCAACGTCGAGGCGCTGCTGGATGCAGCGAAGACGGTCTTCGGCACGTCAGGCGTCGACGCGCCTGCGAAGGAGATCACCGATCTGGCCGGTGTCGGCGTCGGCACCCTCTACCGGCATTTCCCGCAACGCTCCGACCTAATCAAGGCAGTGATCGAGCGCGAGATCGACGCCTGCGCCGATGCGGCGCCTGCACTGGCCGCCGAGCACCCGCCGGGCATCGCCCTCGCGAGGTGGCTCGAACGGCTCGCCGCGTTCGTCGTGACCAAACGCGGGTTCGCCGCGGCGCTGCATTCCGGCGATCCGGCGTTCGACGGCCTCTCCGGCTACCTGATGGAGAAGCTGGGACCAGCGCTGGGGTCGTTGCTCGATGCCGCGACTGCGGCGGACGAAATCCGGGCCGTGGTTAGCTCGCAGGACCTTCTCTACGCGGTCGCGAAACTGTGCGCACCCCTACCGGACGAGGAGCCGGACTACGGCCGCCGCATGGTCGCGCTCCTCGTCGATGGACTACGGTCCATCGACACCCAGCGCTGACCTAACTCGTCATAGGCATGGCGGATCCGGAGCCTCGGCCGGATACAGTGCCCAGCCGCCCACCCGACTCCCGATGGTTGAGCCGCTTACCGACCGGCATTGCGTGCAGTGTTGTGCGTTCACTCCCGCAGGCGGTCGCAGTCGCCCTCAACTCGGCACGAGCGGACCCGCTCTACCGCCTCCGCCGAGGCGCCGACGCTGACGCCTTCGGGCACGCCGAAGAGGTGACCAGCCTGAAGCGCTGCTGGGCTGGACCGCAGAGCACTCCGGTGTGAAACAGGACGCCGCACCGACTCTGACCTGCGGCACCGTGGAGCCGCAGGGTGGGGTGGGTGCGTTTGAGCGCCGTTCGGTGCCGTTGGGCGCAGTTCAAGGCCGTTCAGAGCACCCTGCCGCTCCCAACCTGCTCCCCTAAACCGGGCTCGAACCGCCCCGCCGACCGATCGTGAGCTTCCGGCTCACGCTTGGATGGCACCAGCGCCGGCTCCCACAGCCGCATCAGTCGAGCACGCTCACGACCGCCGCGCCTTGTCAGCGGTGAAACAGTGCACCGCCGGGCTGCCGGAGACGTTCGGCCACTGTCGACGAGACTGTCGTAACCAGCGCCTAGTACTCCAGCCGTAGATCGTGATCTTGCTGTCGGGGCCCGTCGGAAGCCCTTCTCCTGGTGGAGTTGATGCTCGCTGAGCTGGCCTCTATCCGGCCGAGCCGCTGGCCGGGTTCTCTGCGCCGTCTACTACGGAGCGAACGCAGGCCAGCCAGTCGTTCCACGCGGCGGGATCCGTTGTCCCGCCGTCTGCCTCGATGCCGATGTCTCCCAGGAGGGTGAGCAGGTCGTCCCCGGCGCGGTTCGCGAACTGCCACACGAACCGGGACATGGCCACGAAGGCCTCGCGCTCGTCCATCGAATAGCGGCTCATCGGAACTCCCCTTCGGGCGGAGCCCACACGCTCCGGCTCTGAACGTGATCTTGCCGATTTAACCAACCGATGAGCGACCTGCGGACGCGGGAGTTTCCTTCGGCCACCGCCGGAACTGCTGAGCGACGAGCCCAGACGCAGCGGACGGGCTAGATGTACTGCCCAAGGCAGGTCGGTCAACCTGGCCATGAGTGTCGGCCGTCGTTTCCGCGGATCTCGCCGTAGGCGACGCGGGAGTCATCGTCGATGACCACCGCCCCATAGGTACCGTTCAATCGTGCCGTCCCGGTCACCCGCGATGTGATGGCCGTTACAGCGGATGCACCGACTCGTCGCTGTCGACGGCGGTGGCGGCCCAGGAGGCGAGAAGAGCCAGCGCCTGGGCGGTCGGTGAGGCCGGCTCGGCGGCGTAGATGGTCAGGGTGAGGTCCGGCTCGGCGCGCAGGTCCATGCTCTCGTACGCCAGGGTGAGCTCGCCGACGACGTGGTGGTGGAACTTCTTGGTGCCGGTGCCGTGGGTGCGCACGTTGTGGGCGCCCCAGCGGCGGCGGAAGTCGTCGCTGCGGGTGGACAACTCGCCGACCAGGTCGTGTAGGCCCTTGTCGTGTGGGTCCTTACCGGCTGCGGTGCGCAGGTTCGCGACGGTCATGTCGGCGGCAAGGTTCCAGTCGGGGTAGAAGCGGCGGGCGGCGCTGTCGAGGAAGGTGAACCGGCCGAAGTTGGGCACGTTCGCCGGGTCGGTGCAGACGTCGCTGTACATGGCTCGGCCGAGGTGGTTGGCGGCGAGCAGATCCTGCCGGTTGTTGACCAGAATCGCCGGAGTGGTGATGGCGTCGAGCGACCATTGCAGGCTGGGCCGGGCGGTCCACTGCTTCGGTCGGCGGCTCGGCCGCAGCAACGCGTTGCTGCCGTTCGCCTCCTGTGCGAGGCGGAGCAGGTGGGTCCGTTCGGCGTCGTCGAGTCGCAACGCACGGGCGATCGCGTCCAGCACGCTGGCGGAGACGCCGGCAAGCTGACCGCGTTCGAGTTTGGCGTAGTACTCGACGCTCATCCCGGCCAGCGCGGCGACTTCGCTGCGCCGTAGCCCTGGTACCCGGCGCTGCCCCGCGGTCGGGATCCCGGCCTGCTCCGGGGTGATTTTGGCGCGGCGGGTGGTGAGGAACTCGCGTACTTCGACTCGGTTGTCCACGACCTCGACGATACGACGGGCCGCGGAGAGGTGCGATGTACTGCTGGTACACCCATCGTCAGGGCCTTTTCCGGGGGCGGCGTGCGAGATGTGCTTGATGCATGACCGCGGTATCAACCACCCGGATGGAAGAGACGTCCCCGCTCACGTCCACCACCGAAGCCAGTGTCGTTCCCGACCCGGTACGCCGCCAGGCCCGGATCACCTCCGCCCTGGTCGCGACCGTGATCCTCCTGACCGCGATCGCCCCGCTGGCGACCGACATGTACGTGCCAGCGTTCCCCCGCGTCGCCGGGGACCTGTCGGCGTCCGCGACGCAGGTGCAGCTCACCCTGACCACGTTCTTCGTCGGCATGGCGCTGGGCCAGTTGATCGGCGGGCCGGTCTCCGATCAGCGCGGCCGGCGCCGGCCGCTGATCGCCGCGATCGTGCTGATGAGCGTCGCTTCCGTCGTCTGTGCTCTCGCCCCGTCCATCGGCGTGATGATGGTCGCCCGGCTCGTGCAGGGCTTCAGTGGCGGCTGGGCGATGGTGATCGGCCGGGCGGTGATCGTCGACCTGGCGACCGGCGCGCGGCTGGTCCGCCTGCTGAACGTGATCGCCGGTGTCGGCGGCGTCGCCCCGATCGCCGGTCCGCTGCTGGGCGCGGTCATCCTGCAGATGTCGCACTGGCGGGTGTCGTTCTGGGTCGTCGCGGCCCTGGGTGTGGTGATGACGCTGGCGGTGCTGCTCGCCGTGCCGGAGTCGCTGCCGGTCGAACGCCGCCACGGCGGTGTCCTGCGGGCGTTCGCCGTTGCCGGGCGGCAGGTCCTGGCTCGGCGCCGTTACGTCGGGTACCTGCTGGTCAGCGGTTCAGCGATGGGTGCGCTGTTTGCGTACGTCGCCACCTCCGCGTTCGTGTTGCAGTCGATGAACGAAATGTCGCCGATCGCGTACTCGGTCGACTTCGCCGTCAATGCCGGCGGCATGACGGTGGCCGCTCTGATCGCCGCACGGCTGGCCGGGCGGGTCGCCACCCGCAAGGTCATTCTCGTCGGGCAGGTCGCGGCCCTCGCCGCGGGCGTGGCGATGCTCGTCGGCGCGCTGTGGCTCGGCACACCGATGCTGCTCGCGGTGGTCTGCTTCTTCGTGCTGATGAGCGCCCAAGGCCTCATCGGCCCCAACGGCGGCGCGCTCGCCTCCGCGGAGGTGCCCGAGCATCCCGGTACCGGTTCGGCGATTCTCGGGTTCGTCCAGTGGGTCGCCGCCGGGATCATCGCCCCGATCGCCGGGCTCGGCGGCGAGCACACCGCCGTGCCGATGGCACTGCTCATGGTCGCCGGCGCGGCGCTCTCGATGATCGGCCTGCTCGTTCTGGCCCGCCCGGAAAAGACAGCGGCGGCGGGCGCCGCGACAACAGGTAACGGTGTCCCGCACCACAGCACGCCCTGAACTCCAGGGCCGTACCGGACTCTTCCTTGCCGGCCTGATCGGCTGGAGCAGCGCCCCGCTTGCAAGGGGTACTGGCAGTACACCCATTGGCAGAGACTCGCAGCGCCGCCGCACCTGTGATGAGGTGCAGGTAGGTCAGCATCACGTCACCGGAGGACATCATCTTCACCGTCAACGCCATCGCCGCGCCTTCTGCCACCGAACCGCTCGTGCGTACCACGATCGAACGGCGGGACCTGGGCCCGCGCGATGTTCTCATCGAAATCCGCTACGCCGGCATCTGCCACTCCGACATCCACACCGTGCGCGGCGACTGGGGCAGCGTTCCCTACCCGCTCACCGTCGGCCACGAGATCGTCGGCCGGATCACCGAGGTCGGCGCCGACGTCACCCGCCACGCGGTCGGCGACCGCGCTGGTGTGGGCTGCATGGTCAACTCGTGTCGCGAGTGCGAGAACTGCCGCACCGGCAACGAGCAGTACTGCCTCAGGGGCAACACCCAGACGTACGCGGGCGTCGACCGGGACGGCACCGTGACCCAGGGCGGGTACTCGACCCACATCGTCGTGAACGAGGACTTCGTGCTGCGGGTGCCGGAAAGCATCCCGTACGAGGCGGCCGCGCCGATGCTGTGCGCGGGCATCACCACCTATTCTCCGTTGGCGCACTGGAACGCTGGCCCTGGCAAGAAGGTAGCCGTGGTGGGCCTCGGTGGTCTGGGCCACATGGCTGTCAAGATCGCCGCGGCGATGGGCGCCGAGGTGACCGTGCTCTCACAGACGCTGGGCAAGAAGGACGACGGCCTGCGCTTCGGAGCCGAGCACTACCACGCCACCAAGGACCCGGCGACGTTCGAGGCGCTCAAGAACAGCTTCGACCTGATCATCAACACGGTGAGCGCACCGATCGACATGGCCAGCTACCTCGGCCTGCTGCGTCTGGACGGCACGCTCGTCAGCGTGGGCGCCCCGGCGGAGCCACTGCCGGTGCCCGTCTTCGCGCTGTTCGGCAACCGACGGTCGTTCGCCGGCTCCAGCATCGGCAGCATCGCCGAGACGCAGGAGATGCTGGACTTCTGCGCCGAGCGCGGCATCGCTCCCGAGGTCGAGGTCATCGGCGCCGAGGCAGTCAACGACGCGTACGAGCGGGTGCTCGCCTCGGACGTGCGCTACCGGTTCGTCATCGACATCGACACCCTGCGCTGATCTGTCGTGCGCCAGGGTCCGCCGAAACGGCGGGCCCTGGCGCAGCCAGGCCGGGGCGACCGGTAAACAGCATCGATCGCGTAAATATGACCTTCTTGAATTGGCAGTGAGGGTCAGGGTCTCCGGCCATGACCTTCGAGAGAGCCCGCTCCGTGGCGTAGGTACCGCGGCATTGCGGTGCGGCTACGCCTTCCAGCCCTTCCTGTCACGAGGGCAGGACAAGGTGTTTCTCCAGCTCGGTGGCTCGACGGCCTATGCCGGTGGCCGCGAAAGCCCTCGCCGTTCGAGGGCCAGCGAGTGTGGCTGACCGCTGAGGGCAGCCAGGCGGCGGCGACGGCGAGCAGGTCGCCTTTGATGTAGGTGGTGGTGGCGGGTTCACGGCTGTCGGTGTGGCCGGCGTAGGCGCGGGCCACACCGTCGCCGAAATGCCGCTCAACCCAGGTCAGGGTGGTGTGGCGCAGCCAGTGCCTGGTGATCCCTTGGGCCGCGACGCAGCAGTGCACGAGCGGTGACGCGGCCGGCGGCGTCGGGTCGGCCCACGTCGAACAGCACGCCATCACTCGTGCGGGCGGCGGGCGCGGGCAATATCGGCAGCGGTGCCGGCTCCGGCGATACGACCGTCAGTGGGGTGGGTATGAGCGCCTCGACGAGCTGCTCGTCGGGCCGGCGAGGGCGCGGCCGACCACGGTTCACCTAGGCCCCCGCCAGCACGAGGGCGAGGGTGTCAGCGCAGGTGGCGCCGGCTCCCTGGGGTCGGTGCGCACATATGAGTCGTCGCGGCTCGCGTCCCACGCGAGAG
This sequence comes from Micromonospora sp. DT43, assembly GCF_049841645.1. Classification (NCBI taxonomy): domain Bacteria; kingdom Bacillati; phylum Actinomycetota; class Actinomycetes; order Micromonosporales; family Micromonosporaceae; genus Micromonospora; species Micromonospora sp. DT43. Next base: position 19,731 of record NZ_JBNCKR010000024.1, on the reverse strand, counting down.
GAAGTTGATCTCGCGTGGATATCCACGAACTTTGGTGTCCGAGGGGGGATTCGAACTCTTGTACGTATCATCGGTGCTCCATTTCGGGTGCACATGCTCATAGATTACGGCACGTTCAGGGTTGGCTCAACCTCGCGCGTTCATTACCGGGCGTGAGCATGAATCGAAGTCGGGCCGCGTATGGTCCAATCTTGCCAGCCAGCTGGTGCGGTTATCGACTGACCGAAATGAACGTGCCGGCATCAAGCGTGAGCCCCGCCCCAGGGGTCCTGGTGGGTTTCAGTCGACCGGCGTTGACGGCAACCCGTGCCGCTCGCGTTCTTCGGTAGCGAGCGCACCAGGTTCACCGCCTTCGGCGAGCTCTGAAATTCACCACAACCGCGCACAGCGCCAGAGCATCCGGCGCCGACCAACACCCTGCAACGAGGTGTTCCCGCAACGCGCAGATCTGCGCTCGCACCGCCAGGGCGAGGGTCTGGATCCGGATGAGTCGCCGGACCGCCGCGGTGTCGGAGCTGGGGTAGACAGTCATGGCGACGGCATAAGCCCTGACGAGCAGGCTGGCATACCAGGCCGGGGCAGGCCTCGAGGCCATCCCGCACCTGCTTCGCGCAGAGCATCACTCCACTGACCCTGCGCACTCTGATCGATACTTTCCGTGCATGACTCAACATGCGTTGTCCCTGAGTAGAGGGGACCTCGATCGGGCCTCGGGCAGCATCCGCTCATGGCTCCCTCGCGCATCAGCCCTGAAGCGTTACAGCGAATGCGGTGGCAAATCCCCTCTGGACGCCGATCGGTGCCGAGAGCGTCCGATACGGGAGGTCGCCACCCTTGGCCCACTGTGACGTCTGTTGTTTGCGTCTGAAGCTCACGAAGATCAAGACTTTGCCGAAACATTACGGTGAAGAGACGTACGGCTTGTTCAGCTACGGCGCCCAAAAGGAATGCAATGGCTCGGGAACGACTCGTCACACTGCGGATCGTGATATCCCAAGACAGCGCAGGCGTCCACGCAGCCGTCAGATCTGTCCATCTTGCCGTCGCACGTCCCTGACGCTGAACAGGAACGGCAGATTCCCGAAGCACCTCTCCCCCGACGGCACCAGCTGTTCCATGTCCGAGGCGAACAACCGCAGATAGGATTCTGAGCAAGCGCCGCGCTTTACGGTCACGTTTCACGCGCTTTCGGCGGACACGTGAGGATCCTGTCTAGAGGCCTGAGCCATCGGAAGTGATCACGTTGACCGCCGCGCTGCGTGGGGGATCCGAATCATCCGAAAAGTTCGCGGATAACTCCCATTGCTCGTGGCGAGATCGCTTCGTCGGGGTAAAAGTCGCTGCACAGACGTATGGCGTCGTCCACCGTCGTTACCTTGGCCAGCGCCGCCAGGGCGCGAAGGTCGTCCACGTCGCGGGTTCGCGCCGCGAGCGCTTTCATCGCGAAGATGTGCTCCGGCGAGGCAGCCATCACGCGCAGGCCAGGGTGGTCGAAGACTCGCCGCTTGCCAGGGTCGTCCTTGCCGGAGACATACACGCTGGCCTGCTCGTTGAGCCACCACGGCGGTAGGCCCAGTTCGTCGGCCACTGCACGCGCCTCATCAAGGACGACTCCGTGCGGGACGAACATCGCGTCGACGTCCCTGGTAACCCGCTTCGCGTCGTAGGCGAGCGCCATCGCGGCACCACCCACAATGAAGATGTCAGCGACGACTCCGCGGCGGACAAGCCGGTCGCCCAGGTGAGCGAAAGCGCGTTCGAGTTCCGCGCGCCCCATGAGGACGCCGTCTGATCCGCTCACGCCGCGGCCAGGTCGTGAACGGAGAGGTACACACCGTGCTTCCGGAATGCAGCCGGGGCCCATGCCAGGGCGTCGGCCCGATGGATGGCCAGTTCGGCCGGGAACCATGCCCGGCGCAGAACACGTGCGTCGACCCATGCGGGCGGGGCAAGATCTGCCTGAGCTAGTAGGTGCTCCGCAAGCGCGGCAAGCAGCGCGTCCCACCGTGGGTCTCCGGTTAGCCCGGGCTCATCCCTTAACAGGTCGACCCTGGTTTCGGCGGGTTCCCAGCGGTACTCCTCCAGAAACTCCCATACGAGCTTCCAGCGAGTCTGGTCGGTGCCTGCGGATGCCAGATGGGTGGCCAACCTGGTCAGAGTCATCGGTTCGTAGCTGGTACCCATCGGGCAAGCCTCACCTTCGAGCCGACGGCTTCATCCGTTGCAGACTATCGCGGCACCGCCCGCGAACACTGCAGAAGGTGAGGTGGCGACGGGTGCCCGATTTGGGCCGCGACCCTGCTCGGAGGGTTCACTCATGCTGCGCGCACGGCATCACCCTTGTGATCTTGGTTGTAGGCGGCGCAGTCTGTGACGTTGCCTGTCAACTAACAGGGGGTGCATGCGAGCGTGACTCTCAGTCAGGATGCGATCGAGAAGACGACGAAGTTGGTCGAGTTTCTCGCTGAGGTGACGGCCGCAGTCGAGCGGGACCCAGTGTGCGACATTCTGGAAGACCCGGACGCGCCTGATCCCGTCATCTGGCTCGATGCCCTACCGCGGGGCGTGCAGTGGATGGCTAGCCCTGCCGATGATGTGATCATGCGGCTGCGTCCGTCTCGGCCACCGGCGGAGCCGACGCCGCCGGAGTTGCTGCACGAGTGGATCGACATGGATTCCGTGGGCGGGTTCGCTGGTTCTGCGCCGCGCCTGTTGGACGCTCGGCTGAGCGGCGATGACAGTCGCGAGGCACCGCCTGGACGGATTGTGCGTGCTTTCAACGCTTGGCTTGAGCAATGGCAGGCATGGTCCGACGAGGCTCGACGCCTGCAGGCCGTTGGGCAGTTGTATGAGCAACTCGAGCGCGCTGCCAAGACGATGGAGCAGCAGGACGACGAGTACGAGTTCGTTCTCGGGATCGGTCTGCTTCGGTGGACGGCGCCGGACGGCACCCGCTTTCGTCGTCACGTTATGGCCGAAGGTGTAGTCGCTCGACTGGACAGAGCGACGGCCGAGGTGTCGGTGTCGATGGGGACGGGACGCAGAAGGGTCGAAGACCGGGAAGTCCTTGGCGATCAGGAGCTGTTCCGGGGTGAGCGTGGGAGGTATCGCCGTCAGGAGATCGTCGACGGGGATCTGCCGTGGCTGGATTTGCTGCCTCCGATCGTGGGCCTTCTCGAGGAGTGCCTGGATACGGAGGTGCACCAGGAAGCCCATCCCGCGGTGGCGGGTGAGGAGTTGCCGAGCATCCCGGTGGTGAGCTTGTCGCCGGCGCTGCTGGTACGTCGGCGAAGCCGGGTGCTCCTTGCCGAGGCTTACCAGCACATCCGAGAGGCGCTGCGCCAACCTGACGCACAGGTTCCCGTTGCGCTTGCTCAGCTTGTGGTGGACACGGAGCCCGAGCAACGTAACGGCTGGCTGAGCAGTCAGGGCGCTGCCAACGGCGACGTGCTCGGTGCCGACCCTCTCTTTCCCCTGCCGACGAACGATGAGCAGATGCACGTCATCGAGCTGCTCCGCTCCGAGACAGGGGTCGTGGTTCAGGGGCCGCCGGGAACCGGCAAGACGCACACGATCGCCAATCTGGTGTCGGCGCTCCTGGCGCGCGGTCAGCGGGTGCTCGTGACGAGCCAGAAGGATCAGGCGCTGCGCGAGCTTCGCGAGAAGGTCCCGGCGTCGTTGCGTGATCTCTGTGTACTGATGACCGACGGCAGAAACGCCGCTACCGAGGTCGGCTTCGGTCTTGACGCCCTATCCCACCTGACAGCGTATGCCGATACCGAGAAGCTGACCAAGCAGGTCGAGGCGCTTCGCGGCGAACGGCACACGTTGCGGTCTCGATCCGCCTACCTCAACCAGCGCATACAACAGCTGCGTGAGGCGGAGTTCATCGCTCATGACCCGGTCGCGCCCTGGTTCAGCACCGAGCTCTACCGGGGATCACTTGGTCAGATCGCACGCCAGGTCAAGGGCAACGCGAAGCAGTTCGACTGGATGCCGACGGCCGTACCTGACCTGCCCGACAGGCCACCCTTGACGACCGCAGAGGCTACCGAACTGGTGCATCTGCTACGAACGACGAACCCAGCTCGACATGCCCGCCTCGCCCAAGTGATCCCTGACCTGTCAGACCTACCTACGCCGGCCGCGCTCGCCGAGGCGTTCGACGCCGAACTCAACGCCACGGCCGCCGTCCAGGAACACACCACGCTCTGGGCGCCCCGTTTGGCGGCGGCCGGTGAGGACATGCTCAAGGACCTGGACCTGCTCGGGCAGCGGTTCACCGCCATCGTGGAGCGTCTCGGTTTGGACGCGGACTCTGAGTCATCGCCGAACTGGATGTTACGTGCCATCGCAGATCACTTCTCGGGACGGCGGCAATCCCTGTGGCGGCACGTGGCCGAAGTCGCCGGCCGCGCCGAGCGCCTGCAGGCCAAACTTCGGGTGCACACGTTGGGTGCGGAAGTGCGTTTCACAAACGCTGGTGAGCTCGACCTGGGGCAAGCCCGGCACATGCTCGCCGTGGGCCGCGAACTTCGCGCTCACCTTGCAAGTCTGACCTGTCGCACATTTCTCGCCGTGCAACCGGCCCGCATCAAGGCCGCCGCGCTGATCAGCGGCATGCGCGTCGATGGGAGGCCGCCGACTACGGTGCCTCTGCTAGACGTCGCACTTGATCATCTTGAAGTTCACATCGAAACCACGCAACTCCTGCGGCTGTGGGCAGACGTCGGAGTAGTTATCGCGCCCGGCGGTGTGACCGCGACCCTGTCCGAGTTGCAAGATTCGTATCGCCTACTTCAGCACGTCCAACAGCTCGCCGAGGTCCATACCACCATCCGCGACCGCCTGGAAGCCGCTGGTCTGCCGACCAGGATGCCTACCACTGACGACGTCATCGCGGTGACCTCGTCCACCGCAGCCGCCCGTCACCACATCCGCCTGCGAGCAGCGCAGGCCGCCATAGCCGGCCACCGCGACGCAGTCCGAAGGCACCTGACGCGCGAGGATCCGTGCCCCGAGGTTGAACTCCTCATCGCCGCCATCGACCAGCGATCCACCGAGGGATACCACCACGCAATCGATGCATTGGACACCGCCCATCACGAGCAGCACGCTGAGCGACGCCGCCTCAGCCTCACCCACCAACTGGACAGTGCCCATCCGCAACTGCTTCGCCTACTACAAGACAGCTGCTTCGAATCTCACTGGGACGACCGCATGCGGGATCTGCCTGCAGCATGGGCCTGGTACCACGCGGACCGTTTCGTACGGGCCCAGCGCACAGCCGGCACGGAACAACTGATCAGACGGGACTACGACGACGTCGAAATACACCTAGCCCAGGTCACCGAGCAGCTCGCAGCGGCCGAAGCAACTCGGGCATTCGTCAACCGCATGACTGACGCCGACATGCGGGCGCTCCGCAGCTTCCGCGGGTTCCGCAAGCAGATCGGGGCTGGCGGCGGACGTAAGGTTCGCGAGCTGCGTCAGGCAGCGCAGGCGGCGATGGGAAAGGCCCAGAGCATCGTGCCTGCCTGGGTGATTCCCCTGCCGAGCCTGCTAGAGAATCTGACCGTCGGACGCAACGCGTTCGATGTGATTATTGTCGATGAGGCGAGTCAGGTTGGGCTGGAACATCTTTTTCTTTTGTGGCTGGCACCAAGGGTCATCGTTGTCGGCGACGACCAGCAATGCACCCCGGCACCCAATCGAATGGGCAGGACCTTCGACGAACACTTTCGGGCTCTTGGGGAGCACCTCGGCGACCTTGATCCCGAAATCCGGTATCACTTCACCCCTAAGGCTCACCTGTATGGCCTCCTCTCGGCGCGATCCGGAAGAGATGCCGTCGTTCGTTTACGGGAACACTTCCGATGCATGCCTGAAATCATCAACTGGTCGAAGGAGCAGTTCTACCGCGGGGCCAGTGAGATCATTCCGTTGCGCGAGAGGAAGGCTACCGATCTGGAGCCGCTGCGCGTCGCTCACGTCGAGGGTGCCTACCAGGAGGGATCTGCACAGGCAGTCCGCAACCCGGTAGAGGCGAAACGCATCGTGGCGCAATTGCTCGAATGCCTGAGCGATCCCACGTATGCGGGCAGAACGTTTGGCGTCATCGTGCTGCAAGGACACGGACAAATCAAACTCCTTGAGCACGAGATCAACGCGGCCATCGCACCGGAAGTCCGCGCCGCCCGCCAGATCAGCGTCGGCTCGGCGCCCAACTTCCAAGGAGCAGAGCGTGACGTCATCTTCCTGTCCACAGTCGTCACTGCGGCGCCCCGACGGGTCGGCGAAAACCTGTACCAGAACTACAACGTCGCCGCCAGTCGCGCTCGTGATCAACTCTGGCTCTTCACCTCCGTGCCGCCCAAAGACTACAAACCCGACGACCTACGCGCTTCGCTGATCAACTACATGCTGAATCCGCCGTCCGTGTTCGGTACCTCGCCGGACCTCAAGAGCGTCAGCGCCGACCGCCAGTGTCCTCCGTTCGAATCCATTCTCGAACAGCGCGTGTTTCGGATTCTCAAACGTCGCGGCTACCACGTCGTGCCCCAGTTCAAGGTCGGATCGCGCACGCTTGACCTCGTGGTCGTAGGAGACGGCGGCAGGCTCGCAGTGGAATGCGACGGCCACCGCTGGCACACCCGACCGTCGGACGTCATCTCCGATGGGCGTCGCGACCGAGACTTGTTCCGCATGGGCTGGGAAGTTATCCGCATACGTGAAAGCGAGTTCGAGCTCGACGCCAACAAGGAGTTAGCGACCCTGTTCACCCGGCTCACCGAACGTGGCATCTCACCGCGAAGCGCATCGGACACACCTGCCAATGCCTGGAAGCCGATCGAGTTGCCTTCCGAACATGAGGAGCAGAACCTATGACAACTGATCCCATGAACAACAACAGCGAGGCTACTGTCGAGCTCGACGGCAACGTCCTCGACCGACTCGCAGATCTCATCTGTGGCGACGATAGCACCCCCTACTATCGGACCGGCCGACAGATCACCGCCCTGTTCGAGGCCGCAGGCTGGCGCCGCGTAGGCGACGTCAACGGCGGTCGCCGTGAATGGGTCCTCCATACGTTGCGTCGCCGCCGCGACCCTGATGGGCTCCGCCAGCTGCTACTCCGCCTCGCCGACCCCCGCGAATATCTCGACGACGACGAGGCGCGGTGTCACCTCGTCAACGACCTCAACGGGCTACTCGCCGTGGAGGGCTACCAAATCCGCTACGCATCGGGCCGGCCCGAACTCGTCACGCAGACCCCGACGATGACGCGACCTACCATGCAAGTGCCGCTGGAACTCACCGCGAGCCTCGCCAACATCCTGAAAGACCCAGACTTCGGCCGCCACCTCACCGCCCGACTCAACGAGGCCCACATCTGCTGGCAATCCGGTGCCTGCACCGCCGCCGTCATCATGCTCGGAAGCCTGCTCGAAGGCGTCCTCTACGACGTGGCGCTCGCTCAACACACCGGAGGCCCGCGCCCCACCGATCACCTGGAGTCGCTGATCGATTTGGCTGCCGAGAAAAAGTGGGTCGCTCGAGACGTGACCGACTATGCCCACGTATTGCGCAACCACCGCAACCTGGTACACCCAAAGAAGCAGATCAAGCAGCACTACTCGCCCGATGACGACACTGTCCGGATCGCCTGGAACGTCGTCGTAGCCGCACTCAACGACCTCGAACAGCTCAAGGCATAGACGCTGTTCCACCCGGGATCGGATAAAATGGACGCCCGGGACGATCGGGCAATCCGGGACCGACGCGATCACCATGCTGGCACCCAATCAACGCGCTTGATCCGAGCGCCTCAGGGTCCCAAAGCGACCGGCGGTCCGCTGCCGGTACGGCTTGCTGCGCAGCGCTGGCCGCACGACGCCGAGGGCTGCGGGCCTTGGTCGCCCTCTTGAGAGAGGAGAAAATGGGCCCGGCGCTGGACATGTAGGTCCGCAGAGATGGCTGTCGCTCGCTCCTCAGGCTCCCTCGGCCGGACCCGCCGCGCCGTGCGGCGCGAACCAAGGGTCGCCCCGACCGGTTGCACGAGACAACGGACCTGCCTCCAAGATGGTCAATCAACGGCGCACCGTCGTCGGCCAGTCGTCGAAGGCTTCTTCCGCCATGGCGAGTGAATGTGGCCGCTCGGTCATCGCTGAGAGCGCGGTGGCGACATCGTCGAGGCCAGGCACAGCGCCGCCGCTTCCCGCGCCCCCCGCCGACAGCCATCGCCCGCCCGCGAGGATCTCCCCTGTGGCGGCCAGTTCAGAGCCGGCCAGCCGGCGGCGCAACTCCGCGGCGGCAGGCGGTTCGGTGTGCAGGCGCAGGAGCAGCGCATGACGATCCGCTAACCAAGCTGCTGCCGTTGCTGCGTCACATGAGCTACAAGGGTTGGTCGCAGCTGCGCGGAGAACCTCTTGACGCCATGTGGAAACGGGTCGCAGCCGAGGTGCTGCTTCGGGCGCATGAAGACCTGGCAAGAGCAGGCCACGTGAAGCAACTGCCTGACCTGACGGGCGAGACCTGGTGGACAGTGCTCCATGATCGGCTCACAGCCCGGCATGAAGAGGCCGAGACCCTGGAACGGGCGCTCGGCGACTTCGGCTTGTCGCCGTATCCGCGGGTGATCCTGCTTGTCGAGGGCGAGACTGAACTTCTCCACACCAAGCGGCTTCTCGCAGAGATTGGCTTTACCAAGCCGCAGCAAGTGCGGGTGCAGCGAGCCAAGGGATCGAAGGCCAGCCCGCACCTGATCGCCCGGTACGGGGTGACGCCGCGCGTCGGCCGGAGACTGGGCGACCGGTGGTTGCTGGACGCGACGCCGACCGCGCTGGTCGTGGCGACGGACGCCGAGAACAGATGGGCAACACCGGAGCAGCGTGAGCGGGAGCGCCGAGCGTTGCTAGAGGCCATCCGGGAGGAGGTCCGCAGCCAAGGCGCCGACATCGGCCACGACTATCTCGACTTCCTGGTAGCTGTCCACGTCTGGGGTGCGGATTCCTACGAGCTGGCGAACTTCACTGACGACGAGTTGGTCCCGGCGATCGGCCGGCTGGCTGCGGGCCGCCATGACGCCGAGTCGTCAGCCTGGCAGCAGGAGCTGCGCAGCCAGCTGGAGACTGCACGCGCCGCCCATGACGACGTGAAGGTGGTGCTTGGGCGTATGAAGCTCGGTAATCCCAAGGTCCGGTTGGCGGAAGAGTTGTGGCCGCTGTTGCGGACGAAGTTCGAGCGGGAGTGGACGGCTGGCGAGCCTGTCACGCCCGTCGTCAAGCTGATCGCTGATGTCCGCCGCATATACCACCGCATCAGCGGGATCCGAGCGATGGTGGTTCCTGACCGCTTCGATGCGTGAGGCGCTTGACATCTTCGGCCGCATAGTCCGAGCCCGGGCTGTGCTCGACCACGAGCTGCGCATAATCAGGTTTACGCTTTCTCACCCGCAAACTGCCAATCAGTCCCATCGAACTCGAGCCAAGCGCCTGGACACGGAGCCTCCAGAAACACCGCTGGACCTCGCGATGCTTGCGGCGTTCGCGAAACTCGTACAATCCGCCGGTGCCGGACCGGTCGCCGACCTCGGTTGCGGTCCGGGCCGCATTACCGCGCACCTGCGCTCTCTGGGGTTGACCGTCTTCGGCATCGGCCTGTCGCCAGCGATGGTGGCGTTGGCCCGCCGAACATACCCCGATCTGCGATTCAACGAGGGTTCCATGGCCGCTTTAGACCTGGAGGACGCCTCTGTCGGCGGCATGGTGGCCTGGTACTCGATCACCCACACCCCACCGGAGCTGCTGCCAGTGGTATTCGCCGAGTTCCACCGGGTGCTGGCTCCTGACGGCCACCTGCTCCTCGCGTTCCAAGTCGGCAACGAGCGCCGGCACATCGAGCATGGGTACGGCCACAACTTGTCGCTCGACGCCTACCGCTTGTTACCTGACCACATTGCCGAGCTGTCGAGCGAGGCCGGGCTGGTCGTACACGCCCGGCTGCTCCGCGAGCCGGAGACGCGCGAGAAGGTCCAGCATGCCTGCCTCCTAGCCCGCAAGCCCGGGATGTCGTAGCTCTCCGACACGCGCCCCCGCATATCGGCACGGTCGAACCCTGAAGAGCCACTCGTGGCCGCTGACCGAGCGGTCGGCGGCCAGGCTCGACGCCCAATCGGCAATGAACCTCAGGAGCCCTGGCGGGCTCGGGCGAATACAGCAGGTCACAAATAACGCGCACCACCAGGCCCACGGCTGGGCCTGTCCGTCTATGACGTGCCGCTGCTGCTCGACGACGGCCGTTGAACGGTCGACGGAGCGCGGGCGCGATGCTTGACGAGGTCGCGTAGCCTGCACGACCATACCGACACGGCGTGGGGGCGGGTGTGAGCATCGACTGGTCGGCGTGGTTGCCGGCAGGGGCCGCGGTCGCGGCTGCTGGGGTGGCGGTATGGCAGGCGGTGATCGCCAGGGGTCAGGCCGCAACCGCCACAAAGTCGGCCGACCTAGCAGAACGGCAGGCGCGGGCAGCGGAGCAGCAGGTTGCGCTCGCGCGGCAGCAGTTCCAGGCCGAGACGGAGGCACGCGACGACGCCGACGGGCCTCAGTTCGAGGTCGGGCCCGCCGTCTGGCACTTCAGCGGCGAGCAGTACGCCCAGGTGCCGGTCAAGCTCTTGATGGGCAAGCACCTGGGGTCCCTCGTCATCACCACCCCTGGCCAGCCGAAGGTACGTGGCTTCGTGACCAAGATCGGGGGCGGCTGGGACGGCATGGAGACGGCAATCACCCGAACCGACCTCGCCGCGGGCGCGACCTTCGACCTCGTCTTGATGCTTGAGTACGAAGTCGTCCTCCCTCTGAACGTGCTGTTCGAATTTGAGTGCCACGAAGGCGGTGGCGGCCGCCGCACCTGGCACCGTTCCTACGCCGCCCAGGTGACGGAACCCCGCGTGGAGGACGTCCAGGACCGGGGCTGGCGACGGCTGCGGAGCTAACTGGTCGGGTATTCACACATCCTCGCGCTGCTAGCAGTCGCTCAGGTTCCGACTTTCCATGTCCGCAATGCCGCTACTGCCCTCACCGTATGGGGATGGTTCTCGCCGAGCAGCCGCGCGGAGTCGGCGACCAACTTCTCCTGCAGGGTGATCGCGTCGGCGGTGCGCCCGGCCTGCCGGTACGAGGCGGCGAGGTTGGCACGGGCGGTCAGCATGTCCGGGTGCTCGTCGCCGAGCAGTCGTTCCCGGTCGGCGAGCACCTTCTCCTCAAGGGTGGTCGCCTCGGCGGTGCGCCCAGCCAGCCGGTACGAACAGGCGAGATTGCCGCGGGCGGTCAACGTGGACGGGTGCTCGTCGCCGAGCAGCCGCTCGGAATCGGCGACCACCCTCTCCTCGATGGTTATCGCATCGGCGGTGCGCCCCGCCTCCCCGTACGAAGAGGCGAGGTTGGCACGGGCGGTCAGCGTATCCGGGTGCTCGTCGCCGAGCAGCCGCTCCCGGTCGGCGAGCACCTTCTCCTCAATGAGAATCGCGTCGGCCGTGCGCCCCGCCCGCAAGTAAGAGGTGGCGAGGTTGCCACGGGCGGTCAACGTTGACGGGTGCTCCTTGCCGAGCAGCCGCGCGGAATCGGCGACCAACTGCTCCTCAATCAGAATCGCGTCAGCCGTGCGCCCCGCCTGCAAGTACGAGGTGGCGAGGTTGCCACGGGCGGTCAACGTGTCCGGGTGCTCGTCGCCGAGCAGCCGCGCGAAGTCGACGACCACCTTCTCCTCAATGAGAATCGCGTCAGCCGTGCGCCCGGCCATACGGTACGAGGTGGCGAGGTTGCCACGGGCGGTCAACGTTGACGGGTGCTCGTCGCCGAGCAACCGCACCGCCTGTCGGGCCATGTGATGCCAGTGGGTGATCGCGATGGCGTGTAGGCCAGTGAGTAGCAGGCTGTTGCCGGCCCGGTACAGCAGCGGATGCCCGTCGGGATGCCAGAGCAGATCACCAGCGATGCCGGCCATGGTCGTGGTGTTGGCGCGCAGCGCAGCAACGATGTCAGTGGTGGCGTGATCAGCATCCGGCCACACCTGCAGCAGCGCATCGGCGACCACGCGGGCCACCGCAGCCGAATCGGTCACGGTTTCCCGAGTAGCACGGGCGGTCAGGGCGTGGATACGCACCGCGCGGGCTCCGTCGGCCGGGGCGTGGGTGAGTAAGCCGTATCGGTGCAGCAGCCGCAGCGCCTCGCGGGCATGGTGGGCGGTGACGGGCTGACCGGCACGGGCGGTGCGGTGCGCCGCTAGGTAGTCGGTGACCGCGGTGGTGGACCATAGCGTGTCGGGGTGTCCGACCGGATCACAGATGGCGGCCAACACCAGGGCAGGGCGGGCGAGCCCAACCGGTTCCACCTGCTCGGCGGCCTCCAGAGCGACCAGCAGGGTGACGGCCACAGGCCGGCCGTAGGCATCGGGGTCGACGTCAGCGGGCATGAGCTCGGCCAGGCGCTTGTCACCGCGGGTATAGCGACTCTCAAGACGTCGATGTTCACCCAGCTGCGGCGTGACATCCAGACCCGCCGCGAGGCGGCAAGGGAACTTGTCCGACAGATCCGGGCCACCCTCGAGAATGTCCGGACCGGAGTGGCCCGCGTCGGCGTCCAGGTCGACTGGAAGGTCCGCGACGACGGCAACTCCCAGCAAATGGTCACCCTGCTCAACGCGCCGCCCTCCGACGAGGTCTTCGATCAGATGTACGAGATCCTGCGGGAACGAATGGAGGACGCCGGCGAGGAAACCTGGGCCGACCGAGTCGCTCACACCTTCGACTACCGCTCCTGGCACCACTGGGAGATCAGCGTCACGCACAGCAGCTTCGGCGCCGACCAGTTCAAGCCGGTAAACGCCCGTTCAAACCCGCTCAAAGGCCTATCCACCGGCGAATCCCGACTCGCGACGATGCTCCCGCTGCTGGCCGCCGCCTGGTCGATGTACTCCGGCGACACCTACCAGGGGCCTCGCCTGCTGTCCATCGACGAGATCGACGCCGCTTTCGACGACCGCAACCTGCGCCAGATCCTCACCCTGCTGCGAACCTGGAATTTCGACGTCCTCGCGACCACACCCACGATCGCCCCGCTGATCAAACGCGAAGCTCAGCACGTCGTCGTCCACGAAGTCATCACCGACGGGCGGCACCGCGTGACCGTCCCGTGGTTGTGGAAGGGCAGCGGGGAACCGACTCCCCTACCCCTCGCCGCACCGACCGCAGACACGACCCCTGGCCGGACACTTAACGATGCCGGCTGACCTCACCTACCTGGCGGAAGACGTCGACCTGCATCCACTGTGGCGCGCCGTCCACGGACGTCTCTGCGCCGGCACCCGCCCCGAGGCGATCAACACGGTTCGGGTCCTAGCACTGAGCACAGCCGGTATCGCGCAACTGCGGACCTGGCTCGACACCTCCACACGCCGACGCCGCGGCACACCCGCCGTCACCGTGTCAGGCGATACCGCCACGGTCCCGCTGCGAGAACTCCTCGCCGCGCTCGACATCGACCGAGAAACGCTCATCGCACTGGTAGAAAAAGCAGTGGGGGAACCGGTCATCGACCGTAGCGCCGCTGCGCTCGCCGCGGCGGACCGTCGTGCGCAGCTGTGGCAGTACGCCGCCGAGAAGCTTCCCGACCTGCCGCAGCTCGTCGCCCGGATGCGGGTCACCGGTGTCGGCGAGGACGATACCGAGATCCGGCACAGCATCGCCGCGCTCGCCGCAGCCCTGCGACGCATTCCAGCCCGGCCGCCGGTACCTCTGGCGAAGCTCGCCCACGACATCACCGGCGACCCACACTACTTCGACCTGACCACCCTCAACGGCATCCGCCTCGTGGCTGCAATCGCCGAACGCGCCGGCCAAACCGAGCCGAACCGGCCGGATCTTGTACGCGCGCTGCTGGCCAGCGTCGGTGTCATCGCCGACCGGCTCTCCGCGACCGTCCTGCTCTTCAACGTCGAGGCTATCGGCGACGGACCGATCGACCGGCGACTGCGCGATTCACCGGCACCTGTGGCGCTCACATTGCTCGACCTTTTACAACATCCGCCTGTTCTCGCACCGCAAACCCTGACGGTCGTGGAGAACCCGTCGGTCATGGAGATCGCCTTCACTGCCGAGGTGCAGCAACCGATCGCCTGCACCAGCGGTCAGTTACGTGCGATCGATCATGTGCTATTTCAACTCGCTGTCTCGCACGGCGTGCGCCTGCGCTATGCCGGCGACATCGACACCGCGGGCAGGCAGATCGCGGCAGTCGTTGCATCGACCTATGGCGCCGAACTGGTTGCGATGGACGACGACACCGCCTCCGAAGCTCGACATCACCCGCCGGCTATACCTTGGCCCAGGCTGCGCGAAGGTGAGCCGCACCACGCGCTCGCTGCCGCAACGGCAGCCGTCTACCAAGAACACGATGTCCTTCTCGCGCGAATCCTCGGTGCTCACCGGCTCTGAACCCGCATGGCCCGGCGTCCCGGACCGGCAATGATCGTGCCGCCCTCGTTGTCTTTTGCGGGGCAGCTCAGATGGAGCCACGTCTACCCGCCAGATTCCTCTGCCGCAAGGTCAGCGCCGGGTCCGCCACAGCAGCTGATGTGAGCGACCCACGCGAAGATCGTCGGCGTCTGCTCCTGGTAAGCGGCGTTGTAGCGGTGACGACCTTCGAGTAGGTGGTAAGCGCCTGCATATCGAGGGTCACTGAACTGCTCGAATCGGGGCCCGCCGGGTACATGAACCAGGACGATCGCCGGCAGCCGAACCCCAGCCTGGATCGCACGGCGGAGGTTTTCAATCTTGGCGATCCCCTCAGCGTCATCGGGGTCATCGTGGAGCTGCCATTTCTCGATCTCGACAACGGGGACGTGCTCTTTGCGAAAGCAGCGCAACTCGTCGATGGCGCCAAAGATCCCGTCGAGGTTTTCCCCGTCGTGTCGTGGCGTGGTCAGGCAGCACCTCTGCGTTCAGCGCCTCCAAGCTCCACCACGTGGCGTCCTTTTCCCATGCTGGCACAGAGTACGGGCAGCATGTGATGGGCTGCCAGCGTTGCGTGCCGCCCTTCTCGCGTATCTCGATGAGGGCTCTCGGGGCCCAGGTCGATCAGGCGCAGAAAGGGCCTCCACGCGTTGGCAAGCCGTTTCGGTCTGGAGGCGCAGCAGGAGCAACGCATTGGGGATGGCGTCGTCGCCGCCGATTCGGGCGGCAGCGTTGATGGCGCGCAGTTCGTCGGGTGTGAGGGCGCGGCGGGCGTTAAGAAGCCGGCGGAACGTGTCGCAGTTGTAACGACCGCGATGAACCATTGGTGCTCACGCTTGGAGGCAGCGCGGTACCTCTACTGCTTCGCTCCCAACTTGAGGTTCCGGGAGGCATCGGGACTTCGACGCGAACGTCCTGGCCATCATGCGGACGGGCTTGCGTTCTGAGCCGGCCACGGCGCGTCAGCTCAGGGTGGCGCGGTTGAACGCCTGGCGGACCTCCGCAGTCATCGCCGCATCTTGCGGGCGGTCAGCTTTACGCAGCAGCCGGTAAACCTCGGCGAGCTCGCTGACGCCGTGCTGATCACCTAGGTCAATCAGCAGCTGTCCTGCGCGGAACCGCACCTCCAGCAGCAGCGTGTCGTCAGCGGGCCGGGCAGGAACCAGTTGGTCGGCAAGAGCCTGCAAGTCCTTGAGCGCCTCTTGCGGATGCCCCAGACACGTCCGGCAGCGGGCGAGCAGGATGCGGCACCGTGCAAGATCGCCGGTGTGCTGCGGGCCGAGCCTGGCCAAATCACGCGCGAGGCGCGCGAACCTCGGCAAGGCCTCACCGATCAGTCCCTCGTCGAAGAGCGCCTGCGCCTGGATGATGCGCACTTCAATGGAGAAGGGCTCGGCCGCCTGGCCGTCCCCTACCTGGTCGGTGGCACCCGTTCCACCTGCCTGACCGGGCAAGCCAACCAGCCGCTGCCGGAACTCGCGAGCCGTTGCCGGGCGCTCGCCGGGCTTTTTCGCCAGCCCGGCCATGATGACCGCCTCCAGAGCCGGAGCAACGCCGGGGCGTAGCAAACCGACCGACTCCGGTGTCCGGTACTGGTGGTGGTACATGACCGTGGCCGGGTCGGAACCGGTGAACGGTGGTATCCCGGTGAGGAGTTCGTAGAGCAGACAGGCCAGCGAGTAGAGATCGCTGCGCGGGCTAACGTCGCGCCCGGCGCACTGCTCGGGCGGCATGTATCCGACGGTGCCCAGCACCCGGTTGCCCTGCGTCAGCCGCGCCTGGTCGGTGCGGAACATCCGGGCCACGCCGAAGTCCAGCACCACGACCCGTCGGCTGGCCAGCATGATGTTTGCCGGCTTGAGGTCGCGGTGGACGACCGGAATCGCGTGGGTGTACTCAAGCACGTCGCAGATCTGCTCGGCGATCGACACGACCTGTTCCTCGGGCAGACGACGTTGCTCCTGAACGATCTCCGCGAGAGTCTGACCGAGAATGTATTCCATCACTAGGTAGGGCTGGCCTGCACCGGCGTCCTCTGTCGCGCCAGTGTGCTCACCGGTGCCCTGGTACTCGCTAGTTAGCCCGACGTCGAGCAACGCCGGGATGCCCGGATGATGCAGCCGCGCCAGCAGGCCGGCCTCCCGCCGGAAACGTTCGGCCAGCTCCGACCCATGCCGGGGATCCAGCCACTCGCGGTGGATTAGTTTAACCGCAACAGCTCGCCGTGACCGACGATCATACCCAAGCCAGACATCGCCCATCGCGCCGCCACCGAGGCGCTGGCGCAGCTCGTAGCGCCTGTCGAGCACATGGGGGTCACCGCGCACCAGGACCGTCGCCTGCCGCGTCCGCGTCCACTCGCAGCCCACTGGCCAGCTCGGCGAGGGTGCCCTCGCCCGGCAGATACCAGTTGCGGGTGCCCTGTACCGCGACCGGCCGGTCCGCCCACCCGGCCTGCTCCCAGATCCGTATCACGAGCCCGGTCGGCGAGTAGCGTTGCTCATCCACCGCCCAGACGAGGGGCCTCCGGTCGTCGTTAACCCAGGTGGCCAGGCACCGTTCCGGGGCCTCGCCGAGCCACCCGCGCAAAGCGTCTCGCTCAGTGGCGCTACCCGGTTGGTAGACCAACTGGGTTCCGTCCTTGATGAAACCGTCAGCAACCAGCAGGGACACGGCGTTAGGCCGCCGCCCGCGTGCCGGCGGCGGGTCGACCTGCTCCATTGACCGCACCACACCTGCCGCTAGCTTTCGGCAACTCTGCTCGTCGCGGAGGGCCCGGGCGAGCAAGGCGTGCCGGCCGTACTGGGCGGTTAGCTGATCCGTAACCGCAGTCGAAACGACACCGGTCAGCTTCGCGACGGCCGTCATCCGGACCTCCCAGTCGTCGCCAGGTTCGTCGATCCCGTCGCTACCGACTAGCTGGAAGGCGATGTGGGCGACCAAGAGATCGGCGTGGGAGGTGAACCCGCGGTCACGGCCGGCCGAGCCGTTCGTCGGGGCGGCAAGCGCGTCGCGCACTTCGCGCAGCAGCCGTACAGAGCGCCAGATCTGCAGTGCGCCAGGGCGGCTGCCGAAAAGTTGGTGGTATACCCCGCGCGGGCCCCGGTGCCAGAGCACATCGCGGTCCTGCCCGAGGCGGGCGACTATGGCGGCGTCGGGGTGCGCGCAGGCTAGAGCGAGGGCGGCCTCTGCCACGCTGCACCCCGCAGCCGGCGCAGGCACCTGCTCGCCGCGCCGCAAGACGTACGCCTTGCCTAGCGACAACGCGAAGTCGTCGCGGATCAACTGTTGCTCCGGATCGAGCGCGACGAAATCGCGGGGCTCTACCCGGTTCTGCGTGTTGGTGGCCTGAGTGATCCGCTGCGCCAGGTCAACCGGAGCGCCGTCCATGCACAGAATTCGCACTAGGACGAGCGCTTCGGCGACTTTTTCAGGCTTCTGTTCGTGTGCCTGATAAACGGCGGCAACTGTTTGCGCTCCATTTACCACACGGGCAGAGTCCAGCCTCAACCGGACCGGATGGCCCGGCGCACGCCGGGCGAAGAAGTCGGCACGGACAATGTCGCATAACACGGTAATGCCGTTATTCAAGTACCAGAAGCTGTTCGGTTCATTCAGCAGGCTGTCGACTATGGCTGCATTGACATCGGTCCAACCCAGCGGATATCGGACGTTCTGCTCAAAAAGCCGTTCGCCGTGCTGCTCATACCATCCGGCCACCTCGTCAGCGGCCACCGCGCCGAGATACTCCTGGTACGGAGTGGAGTTCATGTGCCAACTGCCGGAAAGCGTGGCGGTGACCGAGACCGGAGCCGGCAACGCGTCTCGCCGGACGGCAGCATGGAAGTCGGCGACCCCAAGAACCCGGAAGTCCAGCAGCTCACCGAACTGATTGAAGCCCGCCGCAGCCTCGGTCAACAGTTCATGTCCCTCGGGCGAGAGGCCATCGTTGCTCAAAACTGCCATGACGAGGTGAATCCGTACGGCCGGCGCGTCGAGCACAGCATCGATCCGATCATGCCCAAGCGTGACAAGCTGCTGAAAGCGGTGCAGCAGTTGGCGGATGGCCGGGTCGGCAAGCCGGGCGGTTGCGTGGTCGCTCCATTTCGCTTCGATTAGCCAGATCTCAGCGGTCGCGGGCGAGACCAGAACCGCATCGAACCCATGGTCTTCGGCCTCGGCGGTGACTGCCCGCGCCGCCTGCGCCGCAGTGCAGTCCGCGGAAAGCTGGACTGCCTTGGCGGCCAGCGCCCGTGTGAGGAAGATCCGCTCACGCTGCGCCGGGGGCAGCTCCTGGAGATCATTCAGGTCCAGCAGGCCGGCGAAACCCTGGGTCAGGGCGGCACGCACCTGCCGGACCTCCAGCGGCAGGCCTTCGAGCGCGTCGGTCTGGTCCTCCATGGTGGCCTCCAGCCAACTAGTTGACGTATTCCACGATCAGCGGGCTGGCCACCAAACAACCACCGTCATCAGCGGCGGCTGGCAGCAGGGCACTGACCCGGGCCAGACCGGTCACCACGGCGGCCGTGCCAACCTCGGGGCGCTGGGCGTCCAAGGCGGCGAGCAGATCCCGGATACCGGCCTGGGGCAGCAGTCCATTCGACGTCTCGAGCGGATCCGGTGCTAGTGCGCTAACGACGTGCCCGGCCTGGGTGACAAAGATCGTGCCCGCGCTGTGGCCGGTGCCGTCCAGGCCAGTCAGGGCGGGGCCGTCCACCTGGACCGGTGGGCGGCCCCGCAAGTGCCGGGCCGAGCCGTGCAGCAGCAGCCGCCGTGAGCCGGATGTGAGGGGGTGCTCTGGGTCCACAAACAGCACCAGATCCTGGTACCTGCCGCGGAGCGTCACCCAGTCCAATGCCGCCTCAAACCTGACCCAGCGGCCTGGAGTGAGATCAGGCTCGGTGTGCCAAGGTGCGTCGCGTGCCATTAGCTTCTCTACCCGCTTGAGGTGACGCCGCATCTCCCGCACGCTGTCCGGCGCTGGATTGGCCACATCAATCCCGGCGAGGGATCCGCCCGCGTGCACCTTGACGTCGGGCAGCGCGCGGCGCGGCTCCGGCACGAACTCGTTCAGCTTGCCCGTGGACAGATAGACGACCTCACGCACTGGCACCCCCGGTTGCCCGCTCCTCGGCCCCGCTTCCTCTAGCCCGTGTTTCGTAAGTGGGCGTGGGCCTGGTGAGGTCACGGCGTGGCGATGATCGATAACTGAAGAGGTCTCC
>NZ_JBNCKR010000023.1:34557-86765 GCF_049841645.1 Micromonospora sp. DT43 | reverse complement strand
CTGGGCAACCCCAGCCGAACGCCTGGACCACCTCATCGCCGCCTAACGATTGCACTCACCCCTTGACCCCAAGCCGCGGCGGGTGACGATAACTTCATGATCAACGGGGTCTGGCGCGGGTTAGGGGTGGTTGAGGAGGGTTCCTAGGTTTGCCGACTCTAGGTCGTCGCGGATTACTGCGGCGTCGCCTTCGATGACCAGGGTCAGCGACTCCGGGTGTAGGTGGGTGGCCGCCGCCTCGGAGACCTGGCCGACATCGGCCTTGAGCAGTTCCTCGCGCAGTTGGGCGTGGTAGTCGTCCGGCAGGTCGTGCACCACGAGCGTGGTCAGCGCGGACGCGATCGCCCGAGGGCTCTGCAACTCGACCGAGAGCTGACCTGCCCGCCAGGACCGGGCCACCGCCAGCTCCTCCTCGGTCACGCCGCCGGTCTGCGTACGAGTGATCTCGCCCACCGCCTCGACCAGGGCCGGCGCGGTGACGGCGGTCTGCACGCCTGAGCTGACCGCGAACCGGCCGAACCGGCGCGACGAGGCGAACTCGCCCCGGATGCCGTAGGTGTAGCCGCGCACCTCGCGGATCAGGTGGTTGAGCCGGGACGTGAACGCCCCGCCGAGCACCGTTCCGGCGAGCGTCATCGGCACGTGGTCGGGGTGCGCCCGGTGCGGCGACGGGTGGCCCAGCCGCAGCGTGGACTGCACCGAGCCGGGGCGATCCACCAGGATGATCCGGCGCTCGGCGCGCAGCGGCACCTCGATCGGGCCGCCCCGCTCGGCCGGACCGCCTCCGGTGCCGGCGAACGCCGCCCCGGCCAACGCGTCCAGGTCGATCCGGTCCAGGTCACCGGCGACGATCAGGGTGCCGGGCCGCAGGAACCACTCGGAGTGGAAGACCGTGATGTCCTCGACGTCCAGGGCGGCCACCGAGTCCGGGTCGCCGTACATCGGTCGTCCCCACCTGTTGTCGGCGCCGAACAGGTCGGCGCGCAGAGCGGCGTCGGCGCGCGGGCCGGGGTTGGCCCAGTCCATCCGCAGCGCGGTGGCCTCGTCGTCGCGGACGCGCCGGACGTCGGCCGGGTCCAGCCGGGGCGTCCGGACGGCCTCGGCGAGGAGCTGCACCGCGGCGGTCAGCCGGTCCACCGGGACCTGCACGCTGATCTGGAACGAGTCCCAGTCCAGCCCGGTCACCAGCTCGGTGCCGAGCGCCTCGATGGCAAGCGCGTACGCCGTGGCGTCCCGCTGCGCGGTGCCCTCCTCCAGGGCCTTGGCGAGCACCCCGCCCAGCCCTTCCTTGCCGGTCAGCTCCCGGCCGGCGCCGGCGTCGAGCAGCAGCAACGCGACGGCGAGGTTCTGCCCGGGCAGGTGCGCGGCCACCACCTGGCCACCGCCGGCCGCGCGGCGGACCACCGGCGGGAACCGGTACGGGCGAGCGGCACCCGGGCCGGGACGGTCGGCGATCAGCGTCATGCGGTCTCCTCGGGCAGGTAGGTCAGGGTCACCCGGTCGGCGGCGCCGAGCACCTCGGCGGCCGTCTCGGCGATCTGCTCGGCGGTCACCGCGAGCCAGGCGGGCAGCCGGTCGGCGGCGCGGGCGGGGTCGCCGAACTGCGTGGCGTACCGCCCGAGCGTGTCCGCGCGGCCGTCCACCGTCGACATCTGCCGCCACCACGCCGTGCTCAGCAGCGCCTTCGCCCGGTCCAGCTCGGCGGCGGTGACCGGCACGGTGGCCAACTCGTCGACGACCTCGGCCAGCCCTTCGGCCAACCGCTCGGCGCTCACGCCGGGGCGGGCGGTGGCGGTGGCGATCAGCGGCGCCGGGGCATGCGCCAGGTCCACCCCGTACGCCCCGACCAGGTCGGGTTGGGCGATCCGCTCACCGTCGGCGAGCCGCTGGTACAGCCGACTGCCCCGGCCGCTGCCGAGCACTGTGGCGAGCACTGTGAGCACGTCGTACCCCGGGCTGCCGAACGGGTGGCCACGGTGCGCGACGTAGACGCGCGGCGCCGGCACGTCGGCGGTCACCGTCTCCACGGCGGGCTGGCCGGTCGCCGCGACGGTACGCCCGTCCGGGGCGGCCGGGATGTCGTCGCGGGCGGGCAGCGCGCCGAAGTACTTGTCGGCAAGCGCGAACACGTCGGTGGCCCGGGCGTCGCCGACGACTGTGAGCACCGCGTTGTTCGGCACGTAGTACGTCTGGTGGAACGCCTGGAAGGTGGCGAGGTCGGCGGCGTTCAGGTCGGCCATCGAGCCGATTGTCGAGTGGTGGTACGGATGCCCCGGCGGGTAGAGCAGCGGCAGCAGTCGCAGCCATGCGTCGCCGTACGGGACGTTCTCGTAGCGCTGCCGGCGCTCGTTCTTCACCACGTCGCGCTGGTTGTCGAGCGTCTCCTGGGTCAGCGCCGGGACCAGCCCGCCCATCCGGTCGGCCTCCAGCCAGAGCGCCAACTCCAGGTGCTCGGCCGGGACCGTCTCGAAGTAGTTCGTCCGGTCCGGGTTGGTGGTGGCGTTGAGCGAGCCGCCGGAGCCCTGGATCAGCTTCATGTGCTCGGTCTTCGCCACGTTCACCGAACCC
Organism: Micromonospora sp. DT43; assembly: GCF_049841645.1. Lineage (NCBI taxonomy): Bacteria > Bacillati > Actinomycetota > Actinomycetes > Micromonosporales > Micromonosporaceae > Micromonospora > Micromonospora sp. DT43. The sequence continues at coordinate 84,197 of NZ_JBNCKR010000023.1, read as the reverse complement.
TCGAACATCAGGTGTTCGAAGAGGTGGGCGAAACCGGTCTGCCCGGCCGGCTCGTGCCGGGATCCGACGTCGTACCAGAGATTGACGGCCACCGCGGGGGCGGTGCGGTCCTCGCTCACCACCACGCGCAGGCCGTTGTCCAGTCGGGACGTCTCGATGGGCCAGGGGTAACCACTGTCGGGCATGGCACGACGCTATCCGATCTCGCGGGCGGAAAGGTGACGTGCGGCCGGTCGGCGAGCCGACCTCGCCGGCGGGGCATCGAGTCCGCCCGTCGGGGTACCGCGCAGGAATGACCCCACCGACCCCCGCCCCGCCCGCGCGCCGGCGCAGTGCCGGACCGGCCGCCCGCGCCGTCGCAAGCGCCTCGGCCGCGCTCGGCCGGCTGCGCCGCGGCCGGCTGCTGCATCCGGCCGGTCGCTCGTTCAGCGCCGAGGTCACGATGTGGGGTACGCCCGGACCGCCCACCGGGGTCGCCCTCCTGGACGACCCCGGCCGGTACGCGGCCACTGTCCGGCTCTCCAGGGGGACGCCCACGCCTGATGGCTGGCCGGACGTGCTGGGCCTGGCGGTGCGCGTGCACCTCGACGCCGGCCGCCCGTTCGACCTGCTGGTCAGCTCCAGCGGCGCCGCGCCGGTGCTGCGGAACCTGCCGCTGCCCCGGCGCGACTTCACCGGGACGTACAGCACGATCATGGGTTATCGCACGGCCCGGCGCCGTCTGTGGTTGGCCGCGCTGGCGGACCCGGAAGCTGTCGACCTCGGCCGCGGTCTGGCCGCCCTCGCGGCCGCGGCCCGGACGGACGCGCCGCGCCTGGTGCTCGCGGTCGCGTCCGCCGTGGGGCCGTGGCACCCGGTCGGGCAGGTGACCATCGGTGCTCAGCTCGCTGCCCGGGAGGACGCCGCGCTCGCGTTCGACCCGGTGCGCAACCTGCCACCCGGCCTGCGGGCGGCCGGCCCGCTCGCCTGGCTGCGCGAGCAGACCTACCGGGGGTCACGCCGGGCCCGCGGCGCGGCGACTCAGTCCGGGGGTTCGACGGCGGCCACCGTCTGATCCGAGGTACGCCGCTCCAGCACCGTGTCCGGGGCGGCGTTCTGGTCCTCCTCGCGGATGTCCGACTCGGCGAGGATGGCCTCCGCCTGTGCCTGCGGGTCGTCGCTGCCCGCCGCCACCTCCTCGGGAAGGAGGTGGTGCGCGCGGGACTCCACCCGCTCCTGATCGCTCTGCTCGTCAGTCATGGCACAGCTGTTACCCCCGGCCCGCCCTCGGCACGCGATGTTCACTCCGCATCTTGGGACGATGGGGCGGGCACCCCCACCCGGTCGGGTACGCTGGTTCCCGTGACGCGGACGTATCCATGGTTTAGGCAGCCGGCTCGCAGGCCGGTGACTTCACCATGAACTGACGTCACCACAAACCGAGCCGGCTGGGCAGGAGCTGTCGTTCCTGCCCTTTTGCGTACGAGCAGCCGGCTCGTCCCGGGCACCGGCCCCGGGCACGGTCGGCGGAAGGATGCCCACCGTGACGACCCCGGAGACCGATCGGGTAAGCGATCAGCGGATCGACCGTGTCGTGCCGCTGACCACACCCGCCCTCCTGCACCACGAGTTACCCCTGGACGCACCGCTCGCCGCGGCCGTGTTGAACGGCCGGCGCGCGGTGGGCCGCGTGCTGGACCGCGAGGACGACCGCCTGCTGGTGGTGGTCGGTCCGTGCTCGGTGCACGACCCGGCCGCCGCCCTCGAGTACGCCGAGCGTCTGCGCACCGCCGCCGACCGGCTCGCCGACGACCTGCTGATCGTCATGCGGGTCTACTTCGAGAAGCCCCGGTCCACAGTCGGGTGGAAGGGCCTGATCAACGACCCCGGGCTGGACGGCAGCGGCGACGTCAACACCGGCCTGCGCCGGGCCCGGGCGCTGCTGCTCGACGTCCTGCGCCTCGGACTGCCGGTGGGTTGCGAATTCCTCGACCCGATCACCCCGCAGTACATCGCGGACACGGTGGGCTGGGGCGCGATCGGCGCCCGCACCGTGGAGAGCCAGGTGCACAGGCAGCTCGCCTCCGGCCTGTCCATGCCGATCGGCATGAAGAACCGCCCCGACGGCAGCATCGGCACCGCCGTGGACGCCATCCGCGCCGCCGGCGTGCCGCACGTCTTCCCCGGCATCGACTTCTCCGGCACCCCGGCGATCATGCACACCCGCGGCAACACCGACGGGCACCTGGTGCTGCGCGGCGGTGGCGGTCGGCCCAACTACGACGCGGAGTCGGTGGCCGGCGCGCTCGACCTGCTCCGGGCGGCCGGGCTGCCGGAGCGGCTGGTGATCGACGCCAGCCACGCCAACAGCGGCAAGGACCACCGCAACCAGCCGCTTGTCGCCGCGGACGTGGCCGCGCAGATGGCCGCCGGCCAGCGCGGCATCACAGGCGTGATGCTGGAGTCGTTCCTGCTGCCCGGCCGGCAGGACCTCGACCCGACCCGCGAGCTGGTATACGGCCGTTCGGTCACCGACGCCTGCCTCGGCTGGGACGACACCGCAGAGGTGCTCGACCACCTGGCCACCGCCGTACGGGCCCGCCGGGCCACCCTTCCCACCCCGGCGTGAAGGTGTGACGGCCGGCACTGCGGTGCGCGGAACACGGAACGGTGGAGCCTGGTTAACTGAGGTGTCGGTGTGCTCAGTGTCCCCGGGCCTCACCTAAATAGCCCTCGCGGAATACCGTTCGGCTGGAGCCGCGTCGCGCCACTCGCCGAGAGGCGACCTACACACCGACACCAGCGCCGCCCCCGGCCCACAAGGCTCGGGGGCGGCGCTGTCTGTACGGGGCCACCGGCGCGACGTTTGACCGATTCCGACCCGGGTAGCTGATCGACGTGACCGACGACGCATCAGTGGCCGACGAGCCGGACACCGAAGCCCTCGACGACCTGCTCGACGACATCTTCCGAGGTCAGGAGCGGGTCACCCAGGCGGAGATCTATCGCCGGGCGGTGGCCGCCGAACTTCCCCCGGAACTGCTCGCGCGCATCGACGCGCTGCCCGAGGGCGAGTACGCGGTGGACGAGGCCAGCGACCTGCTGGGCGGCACCGTCGCGTGAGCCGGACCAGCGGAACCAGCGGAACCAGCGACCCCGAAGGGACATCCACCATGACGCACCACGAGGACCGTGACGAGAAGGTCCCGGCGCTGGGTCAACCGCCGAAGGGCAGGGACACCACGCCCGAGCCGGACTTCGCCAACGAGCACGACCGCACTGCGGTGGACCGGGACATCATCACCGGCGAGGACGAGGACGAACGGGAGCCGGAGTCGCCGCACGGCTGGTCCGGTATGCAGCGTTGACGCGTACGACGGCGGGGGCCGGCGAATCCGCCGGCCCCCGCTCCGCTGCGCTCGTCGTGTCGGTTCAGTCGTCGTCGTGTCCGCCCTCAGCGGCCTGCTGCGCGGTGGCGTACGCCATCTGGAGGAAGTCGGACGCGGCCACCGCCGTCAGCGCGGTGGCCACCAGGCGCGTGAGGCGGGGGGCGAGAACGAGGCCCCCGGTCAGCCCCGTGGCCACCCACACCGCCAGGCAGAACGGGCAGCTCAGCAACTCGCCGATGGCGTGCCGGGTGGGGCTGCCCGAGTCGCGGACCTGCTCCATCACCTCACCGCTGCCGATCGGCCGGTCGTAGCGGGTGAACGGCGCCCGCAGTGGGCTGGTGACCGCGTCCTTGGACAGCAGCCGGCTCAGCTTGTGCGTGGCGATGGAGAGCAACACGACGTCGGCGGGGGCGGGACGCTCGGGCACCGGGCGGCCGGTCACCTTGACCAGGCCGGCGAGCACCCCGGCCACCCCCGCGTAGGTGCCCATCGCCGCCACGTAGCCGCCGAGCGGCCGGTGTTCGTGCGGCGCGTACGCCCGGCGCAGCCGTGCCGCCTTCTGTCGCAGGCCAGTGTCGGTCACCGTTCTCCTCACGTGTCGTCGTGGCGCGTAGGTAGCCCGCGGTGGGGTCTCAGCCGGCCTGGAGGTTGTCGGCGACCTCGCGGGCGAGATTGGTGAGCGCCTCGTCGGCCAACTGGTCCGGGTCGGCGCCGGAGCCGTCGGACAGGTCGAGCTGGATCCGTGCCCCACCGGAGTCGGCCGGATCCACGCGGATCTCGGCGGCCCAGTCGGCGTCGCCCCAGCGGGCGCGCAGTTCCTCGCCGCTGATCTCTGCCGGAGGGCTCCCGTCGCCGCGCAGCGGCGCCGGGAGCCAGGCCGAGGCCCGAGCCGGGTCGGTGGCCGTGTTGAAGACCACCTCGGGTGGCGCGGACATGCCGCGCACCACTCGCGCCGGCATCAGGCGTCCCGCAGGCGGCTCGGGTCGACCTCCCGGCCCGGGTGCCGGGCCAGGTACTCGGTCTCCAGTTCCGCCGTGCGTCGCAGGTGGTTGGCGAGCGCGGAGTCCGCCGCGTGCCGGAGGGTGTCCAGCCGGGTGCGGTGCAGGCTGTGCATCTCGCGGATCAGATCCTCGTCGGTCAGCTCCGTCGGGTCGACGCCCAGCGTGTCGCCGTCGAGGTCGGCGCCTCCGGGGTCGGCGAGGTGGTCGCCGCCCCACTCGGGCACCCGCTGCTCCGGGCTCATCTCCGTGCTGCCGCTGGACGGAAAGCCGTCCTCGCGTACCGATCCGGTCATCATCGCCCCCCTGGTCTCGTTTGGGCTGGCGTCTAGACGGATGCCCACACCGGGTGACGCCAAACCCTCCCGCCGCGAGGCAGCTACGACACCGTGTCGGAGAGCGCCGCCGTTCCCGGTACCCTCGACGCCATGAGGTGGCTCTGGACCCCGGCGTGGATCGCACGTCATGTGGCCATGGTCGTGCTGGTCGTGGGCTTCCTCGGGCTGGGCTGGTGGCAGATCAGCCGGGCCGCGGCCGGCAACAGCCTCAGCTGGGGGTACGCGGTCGAGTGGCCGATCTTCGCCGGCTTCGTGGTGTACGTCTGGTGGCGTGAGGTGCGGCTGGCCCGCCGCAACGCGGAGGCCGCCGCCGAGCCACCGGCGGACCCGGCCGACGCACCTGCCGTCGAGCCGGCGCCGGCCGCGACCATCGGCGCCCGACCGGCGGTACGCCGACCGGTGCGGGTGGCCCGGGTGCCGGTCGACGGGGCACCCGGCGACGACGCCGACCTGGCCGCCTACAACGACTACCTGTCATGGTTGAACGCCAATCCGGGCGCCAAGCCCGGTGACTATCCCGGCTGAGCCGGGGCTCGGAAGGACGGACGACTGTGGGCGCAGCCCTTACCCGGTACCGCGTGATCGCCTGGATCGTGGGCGTGGTGCTGATCCTGCTGGTCGTTGTCGGCATGCCGCTGAAGTACGCGTTCGACAACCCGGTCGTGGTGGAGACGGTCGGCCCGGCGCACGGCTTCCTCTACATGATCTACCTGGTGGCCGCGTTCGACCTGAGTCGCCGGGCCGACTGGCCGCTGAAGCGGATGCTCCTGGTGATGCTTGCCGGCACCGTGCCGTTCGTCTCGTTCTACGCGGAGCGTCGCGTCACCGCCTGGCTGGACCGGCCCGTGACCCGTACGCCGGAGCCGGTCGCCAGCTGACGGCCCACGGTGGGTCAGCGGCTGGGCCGCCACGGGTCGGCCGAGGCGAGCGGGTCGACCCAGCCGCCGTACCGGTTGACCTCCCGGGCGCGCAGCAGCGCCCGGGTGACCTGACCGAACTGCCGCTCGTCGTCGGCGCTGAACAGGAGCACCTCCGCGCCCCGGTGCCATCCCCACAGCTCGTACGGCGGTGGACGCCAGCGGTCGCCGACCAGGGCGAGCGCCGCCGGCAGCAGGAACACCGCCCCGAGGATGAGGTACGCCTCGGCGGTCAACCGTTGCAGGCCGCCGCCGAAGCCGAGGAGCAGGCCGACCGCGCCGATCATGGATGCGGTGACCACTACCGCCCGGACGGCGATCCGGTCGTGCGGACCTCGGGTGGTGCGCAGGTGGGTCAGGTCGACGATGCGGTAGCTGGTGCGGCCGACGGTGAACCGGTCGACGGTGACGATGATGCCGGGTCGCGCGTACAGCAGCGTGGACCTGGCTCCGGGCACCGTTCGTTGCGGTCGCGTCCTTGCGCCTTCACGATTCACGGTTCCTCCCGTGGGGGCGGGGTGCCGGGGGTGGGTCCCGTGGGGGCATCGCTGCCCGGGGGCGGGATTCCCGGCTGCGGCTCCATTGTTCTGGGGGACCGCCACTCCACCTGGGCATTTACGGTTCCGGCCCGCTCACGCGTCTGGGGGACATGGCCGCGAAACAGCATCCATTTCGGTTTTTATCGGATATTGCCGGTGACCATCCGGCGGCATCCGCCCGGAACGACGAAAGTCGGATATCGGTCAACGGATGCGAAACCGCGCTTCCGCACGCGTCAGCAGCCCCGCTGGAGTCACCGGGAGCAGCGGCACTTCTCGCCGCTTCGTCAACATTCGCCCCTGCTTCAACTGCGCCACACAACCGTCCCGGGTTAGGTTGGGCGGGCCGGTCCGGCCCAGCGCCATCCACCCGGGTGGCCCCGGCCGGTGTCGCCGAGGGCGTCAGCAGTCCCGTCGGCGGCCGTGGGAGAGGAGCCCTTCGCTCTTGTCATCCCTGAGAACCCTGCTGCGCACCGCGATGCTGGCCGGCCTGTCGGCAGCGCTGATCGCCCCGACGGCGGTGGCACACGCCGAGCCGTCCCCCGCCGACCTGACCCGCCGGATCGAGACGTCCTCCGCCGAGTTGGAACGGATCGTGGAGTCGTACAACAAGCTCGCCGAGGACATCAAGGTCAACAAGACCGCGGTGGCCCGATTACAGGCCCGCATCGGCCCCCTGGAACAGCAGGCCGAGCAGAGCCGGGCCGATGTCGCGGCATTCGCCAACACCGCGTACAAGAGCGGTGGCCTGCATACCGCGGACGCGCTGTTACGTCCCGGCGGCTCGGTGGCTCTGCTCGACCGGCTCGGCGCCCTCGACCAGCTGACCCGCCAACGCCAGGAGCGCATCTCCGGCTTCACGGACAACCAGCGGCGGCTGCTCGACGAGAAGGTGCGCCTGGACGCCACGCTGGCCCGGCAGGCCGCGCAGGCCCGCGAGCTGGCTGCCGGCAAGAAGCGCATCGAGAGTGACCTGGCCAAGCTGTACGAGCTGCGCCGGCAGGCGTACGGCGCCGCCACCGAGAAACCCGCGCCCAAGGCGGCGGAGGCCGAGGCCAGGAACGTGCCCGCCGTGGCCGGGGACGCCGGCATCGCGGTGCGCTACGCCTTCGGCGCGATCGGCAAGCCGTACGTCTGGGCCGCTGACGGGCCCAACGGCTACGACTGTTCCGGGCTGACGCTCGCGGCCTGGCGGGCGGCCGGCAGATCACTGCCGCACAGCGCACGGATGCAGTGGGGCGCGGTCGCCCACATCGGCCGGGGTGACCTGCGCCCGGGTGACCTGATCTTCTACAGCGGGCTCGGGCACGTCGCTCTCTACGTCGGCGGCGGCCAGGTGATCGACGCGCCGAGCGCCGGTCGCAACGTGCTCAAACGTGGCATGAACATGATGTCCATCCACGGCTACGGCCGGGTCAGCTGACCCGACCCGATACGGCGAACGGCCGGCGTCCCCCTATCGGACGCCGGCCGTTCGCCGTCATTACTACCAGGTCAGGCTGCCTGCAGCCCCTCCGCCCGGGCCAACTCCCGGAGCCGGCCGAGGGCCTGGATCTCCAGCTGCCGGATCCGCTCGCGGGACAGCGAGAAGCGGGACGCGACCTCGGTCAGCGAGTGCTCTCGGCCGTCCTCGAGCCCGTAGCGGGCCCGCATGATGCCGGCGGACCGGTCGTCGAGGTGGTTGAGCAGTCCCTCGATGCGCTGCCGCTCCAGGCCGCTGAGAACGATGTCCTCCGGCGACGGAGCGTCGCTGTCGGCGACCAGGTCGCCGAGGTTGGTGTCGCCGTCGTCGCCCACCGGGGTGTCCAGCGAGACGGTGTCCTGCGACCAGCGGCGCAACTCGTTGACCCGCTCGACGGTGACGCCGAGCGACGCGGCGATCTGCTCCGGCTCCGGGTCGCTGCCCAGCTCACGGGTGAGCTGCCGGATCACGTTGCGCATCCGGTTGACGTCCTCCACCAGGTGCACCGGCAGACGGACGGTGCGCTCCTGCTGGGCGATCGCCCGGCTGATGGCCTGGCGGATCCACCAGGTGGCGTAGGTGGAGAACTTGTAGCCACGCTCGTAGTCGAACTTCTCCACGGCCCGGACGAGGCCGGTGTTGCCCTCCTGGATCAGGTCCAGCATGGGCATGCCCGAGCGCACGTAACGACGCGCGATCGACACGACCAGTCGCAGGTTGGCGCGGATGAAGAGGTCCTTCGCGCGCTCACCCTCGACGATCAGCCGCTCCAGGTCGGCCCGGTCGACACCGTCGGGAACGGCGTCCTCGCCGAGCAGGTGCTCGGCGTAGAGGCCGGCCTCGATCGCCTTGGAGAGGTCAACCTCCTTGGCGGCGTCCAGCAGTGGCGTCCGGGAGATCTCGTGCAGGTAGACGCCGACCAGGTCGCGCTCCTCGGCAACCTCGTCGGTTCGCATGCCGATGTTCTTGTCCACGTTGCCCACGGTCCCCTCGCTCGCGCCGGTTGCCCGGTTCCTTGCCATTCCCCACGTCCGGTCAGCCCCTGGTAACTTCTGCTGTGCCCACCGTCGCTGACACCTACACAACAGATGAGACGTGTCGGGGATTCCATGTCGTGAGTCGAAAGTGTCACGAATGCCTGAGTAGTAGCTGAGAGCACGGTCCATGTTTGCTGTCAGCACCCGTCGGGTGGCGCGCCGCTGGGCACCTCGAACGGGTTGGCGGGTCGACGAATCGCCGATCGCCCGCACCATGGCAACACCGCCCGCCGCGCTCACGCAGCGACCCGGGTCACCACCGCGCTGCGATCCTGGTCACTGTCAGATACGCAGCGGTGGACCGGTCGGTTCATCCACGGGGGTGTGATTACCCCCCGCCCCGGTGAACAATCCGGAGCCCCGTTCGCTTCCCGAGCGGCGCCAGCTAGGAGGCGAGCAGGGCGAGAGCCCCGCGAACCTGGTCGGCGGAGCGCGCCAGGGCCGCTCGGGCGGCGGCCACCTCGGCTCCGGAGACCAGCGAGACCAACGCCGTCTTCAGGTCGCCGTCGGCCTCGCCGAGGGCCCGCCGGGAGACCTCCTCGGAGCAGCCGGTCGCCTCGATGAGGATCGAGATCATTCGTCCCCGGAGCTTCGCGTTGGTGGCCACCATATCGATCATGAGGTTCGAGTAGACCCGGCCCAGGCGCACCATGACGGCTGTCGAGAACGTGTTCAGCACCAGTTTCTGCGCGGTGCCCGCCTTCATCCGGGTCGACCCGGTGACCACCTCGGGTCCGGTGTCCACCCCGATGAACACGTCGACCGACCGGGCGGCCTCCGCCTCCGGATTGGCGCACAGCAGCACCGTCGAGGCGCCTGCGGCGCGGGACGCGGCGAGCGCCCCGAGGACGTACGGTGTGCGTCCGCTGGCCGCCAGACCGACCACCAGATCGCCGGCTCGCACACATCCGCCGGCCTCGGCCGCCCCGTTCCGGTCGTCGTCCTCGGCGTCCTCCACGGCCCGCCACATGGCGTCCGGGCCGCCGGCCAGGTGGGCGCAGAACCAGTGCCGCGGCGAGTTGAAGGTGGGAGCCAACTCGGCCGCGTCGAGCACGCCCAGCCGGCCGGAGGTGCCGGCCCCGAAGTAGTGCACCCGGTGGCCACCGCGCAGCGCCGCGACTGCCAGATCGACTGTGGTGGCGATCTCGTCGAGCACCGCGGCGACCGCCGCGGGCACTCGCCGATCGGCCTCGTTGATCACGGTGAGCACGTCCCGCGTCGACATCAGATCGAGGTCGACGCTGAGGGGGTTACGTCGTTCGGTGGGCGCGCCCACCCGGACCGTCGGGCGGGCGAGCGGTGCTGACATGTCCTCGTCCGGCTCCACCGAACCGGGCGTCATGCCCGCCTCCGACTGGCACCCACCCGGTGCGACTGGACCGCCTCGGCGGTCGCCTCGAGGGCCTTGCGGGCCCGGGACCGGTTGCGGGCGGCCACCCCGACGAAGAGGCAGTCGACGACGGTGAGCTGAGCGAGCCGGCTGGCCGTCGCTCCGGAGCGGTAGGTGGTCTCGCGTGCCGCGGTCGTCAGCACGAAGTCGGCGACCTCGGTGATCGGCGAGCGCGGGAAGTTGGTGAGCGCCACTGTGGCCGCGCCCCGCGTCCGGGCCTGCTCCAGCACCTCGATGACGTCGGAGGTGGTGCCGGTGTGGGAGATGCCGATCGCGACGTCACCGCGGCCGAGCAGGGCGGCCGAGGTCAACGCGGTGTGCACGTCGGGGAAGTAGAAGGCGATCCGGCCGATGCGGTGCAGCTTCTGCTGGAAGTCGGAGGCGACGAACCCGCTGGCGCCGGCGCCGTAGATGTCGATCCGGCCGGCGCCCGCGATCGCCTCGACCACCTGCTCGCAGATGGCCGGGTCGAGCTGCTCGGCGGTCTCCTCGACGGCTCGGGCGTCGTTGAACGCGATGGTGGCGATGATCTGGGCGAGGTCGGCGCCGGGTGGGATGTCACCTCCGACGACCCGGGCGTCCGGCGGCTCGATGCGACGGGCGGCCTCGGCGGCCAGCCGGATGCGCAGCTGTGGATAGCCGTCCATGCCCACCGATCGGCAGAACCGGATGACTGTCGCCTCCGACGTCTCCGCTGCGGTGGCGAGGTCTGTGATGGTCCGCCGGGCGGCGGCGGCCGGGTCGGACACGACCAGCCGGGCGACCCGCTGCTCGGCGGGCGACAGCGATGGCAACAGCCCGCTGATGTGGACGATCAGCCCACCAGGCTCGTGACTCGCAGAAATCTTCGGACTCTTCGCCACGGGTGAAACTTACTTTCACGAGGCGTGAGCGTCAACCATGACCGTATGTGGTGGGAATAGTGTCGACGACCCGGATCACGCGTTTCGCACAGCTTGCCACTCCCTGAGGATCGCCGCCTCATCCGCCGGGTCGAGTCCACCCTGCCGTACGGCGTCGGGCCGCGCTGTCATCCAGGACGCGGTCGCCCGAACGGTGTCGGGCAGCGGCCGGACCGTCAGACCCGCGTCCAGCGCCGGCCGGGCATCGCGGTCCATCAGACCGGCCCACTCCGGCAGGCGCACCCACAGCGGGAGCGCCCGCTCCCCCGACCACTCGCGCACGTCGTGGGCCGCCAGGAAGTCCTGATCGACCCAGGTGAGCTGCGGGTCGGCGACGCCCAGGCCGGCCGCCACACCGGTCAGCAGCTCGGCGCGGGACAGCGCCGGGCCGGTGCCGTCGTACGTGCCGGCGAGGCGGGCGCCTGCGGCGTGCAGCAACCAGCCGGCCAGGTCGGCGACGTCCACGAACTGCACCCGGTCGGTGGGCCGGCCGGGCGCGAGAACCTCGCCGCCGTTCGCCAGCCGTCGCAGCCAGTACGGAAAGCGGTCGCTCGGGTCCTCCGCGCCGACGATCAGCCCCGCGCGGCAGATGAACGACAGGTCCGCGCCCATCCGCTCGCGGACCAGCTGCTCGATGCTGACCTTGCACTCGCCGTACCAGCGGTGGTCCGGGCCGACCGGAGCGTCCACGTCCGGCGGAGCGGGCGGCAGCAGCGGCGCGTCAGCCGCTGTCTGACCCGGTGTGGTGTTGTCCGCGTACACCGAGATCGTGGACACGAACGACCAGTGACCAACATGGTCGGCCAGCGTGGCGAGCGCGTACCGGGCATGGCTGACCTGACGGGTCACGTCGACCACCGCGTCGAAGCCGTCGTCGGCGAGTGGCACCAGCGCCGCGGGCTCGTCGCGGTCGACAGGCACGAACCGCGCACCGGCCGGCACGACGCCGGACACGCCCCGGGCCGCGCAGGTCACCTCGTGGCCCTGCGCGACGGCCAGTCGGGCCAGCGCCCGGCCGAGAAACCGGGTGCCACCGAGAATCAGGATCCGCATCCGCCGATCCTGCGCCGCCGAACGCCGTTCACGCCAAGAACTCTGCTGTGGGCAGAGCGCCGGCCGGCAGATCGGCAGTCGCGACGGGCGCTAGCGTGTGGCGCATGGCAGAGCGCAGCGTGGTGGTGACCGGAGGCACTGGTGGCCTCGGCGGGGCGGTCGTCGCCTCGTTCGTCGACGCGGGCTGGCGGGTGGTCGTACCGCAGCGGGCAGCCCGGTCGGGGTCGGAGCCGGCGGCGGACGGGCTGGTCCGGGTCGTCGCGGACCTGACCGACCCGGCCGGCGCGGCGGCCGTCGTCGAGGCCGCCGTCGGCGACCCGGCGGCGCCGCTGCGGGCGGTGGTCAACCTCGTCGGCGGGTACGCGAGCGGCGGCCTGGTGCACGAGACTCCGGTCGAGGAGTTCGAGCGGATGCTCACCGTCAACCTGCGACCCACCTACCTGGTCACCCAGGCCGCGCTGCCGCACCTCGTGGCGGCCGGCGGTGGCGCGGTGGTGTGCGTCTCGGCCCGCGCTGCGGTCAGCCCGTTCGCCGGCGCGGCCGGCTACGTCACGGCCAAGGCGGCGGTGCTCGCCTTCGCCAACGCGGTAGCGGTGGAGTACCGCTCCCGCAACGTGCGCTGCAACACCGTGCTGCCCAGCGTCATCGACACCCCGGCGAACCGGGCCGCGCAGCCCGACGCCGACCACTCCCGCTGGGTGACGCCTGCCGAGATCGCGCCGGTGATCCGCTTCCTCGCCTCGACGGACTCCGCGCCGACCACCGGGGCCAGCGTTCCGGTCTACGGACGCGCCTGAACGAGCAGCGAGGCGACGCCGTCGCGCCCGACCCGCTCCTGCGTCGGCGCGGCGGGCGGTGCGGCCGGGGGCGCCGGCTGCGGTACGTCGGTGGGCACCGGCCCCTCCGACGATCGGGTGGGGTCGGGGCGGACGTCCTCCGGCAGCCAGGTCGCCAGGTGCGCCTGGATCTGCTCGGTCACCTCCTCGGCCGAGCGGCCCGCGTCGACGAGGACGAAGCTCGGATACTCGGGCAGGGTCCGGTAGGCGGTGTCCGCCGCGGTGAGCCAGCCCATCGACTCGTGGTCGGTGCCGCGCTCCTCGATGCGCTGGTACGCGACGGCCGGGTCGACGGCGAGCAGGAAGGTCACCTGCGGCGTCGGGAAGAGGCGGTAGCCGGCCCGGGCCAGCCGCTCCCAGCGGTGCCCGCCGTGCGCGCGGATGCTCACATACTGGCAGGCCGAGTAGCGGTCCATCACCGCCGTCCGACCGGTGAGCAGGCAGCTGAGCAGGGCCACGGCGATGGCCAGCCAGCGCAGCACGGACTCCACCGCCAGGACGCCGTCCCGCCCGACGAGCCGTTGCGCGTCCGGGAGGCCGAGCCGGTGCGCGATCCGGCCGAGCCAGCGCCGCCCGCTGGCGTTGCGGCGGTACGCCGCGGGACGCCCGGCGGCGGTAAGCGCGTCGGCCAGCCGGTGCGCCTGCGTGGTCTTGCCCGAGCCGTCGATGCCGATCAGGGCGACGGTGCGCAAACGGGCCCCGCCGCGTCGCATCCCCGATGATCTGGCCACCCTCGACAGGTTATCCGACCCATGCTTGCGCCCCACGACGTTTGTACCTCTTTGTCACCGTTGTCGCCTGACCGCGCCGGCGGCAGGTGTGGGCGACCGGAATGCCGGGTACGGGAGTTCGAATCCAACCGCCTGTCCACCAACACGACCGACGGGAGATCCAGATGGCTGAGCGCGGGGACGAGAGTCTGGTGCACACCCTGAAGAAGGTCGCCGCCGTGCTCAAGCAGTCCGAGATCCCGTTCGCCCTGGGCGGGAGCTTCGCCGTCTACGCCCACGGCGGCCACTCGAGCGACCACGACGTCGACTTCCTGATCCGCGAGGCCGACGTCGAGCGGTCCCTGGAGGCGCTCGTGGCCGCGGGTTTCCGCGCCGAGCGGCCACCGGAGGACTGGCTGGTCAAGGTCTTCGACGACGGGCGGATGGTGGATCTGATCCACCGGCCGATCGAGACGCCGGTGACCGAGGAGACGTTCGCCGACACCGTCGTGCGGCCGGTGGACGCCATCCACATGCCGGTCCTGTCCGCCACCCAGCTCATGGTTCACAAGCTGCTGAGCTTCTCCCAGCACTACTGCGACTTCGCCCGCGGCCTGCCGTTGGCCAGGTCGCTGCGGGAGCAGATCGACTGGGAACGGGTACGCAAGGAGACGCAGCACTCGCCGTACGCCGAGGCGTTCCTGGTGCTGCTGGACCGGCTGGAGGTGGTGCCGGAACCCGGCGCCCCGGCAGGAGAGGAGACACCGTGACGAACGATCAGGCCGGTGGCGTGGCGCCACCCGACGAGTACGTCGACGCGGAGATTCAACGGCTGCTCACCGAGGATCCGGCCGTCGCCGAACAGGGGATCACAGTCGTCCGGCGGGAAGGTGCCCTCGTGCTGTACGGCGAGGTGGAGAGCCCGCACCGGCGGGAGGAGATCCTGCGCCTGGTGTCGGAGCGCTTCCCGGACGTGGCGATCACCAGCGACATCGGTGTGATCCGCGCCCAGGCGCCCACGGAGATCGAGCAACTGCCCTGAGGGAGGTTTCATGGTGATCCGGATCGCCGCCGTGGGCGACGTACATCTGGACGAGGACGTGGTCGGCAGGTTCCGCCCGGCGCTGGAGGAGCTGCCGGAGTGCGCCGACGTGCTGCTGCTGGCCGGCGACCTGACCCGGCACGGCACCGAGGCCGAGGCGCGCTGCGTGGCGCAGGAGTTCGGCGGGTTGGCCGTGCCGGTGGTGACCGTGCTGGGCAACCACGACCACCAGTGTGACCAGGTGCCGCAGGTGGTCAAGGTGCTCGAGGACGCGGGCATCACCGTGCTGGAGGGCGACGGCGTGGTGCTGGACTGCGCGGGCGGCCGGCTCGGTATCGCAGGCGTCAAGGGCTTCGGCGGTGGGTTCGCCGGCCGGTGCGCGAGCGACTTCGGCGAGCCGGAGATGAAGGCGTTCGTCCGGACCACAAACGAGAGCGCGGATCGCCTCGGAGCGGCCCTGCGCTCGCTTGACTGCGACATGCTTGTCGCGCTCACCCACTACTCGCCGGTTCCGGACACGCTTGTCGGCGAGCCGCTGGAGATCTACCCGTTCCTGGGGTCGTACCAGCTCGGGCAGGCGATCGACTCGGCGCCCACGGCGCTGGCCGTGCACGGGCACGCGCACGCAGGCACCGAGCGCGGCACCACCCCGGGAGGGGTACGCGTCCGCAACGTGGCGCACCCGGTGATCAAGCAGGCGTACAGCGTCTTTCATGTCGGGGATCAACTCGACACCGACCAGGTTTCCCCGATCGGAGGGTCGGGTAGTCAGAGGTCATGGAGCTGATTCTCTGGATTCTCGCAGTCGTACTCGTGGTCGCCGGCATCCTCGCGCTGTTCCGCCGGCAGATCCTGTGGGGCATCGTCCTCATCGTCGTCGGGCTGTTGGTCGGCCCGGGTGGTGTCAGCATCTTCAATTGACGTTCGTACCCCTTAAACCAACACTTCTTCACAACACCGGGACCCGTCGGGGTCGCCGTGGCCGGAGCTTTCGTCCTCCCGACAGAAGCACCGGCCGCGGTGGCCCCGGCGCTTTTTTGTGGGTTTGACCGGACGACAAAGCGGCAATATCTCGACCATGGAGATATCTCGCGAGGCACGGCCCACGTCCGGCCGACGGTCGCGCTGGGCGCTCGCCGGCTTCGCGGCAGCGGTCTTCGTCGCGGCGGCGATCGGCGGGCTGGGCGTGCAGGGCACCACCGACGAGTACGCGAACCTGCGCCAGCCGGGCTGGGCTCCGCCGTCCTGGCTCTTCGGCCCGGTCTGGACGGTGCTCTACGCGCTGATCGCCGTCGCCGGCTGGCTGGTGTGGCGTCGGGTCGGCTTCTCCCCCGCGCTCTGGGCGTGGACGGCCCAACTCGTCCTCAACGCCATCTGGACGCCGCTGTTCTTCGGCGCGGGGCAGTACGGGCTGGCGTTCGCCGAGATCGTGGTGATGTGGCTGGCGATCGGCCTCACCGTCGTGCTCTTCGCCCGGGTGTCCCGGGTCGCCACAGCGCTGCTGCTGCCGTACTGGGCGTGGGTCACGTTCGCCGCCGCGCTCAACCTGTCGATCTGGCAACTGAACACCTGACCGACGCCGGTCCTCCGGCGGGAGGCAGCCCCGCCGCCGGAGGACCGTTCGGGCGTCAGCAGCGGGGCACGTTCGGGATGTAGCCGTCGTAACCGGTGTAGACGTACGCGTCGGCGATGTAGCGGCCGCTGCCGATGCGGTCCCAGATCGAGCTGGTGCCGTACGTGCCGGTGACCGTGGTGCCGCTGGTCTGGCAGGCGATGGTCACCCGGGTGCCGTCGGCGACGGTGCCCACCGAGGCGTACCCCGTGCCGGGGCCGGAGCGGACGGTAAGCGGCGTGCCACTGGTGTCGACAGTGGCGTTGCCGGAGCCCGAGCTGCAGTTGTTGTCGCTGGTGTAGGTCTTGGTGCCCCAGTACAGGCCGAGGGTGCCGTTGAACCTGACCTGGATGTCGTTGCCGTTGAGGCGCTGCTCGTAGTGCAGGTGGGGGCCTGTGGACCCGCCGGTGCTGCCCACCCAGCCGAGCACCTTGCCGTAGCCGACGGTCTGCCCCACCGAGACGTTGAAGCCGTTGAGGTGGGCGTAGTAGGTCGAGTACCCGCCACCGTGGTTGATCCGGACGTACTTGCCGTAACTGGTGCCGCCGAGGTCGGTGACCCGGTCGACGGTGCCGGGGGCGCTGGCCACCACCGGGTCGCCGACGTCGTCGGTGCGGTTGAAGTCGACCGCGTTCGCCGGGCTGTGGTCCGACCGGGTCTGCCCCGACCAGGACTGGCCGCATGGGAACGGCACCTTGAAGGTCGGCGCGGCCAGCGCCGGGCTCGCCGGCGCGAGGACTCCTCCGACGAGCAGGCCCGTCACCAGCAGGCTGATCCACCGCTTGCGCATCCAGCTCCTCCTATGTTCAAAACCTTCGATGAAGTGGCCCTAGCCTGACAGATATCGCCAATCTTCGAAAGAGTCCCGATCTTCACGCGGGAGCCCGCCCAGCCGCTGGACACAAGGTTTCGGGATTGTTACTCGCTCGTGTCTGACAGGGGGTGGACCAGACCGGATGCAAGCGCTTACATGTGTGCACGCCCAATCGGACCGGCGAGGGTCGTCAGCGAGACCACGCCGGCTAGGAAGGAGGACGGCATGGCGGTCTTTACCAGACCACGCCAGGCCTTCGTGATCGCCGGTGTGCTCGGGCTGGCGCTCAGCGCCACCGCTTGCGGTACCGGTGACGACAAGAAGAGCGACAAGGCGGGCTCCGCGGAGTGCGCCCCATACGAGAAGTACCAGGGCAACGACGGCAAGAAGGTCTCCATCTACGCGTCCATCCGTGACGCCGAGGCCGACCTGCTCGAGCGGTCGTGGTCGCAGTTCACCGAGTGCACCGGCATCAAGATCGCGTACGAGGGCAGCGGCGAGTTCGAGGCCCAGCTCCCCGTCCGGGTCGACGGCGGCAACGCTCCCGACATCGCCTTCGTGCCCCAGCCGGGCCTCGTGAAGCGGTTCGCGGACGCCGGCAAGCTGAAGCAGCTCGGCGCCGACACCAAGACCATGGCCGAGCAGAACATGCCTGCCGACTGGCTGAAGTACGGCACCGTCAACGGGACGCTCTACGGCGTGCCGCTCGGCGCGAACGTCAAGTCCTTCGTCTGGTACTCGCCGAAGACGTTCAAGGAGAAGGGCTGGGAGGTCCCGACCACCTGGGAGCAGCTCATCACCCTGAGCGACAAGATCGCCGCCAGCGGCATGAAGCCGTGGTGCGCGGGCGTCGAGTCCGGTGACGCCACCGGCTGGCCGGCCACCGACTGGATCGAGGACGTGCTGCTGCGGACGGCGGGCCCCGAGGTCTACGACCAGTGGACCACCCACGCCATCCCGTTCAACGACCCGCGGGTCGTCGACGCGGTGGACCGCGCCGGCACGATCCTCAAGAACGAGAAGTACATGAACGGCGGCTTCGGCGGCGTCAAGAGCATCACCACCACCGCCTTCCAGGAGGCGGGCCTGCCGGTGACCACCGGCAAGTGCGCGATGCACCGCCAGGCGTCGTTCTACGCCAACCAGTTCCCCGAGGGCACCAAGGTTGCCGAGGACGGCGACGCGTTCGCCTTCTACTTCCCGGCCATCGACGCCGCCAAGGGCAAGCCGGTGCTGGGCGCGGGCGAGTTCGTCGTCGCGTACGCCGACCGTCCCGAGGTGCAGGCGGTGCAGACCTACCTGGCCTCCGCCGAGTACGTCAACAGCCGCGCGAAGCTCGGCAACTGGGTCACGGCGAACAACAAGCTGGACATCGCCAATGTCGCCAGCCCGATCGACAAGCTCTCCGTCCAGATCCTCCAGGACAAGACCAGCGTCTTCCGCTTCGACGGATCCGACCTGATGCCGGCCGCCGTCGGCACGGGGACGTTCTGGAAGGGCATGGTCGAGTGGCTGAACGGTAAGCAGACCGCCCCGGTGCTCCAGGGCATCGAGAGCAGCTGGCCCAAGTGATCTCGACGGTGGCCCGGCTCGCTGTCGCGGGCCGGGCCACCGTTCGAACTGGACCCGGAAGGGAGGGTTGATGGAGTTCGATTTCGCCGAGGAGCAGCCGAAGCTCCTCATGCTGATGTACGGGCTGATCGCCTTCGTGGTGGTGGTGGGCGGTCTGCTCCTGCTGCTCGACGTCGTGCCGGCCTGGTTCGCCCGGCGACGGGAGGCGCAGCTCGTCGCCGCCTCGGCGAGTGGAGCTCCTCTCCCCCGCCGGTACAAGCCGCGGGAGGGGATCTTCGCGATCTTCTTCCTGCTGCCCACGCTGTTGCTGCTCACCATCGGCCTGGTCGTGCCGGCCATCCGCACCGTGCTGCTCTCCCTGATGAACAGGACCAGCGACGAATGGGTGGGGTTGGACAACTTCGGCTGGATGTTCTCGGACGACGCGATCGTCCGGGTCCTGATCAACACCCTGGTCTGGGTGCTCCTGGTCCCACTGGTGGCGACCGGATTCGGCCTGATCTACGCCGTACTGGTGGACAAGGCCCGGTTCGAGGCCGTGGCCAAGTCACTGATCTTCCTGCCGATGGCCATCTCCTTCGTCGGCGCCAGCATCATCTGGAAGTTCGTCTACGCCTACCGAGGTGAGGGCGACCAGATCGGTCTGCTCAACCAGATCGTGGTCAGCCTGGGCGGTGAGCCCAAGCAGTGGCTGCTCGAATCGCCACTGAACACGCTGCTGCTGATCGTCATCATGGTCTGGATCCAGGCCGGCTTCGCCATGGTGGTGCTCTCCGCCGCGATCAAGGCGATCCCCGGCGACATCGTCGAAGCCGCCCGGCTTGACGGGGTCAGCCCATGGCAGATGTTCTGGCAGATCACCATGCCGAGCATCAGGCCGGCGCTGATCGTCGTGATGGTGACCCTCACGATCGCCACGCTCAAGGTCTTCGACATCGTCCGGACCACCACCAACGGCAACTACGACACCAGCGTGATCGCCAACGAGATGTACAACCAGGCGTTCCGGTACAGCGAGAACGGGCGGGGTTCCGCGCTTGCGGTCTTCCTCTTCATCCTGGTCATCCCGGTCGTGATCTACCAGATCCGTAACCTCCGTCAACAGCGGGAGGGCTGAGATGACCACCGCAACGCCCACCGTCGCCGCCGGCAGCCAGCAGGTCGACGGCACAGCGTCCACCACCGCCGGGCGGGTTCGTCGGCGACTCAACAGCCGTACGGCCACGCTCGTCTCGATCGTCATCGCGATGGTCTGGACCATCCCGACGTTCGGCCTGCTCGTCTCCTCCCTCCGGCCGGAGGACGAGATCAAGACCACCGGCTGGTGGACCGCCTTCACCAACCCACAGTTCACGCTGGAGAACTACCAGCAGGTGCTGTTCGGGCGGTCGTCCTCATCCGGGCAGCTCGCCAGCTACTTCATCAACTCGCTGGCGATCACCATTCCGTCGGTGCTCTTCCCGCTCGCCTTCGCGTCCCTGGCCGCGTACGCGCTGGCGTGGATCAAGTTCCGCGGGCGGGACTGGCTCTACATCGCGATCTTCGCGTTGCAGATCGTCCCGCTGCAGATGGCCCTGGTGCCACTGCTGCGGTTCTTCTCCACAGGCGTCTCCCTCGGCGGCGTCACGCTGATGCCGGCGTGGGACCTGGTCGACGAGCAGAAGTTCGCCCAGGTGTGGTTCGCGCACACCTGCTTCGCGCTTCCGTTCGCCGTCTTCCTGCTGCACAACTTCATCTCGCAGCTCCCCGGCGACCTGATGGAGGCGGCCCGGGTCGACGGGGCCACCCACCCGAAGATCTTCCGCACCATCGTGTTGCCGCTGATCACCCCGGCGCTTGCCGCGTTCGGCATCTTCCAGTTCCTCTGGGTCTGGAACGACCTGCTGGTCGCGCTGATCTTCGCCGGTGGCGGCAACGAGACGGCCCCGCTCACGGTTCGCCTGGCCGAGATGGCAGGCACCCGGGGCAGCGAATGGCAACGGCTGACCGCAGGCGCGTTCGTCTCGATCGTTGTACCGCTCGTCGTATTCCTGTCCCTGCAGCGCTTCTTCGTGCGAGGTCTGCTCGCCGGCAGCGTCAAGGGCTGACCCGCTTTGCCCGCCGCCGCCTGGCCCCTGAAGGCGGCGGCGGGCGACGGGTACCGAGCGGGGGAACCGTGACGAAGATTGATGATGTCGCCCGGCTGGCCGGGGTCTCCACGGCAACCGTCTCGCGGGCCCTGCGCGGGCTGCCGACGGTCTCGGCCGCCACCCGACACAGAGTGCTCGCGGCCGCCGAGCAGCTCGACTACGCGGTCTCGCCGAGCGCGTCCCGACTCGCCGGTGGCCGCACCGGCACGGTCGCGGTGGTCGTACCCCGGATCACCAGGTGGTTCTTCAGCACCGTCGTCGAGGCGGTCGAGGATTACCTGCACCACTCCGGCTACGACCTGCTGCTCTACAACCTGGGCGGTCGGGAGCAGATCCGCCAGCGGGTGCTGCGCACCGCCAACCTGCACAAGCGGGTGGACGCCATGATGCTCGTGGCCACGCCGCTGCGCCCTGCGGACCTGACCGCGCTGGCCTCCCTGGACCTGCCCGGCGTGACCATCAGCTCGGGGAGCAGGGTCCCCAACTGGCCGTGCGTACGCATCGACGACGTGGCCGCCGCACGGACGGCCACCCGCCACCTGCTCGACCTCGGTCACCGGCGGATCGCGCACATCTCCGGCGACCCCGACGACGAGTTGGCCTTCACCACCCACCTCGACAGGCGCCGGGGCTACCAGGCGGCGCTGCGGGCCGCCGGTCTGCGACCCGATCCGAGCCTGGACGTCGAGTCGTCGTTCACCATCGACGGCGGCAACCGGGCCACCGCCGAACTGCTGGCCCGCGGTGTTCCGCCGACAGCGATCGTCGCCGCCTGCGACGAGATGGCGATGGGCGCGATGACGGCCCTGCGCGACGCCGGGCTGCGCGTACCGCAGGACGTCAGCGTCGTCGGCATCGACGACCACGACCTCGCAGGCGTGCTCGGACTCAGCACCATCGCCCAGCCCGCCGCGGAACAGGGCCGCCTGGCCGCCCGGATGCTGCTCGACCCGCTCGGCGCCCGCAGCCTGAGCCCGATCGTCGGTCAACGAACCGCCGACGGCGACACACCGGTGATCCTGCCCACTCGGCTGGTGGTGCGAGAGTCCACCGCGCCGCCCCGGGCAGACTGAACCCCAACCATCCGCCGCCGGCCGGCGGCTGGCGGCGACGCGGCCGGCAGCAGCACCGCCGGCAGTCCACCCACCGCGCGACATGGGAGACGACCCTGAACACCGATCCGACCCAGCAGACCTCCTCCGGTCACCCGATCACCGGCTGGTGGACCGAGGCCGCCATCTACCAGATCTACCCGCGCTCGTTCGCCGACTCCGACGGCGACGGCATCGGGGACCTGCCGGGCATCACCGCCCGCCTCGACCACCTGGCCGAGCTGGGCGTGGACGCGGTGTGGCTCTCCCCGTTCTATCCGTCGCCGCAGGCCGACGCGGGCTACGACGTGGCCGACTACCGCGACGTGGACCCGCTGTTCGGCACCCTCGCCGACGCGGACAAGCTGATCGCCGAGGCCCGCTCCCGGGGCCTGCGGGTGATCGTCGACCTGGTGCCGAACCACACCTCGTCGGCGCACCGCTGGTTCCAGGCCGCGCTGGCCGCCGCGCCGGGCAGCGTCCAGCGGTCCCGGTACATCTTCCGCGACGGCCTCGGCCCGGCCGGCGACCAGCCGCCGAACGACTGGCAGAGCGTCTTCGGCGGCCCGGCCTGGACGCGGACGGTCGACCCGGACGGCCGACCCGGCCAGTGGTACCTGCACCTGTTCGACACCGGCCAGCCCGACCTCAACTGGGACAACCCGGAGGTGCACGAGGAGTTCCTCGACGTCCTTCGGTTCTGGCTGGACCGCGGGGTGGACGGCTTCCGCGTCGACGTGGCCCACGGCCTCGTCAAGCAGGCCGACCTGGCCGACTGGCAGGAGCCCCAGGAGATCCTCTCCGGCAATGAGATCGACAAGCCGCGCCCGCCGATGTGGGACCAGGACGGCGTGCACGAGATCTACCGGCAGTGGCGGCGAGTCCTGGACAGCTACCCCGGTGAGCGGGTGCTGGTCGCCGAGGCGTGGGTGGAGCCGGCCGAGCGGTTGGCCCGCTACGTCCGCCCGGACGAGATGCACCAGGCGTTCAACTTCGAGTACCTGCTCGCCGCGTGGACCGCGCCGGCCCAGTACGCGGTGATCACCCGCTCCCTGGAGGCGACCGACTCGGTGGGCGCGCCGACGACCTGGGTGCTGTCCAACCACGACGTGGTGCGGCACGCCTCTCGGCTCGGCCTGGCGGTAGGCGGCGGCCGACCCAACGGCATCGGCATCGGCGACCCGCAGCCGGACGCCGCGCTCGGTCTGCGCAGGGCCCGGGCGGCCACCCTGCTGATGCTCGCCCTGCCCGGCTCCGCCTACCTCTACCAGGGCGAGGAGCTGGGCCTGCCCGAGCACACCACGATGCCCGACGAGGCCCGGCAGGACCCGACCTGGGCGCGCAGCGGGCACACCCAGCGGGGCCGCGACGGCTGCCGGGTGCCGATCCCGTGGGAGGCCGACGCCCCGTCGTACGGCTTCGGGCCCACCGACGCCAGCTGGCTGCCGCAACCCCCGTCCTGGGCGGAGTACGCGCTGGACCGGCAGCGCGACGTGCCCGGTTCGACGTACGAGCTGTACCGCACGGCGCTGCGGCTGCGCCGCGCCCACGGCCTGGGCCGGGGCACGCTGGAGTGGCTGCCCTCGGGCGACGAGACGCTCACCTTCCGCAACGGTGAGCTGACCGTGCTCACCAACTTCGGCGACGCCCCGGTGCCGGTACCGGCCGGTGCCGAGGTGCTCGCGTCCAGCGGCCCGCTGGACGACCACGACGCCGTCCCCACCGACGTGACCGTCTGGCTGCGCGACTGATCCAACCCGAGCACCCCGCCGACGGCCCCGCGACCATGCTCGCGGGGCGGTCGGCGGGGTGGTGCCGACTCCCTTTGGAGCTGATGTCGCAGACGAATCACGCCGCCGGGACCCGGCGCGCGCCCGCGCCGCCGCACCCGCGTCGCCCCACGGCGGCGGACGGCGTCAGAGGCGGTCGGCGCGGGTGTGCAGCAGGTCGTGCACGTTGTCGATGTCCGCCGGCGAGGTCCGCGAGGCGAGCCAGTACATGACGCCTGTGGGGATGAAGAAGAGCTGGAACGCGGCCAGCCCGACGGCGAAGTTCAGCGGTGGCGGGAACGCCGCGCGCAGCCCCTGGAAGGCGACGCCGACCACCCCGTTGCCGGCGGCCCGGCCGACGCCGTTGACCAGGTTGCCGAGGCTGTAGACGGTGCCCCGGTGCTCGGGCGGATTCACGTCGGCGATCAGCGCGAACCAGTTCGGCGAGTTGGCCGAGGTGAGCGCCAGCGCCACCACTGCGGTGAGCAGGCTCAGACCGACCGACGGCTCGGTGAACACACTGGACAGCACCGCGCCGATCACCGCGCCGCCGCCGGCGCCGTCGGGCACGTCGATGGTCACCGGCACGAAGAACAGCACGAGGTAGAACGGCACGGCCGCGAGGATTCCGACGGCCGCGACCAACGCCCGGCCCCGAGGGGTACGCCGTTGCACCGCGTCGCCGACCAGCCCGCCGACGATGGAGAGCACGCCGCCGAGCTGGAACAGCGTGGCGAAGACGCTGCCCACCACCACCGCCGTCGACTCGGAGTAGCCCTGTGCCTCGGCCCGCTCGGCGAAGAGCCTCGGCAGCCAGACCAGTGAGCCGAAGGCAGCCTGCGCGGTCAGGCCCTGCAGGATCAACCACCTGTTGGTCCGCCGGGCCAGGATGCGCGGCAGATCGGCGCGGCTGATCCGGTAGTCGTACTCGGCGCCGGTGTCCAACGCGCCGGCCAGCTCCGGTTCGCTCTGGCCGCGCCGGATGTCATAGGTGAACAGATACGCGACTGTGGCGACCAGGCCCACGCCGGTCAGCACCCAGAACGGTCGCCGCCAGTCGGTCGCCCCGAGCAGCCCGCCGACCAGCGTCCCGGCCAGCGTGCCGACGCCCTGCGAGAGCCCCCAGAAGCTCATCACCAGCCCGCGCCGGGTCGGTGAGATCAGGTCGGTGACCACCGAGAAGCCCACCGAGCCGACCGCGCCGAGACCGACCGCCGCGACGAGCTGGGCGGCGAGGAACGTGGCGTACCCGCCGGCGAGGGCGCTGCCGCCGGTGCCCGCCGCCCAGAGCAGAGTGCCCACCATCAGCAGCGGTTTGCGGTTGGTGCGGTCGCCGACGTACGCCCAGCCGACCGCGGCCACCGCGCTGACCAGGAAGCTGACCGCGGTGACGAGGCCAAGCAGCCCGCCCGACACGTCGAACGCGTCGGAGATCGGCCCGTACAGCGGTGGGACCAGCCCGATCGCCACGTTGTCGAGCGAGGCGAGCAGCACGAACACCACGATGCTGTACAGCCGGTGCGCTCGGCCGCCGCCCCGGCCGTGCCAGCCCCTGGTCACCGTCATGACCGGCAGCCAACCAGACCCCGACGACGGGGTCGCCACGCGGGTGGGTGCCGGTCGGCTCCCACCCGCGTCGACTCCGAGGTGTCAGCGGCGGTCGAGGACCAACCCGCGGGCCGCGGCGTACTGCTCACGGACTGCGGGGACGGGCTCCGCCGCGTACTCCTCAGTGCCCTTGACCTCCCACTGCGGCGGTGTCACACCGCCGAGGGCGACCCAGGCGGCCTGGCGGGCGGCGCCGTCGGCGACGTACTCCCCGGCGGGCGGGACGACCACCGGGCAGCCGAAGACCTGCGGTGCGATCCGGCGGACAGCGGCCGACCGTGCCCCGCCGCCGACGAGGATGACCCGGCGGACGGTGGCACCCTGCGCGGTAAGCGCGTCCAGGCCGTCGGCGAGCGCGCAGAGCATGCCCTCCACTGCGGCCCGGGCCAGGTGCGCGGGGGTCGACGTGCGCAGGGTCAGCCCGTGCACCGCGCCGGTGGCCAGCGGACGGTTGGGCGTCCGCTCACCCTCCAGGTAGGGCACCATGACCAGCCCGTCCGCGCCGGCCGGCGCGGAGAGCGCCAGGTCGGCCAGCTCGTCCAGCCCGACGCCGAGCATCGTGGCGGCGGCGTCCAGCACCCGGGCGGCGTTGAGCGTGCAGACCAGCGGCAGGAAGCGGCCCGACGCGTCGGCGAAGCCGGCCACCGCGCCGCTCTCGTCGGCGGCCGGCACGTCGGCAACGCTGAACACCGTGCCGGAGGTGCCGATCGAGACGACCACGTCACCGGGGCCGGCTCCGACGCCGAACGCGGCGGCGGCGTTGTCACCGGTGCCCGCGCCGAGCAGCGCGCCGCTCCCACCCAGCTCGTCGGCGAGCGTGCCGGCCGACTCGGCCGGGCCCAACACCTCGGGCACGACGAGCTGCCGACCGAAGGCCCGTTCCAGCAGATCGGGCCGGTAGGAGCCGGTGGCCGGGGACCAGTAGCCGGTGCCGCTGGCGTCACCCCGGTCGGTCCGCAGCGCCGCCAGCCCCGGCGCACCGGCCAGCCGCCAGGTCAGCCAGTCGTGCGGCAGGCAGACGGCCGCCACCCGGGCGGCCTGCTCCGGCTCGTGCCGGGCCAGCCAACGCAGCTTGGTGATGGTGAAGCTCGCCACCGGCACGCTGCCGGTGGCCTCGGCCCAGAACCGTCGTCCGGCCGCGCCGCCGCCGGCCTCCTCGATCAGGTCGGCGGCGGCGTCGGCGGAGCGGGTGTCGTTCCACAGCAGGGCCGGGCGGACCACCCGGCCCGCCTCGTCGAGGCAGACCATGCCGTGCTGCTGGCCGGCGACCGAGATCGCCGCGACGTCGGCCAGCCCGCCGGCCTCGTCGGCGGCGCTGCGCAGCGCCTCCCACCAGGCTTCCGGGTCGACCTCGGTGCCGTCCGGATGCGGTGCCCGGCCCTGCCGGAGCAGGTCGCCGGTCTCCGCGTCCCGGATGACCACCTTGCAGGACTGGGTGGACGAGTCAACGCCTGCGACCAACGGCATGGCGGGGCCTCAGCGGGCGCCGAGCAGGTGCTCGACGGCGAGCTGGTTGAGCCGGACGAAGGCGAAGCCCCGCTCGGCCACCGCGTCCACGTCGACGTCCTCGAACGCGGACCGGTCGGCCAGGAACTCCTCGTAGCCCTCGCCCTCGTTGAGCGTCGGCGTGTTCAGGTCGCCGACCTTGCTGGCGGCGAGCGCCTCGACCACCTCGGGGTCGGCGCGGAACGCCGCCGCCCGCTCCTTGAGCAGCAGGTAGGTGCTCATGTTGGCCGCCGCGGAGGCCCAGACGCCGTCCATGTCCTCGGTGCGGGAGGGCTTGTAGTCGAAGTGCCGGGGGCCGTCGTAGGCGGGGCCGCCGTTCGGGCCGCCGTTCTCCAGGAGGTCCACCAGGGCGAACGCGTTCATCAGGTCACCGTGGCCGAAGACCAGGTCCTGGTCGTACTTGATTCCGCGCTGGCCGTTGAGGTCCAGGTGGAACAGCTTGCCCTGCCAGAGCGCCTGGGCGATGCCGTGGGCGTAGTTGAGCCCGGCCATCTGCTCGTGACCGACCTCCGGGTTGAGACCGACCAGCTCCGGGTGGGCCAGCTGGGAGATGAAACCGAGCGCGTGCCCGATGGTCGGGAGCAGGATGTCGCCGCGCGGCTCGTTGGGCTTGGGCTCCAGGGCGAACCGCAGGCCGTAGCCCTTGTCGATGGAGTACTGGGTCAGCAGGTCCACCGCCTCGCGGTAGCGGTCCAGGGCGGCGCGGACGTCCTTGGCGAGGTCGTACTCGGAGCCCTCGCGGCCACCCCACATCACGAAGGTGCTGGCACCCAGCTCGGCGGCCAGGTCGACCTGACGCAGCACCTTGCGCAGCGCGAAGCGACGGACGTCGCGGTCGTTGCTGGTGAAGCCGCCGTCCTTGAAGATCGGGTGGGTGAAGAGGTTGGTGGTGACCATCGGCACCACCAGGCCGGTCTCGTCGAGCGCCTTGCGGAACCGCGCGATGTGCTGGTCGCGGGTGGCGGCGTCGACCCCGAACGGGATCAGGTCGTCGTCGTGGAAGGTGATGCCGTACGCGCCCAGCTCCGCGAGCCGGTGCACCGCCTCGACGGCGTCGAGCTCGGGACGGGTCGCGTCGCCGAACGGGTCGCGGGCCTGCCAGCCCACGGTCCAGAGCCCGAAGGAGAACTTGTCGGCGGGGGTGGGACGGGGTGCCATGAGCTACCTCCGGGTGGTGGTGTCAGCTATTTGTTCAGCGATTGAATTATTTGCCCGCCCTATGGCACTGTCAAGGGGTGAGCCCCACCCACGCCCCTGCCGGCGCAGCCCGTCAGGGGAGCCTCCGCGAGCTCAACCTCGCCCTGGTTCTCGGCCGGATCGCCGCCGCCGACCGTCCCCCGTCCCGGGCCGACCTGGCCACCGCCACCGGCCTCACGCGGGCCACCGTCTCGGCGGTGGTCGAGGACCTGCTCGCGGGTCAGCTGGTCAGCGAGGCCGACCCGGCGCCCCGGGCGGGCGCCGGCCGACCGGCCCGGGGGCTGGTGCTGGCCGACCAGGGCCCGGCGGGGCTCGGCCTGGAGGTCAACGTCGACTACCTGACGGTGTGTGTCGTCGACCTCGCCGGGCAGGTCCGGCACCGCACCGTGCACCGAGCCGACCTGCGCCCGGTCGCCCCCGCCGACGCACTGGCCCGCCTCGTCGACCTGGCCGGGCAGGCCCGCGCCGACGCGGCCCAGCAGGGCCTCACCCTGGCCGGGGCGGCGCTCGCCGTACCCGGCCTGGTGGACGACGCCGGGCTGGTCCGGCTCGCGCCGAACCTCGGCTGGCGCGACGTCCCGGTCCCCCAACTGCTCAGCGGGCACCCGGCCCTGACCGACCAGGTGCCGGGCGTACCGGCCCTGGTGGTGGACAACGAGGCCAACTTCGCGGCACTCGGCGAGCTGCACTCCCGGCCGCCCGGCCCGGCCAGCTTCCTGCACATCTCCGGCGAGGTCGGCATCGGCGCGGGGATCGTCCTGGACGGTGCCCTGTTCCGCGGGGTGCGCGGCTGGAGCGGCGAGATCGGGCACCTCCCGGTCCACCCGCAGGGGCGGCCCTGCCGGTGCGGCGGTCGTGGCTGCCTGGAGCAGTACGCCGGCCAGGAGGCGATAGTTGCCGCCGCCGGACTGCTGCGGGCGGAGCTTCCCGCGGACACCGCGACGGCGCGGCTGGCCGAGTTGGCCGAGGCGGGCGACCCGGACGCGCTGCGGGCACTGCACGACGCCGGCACGGCCCTCGGGGTGGCCGTCGCCAGCGTGGTCAACCTGCTGGACCTGGACACCGTGGTGCTCGGCGGTGGGTACGCCCCGCTGGCACCCTGGCTGTGCCCGCCGGTGCTCGCCGAGATCGCGGCCCGGGTGCTCACCGCCGCGTGGTCACCGGTCACGGTCCGGCCCTCGACCCTCGGTCCGGAGGCGGCCGCCGTCGGCGCTGCCGAATCGGTGGTCCGGCGGATCGTCGCCCGGCCCGCCGGCTGGCTGGGCCGCTCCGGCTGACGCGCTCTGGGCTTGCCCCGGTGCGGCTCGGTACGCTTGCCGTCGGGCAACTACCAGCAGGCGAGGAGTGCAGGAGCAGCATGCGTACAGGTCGTCAGACGCGGGCCGGCGTCGGACGGTGACCACGACCCGACGGGGCGGCCGCGCCGGTCCGGTCGACGGCGACGGGCAGGCCCCGCGCCGACCGACCCGCCAGAGCGCCGGTGGTGCGCTGCCGGCCGACTCGCCGCTGGCCCGCGAACTGCTCGACGGGCTCGCCGAGGCGGTGCTGACGACCGACGAGACCGGCCGCGTCACCCTCGTCAACGCCCGGGCGGGAGACCTGCTCCCGGAGATCGTCGCGGGCGTCGAGCTGTCCCGGTGCCCGGTGCCCGCACTGGCCCGAGCCGTCTCCGACGGCACCGAGAGCTTCGACGCCGAACACCACGGCCGGCACCTGCGGGGCGGTCGACGGCAGCTCGCCGGCAGCCGGTACGCCTGGTACGTCCGCGACGTCACCGAGGAGCACGCCCGCACCGACGCCCTGCTGGCCGAGCGCTCCCGCACCGCGTTCCTCGCCCAGGCCGGCAGCCGGCTCGGGCTGTCCCTGCACCGGGACCAGACACTGCGCACCACTGCCACCCTCGCCGTGCCGTACCTGGCCGACGCCGCCGTGGCGCTGCTCCGGCCGCCCGCGCCGGCCGAGCCGCACCCGCGCTGGACGCGGTACGCCGACGGCGAGTCGGCCCCGGTCACCGGGCTGGCCGGCCCGGAACTGACCGCCGCCGTCCCCGGCCTCACCGAGGCGCTCGACGGCGTACCCACCGAGCCGAGCCGCTGGCCGGACGCCGAGGTCGCGGACCTGACCGCCGTGCTTCCACAGGGGTTCGGCCGGCCGGGCGCGGTGCTGGTCAGCCCGATGCCCGGTCCCGGAGGGTCGGCCGGCGCGCTGGTGTTGGTCCGCCGTGCCGGCCGCGCCGGCTTCGACCCACGCGACGTCGAGCTGGCCCGCGAGTTCGCCGCGCGGGCCGGCGCGGCGCTGGCCGCCGCCGAGCTGTACGGCGAGCAGGCCCACCTGGCCCGGGTGTTGCAGACCAGCCTGCTCCCGCCGGAGCTGCCGACGGTGCCCGGCGTGGGCATGGCTGGTGGTTACCGGGCCGCCGGGGACACGTTGCGCATCGGCGGTGACTTCTACGAGGTCTTTCCGCACTCGCGGGGCGCGCTCTTCGCGGTGGGTGACGTGTCCGGCAAGGGCGTCGGGGCGGCCGTGCTGACCGGCCGGGTCCGCCAGTCACTGCAGACCCTACGACTGGTCGAGCAGCGACCGTTGGAGCTGATCCACCTGCTCAACCGCACGCTGTTCGACGCGCCGGACGCGGCACGGCGCAGCCAGCTCACCACCCTGCTGCTCGGTTCACTGGAGCGCGGGCCGGCCGGGGTGGACATCCGGATCGCGGGCGGCGGTCACCCCGCGCCGCTGCTGGTCACCACCGCCGGTTCGGTAGTCCCGGTTCCGGTCGGCGGGATGCCTGTCGGCGCACTTGCCGACGCCCGGTTCGCCGAGGCCCGGGTGCACCTCGACCCGGGCGACCTGCTCCTCGCGTACACCGACGGGGTGACCGAGGCGACCGGCGGCCCGGTCCACGTCGAGAAGTTCGGCGAGCACCGGCTGCGCGCTGCGCTCGCCGCGGCGGCCGGGCTGCCTCCGGCCGCCCTGGTCGACAGGCTGCTCCGGGTGGTGGACGAGTGGGTGGGCGGGCAGGCTCACGACGACGTCGCCATGCTGGCGGTGTGCGCGTCGACGCCGACCTGAGTCGGGTGGGCCGGTCGACGGGGGCCTGAGTCAGGCGGTCCGGGCCACCGGCGGTTCGCCGGTGGGCCAGTCGCGCGGCGTGCCCAGCGCCCGCTCGGGGCCGGTCGGCCCGCTGTGCCACACCGGTCGGGTCGACCGCTCCGGGTGCTCCGAGGAGTCCCGCGCCGGCCCGGTGGGCCGGTCCGGATCCCGCGGGTCCCCGTCGTCCGGCAGGTCTCCCGGGCCAGGGGGCCGGTCCCCATCGTCCGGCACCGGGCCGCTCAGCGTCCGCTGCCGTCGTGCGGCCTCGTCGAACTCCCGCATCCCGTCCACAAGCGCGGCACGGCCCGCCGGGGTCATCGTCGCCAGCACGGCGGCGATCCGCTCCTGACGGTCGGCCCGCAGCTCGGCGAGGAGTCGACGGGCCTCCGGGGTGAGGTGCAGGGAGATCTCGCGCCTGTCGAAGCGCCCCGGCTCGCGTTCCAGCATGCCGGCCGCGACCAACCGGTCGCAGAGCCGGCTGGCGGAACTGAGCAACATGTCCAGGCGGGTGGCGAGCCGGCGTAGGTTGATCCCGTCGTGTTGCTCGACCACCATCACAGCCCGTAGTTGGGCTCCGGAGACCCGGCTGGCGGTCGCCTCGCGGGCGGAATCCCAGACGCCCAGCAGGGCACCCGCCGCCGCGTCCAACGCGGCGGCCATACTCGTCGCAGGGTCCGGCGGACCGTGTTTCTCGGCCATGGTTGCCCGAGAATACTCCGAAGCCACTGGTAGTCGAGCTTTGATCAAGGAGGCCTGATGAGCGAACCGGTCAATCGGGCACGGCGTGGCCTGAATGAGACACCCGCCGACCGCCTCGTGGGTGGTATCGGGGAAATCCTCGCCGAGGCGTACGGGATCACCGAGACCGAGCTGTACCAGGTCGACTACCGCCTCTCGGAGCTGCTGCCACTCACCGACGGTGACTCCCTCCGGGGGGCCGGGCACCCGGCCTGGCGGGCCTTCGACCACCAGTCGCCCCTGTTGGCCGACGGCACCGCCTGGTTGCCGGTGAGCATGCGCGGCGAACGCCGGGGCGTCCTGCGCCTGGCGCCGGTGGCCGACGACCCGGCCGTGCTCGGCGAGCTGGCCGACATCGCCACCGCGCTCGCGCACGAGCTGGCCGCAGTGTCCCCCGGCACCGACGTCTACAGCGTCGCGCGACGCAGCCAGCGGCTCACGCTGGCCGCCGAGATGCAGTGGGACCTGCTCCCCGGCCGGAGCCGGATCCGGCCCTCGTTCAGCCTGGCCGGCCAGCTGGAACCGGCGTACGCCGTGCGGGGGGACAGCTTCGACTGGTCCGACGACGGAGAGAAGCTCTGGCTGTCGACCGTCAACGGGACCGGCGAGGGTGTCGCGGCGTCCCTGCTCACGTCGCTGGCCACCCACGCGCTGCGCAACGCCCGCCGGGCCGGCCTCGGTCTGGGCGATCAGGCCGCTCTCGCCGACCAGGCCATCTACGACGAGTACCGGGGCAAGCGGCACCTCTCCGTGCTGTTGATGGAGCTGGACCTGCGCTCCGGGAGGATGACAGTGGTGGACGCCGGCTCGCCACGGCTCGTCCTGCTGCGCGACGGGGAGGTCACCGAGCAACCGCTGGAGGCGCAGTTCCCGCTCGGCATGTTCGAGGCGACCGACTACCACGAGCAGACGTTCACGCTGGAACGCGGCGACCGGCTCTTCGTGGTCAGCGACGGCGTGGTGGAGGCCACCGGGCGGAACGTGCGCTACGGCGAGACGGCACTGGACCGGTTCCTGCGGCGGACGGGCCCGATGGAGCCGCTGGACGCCGTCCGCTCGCTGATCGGTGACCTGCGCGCCTTCGTGGCCGGCGACCTCGTCGACGATGCCGTGGTGGTCTGCCTGGACTGGACCGGCCCGCAGGCGTGAACGGCGGCGGTCAGTACGCTCCGCGGCTGTTCAGCACGGCGCCGGCGGTCTTCCAGAGGATGGTGAGATCGGCGGCGAGCGACCAGTTCTCCACGTAGTAGAGATCCAGTCGGATGCCGTCCTCCCAGCTCAGGTCGGACCGGCCACTGACCTGCCACAACCCGGTCATGCCGGGCTTCACCAGCAGCCGGCGGGCCACGTCGCCGTCGTAGCGGGCCACCTCCGAGGGCAGCGGCGGGCGCGGCCCGACCAGGCTCATCTGGCCGAGCAGCACGTTTACCAGCTGCGGCAGCTCGTCCAGCGACCACTTGCGCAGCAGTCGACCGACGCGGGTCACCCGGGGGTCGTCGCGCATCTTGAACATCAGGCCGTCGGTCTCGTTGCGGGCCGCCAGCTCGGCGAGCAGCGCATCGGCGTTGACCACCATCGTCCGGAACTTGAAGACGCCGAACTCCTGACCGCCCCGACCCACCCGGACCTGCCGGAACAGCACCGGCCCCCGGCTGTCCAGTTTGATGGCCAGCGCGATGACCGCGATCAGCGGCAGCAGCAGCGCCAACGCCAGCGACGACGCCGACCGGTCGACGAAACCCTTGACCAGCTTGCGCGCACCCCGGAACTCGGGCGCCTCGACGTGGATCAGGGGCAGCCCGGCGACCGGACGGGTGTGGATCCGCGGGCCGGCCACATCGGTGAGCGCGGGTGCCACGACGAGGTCGACGCCGGTCCCCTCCAGCTGCCAACCGAGCCGACGCAGTCGGGTCGCCGTCAGCTCACCGGAGGCGGTCACCGCGACGGTGTCCGCGCCGATCGCGGTGGCCGCCTCCGGGATGCCCCGGAACGATCCCACCACCGGCACGTCACCGAGCCGCTGAGCCACCGGCGCGAGCAGCGCGTCGGGGATGCACGCGCCGACCACCTGATAGCCGGCGTACGGCTCCCGGCGCAGGGTGTGCACCAACTCCAGGACGTGGGCCGTGTCGCCGACCACGAGCACCTTGCGGGACCAGCCGGCACCCTTGGAGCGGGCCCGGTGCAGGCGTTTGCGCACGACGAACCGGGTCACCTCCAGCCCGACCGTGCCCACCGCGAACGAGATGCCGAGGAAACCACGGGAGACGCCGACGTCGGCGATGTAGCCGGCGATGGCGATCGCGCCGGCCAGCCGCAGGCTCGCCGAGCTGACCCGTCGGTACTCGTCCGCCCCGTAACCGACGACCCGGTCGTCGTAGCAGCCGAGCGCCTTGAGGGAGATCAGCCAGGCGAGGACCAGCCCCGGGGCCACCAGCACGTACGGGATCTCGGAGCCGACCGGCTCATCGTCACCGAACCGGCCGACGTACCCGATGAACAGGGCGATGATGAGGATGGTGGTGTCCAGCACGACCAGGACCCGGACGTAGGAACGTTCGTCGGCGCGCGCCACCAGCCCGCTGGGCGGGCCTTCCGGCGTGGCCGAGGTGCTGGCGGGGGTCAACAGTGTCGCCGCGGTCACCGGCCCTCCCACTCTGCTCAGGACGGCCCCGGCCGACGAGTCGGGCCGGAGGCGGACGGACGATGCCGGAACACGTCGATATCCTGCCTTGATAACTATGACTGCCGATTGCTTCCGACGTATTGCCGTCACTTTTCTTCAACCCGGCGGCCATAAAAGGAACCCGCCGTACCGCTGACGCGGTACGGCGGGTTTCTCCCGTTTCGCGGCCGGTCAGCGCGGCGCCGGGGGGCGGCGCGCGATGGCGGTGAGGAAGATGCTGCCGATCTCGCTCGGGTCCTTGGTGACGAAGACGTCGCCGCCGGTCACCTTGGTGATCGACTCCAGCTCGGTCTTGCTGACACCCTCGCCGATACCGATCATGATGACCTGCACAGGCCGCTCCGGGTCGGCGATCTGCTTGAGCTTGGCGAGCAGTTGCTGCTGGTTGAGGCCGTTGTCGTCCTCGTTCTTGCCGTCGGTGAACAGCACGATCGAGTTGACCCGGCCGGGCTGCCAGTCCTCCTGTACGGCCTGGTAGGCGGCCAGCAGGGTGTCGTAGAGGCCGGTGTCACCGCTGGACGGCTTGATGGTGGCGAGTGCCCCCTCCAACTGCGCCCGTTGGCCGGAGAGCGGCCCGATCGGGACCAGTTGCCGGTAGTCCCGGTTGCCGACCAGCTTGGTGGAGAAGGTCCACAGGCCGATGGACCAGGAGTCGTCGAAGAGGCTGAGGCCGCGGCTGGCCGCGTCCACGGTGACCTCTTCCCGGCTGCGGTTGTTGGCGCTGGGCACCCCGTTCTTCATCGAGCCGGAGACGTCGATGACGGCGAGCATCCGACCGGACTGGGTCGCGATCGACCAACTCGAGACGACACGCTGTATCGCGGCCGGGTCCAGGCCGCCCGCCGCGGTGCCGCCGGCCGCCGGGGCTGTCGACGCGCCACCGGCCGGGCTCGGAGCGCCCTGCGGCGCGTTGAAGCCGGCACCCCAGTTGCCGTCCGGACCGCGCAGCGACTGTGCCGCCAGCCGGTCGCGGAACTTCGGGGCGGTGAGCAGCTCGAACAGCACCTTAGCCGCCGCCGCCTTGGTCGGCTCGATGCCGGGCAGCACCGCGTACGGGTAGTCCAGCGGCATCGGGGCCGGCTCCATGTACAGCGCCGCGAGCGGCACCGGGGGCTTCTTGCTGTTGTAGGCGATCACGTCTTCCTCGGACAGCGCCGCCGCACCGAGCGCGCTCGCGATGGACGTGGGGTCCGCCGCGGTCGGGAAGCGGGCCAGCAGGTCGTTGCGGAGCGAGGAGCGACCCGTGGCCAGCGCCCGCAGTGCGCCGACCGTGCTGCGCTGGGTGTCCCCACCGGCCCCGCTGGCGGCAGCCACGAGCGAGAGCAGGCCGGACAGGCCGGCCGCGTCGCGGGTCGGCTCGACGATGCCGGTACGCAGGGACTTGCTGCTGTTGACCTGCTTGAGCAGATCGGTCCAGGTGAACTTGGCGTTGGGCCAGCCCAGCCGCGTGGCCACCGGCTCCGGCATCGCCACGACGACCGGGCTGCGGGCAATGGAGGCACCGTTGGTCGGCGCGAACGCCGTCGCGTCCTTCTTCAGCCGCAGCAGCCAGGTCGAGGAGTCCGGAACCCAGACGTCCGGGGTGACAGCCGTGCCGCTGGCCTGCCCGACGCCGGCCAACACGGCACCGTGCCTGGCGGCCACCACAGCCGCCACGTCGACCGGGTCGGACGCCGAGACGTCCACGCGGATGCAGGTGGGACCGACCGCGGCGCCGTCCTTGACCCACTGGGAGGCAGCGGCGTCGACCGCGGGCGCCAGCTCGGAGGCGACCGCCACGGCGAGGCGAATCTCCCCTGAACAGCTGGGCTGGATCAGCTCCTTATAGCCGAACCAGACGCCGGTGGTGACGACGAGAACCGTCGCCGTCGCGGCGGCGGCTGCTAGGTGGAGTTTCGAACGCATGCGATGGCGGCCTGCTGACACGCTGACCATCTTGCGTATTAGGTGCCGTCTCTGCCACATCCGTTCGGACTAAAGTTACGCAGGAGCAACAGTTGATCACCAATTGGCGACAGAGGGTGACGAGGTGGCCCCACGGTGTTGCCAATCCGGTTTCCTGTTCACGTCCGGTCCCGCCGTCCGACCGACTCAGGGCAGCACGCAGGTTGGGCTCGCCACCGGCACGGGCTCGCCGACCGGGGCCGGCACGCCTGTGCTCGCGTCCCGCCGGAAGACCCGCACCATGTCCGCCCGCTCGTCGGCGACGTACAGGTGCTCCCCGACGAGCGCGAAGTGTCGCGGCCACTCACCACCGGTGTCCACTTCGGCCACCAGCTCGGGCAGCTCGCCGGTCAGGTGGAAGACGGCGATGGTGCCGACCCCACGGTTGGCGACGTAGAGGAAACGGCCGTCCGGATCGACCGCCACCTCCGACGGCTGGACGTGGCCCGCCCGCTCACTCGCATCGACCCGCCCACGCTGGTGCAGCGCCCCGTCGTCGGTCAGCTCGTACGCGGTGACCGTGCCGTCCAGCTCGCCGACGAGATAGCAGCGCCGGCCGTCGGGATGGCGGGCCAGGTGCCGGGGCCCGGCGCCGGGCGCCGTACGCATCCGTGGACCGCGCGGCACCAGCCGCCCGCTCGGGCCGTCCAGGTCGTACCGGTAGACCGAGTCGGTGCCGAGATCCACCGCCAGCAGCGGCCCCCGACCCCGGCCCGGGGAGACCATGTGGGCGTGCGCCCGGTCCTGGCGCTCCGGGTCGGGACCGTGCCCCTCGTGCACCACCAGATCGGTGCGCTCGCCGGGCACGCCCTGCGCGTCGAGCGGGAAGACCGCCACGCTGCCGCCGCCGTAGTTGGCCGCCACCAGGTGCTCACCGTCGGGCAGCACGGCCAGGTGACAGGGCTCGGCGCCGCCTGTCGACCGGCTGCCGAGGGCGTCCAGCGCGCCGTCCGGCCCGACCTGCCAGGCGCTGATCTCCCCGTCGGTCAACTCGTTGACCGCGTAGAGCACCGGACGCGTGGGGTGCCGCACGAGGAACGAGGGCGACGGCGTGACCGCCACCGTGCCGAGGGGGGTCAGGGCCCCGGTGGCCGGGTCCCGGCGGGCGGCGACGATGCCGCTGCCCCGCCCGCCGCTCTGCGCCGTGTAACCCCCGATGTGGACGATCTCGCCCTGACCAGTCACGCTGCACCCCTCCGCCGACATCCTCCGTAGATCCAACCAGAGCTGCCCACGAAGCCGACGCGCTAACCGGCTTTCCGCGGGCCGGATCGGTGCGGATCCCCGCCGGCACGGGCGACCCCCGCCCGCTACCCGCGCGGCGGAGCCGGGTCAGACGGCCGGCACCGGCTCACCGCGCTGGCGGGCAACGTGCTCGACCAGGGAGATCAACACCAGCTTGCCGGACTGCCGGTCCCGGGCGTCGCAGAGCACCATCGGCACGTCCGGATCCAGGTCGAGCGCCCGGCGTACGGTTTCCAGGTCGAACCGACGGGCGTCCTCGAAGCAGTTCACACCCACCACGAACGGGATGCCGCGCTGCTCGAAGTAGTCGATCGAGGGGAAGCAGTCGGCAAGCCTCCGCGTGTCGGCGAGCACCACCGCTCCGAGGGCGCCGAAGGCCAACTCGTCCCAGAGGAACCAGAACCGGTCCTGGCCCGGGGTGCCGAACAGGTACACCTGGAGGTCGTCGTTGATCGTGATCCGGCCGAAGTCCATCGCCACGGTGGTGGTCGACTTGCCCTCCACCCCGGAGGTGTCGTCGGTGCCGATTCCGGCGTCGGTGAGCACCTCCTCGGTCTGCAACGGTCGAACCTCGCTCAACGCGCTCACAAGCGTCGTCTTGCCGGCGCCGAAGCCTCCGGCGATGAGGATCTTCAGTGCCAGCGGGACGGTGACCGAGGTGCCCGCCTGGTCATAGCGCACGGAGTCCACTGACCACCGCCTTGAGGATGTCGTCGTCGGGAAGATCGCTGCCGGCCGGCGGCTCGTGCACCGCCACCAGCCCCTGAGCGAGAAGGTCACCGAGCAGCACCCGGATCACTCCGACCGCGAGGTCCAGGTCGGCCGCCAGCTCGGCCACCGACACCGGGCGCCCGGCCAACGTGACCAGCCGCCGATGCTCCGGCGGTAGCTGCGGGTGGGCCGCCAGGTCGAGGTCCGCGCCGGCCAGCACGAACGCGACCAGGTCGAACCCGTCGACGGCCGAGCGCACCCGGCCGCCGGTGAGCGTGTACGGGCGGACCACCGGGCCCGCGTCGCCGTCCAGCCACTCGTGCTGGGGGCCGGGCGGCTCAGTCCGCATCACCGGCATCCGTCGACGGTCGGGCGGCGGCGGTGAGGTTCTCCCCCACGCGAATGACGAGCATCGCCATCTCGTACGCGACCAGACCGATGTCGGCGTCGGCATCGCTCACCACTGCCAGGCAGGCGCCCTGCCCGGCGGCGGTGACGAAGAGGTACGCCGCCTCCATCTCCACCACGGTCTGCCGGACCGGACCACCGTCCACGTGTCGGCTCGCACCCCGGGCCAGGCTGGAAAAGCCGGCGGCCAGCGCGCAGAGGTGCTCGGCGTCGGATCGCTCCAGCTCGGCCGAGGCGCCGAGCAGCAGCCCGTCGGCGGAGAGCACCACGGCCTCCCGGGCGGCCGGTACGCGTTGCACCAACTCGTCGAGCAACCAGTCCAGGCTGTCGCTCTGCTTCGTCGTCTGCCGCACTAGGCGTCCCTCTCAGTCGCGGTCGGAGGTTCGGAGGCCGTCGGAGGCGCCGGAGCCGGGCCAGCGGCGGCCGGGGTCGCACCCGGCCGGCTCGCCGGGACGGCCGTGCCGGGCGCGTCGCCCCGAGCGGCCGGGCCCGGGACGACGACTGTGGCCCTGCCGCGGGCGGTGCCGGCCTGGAGAGCCGCCATGACCCGGCGGACCTCCTCCGGCGATCGGGGCGTCGGCGCGTCGGCGACGGTGGACCGGGGCAGGGCCTTCGGGGTACGCCGTCGCACCCGGCGGGGCAGCCCCTCCAGGTCGTCAGTCGTTCCGCCGGACGGCGATTCGCCGTCGACTCCCGACGCGTCGGCACCCGGGCGGTCGGGATGCGGGCCCGTGGGCAGGGCGAGCGTGGGCAGGTCGTCGGTGGCGATCGCGGCCGCGCTGGTACGGCCGGCGCGGGGCCGGGGCACCGCGCCTCGGCGCACCGGTCGGGCCAGACGCCTGTCGCCCGAGGGCGCGGCAAGCGTGGCGGGGTCGGGGCCGGCCGGCGGCTCGGTGGTGACCAGGTCCGTGGGGACCAGCACCACGGCGGTGACGCCGCCCGCCTCGGAGGGCCGCAGCCGTACGCGGACGGCGTGCCGGGCAGCCAGCCGGGCCACCACGAACAGGCCGAGTCGGGCGCTCTGCGCCGGGTCGAACTCGGGCGAGCTGGCCAGCCGGGTGTTGGCGCTCTCCACCGCGGCGGCGGACATTCCCAGCCCCTGGTCGGTGACCTCCAGGACGTACCCGTTGGCGACCTGCTCCCCGCTGATGGTCACTCGGGTGTCCGGCGGGGAGAAGGCGGTGGCGTTCTCCACCAGCTCGGCGAGCAGGTGGATGATGTCGCCGACCGCCCGGCCCAGCACGCCGACCGGCTGCACGCTGGCGATGTCCACCCGGTCGTACGCCTCGACCTCGCTGATCGCGCCGCGGACCAGGTCGACCATCGCGACCGGGTTGCGCCACCCGCGGCCCGGCGCGGACCCGGCGAGGATCACCAGGTCCTCGGCGTGCCGGCGGAGTCGCGTCGCCAGGTGGTCCACCTGGAACAGTTCGGCCAGCTCGTCCGGGTCCTCGGCGCGACGCTCCATCCGGTCCAGCAGGTGCAGCTGCCGGTGCACCAGGCCCTGGCTGCGTCGGGCGATGTTGAGGAACACCTCGTTGAGCCCTCGGCGCAGGGTGACCTCGTCCACGGCGGCCTGGACGGCGGTGCGCTGCACCTCGGTGAAGGCCCGCCCGACCTCGCCGATCTCGTCGTTGCCGTACTCCAGGGGTGGGGCCTCCCGGGCGACGTCGACCTGCTCGCCGCGGCGCAGTCGGGTCACCACGTCCGGCAGTCGGTGCTCGGCCAGCTCCAGGGCGGCGGTGCGAACCCCGCTGAGTCGCCGGACCAGGGTGCGGCCGACCCGCAGCGCCACCAGCACGGAGACCACCACGGCGGCGAGCCCGAGAACCCCGGCGGCCGCCAGTCGGATCAGGATCCAGACGGCCATCGGCACCGAACGGTCGGTGAGCCCGTCGGCCTCGGCCAGCTCGAAGTCGCGCAACTGCTGCTGTACGGCGTCGTGGCTGGCCTGCCACGACGCCGCGTCCACAGGTGGCCGACCGGACCTGTTGGCCCCGATCAACGCGTCCTGCATGACGCGCAGGCTGGTGAACGCCGGCCCCTCGGTCAGTCGCTGGTACGCGGCCCGCCCGGCCTCGGGCAGGTCTGCCACCGCGCTCTCGGTGAGCCACCGCTGGTTGCCGATGGCCTGCACGAGAAGGGCGTGCTCCCCCTCGGCGAACTTCCCGGCGGTCAGCACGCCGGCCAGCATGGCGTCGGTCTGGCCGAGCAGCTCCCGGGAACGGCCCAGCGAGGTGAGCGCGAGCGCCTGTCGGTTGATGGCCGGATCGCTCAGGTTAGCCATCGCGGAGAACGCCTGGAAGGCCGCCGAGACCATGCCGCTGTAGAGGCCGAGGGCGCCGGCGCGGTCCATCAGGCCGTCGTCGATGAAGTCCCGACCGGTCGGCAGCGCCGCCAGGGCGGCGACCAGCCGGTCGATCCGGTCCTCCAACAAGTCGTCGGCGGCGTCGCGCAACGCCTCTCCGTCGACCCGGCGACGCAGCTCGGCGACCGCCCGATCCGTACGTTGGCGCTGCTCGGTCAGGGCGGGCAGTTCGGTGGTACCGGCGAGCTGCACCACCGACAGTCGACGCTCCCGTTGCAGCTCGGTGACGACGGCCTCGCCGGGGCGGCCCAGGTCGTACAGCAGGGTGCGCGCGGAGAGCAGGTTGAGGGCGGGGCCGAACGTCAGCGTCGTCGCGAAGATCCACAGCGCGAGGAGCGCGGTCACCGGAGCGACGACCAACGCGGTCAGCTTCGAGCGGATCGGCCAGTCGCGGGTTCTCATCAGACCTCGCCCGTACAGGGGTGGCAGGAGGGGCGCCGGCACCGCCGGGCAACGCGCTCGCCGGTCGCGCACCCGGCCGTCGGGCCGGGCACCGGCGCGGGCGCCTTGGGCAGGATACGTAATCGCGCCCGGTTGCACTACCGCCCGTCGCGCCGACATCGACGCTGCGACATGCGCCCGCGCCGGTACGACGGACCCCATCGTGCGTCACCAACCAGGCGCACCATCTGGAATGAGTCAGGTTTTCCCGGGATGTGGCGACGGCGGATCGGGATCGGCGAGGAAAGTGCCCCGGATCGGGATTGGCGATCAGTGCGCGGAGGGAATACCAGGTGACGAAGGAGGAGCCATGTCGCCCACGCAGATAATCGTCATCGTGCTCGTCGTGCTGGTGATCGTCGCGGCGCTCGCCGTGGCCGTCCGGACGATCGGCCGTCGCCGCGCGCTGCGCAGCCGGTTCGGGCCGGAGTACGACCGGGTGGTGCAGGAGCAGGACAGCCGGTCCGCCGCGGAGCGCGAGCTGCGCGACCGGGAACGCCGGCACGCCGAGCTCACGCTCACCCCGCTCAGCCCGGAGTCCCGGGCCCGTTACGCCGCCGCCTGGGAAGAGCTCCAGATCCGCTTCATCGACTCGCCGAACGAGACCGTGGGCGACGCGGACGAACTGGTCACCCGGCTCATCGAGGAGCAGGGCTACCCGACCGGGGACTTCTCCGACCAGATCGCCCACCTCTCCGTCGAGCACGCCCGGACGCTGACGAACTACCGGGACGCGCACGAGATCCACCTGCGCAACTCCCGGGGGGAGGCCAGCACCGAGGAGCTGCGCCAGGCGGTCGTGCACTACCGGGCCCTCTTCGCCGACCTGCTCGGTGAGGAGCCGGTCGGCAAGCGCACTTCCGAACAGGGTTCCCACCCGGACACTCCGCACGACGCCACGAGCCGCTGAGGAGGCCACCGATGCGCCACGAAGAGCAGCAGGTGAGCAACGACCATCCGGAGGCCGTCCGGTCCGCGCCGGTGCCGGTGCCGCCGACGGGTGACCGGGCCGCCAGCTCGGACGTACCCGAGGATGCCCTGGACGACCGGGGCACCTTCGACGACCCGACCACCGACCACGACCCGACCACTGGCCACGACCGCGCCAACGGCACCGACCCGGGCACTCTGCGCGACCGCGCCGACGACGACCGCGCCGACGACGACCGGATTGACGCCGAGGACCGCGCCGAGACCGGGTGGGCCGACGACCAGCGGGACGAGGACACCGAGCGCCGGAACCGGCCCGACGACGAGGGCGGCTTCCACGAGCCGGGGCCGCTCCCGACCGCGTTCGGCGCCACCACGGTGGCCGACGCGGTGGCCGCGTCGGCGCTGGCCAGCCCGTACCCGCAGGACCAGCCGGACCCGCGGGCCGAGCGGACCGCCCAACCGGGCGACGGCGCCGAGGACGGCGAGCGGGAGGGTCTGCGCGCCGACCCCACCGCCGAACTGCACCGCCGCGACGGCAGCCTGGAGACCGACCGGGACGCCGCTCCGGCGACCGACGAGGCCGCCGACCTGGACGTCGACGACCGGCGCGCGGACACCGACACCCCGTCTCGGACCGTCGTCGCCGCGGACAGCACGGACGGCGCGGCCGAGCGCCGCGGCGACCTGACCGACTGGGCCGGCGATCCGGACGCGGCGACCGCGGGCGCGGCCGGCTACGGCAGCGCGTCGCCGGAGATGGTCGACCCGGACGCCGACGCCGAACCGGTCACCACCGAGGCGGCCGGCGCCTCCCTGGAGTCCGCCGGGACGTCGCGGCCCGCCGGTTCGACAGTCGCCGCCGAACCGGCAACGCTCCTCGACGGAGACACCGCGCAGGGTTTCCGGGACCGCTGGCGGGACGTGCAGCTGCGTTTCGTCGACGATCCGCAGGCCGCGGCCGGCGAGGCGCAGTCCCTGGTCGAGGAGGCCATCCAGGCTCTCGCCTCGGCACTGGCCGCGCAGAAGAACACCCTGGGCGGGTGGCAGGACGCCGGTTCGGCCGACACCGAGCAGTTGCGGATGGCCGTCCGCAACTACCGGGACTTCCTGGACCGCGTACTGGGTCGCTGAGGCGACACGATCGGAAGGGCGCTCCGGCCTACCGGCCGGGGCGCCCTTCGGCGTCCTGACAGGTGACGCACACCGTCGGCCGAGCCGCGCAAGGGGGCGCGAACGCATCGCACCGGGCGAGCAGGCATGAAACCTCGCGTAGTGGGTAATACGGCGCGCGCATCAAACCGGTGCCAACGTCGGGACGAGGGGTGACGGGATGGACGGCGGCGGTCTGCGGCTCAATATGAACGGGCTGGACTACCTGATTCTTGCGCTGTACTTCGTCACCGTCCTCGGGGTCGGCTTCGCCGCCCGGCGGGCGATCCGGACCAGCGTCGACTTCTTCCTCTCCGGCCGCTCCCTGCCCGCATGGGTGACGGGCCTCGCGTTCGTCTCGGCGAACCTGGGGGCGCTGGAGATCATCGGCATGGCGGCGAACGGCGCCCAGTACGGCGTCATGACGGTCCACTACTACTGGATCGGCGCGGTGCCGGCGATGGTCTTCCTGGGCATCGTGATGATGCCCTTCTACTACGGTTCCAAGGTCCGCAGCGTGCCCGAGTACCTACGGCTGCGCTTCAACCGACCGACCCACCTGCTGAACGCGCTCAGCTTC
This sequence comes from Micromonospora sp. DT43, assembly GCF_049841645.1. Taxonomy (NCBI): domain Bacteria; kingdom Bacillati; phylum Actinomycetota; class Actinomycetes; order Micromonosporales; family Micromonosporaceae; genus Micromonospora; species Micromonospora sp. DT43. The sequence goes on along the minus strand of NZ_JBNCKR010000023.1, from coordinate 40,014 downwards.
GCCGTCGCCCAGGTGCTGATCGCCGGCGTCAACCTCTACGCGCTGGCCCTGGTCATGCAGGCACTGCTCGGCTGGCCGCTCTGGACCGCGATCGTGGTGGGCGCGGCGATCGTGCTGGCGTACATCACCATCGGTGGTCTGTCCGGGGCGATCTACAACGAGGTGCTCCAGTTCTTCGTCATCCTGGCCGGCCTCATTCCGGTCACCGTGATCGGCCTGGTCAAGGTCGGCGGGGTGAGCGGGCTGATGGACGCGGTCCGCGACTCGAAGCTCGGCGAGGCGGGTCTGCACGCCTGGCAGGACACCGGCAGCACCGACAACCCTCTCGGCGCGCAGTGGCTCGGCATCGTGTTCGGCCTCGGCTTCGTGCTCTCGTTCGGCTACTGGACGACCAACTTCGCCGAGGTGCAGCGGGCGCTGTCCGCGAAGAACATGAGCGCCGCCCGGCGTACGCCGATCATCGCCGCGTACCCGAAGCTGTTCATCCCCCTGGTCACGATCATCCCGGGCCTGGTGGCCCTGGTGACGGTGAAGGGGCTCGGCGCGGACAAGGGCGACCTGCAGTACAACAACGCGATCCCGCTGCTGATGCGGGACCTGCTGCCCAACGGCGTGCTCGGGGTGGCGGTCACCGGCCTGCTCGCCTCGTTCATGGCCGGCATGGCGGCCAACGTGAGTGGTTTCAACACCGTCTTCACGTACGACATCTGGCAGGCGTACGTCCGCCGTGGCAGGTCCGACGAGTACTACCTGCGGATCGGTCGGTGGGCGACGGTCGCCGCAGTGGTGATCGGCATCGGGACGGCGTTCATCGCGTCCGGCTTCAGCAACATCATGAACTACATCCAGGCCCTCTTCTCGCTGTTCAACGCGCCGCTGTTCGCCACGTTCATCATCGGCATGTTCTGGAAGCGGATGAGCGCGTTGGCCGGCTTCTGGTCGCTGCTGCTGGGCACACTGGCCTCGCTGGCCACCTACCTGCTCTACAAGGGCGGCGTGATCGGCTTCAACTCCGACCTGGAGGAGAGCTTCTGGGGCGCCGGCATCGCGTTCGTCACCGTGGCGGTGGTCGCCGCCATCCTCACCCCGCTCACCGCCGCGAAGCGCGACGAGGAACTGCGCGGGCTGGTCTACGGGCTGGGCGGCGTCGACCTGAAGGGTGACGTGCTCGCCGGCGACGCCGTCTGGTACCGCTCCCCGGTGCTGCTCGGCGTGATCGCGGTCGCGCTCGCCGCCCTCTTCTACATCCCGGTCTTCTAGAAAGGAGTCGGCAGATGAGCAACGACGGCCAGCCGGCGCAGGACCCGCTGATCGACGAGACGCAAGCCGAGGAGCGCCGCTCCGCCGCCGCCCGACTGTTCGACATCCGTCGGGTGATCGGTGGCCTCTTCGTGGCGTACGGAATCATCGTGTCTCTCATCGGCGTCTTCGACAGCCGGGCCGAGATCGACAAGGCCGAGGGCGTCCGCATCAACCTGTGGGCAGGTCTGGTGATGCTCGCCTTCGGCCTGCTGATGCTGCTCTGGCAGTGGGTGCGCCCGGCCGAGGCGCCGAACCCGAACGAGCAGCAGCCCGACAGCTGACGCCAGGCCCGCCGCCGGCGCCGTCCACGCGGGCGGCGCCGGCGCGCGCATGGGCGCGGACGCACGGGGTACGCCAGGGGGATCAGGCAACGTGTCGGACACAGGAGGCAGCACCATGACCGATCGCGACCGCCGACCGCCGCTGGAGGAGAGCCCGCAAACGGCAGCTGCGGTGGACGACGACAGCACCGTCCCGCAGTTGCGGACCGGGGGCGGGCCCGACCGTGACACGCCTACCTTCACCGAGCCGCGCGACCGGCCGGAGGACCTCGCTCCGGACACCGATGACCTGATCGGGGACCCGTACGGCGCCGGCACCGGCGCGACCGGAACGGGCACCGGCGCGGGCGGCGACAACATCCGTACCGGGGCGGAGCAGCCCTGGGAGCCGGAGGACCTGGTGATGGCCCGCGGCCAGGACCTCACCCCGGAGAACCTGGACAAGGCCCGCCGCGACCTGGCCGAGCAGGGCCGCGCGGCGATCGAGCGCATCGTGCCCTGACCGGGGTACGGAACGGGGGTGGGGTCCCCGGCCCGACCGTGATGGTCGGACCGGGGACCCCGGGGGAACCTGCCGCCGGCAGTGCCTCACCTACTGCCGGCGGCGGGTTGGTGCGTGAGCTACCCGCTCAGAGAGCCGGGTAGGCGTTGCGCATGAGCTCCTGGAACTGCGCGGAGAACCACGCTCCGGAGATCGGGGCGTCCGGCAGGGCGCCCGACGGGTTGTTGCCGTTGCGGGCGTTGCCGCCGTACGTCGGGTCACACATCCGGTCGAAGCCCTTGCCCTCGTTGTTCGGGATCTCCTTGCTGGAGCCGTCCGACTCGCCCGGGGGCTTCACCCAGACGTACGCGTCGATGCCCGTCGCCGGGTTCGCCCGCGGCCGCTCACCGAGACCGGCACCGGCCTGGTTGCACCAGTTACCGGCGTGGGCCCGGCGGTCGATCCGACCACCGTTGACGTACGTGTCGACGCTCGTGGTCGCACCCGGGCCGGTGGGCCGGGCGGAGCCGCCCCAACCGTTGCGGGACGTGTCGATCAGCATGCCGATGTTGGAGTTGAAGCCGACCGAGATCAGCTTGGTACGGAACGCCTGGGCGAAGGACAGCTCGTCGACGTAGAAGTTCCAGTCGATCCACTTGGACTGCCGCACCGTCTGGCCGTTCACGTTGTCGGTGACCTTGAAGTACGGCTCCGTGAGCGCCGAGTAGTTCGCGGTGTTGGTGATGAACCCGTGCACGTTGTTGACCGTGCTGCCGGAGGCGACCGCGGCGGTCTTCAGGATGTCGGCGGTCGGACCGAAGTTCGAGTCCCAGCCGAGCCAGCCGTGGTGACCGGCGTCGATGTAGTTGTAGACGTTACCGATCGCGCCCAGCTTGGCCAGGGCGTAGCCGACACCGTTGACGTACGCGCCGTTGGCCTTGACCGTGTCGCACATGACCGTGCCGCCGGGCTGACCCGAGGTGTTGGTCACGATGTTCGGCAGCGAGTCGATCTCGATGACGTTGATGATCCGGATGTTCCGGTACTTCGCGTCGGACTGGATCGCCGCGATCGGGTCGATGTACTCGGCCTTGTACCGGGGCAGCTCGTCCGGGCCCAGCTCACCGTTCGAGGAGAGCGCGGAGCAGTCGCGGCCGGGCAGGTTGTAGATCACGAACTGGATGTAGCCCGCGCCCTGGCGCAGCGCCTCGTCCAGGTGCTCCCGCACCCCGAACGCGCCGTTCGAGCTGCTGTTCGGCGTGCCGTTGATGGCGGCGATCCGGTCCAGCCAGATGGCGGTGGGGTTGTTGGAAACCCGGCTGCCGCCCGCCTCGGCGTCCGCCTTGGCCTTCCACTCCGGGTTCACGTAGCCCTTCACACCGGCGTACGGGTTGTCGACCTTGGTGCCCGGAGGGGGCGTGGTCGGCGGAGCCGTGGTCGGCGGAGCCGTGGTGGGCGGCGCCGTCGTCGGCGGAGCGGTGGTCGGCGGGGCCGTCGTGGGCGGAGCAGTGGTGGGGTTACCGCCGCCGTTGCAGACCACGCCGTTCAGGGTGAACGAGGTCGGCTTCGGGTTGCTGCCGCTCCAGGCGCCGTTGAAACCAAGGGTGGTCGACGCGCCGGTGGCGAGGCTGCCGTTGTAGGACATGCTGCGGGCGGTGACCTGGCTGCCGGACTGGGTGAACTCGGCCGACCAGCCCTGCTGCACCCGCTGGCTGGAGTTGGGGAACGTCCAGCCCAGCGTCCAGCCGTTGATCGGGTCGCCGAGGTTCTTGATGCTGATGTTGGCGGTGAAGCCACCCTGCCAGTCGTTGGTCGTGTACGCGATGTCGCACTGCGTCGCGGCCTGCGCCGCGGTGACCGGGATCGTCACCAGCCCGCCGGCGACCAGGACGCCCGCCCCGGCGAGCGCCAGGGTCCGGCGTGGGCCGGACAGCCTTCTCCACACATTCATGCCACTGATCTCCTTGGGCGAGACCGGGCTCAGGTACGGCCCGGCGAGACGGCCCGGTAGGTGTCCTGCACGGACGGCCTCCGGCGCCACGGGATTCATTGGGGGGTGCCCGACCCGGACGGGCGGTGGTGGTGGTGGTGATTGGCCGGCGCGAGGCCGACCGATGACGGCCGGTTGTCGTCCGGCGAACCGGATGCCCTCGACGCCCTGCCTGCGCGGTGTGGCTCCCCGAACCGCGTGCGCCGATTCTTGCATGGGAGCGCTTCCATGGCAATGGCTCGATGCGCGGCCCCGCCCTCAACTCGGACGATACCCCCGGCCGGCGCGAGCGGCACCTGCCGCGCGTTACCGGATGACCACTGCGGGTCGAGCACTGCGGGGCGGCAACACCGCCTGTCGCCCGCAACGGTGCGCAGTGCCCGAGACGGCACTGCGAGCGGGAGAAAGCCGCGTAACACCCCATCGCCGCTTACCACCAGCAAAGGTCAAAACGCGAATCTTTCACTTCATAAGTCATGAAACCGTCTAACGTCGGTCTTAGCTCGGTTGTCGCCGGGCTCAGGACAACAGGGATGGAGTGACGCAGGTCATGGCTAAGAAGATGCTCGGGAAGGTCGTTGCGGGCGCCGCACTCGGCGGCGCGTCTCTCCTGGTGTTCGCGCCGGGGATCGCGTTCGCTGACGGGCACCACGACGAGGACGGCAAGGTCTACGCCAAGCCGCACGTCGTGAAGGCCGGCGACGAGGTCAAGCTCCTCGAGATCTGCCCGGATCGGCAGGAGCACGCCTACGTGTGGTCCAAGGTCACCGGCAAGGTCAAGCTCAAGCCGGCACGGGACGACCGGGGCGAGGACCGCGGCGAGTGGAGCGAGGAGGAGGACTCCTACGACCACGACGACAAGGGCAAGGACGAGCACGGCAAGGACGACGAGGGCAAGGACGAGCAGGGCAAGGACGAGAACGGCAAGGGCGAGCACGGCAAGGACGACAAGTCCAAGGACGAGAACGCCAAGGACGAGCACGGCAAGGACGACAAGTCCAAGGACGAGCAGGGCAAGGACGACAAGTCCAAGGACGAGCAGGGCGAGGGCCACGAGGACGCCCAGCCCGGCGGCCAGGGCGGCGGCGCTGCCGCCGACGCCTACGGCGACGAAGACAGCAAGGACTGGAAGGGCGAGGAGCACGCCCAGGACGCGGACGACAGCGACGAGGGCAAGAAGGACTGGGAGTCCAAGGACGAAGGCAGCAAGGACTGGGAGTCCAAGGACGAGCACGGCTCCAAGGACGAGCACGGCTCCGACAAGGGCGACGAATACGGCTCCGACAAGGGCTGGGAGTCCAAGGACGAGCACGGCTCCGACAAGGGCGACGAATACGGCTCCGACAAGGGCTGGGAGTCCAAGGACGAGCACGGCTCCGACAAGGGCGACGAATACGGCTCCG
>NZ_JBNCKR010000023.1:0-34461 GCF_049841645.1 Micromonospora sp. DT43 | reverse complement strand
TCCGACAAGGGCTGGGAGTCCAAGGACGAGCACGGCTCCAAGGACGAAGACAGCAAGAGCTGGGAGTCCGAGGACGAAGACAGCAAGGACTGGGAGTCCAAGGACGAGCACGGCTCGGACGACGAGCGCGAGTTCGTGTACTACGGCGAGGCCAAGGTCGACAAGGACGCCAAGCCGGGTCGTTACGAGCTCAAGGGCTCGTGCGGCGAGGGCGAACTGGTCGTACTGCCCCACGGCGGGGTCGACGGTGGTGACGGTGGCGCCAGCACCGGGACCGACCGTGGTCTGGCCACCAGTGGCGCGGGCCTGCTCGGCGCTGCCGCGCTGGGTGGGATCGTTCTGATGCGTCGTCGGCGGACCGATGGTTCCCTCGTCTGACGTGACGACACGGGCCGGCGGCCGTCACGGGAAACCGTGGCGTGCCGCCGGCGCGGCCGTCGTCGTCACCCTGGCCATGATCGGCGCCGGCATGATCGGCGCCTCGTTGCAGGACCGGCCCGCTCCCCGACCCCCGCAGCCGCTCGCCCAGGCCGGCCCCGAGGTCTCCGGGCCGACGGTCACCGGAAGCAACGCCTCGGCGCCGGACGACGGGGAGCGCGGCGACGTTGCCGCCGGCCTGGACCGGGCCGCTCCGACCACGATCGAGATCCCCCGCATCGGCGTCCACGCGCCTGTCATGTCGCTCGGCACCAACCCGGACGGCACCGTCCAGGTCCCCCCGTTGGAGCAGGCCGACCGGGCCGGCTGGTACGAGCCGGGGGCGAGTCCCGGCGAGACCGGTAACGCGGTGATCGTCGGGCACGTGGACTCGGCAAAGCTCGGCCCGGCCGTCTTCTTCGACCTCGGGTCGCTCGTGCCCGGCGACACGATCACCGTCCAGCGGGCGGACGGCCAGCCGGCGACGTTCCGGGTCGACTCGGTGAAGTCGTACCCGAAGACGTCCTTCCCCACCGAGCTGGTGTACGGGCCGAACGACCGGCCCGGCCTGCGGGTCGTCACCTGCGGTGGCCAGTTCGACGAGGCGGCCAGGAGCTACGAGGACAACGTGGTCGTCTTCGCCACCCTCGCGGCGTGACCCGGGGCGTACACGGAAGCGGTCCGGCCGGTCGGGGTTTCCCGATCGGCCGGACCGCTTCCGGCGTACCGGATCAGGCGGCGGCGGAGGTCCGCACCAGGGTGCGGATCTGACGCAGCAGCACGGACAGGGCGGCGAGATCCGCCCGCGACTCGTCGAACTCCCCCATCGCCCGGCGGGCGCGGTGGATCGACGTGGCGTTCGACTGCTCCCACTGCTGCACCCGCTCGTGCGGCGGCTGGTCCTCCGGCGTGGAGTCGAGCACCTCGGCGGTGAGCGCGGCCAACGCGGCGTACAGGTCGTAGCGCAGCGCCATCCGCGCGAGCGTCTGCCAGCGGTCCTCGCGCGGCAGCAGGGAGATCTTCGACAGCAGCGAGTCCACCCGGAACAGGTCGGAGAGCACGAAGTAGACCGAGGCCACCTCGCCGACGTCCCGTCCGCTGCGGGTCGCGGTCTCCACGACGTCCAGCAGGCCGAAGCTGTACATCAGTCGGGTCGCCCGCTCCGCCAGCTCGCGGGGCAGACCACGGTCGATCATCGAGTCGATGTGCGCCGTGATGGCCTGCCGCTCACCGCCGTAGAACAGGTCCTCCAGCCCCGGCAGCAGCCGGGCCACCCCGTCGCGCAGCCGCGTGATCTCGGCCGGCACGTCGATCGGCGAGCGCCGGTTGGTCACCAGCCACCGCACCGCCCGGTCGAGCAGCCGCCGGGTGTCCAGGTAGACGCTGGTCTGCAGCTCCGGGGAGACCTTGTTGTCCAGCGCCTCCACCGCGTCCCACACCTCGCGCAGCCCGAACACCTCGCGGACCACCACGTACGCCCGGATCACGTCGGCCGCGCTGGCCGCCGTCTCCTCGACCACCCGGAAGATGAACGAGATACCGCCCCGGTTGACCGCCTCGTTCACCAGCACGGTGGTGACGATCTCCCGGCGCAGCCGCTGCCGGCCCATCCGGTCGGCGAACCGCTCGCGCATCGGCGTCGGGAAGTAGTTGACCAGGACCTCGGTCGTCCACTCCTCGTCGGCCACCCCCTCGGTGAGGATCTCCCGTTCCAGGACGATCTTGACGTACGCGAGCAGCACCGCGAACTCCGGCGCGGTCAGCCCGGACTCGCTGCGCACCGCCAGCTCCTCGTCCGGCGGCAGCGCCTCCAGCGACCGGTCCAACGCGCCGGAACGCTCCAACTCGTTGATCATCCGACGGTGCACGGGAAGCAGCGAGGCGGCCTGGGCCTGGGCGTTGTTGATGGCCCGAGCCTGGTCGTAGTTGTCCCGCAGCACCAGCTCGGCGACCTCCTCGGTCATCCCGGCCAGCAGCTCGTCCCGCTCGGCGGTGGTCAGCTCACCGTCGGCGACAGCCGTGTTCAGCAGGATCTTGATGTTCACCTCGTGGTCGGAGGTGTCCACCCCGGCCGCGTTGTCGATGAAGTCGGAGAAGATCCGGCCACCGGTCAGCGCGTACTCGATGCGGCCGAGCTGGGTCCAGCCCAGGTTGCCGCCCTCGCCGGCCACCCGGCAGCGCAGGCTGCGCCCGTCCACCCGGATCGCGTCGTTGGACTTGTCGCCCACCTCCGCGTTTGTCTGGGTGGACGCCTTGACGTACGTGCCGATGCCGCCGTTCCAGAACAGGTCCACCGGGGCGGTGACGATCGCCTTCATCAGCTCCTGTGGCGAGAGCTGGGTGACGTCGTCGTCGAGGCCGATCGCCGCCCGGACCTGCGGCGTGATCGGGATCGACTTCGCGGTACGCGGGAAGATGCCGCCCCCGGCCGAGATCAGCTCGGGGTTGTAGTCCTCCCACGACGAGCGGGGCAGGTCGAACAGTCGACGACGCTCCACGTACGAGGTGGCCGCGTCCGGTTCCGGGTCCAGGAAGATGTGCCGGTGGTCGAAGGCCGCCACCAGCCGGATGTGCTCGGAGAGCAGCATCCCGTTACCGAACACGTCGCCGGACATGTCGCCGACACCGACGACTGTGAAGTCCTGGGTCTGGGTGTCCAGGCCCAGCTCCCGGAAGTGCCGCTTGACCGACTCCCAGGCGCCCCGGGCGGTGATGCCCATCTTCTTGTGGTCGTAGCCGGCCGAACCGCCGGAGGCGAACGCGTCGCCCAGCCAGAAGTTGTGCGCCAGGGAGATCTCGTTGGCGATGTCGGAGAACGTCGCCGTTCCCTTGTCCGCGGCCACCACCAGGTACGGGTCGTCGCCGTCGTGCCGGACCACGTCGTCGGGCGGCACGATGTGCCCACTGACGATGTTGTCCGTGACGTCGAGCATGGCGCCGACGAACTCCTGGTAGCAGGCCACCGCCTCGTCCCGGTCGCCCGGCTTCTGCTTCAGCACGAAGCCGCCCTTGGCGCCCACCGGCACGATCACGGTGTTCTTCACCATCTGCGCCTTGACCAGGCCCAGCACCTCGGTGCGGAAGTCCTCCCGACGGTCGGACCAGCGCAACCCGCCCCGGGCCACCGGCCCGAACCGCAGGTGCACGCCCTCGAACCGGGGCGAGTAGACGAAGATCTCGAACTTCGGTCGGGGCGCCGGCAGGTCCGGGATGGCCTGCGGGTCGAGCTTGAACGCCACGTACGCCTTCGGACGCCCGCCGACCGGCTTCTGGTAGAAGCTGGTCCGCAGTGTCGCCTCGATGAGCGTCAGGTACGAGCGCAGGATCCGGTCCTGGTCGAGGCTCGCCACGTCGTCCAGCGCGCCCCGGATCGTCTCCACCAGCTCGCCGCTGCGCTGCTGCCGCTGCTCGGCGGTCAACTCGCCCGGCGCGAACCGTGTCTCGAAGAGCTCCACCAACAGGCTGGCGAGCTTCGGGTACGCGATGAAGGTCTGCTCCATGTAGTCCTGCGAGAAGACCGTCCCGGCCTGCCGCAGGTACTTCGCGTACGCCCGCAGCACCACCACCTGCCGCCAGGTCAGCCCGGCGCGCAGCACCAGCTCGTTGAACCGGTCCACCTCGGCCTCGCCGCGCCACGCCGCCGCGAACGCGTTCTCCACGTGCGGGCGTACCTCGGACAGCTCGTGATGCCCCTCGGGCAGCATGAGGCCGAAGTCGTACAGGTAGACCCGACCGTCGATCCGGTCCACCTCGTACGGGTGCTCGTCGACGACGCGGACGCCGAGCGAGTGCAGCACCGGCAGCACGGCGGAGAGCATCATCGGCTCGCCGTACCGGTAGACCTTGAACCGCACGTTCATGCTGTCGGCCAGGTCCGCGCCGGGCACGCGGGTGCCCGGCCTCGGCGCCAGCTGCTTGCGGAACAGGTGCATCTCCAGCTGGCCGGGCTCCTCGAGCAGCTCCAGCTTGGCCAGGTCCTTCATCGCCTCGTACGGCGTGTGCCCGTCCTTGTAGCCCTCCGGGAACGCGTCGGCGTACCTGGCGAACAGGTGCTTGGCCTGCTCGTCGCCGAGCTTGCGCTCCAGCACGAGCCGGTAGTCGTCGTCCCAGAGCCGGGTCGCGTCGGCCAGTTCCTCGGCCAGCAGGTCGGCGTCGATGTCGCCGGGCGGCCGGGTCGGGTCGGTGCGGACGATGAAGTGGATCCGGGCCAGCATCGACTCGGTGACCCGGGTGGTGTAGTCGACCCCGACGCCGTTCAGCTCACGCAGCAGGATGTCCTGCATGCGCAGCCGGTTCTGGGTGGTGAACCGGTCCCGGGGAAGGTAGATCAGGCAGGAGATGAACCGCCCGTACGCGTCGCGGCGCAGGAACACCCGCAACTGCCGGCGGCCCGCCATCCGCAGCACACCGATCACCGCGTGGTACAGGTCGTCGGTCTTGATCTGGAACAGCTCGTCGCGCGGGTAGGTCTCCAGGATCTGCAGCAGATCCTTGCCGGAGTGGCTGCGCCGGCTCAGGCCGGAGCGGTCGAGCACCTCCGCGACCTTCCGGCGTACCACAGGCAGCTCCCGGACGCTGGTCCGGTACGCCGCAGTGGAGAACAGGCCCAGGAAGCGCCGCTCCCCGATGACCTCGCCGACCTCGTTGAAGATCTTGAACCCGATGTAGTCCAGGTACGCCGAGCGGTGCACGGTGGCCCGCGAGTTGGCCTTGGTGATGATGAGCAGGCGCTTCTCCAGCACCTTCTCGTGTGCCTCGTGCGTCATCGACGACAGCGACCGGGCCTCCGGCGAGTCCGAGCGCAGGATGCCCAGGCCGGTGCCGAGCACCGCCTCCAGCGCCTTGCCGTCCACCGGGTCGGCGGAGTTCCCGTCCGGGGCGTCGACCAGCCGGTACTCGCGGTAGCCGAGGAACGTGAAGTGGTCGTGCGCCAGCCAGCGCAGCAGCTCCACCGAGTCGGTGATGTCCTTCTCCGGCACCGGCGGACGATTGTCCGAGGTACGGGCCGAGGCCAGCTCGTCGGCGAGCGCGAGCGCACGCTGACGCATCTTCGGCCAGTCCTCCACGGCCTCCCGCACGTCGGTGAGTACTCGTTGCAGCTCACCGCGCAGGCGGTCGCGCTCGGCTGCATCCCGGACCGGGTCGATTTCGATCCGCATCCAGCTCTCGATGATGTCGCCGGCGATCGCGTCGTCCGGTTCCACGTCCGCCGAGACCTCGGTGAGGCGGCCCAGCGGCTCGCGCCGGACCACCACCAGCGGGTGCACGAGCAGGTGCACGTCCAGGTGGTACGAGTTGAGCAGCGCGGTCACCGAGTCGACAAGGAACGGCATGTCATCGGTGACGATCTCGACGACGGTGTGGTGTTGGTCGGCGTACGGCTCGTGGATGCGCAGCTTCAACTCGCCGGGCACCCGCTGCTGGGCCAGGTCCCGGTGCGCCCGGGCCGCGTCGAGCATCTCCTCCGCAGTGAAGCCGACCAGCTCCTCGTCCGGGGCGAACCGCCAGAAGCGACCGACCAGGGTCGCCGCATCGTGGTCGTCCCCGGCGAGCGCGACAGCCTGGGCAACCAGGCGCTCCGCGTTGGGGACCGGTTCGTCGAGCTCGGCGTCCTCCACGTCGTCGGCCAGTGCCTCGGTCGGCAGGCCCAGATCGTAGATGGTGTCGATGCTCGACCCGGTCAGCCCTGTGACGCCCGTGTCGAGCCGGCCGTAGCCGTCCCCGTCGGTCGCCGAATCGAAGCTGTCCTCGTCCCGGCCGGTGTCATCCTGCCGGAGGTCGGGTTCCGGTTTGATCGCCGGACGCCGGTCCATCGGTGCCACTCCCCTCGACCCACCGCGTTGTGGGTCACTCTGCCGCCCAGCGTAAGCCTGTCGTTTCCCGCCTTCGTCGGCGGACCACTGGCCGGACGTCCGGATCGGGACTTTGTCCTTTCACCCGTTGCGGGTCCGAGGTTGGCCGCTTGCGGGATACCCCGCCCCGCGATGTTCATCACACCGGCCCGGCCCGTCTTTCCGCACGTCGAGGCCCGCACGGGACGTTCGGGACAGCCTCCGCGTACTACCGTGCAGAGCAGCCCGAGACCGGAAGGACCGCTTCATGACCTTGTCCTACCCCCGGCCCCACCGGCCGAATCGCACGCGGGGGGTCGCGGCGATCACTGCGGCCCTGCTCACCGCCGGCGTCCTGGCGGCGTGCTCCGGCGACGACGGGCCGGAGCGCGGCGTCGACGCCTTCCTCAGCGGCTGGCGCAGCGGCGACCTGCAGGCGGTCGCGATTGTCGACACGACCGGCGCCAAGCTGCCGGCCACCGAGGTGGCCAAGGAGATCAAGGAGCTGTCCGGCGAGTTGGCGGCCACCCCGCCCACGCTGACCCGCCAGGGCGAGCCGAAGATCACCAAGAACATCGCTACCGCCACGATCCGGGTGGACTGGACGCTTCCAGGCCAGACCCACTGGGCGTACGACCGGGAGCTGCGGCTCGTCCAGGGCGACGACGACCAGTGGCAGGTGATGTGGGAGCCGCGGGTGATCCACGAGCAGCTCGCCAAGGGTGACCGACTGGGGTTGCGCCGCGACACCGGCGCCCGGGCCGGCGTGCTGGACGCGGCCGGCCAGCCGATCGTGTCGCCCCGCCCGGTCGTGCGGGTGGGCGTACAACCGAACCAGGTCACCGACATCAAGAAGCTGGTCAAGGATCTCGACGGTGCCTTCAAGGCCATCCGGCCGGCCCTCGTTCCCGCAGTCGACCTGTCCGACCTGCCCAAGCGGGTGGCCGAGGCCGACCCGGGCGCTCTCGTCGAGGTGGTGACCCTGCGCGACCCGGCGTACCGCCAGATCAAGTCCCGGATCTACGACCTGCCCGGCACCAAGTTCGTGTCCGACAAGCTCGACCTGGCCCCGACCCGGGAGTTCGCCCGCGCGCTGCTCGGCTCGGTCGACCAGGCGCAGGCCGACGACCTCGCCGCCCACCCGGACCGGTACGTCACCGGCGACCTGGTCGGGCACGGCGGGTTGCAGGGCCGCTATGACGAGCAGCTTCGCGGCGCCCCCGGCCTGACGGTCATGGTCGAGCGGCCCGACGAGGACGGCAAGCTGGCACCCACCGGCGCCGAGCTGTTCCGCCAAAAGCCGAAGCCCGGTCAGGCCCTCAAGACCACGCTGGACGTGGCCACCCAGAACGCGGCCGACGGCGCCCTGCGCGCCGAGTCGCACCGAGCCGCGCTGGTCGCGGTCCGCGTCAGCGACGGCGCGGTCCTCGCCGCCGCCAACGGTCCCGGCTCGACCGGCGAGAACCTGGCCTTCACCGCGCAGGTGCCGCCGGGCTCCACGTTCAAGATGGTCAGCGCGCTGGGTCTGCTGGACCGGGGCGCGGTCACGCTGGACGGGCCGGTGGAGTGCAAGAAGACCTTCACCGTCGATGGCCGGTCCTTCAAGAACTCGGACAACTTCGAGTTGGGCTCGGTGCCGTTCCGTACCGACTTCGCCAAGTCCTGCAACACGGCTTTCGCGTCGCTGGCCCCGAAGCTCGGCGGCGACGGGCTGGCCGCCGCCGGCCGCTCGCTGGGCCTGGAGGGGCAGTGGGATCTCGGCACGGACGCCTTCCCCGGCAAGGTGTCGACCGGCGGCAGCCCCGCCGAGCAGGCAGCCGCCTCGTTCGGCCAGGGCACCACGCTGGTCAGCCCCCTGGCCATGGCCGGCGCCACCGCGGCCGTCGCCCGGGGCCGCTTCGAGCAGCCGAAGTTGCTGGTCGACCCGGCGCCGGCCAAGCCGGCACCGCCCGGCGAGCAGCTCAAACCGGAGTCCGTCACGGCGCTGCGCACGATGATGCGCGAGGTGGTCACGGCCGGCACCGGCAGCGCGCTCAAGGACGTTCCGGGCGGCGAGGTGTACGGCAAGACCGGCACCGCCGAGTACGACGACAACCCGGCCCACACGCACGCCTGGTTCGTCGGCTGGCAGGGTGACGTCGCGTTCGCCGTGTTCGTGGAGAACGGCGGGGCCAGCACTTCCTCGGCCGTCCCGATCGCCGAGCGCTTTCTCCGCGCCCTCCGCTAGACGAGTAATCCCCAACTCTGGCTGGGGCGGTAGGCGCAGCCGGCGGCCGGCGATGACCCTCGGTCACCTCCATGGAGCCGGAAGCGCTCGCACGCGGTATACCTCAGAGTCATATTCATACCTCTGAGGTATACCGCTCAACAGCACATCCACAGGGCGGGCAGCCAAAGCGGATGGCCCGGCTGGCGCCCAGCGCCTGCCCCCTGCCCCCCGCCCCCTGCCCCGCCCGCGCCGCTGCCCGCCACGATCGACTCGGTTTCGCTGAAACCGTGGTGTCCAGGCCACCCGGACACCACGGTTTCAGCGAAACCGAGTTGATCACGGCGAGGTGGGCCGGGCCTGGTGGCGAGGTGAGCCGGGACTGGTCAGGCGGTGTCGGCTTCGCGCCTCTCCGGCGGTTCCTGGGCCGGCGGGGACGGTCGTCGGAGCAGACCCGGGCCGGCCGACGCAGGCGGACCGACCGGTTCACGCTCGACCGTGGCGGTGATCTGGGCTGCGATCCCCGACGGCTCAGACGGACCCAGAACGCGGATGCCGGGTGGTTCGGCCTCGGCCGCAACATCGTCCGGCACCGTGCTCAGCGACGAACGGCCGCCCGAGGGACCGGTGCCGGCAGAACCGCCGCCAGAGGGATCTACGTCGGCAAAACGGCCTCCCAAGGGACCGACGCCAACAGGCCCGCCGCGAGGCGGCTGGGCGTCGGCGGGTTCGACATCGGGAAGATCATCATCGCCGGCGTGCTCGTCACCCCGACCGCCGCCGGCAGGTCCAGCGGCGCGCGCGGCACGATCAAGCCCACCAGACGCGGCACGGTCAAGCCCACCAGACGCGGCACGGTCAAGCCCATCGAGCGCGCTGAGCCGATCGGAACGCTCGGTGGCGGTGGTGGCCCGACCGTTGCCGCGCCGGGGCGAGGGTGTCGGTCGGGGCGAGAGCAGTCGGGGCGGCACCGCCTCCGGGGCGGTGACCGGGGCCAGACCGGCGACCACTGTGTTGACGATCTCGGCGGCGTACGAGCCGTCCGGGTCGTAGTCGGGGTCGAAGACGGTCAGCTCGACACCGAGGCAGTGTGGGGTGTCGACCAGGCCGGCGAGCAGGATCTCCAGCTCGGCGAAGGCGATGCCACCCGGGTCGGGGGCGTCCACGGCCGGCATCACCGCGGGGTCGAGCACGTCGACGTCGATGTGCACCCAGTAGCCCGCGCAGTCGGCGAGCTGCTCGTGCGCCCACTGGGCCGTCCGGGCGGCGCCCTCGGCGCGCAGCGCCGGCACCGGTCGGGTGGTGATGCCCGCGGCCTGCAGGTCGAGGCGGTACTCGTCCTGCGCACGGATGCCGAGCACCACCACGTCGATGTCGCGGAAGTAGGGTCGGCGGCCCTCGAGCGCGGCCAGGTCGGCCTGCCCGCGCCCGGTGACGAGGGCCAGGTCCTCCCCGGCGGCCGCGCCGACATAGGAGGCGTTGCCGGGGTGCCGGAAGTCGGAGTGCCCGTCGACGAAGACCAGCCCGATCCGCCCACCGACCGCCTCGCCGAGGCGGTGCATGGCCAGCGCGGAGCCGAGCAGCACGGAGCAGTCGCCGCCCAGCACCACGGGGAACTCGCCCCGGTCGATGATCGAGCCGATCCGTTCGGCGAGGGCGAGGGAGTAGTCGGCGATCTCCCGGGCGTGGCAGACGCCGTCGCCGGGTCGCCAGTCGCCGGGGTCGTACCGCGGTGGGGTGACGCAGCCGGCGTCGCGGGCCCGGAGCCGGGCCAGCAGGTCGTGGTCGCGCAACGCGCCGGGAGCCTTGGCGCAGCCCGGCACGGAGGTGGACGTCGGCGGTCGCAGGCCGAGATTTGTCGGCGCGTCGAGGACGGCGATCCGGCGCATCATGAGCTCCCGTCCTCGGTGGTCGGGCGGGCCGGCGGTTCGCCGGCCCGCGCTGGCGTGCTACGAAGTCATTGAACTCAGAACAGGGCGCTGGCCAGGGCCCGCCGGGCCGAGGCGACCGCCGGGTCGTCCGGGCCGGCGATGGAGAACAGCGACACCAGGTGCTGGCGGACCTCCTCGCGGTCCTCGCCGGCGGTGCGCCGGACCAGGTCGACGAGCCGGGCGTACGCCTGCTCGGCCAGGCCGCTGAGCACCTCGATGTCGGCGGCAAGCAGTTGGGTCGCGACGTCGTCGGGGGCGCTCTCGGCGGCGGCCAGCGCGGTGGCCGGGTCGGCGCCCGCCACCCGGCGGGCCACGCCGACCTGGGCAAGGCCCGCCGTGGCCGCGGCGTCCGCCGGGGCGTCGGCGAGGATCTTGCGGTACGCCTGCTCGGCGGCGTCCAGATCGCCGCTCATGAGCGCGTCGTCGGCCTCGTCGAGGCGCGGGTCCTCCGGTTCGGCGACGGCCACGCCGCCGGCCTTGAGCACGGCCTGGATCCACTGGCGGAGCTGCGCCTCGGGCACCACACCGGAGAAGGCGTCGATCGGCTGGCCGCCGACGACGGCGTAGACCATGGGGATGCCCTGGACCCGGAACATCTGGGCGATCCGCGGGTTTTCCTGCACGTCGACCCGGGCGAGCACCCAGGTGCCGCCGCTCTCGGCGGCCAGCCGTTCCAGCACCGGGGCGAACTCGTCGCTCTCCGGGAAGCCGGCCGCGCCGAAGAAGACGATGACGGGCATGGCCATCGACCGTTCGAGCACATCGGCCTGGATGGTCGCCTCGGTGACGTCGACGATGGCGGCGTTGCCGCCGGCGCTCGGCGCGCCGGGTACGCCTGCGGACGGGCCGCCCTGCGGGGGTGTGCCGGGGCGGGAACTGGCTGGTGCGGGGCCGCGCAGCGTGCTGAGGTCGACCGCGCCGCGGGTGAAGATCGACGAGGTGATCCGTGGGTCGCTCATGGTTACCTAGTCTCGCACGCGAGCACGGATTACCGGCTCACCCACAACTCCGACGTTGCAACTCTCACGCCCCACCCCACCCCCCGCGATCGTGCACTTTCTGTCGCCGAAACGCGGCATCGACCCCGTTCGGCGGGACAGAAAGCGCACGATCGACGAGGTTAGAAGCGGGCGGGCTCGCGGTAGGTGCCCCACTCGGCCCGGAGGGCGTCGCAGATCTCGCCAAGGGTCGCCTCGGCGCGGACGGCGTCGAGCATGGCGGGGATCATGTTCTCGTCGGTGCGACTGGCCTCGATCATCCGCGCGACCGCCGCTCGGACCGCCGGCTCGTCCCGCGCGCTCTTGCGCTCGGCGAGCACCCGGCGCTGCTCCAGCTCCACCTCGTGCGAGATGCGCAGGATCTCCAGCTCCTTGGCGACCGTGCCGGTGTGGCAGTTGACGCCGACGATCTTCTTGTCGCCCTTCTCCAGGGCCTGCTGGTAGACGAAGGCCGACTCCGCGATGTGCCCGGTGAACCAGCCGTCCTCGATGCCGCGCAGGATGCCCGAGGTCATCGGGCCGATCTGGTGCGGCCCCTCCCCGCCGAGCTGCCGGATGCGGGCGAAGATCTCCTCCGCCTCGGCCTCGATCTTGTCGGTCAGCGCCTCGACGTACCAGGAGCCGCCGAGCGGGTCGGCCACGTTGACCACGCCGGTCTCCTCCATCAGCACCTGCTGGGTACGCAGGGCGATCTCGGCGGACTCGTCGGTAGGCAGCGCCAGGGTCTCGTCCAGCGCGTTGGTGTGCAGCGAGTTGGTGCCGCCCAGCACCGCCGCGAGAGCCTCCACGGCGGTGCGTACGACGTTGTTGACCGGCTGCTGCGCGGTCAGCGACACCCCTGCGGTCTGCGTGTGGAACCGCAGCCAGAGGGCCTTCTCGCTTGTCGCGCCGTAGACGTCGCGCAGCCAGCGGGCCCAGATCCGGCGGGCGGCGCGGAACTTCGCGATCTCCTCGAAGAAGTCGAGGTGCGAGTCGAAGAAGAAGCTCAGCCCCGGCGCGAAGACGTTCACGTCCAGCCCGCGCGAGAGACCCAGCTCCACGTAGCCGAACCCGTCGGCCAGGGTGTACGCCAGCTCCTGCGCGGCGGTCGAGCCGGCCTCGCGGATGTGGTAGCCGGAGACCGACAGCGGCTTGTAGCGCGGGATCTCGGCCGCGCAGTACTCCATCAGGTCGCCGATCAGGCGCAGGTGCGGCTCCGGGTCGAAGAGCCACTCCTTCTGCGCGATGTACTCCTTGAAGATGTCGGTCTGCAGGGTGCCGTCCAGCTTGGACAGGTCGGCGCCCTGCCGCTCGGCGGCGACCAGGTACATGCAGAACACCGGCACGGCCGGGCCGGAGATGGTCATCGAGGTGGTGACGTCGGCCAGGTCGATGCCGTCGAAGAGCGCCTGCATGTCGGTGGCGGTGTCGATGGCGACGCCGCAGTGGCCGACCTCGCCGAGCGCCTGCGGGTCGTCGGAGTCGCGGCCCATCAGGGTCGGCATGTCGAACGCGACCGAGAGACCACCGCCACCGGCGCCGAGGATCATCTTGTAGCGCTCGTTGGTCTGCTGGGCGTTGCCGAAGCCGGCGAACTGCCGGATCGTCCAGGTCCGCCCGCGGTAGCCGGTCGGATGAAGACCCCTGGTGTACGGGTACTCGCCCGGCCAGCCGATCCGCTCGAAGCCCGGGTACGCGCTGCCCTCCGGAGGCCCGTAGACCGGCTCCACAGGCATCCCGGAGAGCGTGGTGAAGTCGGCGTCCCGCTTGCGCGCGGAGTCGTACCGGGCCTGCCAGCGTGCCCGTCCGGCGTCGATCTCGTCGGCGTCCATGCGCAGGGCTCCTCCTCGGTTCCTCGACTGCACGTCGAGTGTAGAGCCCTCGCCTGAACGATCGCTAAGTAAGGCCGTACCGGCGGGTAACCAGGTCAGACGGCGGGAGCGCCCATCGCCACGTCGTCGACCCGGATGTTGACCTCGTCGACACGCAGCCCGTACGCCTCGACGGCCTCGGTGACCCGGGCCCGCACCTCGGCGGTGATCTCCGGCACCGCACGACCGGCCTCGATCACCAGCACCAGATTGACCACGGCGGCGTCGCCTGTCACGTGCGCCGAGCAGCCGCGCCGGGCGTCGCCCACCTGGTCCAGCCCGACCCGGTCGAGGACCGAGTTGAAGAACCGGGCCACGTCCCCGCCCAGCTCGGCCACCCCGGGCACCGCGCGGGCTGCCGCGACGGCGATCTTCTCGATCACCTCGTCGGAGACGTGCGTCGTGCCGCCGGCCGGAACCGACGCCGCGCTCAGCTCCTGGGTCGCCTCGTGATCCATGCCCACTCCCCTGCTCCTCACGCCGGCCCCACCGCCGTGGGGCGGTGCGAGCCTACAAGGGTCGGGCAGCGCGAGGCTGTCCCCGGTGGACGGTCAGCGGGCGAGCTGGGCGAGCAGGGTGTCCGCCGCCGCGTACGGGTCGAGGCCACCCTCGGCCACCTTGGCGGCGAGCGTGCTCAGCTCCGTACCGTCGCGAAGTGAGCCGATCCGGGCGCGGAGGGTGCCGAGCGCGATGGCCTCGATCTCGGCGGCGGCCCGCGCCTCCTGGCGGCGGCGCAGCTCGCCGTGCTCGACCAGCCAGCCACGGTGCTTGTCGATGGCGGCGGCGATGTCGTCGATGCCCTCGCCCCGGGCCGCGATCGCGCGGACCACCTGCGGCCGCCACTGCCCCGGGCCGCGCTCACCGAGGGCGATCATGCCCTGGATGTCGCGGACCGTGGCGTCGACGCCGTCCCGGTCGGCCTTGTTGACCACGAACACGTCGGCGATCTCCAGGATGCCCGCCTTGACCGCCTGGATCGCGTCACCCATGCCGGGGGCGAGCAGCACGAGCGTGGTGTCGGCAAGCGAGGCGACCTCCACCTCGGCCTGCCCGACGCCTACCGTCTCGACAAGCACCACGTCGCAGCCGGCGCCCTCCAGCACGCGGACCGCCTGCGGCGTCGCCGCCGCCAGCCCGCCGAGGTGTCCGCGGCTGGACATCGACCGGATGTAGACGCCCGGATCGGTGGCGTGGTCCTGCATACGCACCCGGTCACCGAGGATCGCCCCACCGGTGAACGGGCTGGACGGGTCGACCGCCAGCACGCCGACCCGGTGCCCACGCGCCCGTAGCGCACGGACCAACTCGTTTGTGGTGGTGGACTTGCCCACCCCCGGTGCGCCGGTGAGGCCGACGACCTGGGCCTGCCCGGCGTACGGGGCGAGCGCGGCGGCGATGTCCGGCAGCAGGGTGTCGCCGTTCTCCACAAGGGTGATCAGGCGGGCCACCGCGCGGGGGTCACCGGTACGGGCCCGCTCGACAAGCATCGGCACGTCCCGGCTACGGCGCACCGACGTGGTGCCTTCTTGATTCACTTGTCGGACTCAGCCTTGCCCGGCACGTGGATGATCAGCGCGTCGCCCTGACCGCCGCCGCCACAGAGAGCGGCCGCGCCGGTGCCGCCACCGCGCCGCTTCAGCTCCAGGGCGAGGGTGAGGACGAGACGCGCACCGGACATGCCGATCGGGTGCCCCAGCGCGATCGCGCCGCCGTTGACGTTGACCTTGTCGGAGCTGATGCCGAGGTCGCGGGTGGACTGGATGCCGACCTGCGCGAACGCCTCGTTGATCTCGATGAGGTCCAGGTCCTCGATGCTCAGGCCGCCCTTCTTCAGGGCGTGGTTGATCGCGTTGGACGGCTGCGAGTGCAGCGAATTGTCCGGGCCCGCCACGTTGCCGTGCGCGCCGATCTCGGCCAGCCAGGTCAGCCCCAGCTCCTTGGCCTTGGCCATGCTCATGACGACCACCGCGGCCGCGCCGTCGGAGATCGGCGAGGAGCTGCCGGCGGTGATCGTTCCGTCCTTGGCGAAGGCGGGACGCAGCCGGGCCAGCGACTCGACAGAGGTGTCCGGGCGAATGCCCTCGTCGTCGCTGATGACCAGCGGGTCGCCCTTGCGCTGCGGGATCAGCACCGGGGTGATCTCCTCGGCGAAGTGGCCGTTCTTCTGCGCGGCGGCCGCCCGCTGGTGGCTGGCCGCGGCGAAGGCGTCCTGCTCCTCGCGCGAGATGCCGTGCTTCGTGCCGAGCCGCTCGGTCGACTCACCCATCGAGCAGCAGTCCCAGGCGTCGCTGAGCCCGTCGTGGGCCATGTGGTCCTTGACCACCACGTCGCCGTACTTGTAGCCGGTGCGCTGCCCCATCAGCAGGTGCGGGGCGTTTGTCATCGACTCCATGCCGCCGGCCACCACGATGTCGAACTCGCCGGCCCGGATGAGCTGGTCGGCCAGGGCGATCGCGTCCAGACCGGAGAGGCAGACCTTGTTGATGGTCAGCGCCGGCACCGACATCGGCACGCCGGCCTCGACCGCCGCCTGCCGGGCCGGGATCTGCCCGGCGCCCGCCTGGAGCACCTGCCCCATGATCACGTACTGGACCTGGTCCGGGCTGACACCGGCCCGCTCCAGGGCCGCCTTGATGGCGATACCGCCGAGCTTGGTGGCCGGAAGGTCCTTGAGGTTGCCCAGCAGCCGGCCCATCGGGGTCCGCGCGCCGCTGACGATCACCGAAGCCATGCCTGCCTCCGAGGGGGTGCCGAGCTGTACGCCTTAACGATTGTTCGGCCAGACTAGCGCCATGGCTGAGAACTCCCCCGCCGAGCCCGGTGCGGACTACGTCACAGACATCGGGCTTCGCAAGATTGACCACGTCGGCATCGCCGTGGCCGACCTGGACGCCGCGATCGACTTCTACCAGCGGACGTTCGGGATGCGCTGCGTACACACCGAGACCAACGCCGAGCAGGGCGTACGGGAGGCGATGCTGACCGTCGGGCCGACCGCCGAGGGCGGCTGCGTGCAGCTGCTCGCCCCGCTCACCCCGGAGTCGACGATCGCGAAGTTCCTCGACCGCAACGGGCCGGGCGTGCAGCAGGTCGCGTACACCGTGGCGGACATCGACGTGGCCTGCGCGGCGCTGCGCGAGCGGGGGATGCGGCTGCTCTACGACGCTCCGCGCCGTGGCACCGCCGACAGCCGGATCAACTTCGTGCACCCCAAGGACGCGGGCGGCGTCCTGATCGAACTGGTCCAACCGGCCCCCACCGCACACTGAGTCCCACCGCACGCCACACCCGCGCCGCGCCAACGCCGGCAAGATCCGCGCAACTCCGGGGATGTTGCTGCCTCCGCCGCACCTGAGGCAGCAACATCCCCGAAGTTGCCGCCTCCCGCGCGTCCGTCCCCGGCTCGCGCGCGTCGGTGCGCGCACTTCTGTGCGTGGTTGGCGGGGTGGTCGGGCAGCTTCACGCATCGGTCGATGCAGTTTTTCACAGAGCCTTCCGGCCCTAGCTACCGTTCAGTAACGTCCCGGCCCACAGGGGCGCGACCGGGCCGGATGTGTCGAATGCCGACATGGTGGTCGTGTCCGCCGGCGCCGACGATGGCAGCACCCGGGCCCGTGCGGGTGCGGGGACGAACCGGAGGTCACCGTGCAGGACATCCTCGAAGCGATCATGGCAGCGGAGGAATCGAACGACCCGGACCGTGAGCTGGCGGGCGTCGCCGGACTGCCCGTGCCGGAGAGTTACCGAGGCGTCGTCGTCCGCGCCGAGGAGTCCCGGATGTTCGACGGCATGGCCACCCGGGACAAGGACCCCCGCAAGGCGCTGCACGTGCAGGAGGTGCCGACGCCTGAGCTCGCGCCGGGCGAGGCGCTGATCGCGGTGATGGCCAGCGCGATCAACTACAACACGGTGTGGACAAGCATCTTCGAGCCGGTGTCCACCTTCCGGTTCCTCGAACGCTACGGCCGGGTCTCCGAGCTGACCCGCCGACACGACCTGCCGTACCACGTGGTCGGCTCGGACGCCGCAGGCGTGGTGCTGCGGACCGGCCCGGGGGTGACCCGGTGGGCGGCCGGCGACGAGGTCGTCGCGCACTGCCTCTCGGTCGAGCTGGAGGACGCCGCCGGACACGACGACACCATGCTCGACCCGCAGCAGCGGATCTGGGGTTTCGAGACCAACTTCGGCGGGCTGGCCGAGCTGACAGTGGTCAAGGCCAACCAGCTGATGCCCAAGCCGCGGCACCTGACCTGGGAGGAGGCGGCCAGTCCCGGCCTGGTCAACTCCACCGCGTACCGCCAGCTCGTCTCGCACCACGGCGCCAACATGAAGCAGGGTGACGTGGTGCTGATCTGGGGCGCGTCCGGCGGCCTCGGCGGGTACGCCACCCAGATGGCCCTCAACGGTGGCGCGATCCCGGTCTGCGTGGTCTCCTCGCCGGAGAAGGCCGAGCTGTGTCGCCGGATGGGCGCGGAGCTGGTCATCGACCGGGCGGCCGAGGACTTCCGGTTCTGGCAGGACGAGCAGACCCAGGACCAGGACGAGTGGCGGCGCTTCGGCGAGCGGATCCGCGAGCTGACCGGGGGCGAGGACCCGGACATCGTCTTCGAGCACCCGGGCCGGGAGACGTTCGGCGCGAGCGTCTTCGTGGCCCGCCGCGGCGGCACCATCGTCACCTGCGCGTCCACCAGCGGGTTCCAGCACCAGTACGACAACCGCTACCTGTGGATGCACCTGAAGCGGATCGTGGGCAGCCACTTCGCGAACTATCACGAGGCGTGGCAGGCCAACCGTCTGGTCGCGCTCGGCAAGGTGCACCCGACGGTGTCGCGCACCTACCCGTTGGAGCAGACCGGTCAGGCCGCGTACGAGGTGCACCGCAACGCGCACCAGGGCAAGGTCGGGGTCCGTTGCCTCGCGCCCACCGACGGGTTGGGCGTCCGCGACGGGGAGCTGCGGGCGCGGCACGAGGAAGCGATCAACAGGTTCCGGGGGCACTGAGCGGGCCACCGGCCGGACGGATGAGCACCCGATGGCCAATGCGGTGATCGGCCATTGTTCTTCCCACCCCATTTGCGGAAACCCATCCGGATCGAACAAAGGGCCACGGGGCGTACCCGTGGCCCTTTTTCGCGTCACGCTGCGTGGCGTCCGTCCCGCCCGGGACCTGCCAAGATCGCCGATTGGTCCGGCCTCGGCGGTCGGGGCAGTTGACCATGTAATGAGGGCACGAAAGCTCCGTACCGCTCTTGCGAAGCACCCTGGGGCGTCTGCCAGTATGTCCCAATGCCCCAGCAGCAGTCCTCCCCTCTCGCGTTCTTCGATAACGCGAACTCGCAGCCAGATTTCACCGTTGGCCTGCGCGGATACAACACTCACCAGGTCGATGACTTCATCGGCCGGATGACCGCCGCGCTGACCCAGTCCGAGCAGGCCCGTGCCGAGGCTGAGCAGCGGATGAACGACGCCCAGCGTCGCCTCCGCCAGGCCGAGCAGCGCATGAGTGCGCTGGAGCAGAAGCTCACCGACACGAACAAGCAGCTCGAAGAGAACAGCCGGCCAACCCTCTCGGGGCTCGGCACCCGCGTCGAGCAGATCCTCCGGCTCGCCGAGGAGCAGGCCAACGACCACCGCAACGAGGCCAAGCGCGAGTCGGAGGGCATCCTCTCCGCCGCCCGCCTCGAGGCCCGGGAGATCACGGACAAGGCCCGCGCCGAGGCCGCCGCGATGAAGGCCAGCGCCGAGCGCGAGGCCGGCAACCTGCGCACCGCCGCCGAGCGCGAGGCCGCCGAGGTCCGCGTGCAGGCCCGCCGCGAGGCCGACACGCTGCGCGCCGACGCCGACCGCGAGACCAAGCAGCTGCGTACGGTCACCGCGCACGAGGTTGCCGAGCTGAAGTCGACAGTCGAGCGGGAGGTGGCCACCCTTCGTGCCACCGCCGAGCGGGAGATCACCCAGCAGCGGGCCAAGGCCGCCCGCGAGGCCGAGGAGAAGCGTGCCGAGGCCACCAAGCTGCTCACCGACGCGCGGGACAAGCGCGACAAGGACCTCCAGGCCCTGGAGCTGCAGCTGGCCGAGCGGCGCGAGAAGGCCGAGCGCGAGGAGTCCGAGCGGCACGCCGCCCAGGTCGCGCAGACCCAGAAGATGGTCAGCGAGGCCGAGCAGCGCGCCCGCGCCGCCCAGGAGCGCGCGAAGGAGATCGAGCAGCGCGCCGAGGCCCGCCGGGTCGAGTCGGAGCGCAACGCCGCCGAGACGATCGACAAGGCCAAGGCGCACTCCGAGAAGACGCTCAACGAGGCCAAGGCCGAGTCGCAGCGCCTGCTCACCGAGGCCCGCACCGAGGCCGAGCTGACCACGCAGGCCGCCCGCCGCGAGGTCGATGACCTCACCCGGCAGAAGGACGCGGTCACCTCGCAGCTCGGCCAGATGCTCTCCGGGCTCGCCGGCATCGTGCCCGGCGTGCCGGCGGCGGCTGCTCCGGCGGCCAAGCCGGAGGCGAAGAAGACCGACGGTGGTCAGGAGCGGGTGACCGCGGAGACCGCCGGCTGACGCGAGGCGTCAGGTTGGGGCATCGACGGCGCGAGGTGACACTGGGTGACCGGTGTGACCTCGCGCCGTGTGCGTTTCCCAACCCTTGGTGTGGCGCCCTCGCCACGGAGTGAAGTAGGTCCCACAAGGGCCGTCCGTATCGCCCCAGCAGGGGGCGATGCGTGTGAGGATGGGGGCATGTCGCACGGCGAGGAACTGTTCGCTCTCGGCGGGGACGTGACCACGGAGCCCAGCTTCGAGTCCGCTCTGCGGGGGTACGAGAAGAAACAGGTTGACCGGTACGTCGCGCGTGCGGAGCACGAGATCGCGACCCTCGCCGCCGAACGGGAACAGGCCTATACACAGATCCACAAGCTCGCCGGCCAGGTCGAGGTTCTGCAACGGGATCTGACGCAGGTCCGCAAGCAGATGAACGTGGTGGACCGGGCCTCCTTCCGGCATCTGGGCCCCCGCGTCGAGTCGATCCTCACCCTCGCCGAGGAGCAGGCCGAGCAGATCCTGTCCGCGGCCAACGAGGAGATCGACGCCCGTCGTGCCACCGCCGAGCACATCATCGAAGAGGCCCGCGAGCAGGCTGCGCGGGCATTGAAGGACTTCGAGATCGCTCTCGCCGCCCGACGCCAGGAGGAGGAGCGGCACAGCGCCTCCCGTCGCGCGGAGGCGGACGAGACCCTGCGGTCGGCCAGGGACGAGTCGGCGAAGTTGCGCAAGGCCGCGCAGGACGAGCTGGCCAAGGCCCAGCAGGAGGCCACCCACCTGCGGGACACCGCCAAGGAGATCCACACTCGCGCGCAGCAGGAGGCCACCAAGCTGCGCGAGGCGGCCCGCGAGGCGCTGACCACCGCCCGGCAGGAGGCCGGGGAGCTGCGCGAGGCGGCCAAGGAGGTGCACGCCAAGGCCCAGCAGGAGGCCAAGCGGCTCACCGACACGGCGACCGAGGCGGGCCGGGCGACCCACGCCAAGGCACAGCAGGAGGCCAAGCAGATCATCGACGACGCGTCGATGGCCGGCCGGGCCACGCGCGCCAAGGCCCAGCAGGAGGCCGAGCGGCTGACCACGCAGGCGTCCGAGTCGGCCAAGCGCAGCCGCGCCGAGACCGAGGCGTACGTGCAGCGCATGCGCAGCGAGACCGAGGCGTACGTGCAGCAGTCCCGGGCGCAGACCCAGCAGGAGCTGGGCGCCTGGCGGGCCGGCGTGGAGCAGGAGGTCAACTCGCGGCGCGAGGCGGCCGATCGTGAGCTGGCCCAGCTGCGGTCCACCGCCGAGCAGGAGTTCACCAAGCGCCGCGACGAGCTGGACAAGCAGCACGAGTCCCGCCAGCAGGAGCTGGAGTCGAGCTGGACCGCGCGCAGCACCGAGCTGGAGTCGAGCCTCACCGCCCGGCGCGACGAGCTGGAGACCGAGTACTCGACCCGCAAGGACACGCTGGAGACCGAGTACACCGCTCGCAAGAACGAGATCGAGCAGGGCGCCGAGGCGGTCCGCCTGGCTGCCGAGCGGGATGCGTCGGCGCTGCGCGAGCGCGCCGAGACGGAGGCGGCCGAGCTGTTGAGCCGCGCCGAGACCGAGGCGGGCGACAAGCGGCGCAAGGCCGACGAGCACGTCGCGGCCTCGCGCCGCCAGTTCGAGGAGTACGCGGCCACCACCCAGCAGCACCTGGCGACCACGCAGCAGCACCTGGCGGCGACGCAGCAGGAATCGGCCGCGGGCCGACAGCAGCTCGCCCAGGTGATGTTGGAGATCGCCCAGGCTCAGCAGCAGCTCGCCGACCTTCGGCAGGAGACCTGGAAGGCGCGGCAGGAGTCCGACGAGCTCGAACGGCAGATGGCCGAGGTGCGGCTACGCGGCACCACCGGCCCGATCGACGGCCCGACCGCACCGGCCACGGACGATCACCCCGACGCGCCGTCCGGGACCGCGACCGTGTCCGCGCCTGCGGGCGGCGAGGCCGCGACCGGGTCAGGCACCGGTGACGACGGGGCCACCGCACCCGCGGACGCCGACGTGGCGAGCGGTCGCAGGGGCGAGCACGACGACGCGCCAGTCGGCGCTGGTCTGAAGGCCGCGCCCGACGACGCCGGCACTCCGGTCGATGCCGGCAGCGCGAACGGCCGCACGGGCGAGCCCGACGACGCCCGGCAGCCGGCGAACGCCGCGGCGGGCGGCGAGTCCGGGCAGTCCACGACCCGCCCGGTGGCCGAACCGATGACCACTGTCGACGGCGGCGCGGCCAGCGCCGGGGTGGACGGCGAGCCGACCGTGGCGGCCGTTCCGGGCGAGGGTGGCCGGGGCGCCAAGCCGACGAAGATCACCAGCACCGGTGAGAACGGCAAGCGGCCCAGCAAGCCGACCACCGACGAGCGCAGCGCCAAGCCCAGCAAGGTCACGATCGAGAAGGACTGACCAACCTCAAGATCGACACGACATCAGCGAAATCGGGGTGTCCGGATACCCCGGACACCCCGATTTCCTGCAACGCGAGTGGATCAGGCCCGGTCAACGCTGCCGGGTCCTCGTCGACGGCCTTGTGGTCGACAGCGACCACGAGGTGGCTACGCTGCTGACGCGCTGGGAGATGATCAGAAACAGTGCGTTGCCCCGCCAGCAGTCGATCGAGCTGATGAAGGAAGTTGTCACGTCATGGACCTGACCGACGCCCAGTGGCGCACGTCCACCCGTAGCGGCAATGGTGAGTGCGTCGAGGTGGCGGACAATCTGCCCGGGGTGGTGGGAGTGCGGGACAGCAAGGACCCGTCCGGGCCGGTGCTGATGTTCGCGCCGCCCGCGTGGCGGGCGTTCGTGGCCGTCGCCAGTCGTCGGACCGCCTGAGCCGGGAGGCCCCTGGTGCCACAGCACGACCCGTCGGCCGACAACCCGGACGCGACCCCAAGTCCCCCACCAGCGCAGACGCCACCATCGGAGGAGACTCCACCGCCGGTGCCGGTTCCCGCCCCTGGAATCGACCCGGAGGAGCCGCCCGCGGTGCCGTCGGGGAAGTTCGGCACGCCGGGGCGTCCACTGCGACGCAGCAGCTTCCTGATCGGCTTCACGGGTGCGCTGGGGGTGCTGCTGGCGTACACCCTCTATCTGGGGATTCGCAATGCCGGCGGCATCCTGGTGCTGGTGGTGATAGCGCTCTTCCTCGCGGTGGGCCTCAACCCGGCGGTGGTGCGCCTGCGCACCTGGGGTGTGCCCCACGGCCTGGCGGTGACGGTTGTGGCGCTGACAGTGGTGCTGCTGCTCTGCGGCGGCATCGTGGCGCTGGTCCCGCCGATCGTGACGCAGTCCGGGCAGTTCATCGACCAGATTCCGAGCCTGCTCGACGAGTTGCGCCGCAATCCGACGGTCAACGACCTGGTGGAGCGGTACGACGTGGTGGAGCGGGTGCAGGGCGCGGCCAACGCGGACACCGTCGGCAGGGCGCTCGGCGGGGTGCTCGGCGGCGCGCAACTGATCTTCGGCACGGTGTTCCGGACGTTGACCGTGTTGGTGCTGACCATCTACTTCCTGGCCTACTTCAACAAGCTGCGGTCGCTGGGCTACTCGTTGGTGCCCCGGTCGCGGCGGGAGCGGGTGCAGCTGATCGGCGACGAGATCCTGGCGAAGGTAGGCGCCTACATGGTCGGCGCGTTGAGCATCGCCGTGCTGGCCGGCGCGACCACCTTCGTGTTCGCGCTGATCGTGGGACTGCCGTACCCGTTCGCGCTGGCCGTGGTCGTCGCGGTGACCGACCTGATCCCGCAGATCGGCGCGACCCTCGGCGCGGTGATCGTGAGCCTGGTCGGCTTCGCCGCCGGCCTGCCCACGGGCATCGCCTGCGCGGTCTTCTTCCTGATCTACCAGCAGGTCGAGAACTACCTCATCTACCCGAAGGTGATGCGGCGTTCGGTGGAGGTCAACGAGGTCGCCGCCCTGTTGGCCGCGCTGCTCGGGGTGGCGCTGCTGGGCGTGGTGGGCGCGCTGATCGCCATCCCCACGGTGGCCGCGCTGCAACTGATCCTGCGCGAGGTGGTGCTCCCCCGCCAGGAGCGCAGCTGAGCGTCAGTCGGCGGCCGGCCCCGGTACGGGGGTGTCCGCGAAGGCGGCCACCGTCCGGTCGGCGTACGCGCTGACGTCCCCGGCCTCCATCGGCCCGTCCCAGGTCGTCGGCAGCGGCACCTCGACCGCCGGGTTGACCCGCTTGACGATCTCGTCGAGCACCGTCTCCGCGTCGCCGACCCAGAGGTGCTTCGCGCCGGGCACCCCGACCACCTCGGCCTGCGGCACCGCCGCGAACCGCTCCCGCGCCTCTTCCGGGCGCAGGTAGTCGTCGAACTCCGGCACCAGCGCCGTCAGCGGCCGACCCGAGGCGGCCCAGGTGGC
This sequence comes from Micromonospora sp. DT43, assembly GCF_049841645.1. Taxonomy (NCBI): domain Bacteria; kingdom Bacillati; phylum Actinomycetota; class Actinomycetes; order Micromonosporales; family Micromonosporaceae; genus Micromonospora; species Micromonospora sp. DT43. Next base: position 10,317 of record NZ_JBNCKR010000023.1, on the reverse strand, counting down.
CAGGTCCTCCGGGGCGGAGAAGCGCAGCGGCGGGGAGAGCAGGATCGCCCCGGCGATCGCCGGGTCGCACCCGTACTTCAGGGTCAGGTCGGTGCCGAACGACCAGCCGACGAGCCAGATGTTCGGCAGTTCGGCGAACTCCGCGTACTCGATGGCGGCGGCCACGTCGTAGCGCTCGCCCACCGCGCCGTCGAAGGCCCCCTCGCTGGTGCCGCGCACACTGCTCGTGCCCCGGGTGTTGAACCGGAGCACGGCCAGGTCGGCCAGCGCGGGCAGCCGCCACGCCGCCTTGCGGAACACGTGGCTGTCCATCATTCCGCCGTGGGTGGGCAGCGGGTGCAGGCAGACGAGGGTGGCCACCGGCGGCCGGTCGGCCGGCAGGGCCAGCTCGCCGACCAGCCGCAGGCCGTCGGCGGTGTGCAGCTCGATGTCCTCCCGGCGGCCGGGCAGGATCGACGACGCGCGGATCGCTGTGCTCACCGCCCAAGTCTGTCGCGAACTCGCCGTCGCCGCCCGCCCAGGCACGAACAGGGTGATCCAGGTCGCTCAGTAGCGCGGCGCGCCCCGACCGCGCTGCACCGCCGGGCCGCGCCGCTCCCGAGCACGCCAGCAGCCGCTGTGCCAGTGGCGGCGGTCGGTCAGGTCACCCAGGCCGTCGGCGGGCCAGGCCACGAGGTGCGCCACCCCGGGTCGGATCTCCTGGTCACAACCGGGGCAGCGGTACGTCTTGACCGACGCCCCCGCTCCGATGCCGCGGACCTGCCAGGCGCCGTCGGTCCACTGCTGCACCGAGGCGACGCCCTGCCGGACCCGGTCGGCGTCCAGGTTGGCGTTCTCGTCCCGGCGAGGGCGGTTGCGACGGGGGCTCACAGTCACCAAGCGTACGGTCCGCCGCGCGGGACGACCCGGGGCGGTCACCAGGTCGTGGGCCGGTCCAGATGTTCGGCCACCTGCGCCCCGCCGAGCACCGTGGCCGCGTCCGCCTCGGTGTAGCCCTGCGCCGGCCAGCCGAAGTTGGCGGTCAGGTGGGCCTTGGGGAAGCCGAGCAGCTCAAGTTCTCCGGTCTGCTTATCAATATGAGCTGGTTTACCGTTTACCTCCCGGTTTCCCACCGTCCGGCTGCCGGCGATGCCGATCGCGTACTGCAACTCGACCTGGATGCCCCCCGGGCTGCTCCCGGTGACCGTCAGCGCCGCACCGAACGCGGCCGGGAACGGCGCCACAGTCACCTCGCACCTGGTCACCTGGGCTCCCGCCGGCAGCGTCGTGAGCCGCAGCGGCCCTCCGCAGCGGTGCGCCTGGTCGAGCCGTAGCGCGCTCGCCACCTCCAACAGCTCCCGCTCGTCGTCGGCGATGGCGGTGGCCCGGGCGTACACCCCCGGGGCCGGCTGCCAGTGCCGCAGCCAGACCGTGACGCCGTAGGGCCCCGGGGCGTGCGACACCGACCCGTCGAAGACGCCCTCCGTGATCAACTCCGGCACCAGCGCCGGCAGCCCGGGGGCGCGCAGGGGAAGCGCCTCGGCGGACGCGGAGAGCTCCAGGGTGACCGTGTGCCCGTCGACGTCGAGCCGCGCCATCTCCACGCCGCTCTGCACCGACCAGGAGAGGTAGCGGAACCCGTCCGAGGAGAATCCGAAGTGCAGCAACTGCGGGTCGGCGCCGAGCAGATCCGGTCGGGCGGCCGCCCCCGGCACGTCGTCGGCGCGCGGCGGCACCACCGACACCACGTCATCCGCCGGCAGGCCGGGACCGGGCACCACGACATCCGGGCCGGAGTCGACCAGGCCCGCCGGGTCCGTCACCACGCCCAGGCCGAGGACCGCCACCACGCCGAGCGCGAGACCGGCGGCCCTGCGCCGACGGCGTACCCGCTGGCGTCCCCGCACCACGGCGACGGCCAGCAGCCGGCCGGTGTCCACACTGCCCTCGGCACGCTCGCGCAGCGTCTGGTTGATCCGCTGGTCGAGGTCGGTCACTGTCGGCTCCCGTTCGTCGTCGGAACGCCGCAGCGCTCCCGGAGGTTGGCGAGGGCCCGCATGGCGTGGGTGCGGACGGTGACCGGCGAGCAGTTCAGGATCTGCGCGATGGTCGCGTCGTCGAGGTCCTCGTAGTAGCGCAGCACCAGCACCGCCCGCTGACGGTCGGGCAGGCCGAGGATCAGCCGCCACATCTCGTCCCGGTCGGCCGCCTCGCCGCCGACGTCGCCACGGTGCGGCCGGTCGACGACGGCATCGCTCACCAGTTCCCGGTTCGAGCGGCGTCGCCACCAGGAGTTGTTGGCGTTGACGAGCATCCGGCGCACGTACACGTCGGGCCGGTCGGCGCGGGAGATCCGACGCCAGTGCACGTACGCCTGGGACAACACCTCCTGGGTGAGGTCCTCGGCCCGGTGCTCGTCACCGGTGAGCAGTCGGGCCAGCCGGTACAGCGCCGGGCCGCGACTGCCGACGTACTCCTCGAATGTCACATCCTGTAGACGCGGCCGGGACCGTCCGACGTTGACGTGGTCAGCGGTGCGAGTGGTCGCGGAAACCGCGGCGGGTCTTGCGGCCCAGGTAGCCGGCGGTGACCAGGTGCTCCAGCAGCGGCGCGGGCGCGAAGCCCGGCTCGCGCAGCTCCAGGTACAGCTCGCGCTGGATGGCCAGCGCGACGTCCAGCCCCACCACGTCGAGCAGCTCGAACGGGCCCATCGGGTAGCCGCAGCCCAGCTTCATGGCGTGGTCGATGTCGTCGGCGGTGGAGTAGCTGGCCTCCAGCATCTTCACCGCGTCGTTCAGGTACGGGAAGAGCAGCGCGTTGACGATGAACCCGGACCGGTCGCCGCACACCACACCGGTCTTTCCCAGTGCGGTGCAGACCGCCCGCGCGGTGGCGGTGGCCTCCGGCGAGGTGCGGATGGTCCGGACGACCTCGATCAGCGGCATGACCGGCGCCGGATTGAAGAAGTGCAGGCCCACCACGTCGGCCGGCCGCTGGGTGGCCATCGCCACGTCGATCACCGGCAGGGACGAGGTGGTGGTGGCCAGCACCACGCCCGGCTTGCAGATCTCGTCGAGGCTGGCGAAGAGCGCCTTCTTCACGCTCAGCTCCTCGACGACCGCCTCGACCACCAGGTCGACGTCGGCGAGGTGGTCGAGCGTGGCCGACCAGCTGATCCGGCCGAGCGCGGCGTCCCGGTCGGCCTCGGCGAGCTTGCCGCGCACCACGCCCTTGTTCAGCGAGGTCTTCACCGCCTCGCAGACCGTCGCGGACTTCTCCGCGCCCCGGGTCACCGACACGACCTCGTATCCGGCCTTCGCGAACACCTCGATGATCCCGGTGGCCATCGTCCCGGAACCCACGATGCCGACCTTCCCGATGGCTCGCGCACCGTCGGCGACCGCCGCCTCCGTGGTCGGCGGCGTCGCCTCATCCGGTACGACGACAGGGGAGCCCGGCCGCTGGTAGGTGTAGAAACCCCTACCGGACTTCCGACCGAGCAGCCCCGCCGTCACCATCTGCTTGAGCAGCGGCACGGGGGCGTGCCGGCGGTCCCGCCCGCCGCGGCGGTACATCGTGTCCAGGATCTCGTACGCGGTGTCCAGGCCGATCAGGTCCATCAGCGCCAGCGGACCCATCGGCAGGCCGCAGCCGAGTTTCATCGCCACGTCGATGTCCTCCCGGGTCGCGTAGTGCGACTCGACCATGGCGACCGCGTGGTTGAGGTAGCCGAAGAGCAGCGCGTTGGCGATGAAGCCGGCCCGGTCGCTGATGGTGACGTCGACCTTGCCCAGCCGGGCGCACAGCGCCTCGACGTCGGCGACCACCTCGGGCGCGGTGACGACGGTGCGGACCACCTCGACCAGTTTCATCACCGGCGCGGGGTTGAAGAAGTGGATGCCGATCACCTGGTTGGGCCGGGTGGTGGCGACCGAGATCTCGGTGACGCTCAACGACGAGGTGTTGGTGGCGAGGATGGTGTCCGGTCGGCAGACCCGATCCAGCTCCGCGAAGATCCGCTGCTTGAGGTCCAGGTGCTCGGGCACCGCCTCGATCACCAGGTCCACGGAGTGCAGGGCGTCCAGCCCCACCGCGAAGCGCACCCGCTCGTGCAGCGCGTCCCGGTCCGCCTCGGCGAGCTTGCCCTTGGCGACAGCGCGATCGGTGGAGCCGGTGAGGATGGCCCGGCCACGCTCCAGCGCCGACTCGGAGACCTCGACCGCGAGCACGTCGATGCCGTTGCGGGCAAAGACCTCGACGATGCCGGCACCCATGGTGCCCAGCCCCACCACACCCACGGTGCTGAACTCGCGCGCCACGACCGGCCTCCCCACACACTCCGCCACGGCCACTGAACGGCCGCTAAGGTTATGCGCGCGAGTCTGCCACGTCACGCTCGGCTGTCGAGACGCCGTGGCATATTTCACCGACGGCCGCGTCCCTGCCTCGACAGTCGTTCAGGCGGCCGGCACGCCGGTCAGCGCCAGCAGCTCCGCGACGAACTCCGCCGGACGTTCCAGGTGCGGGCTGTGCCCGCAGCCGGGCAACACCACCTCGCGGTACGCGCCGCCGGCCGCCGCGTACCGCTCCAGCACCGCACGGGTCTGCCCGACCATCGGCTGCGGCGGGCAGGACTCCTCCCCCGGCCAGCCGGGCACGACACCCAGCGAACCCAGGTACGCCAGGTCGAACAGCGACGTGTCCGAGACGATCACGTCGGCGTCCCCGCGTACCCAGGTGACCGGCGGCTTGTGGGCGACAGCCACCAACTCGTCGGCGAGCCGGAACCACGTCGGGGCGAGCGCGTTGAGCACGCCCCGCTCCCCCGGCGCGGTACCCGGCCAGTTCTGCGACACCACCGCCGTACCCGGGTAGTTGTCGTCGCCTGTCGCCGTGGAGAGCAGGCTGTCCAGCAGCAGTTCCTCGTCCGCACCCAGCGCGGCGGGATCGGCCACGTAGGTGGCCCGCAGCACGGCGCGCGGGCTGGCCGGTGTGTCGGCGTCACGGTCACCGGCGGCGAGCCGCGCGACGAAGTCCGGGTTCGCCGTGCCCGCGCCGGTGCCGGCGAAGTCGGGAGTGGTAGGCGTGCCGGCCAGGTCACGCGTGCCACCGAAGCCGTACGGCGACACCGGTGCGGCCAGCAGCAGCGCGCCCACCCGGTGCGGATGGTCGACAAGCAACTGCATCGCCACTCCGCCGCCGAGGGAGTGCCCGACCACCACGGGCAAACCGCCACCGCCGCTGCCGGCGCTGCTGCTGCCGTTGGCGCTGGCGTTCGCGTTGGGGAAGAGCGTCGGGTCGTCCAGTAGGGCGGCGATGTCGTCGGCGAAGTCCCGCAGGCCCCGCGTGGCGTTGACCGGGGCGGTCGCGGAGTCGCCGTACCCCCGCAGGTCGGGGGCCACCAGCCGCAGCGTCGGCGGCAGCCGCCGGAGCAGTGGTTCCCAGAACAGCGAGGACGAGCAGTTGCCGTGGATCAGCAGCACCGGAGTGCCGTCCGGCGGGCCGGCCACCCGTACCGCCTGGGTGGTGCCGTTCGCCGTGACGACCCGCTGCTCGCTCTCCATCCGCGGCATGCTGCCACGCCGTTCTCCGCCGGGCCAGGTGCCGGTCAGCCACTCGGCAACGCCGCCCGGTGTGGCCGACCGCCACGCGGCCCGACGGCCCGGCGGCCGCGACGGACCCGGCCAGCGCCGGACCCGAGGGCCCGACGGTCAGCGGCGTGCGGTCGGCGGCGTGGCCAGCGGTAGCGGCAGCGTCGGTCGGACGTCACGCCGGGACGGGCCGAAGCTGAGCCCGACCGGATCCGTGTGCGCCACCCCCGGGTCGAACAGGCGCAGCTCGGTGCGGCCGAGCCGGATCACGTCGCCGTCGGAGAGGCGCTCCACCTCGGTGATCCGGCGGTCGTTGAGCCACGTGCCGTTGGTGGAGCCCAGGTCAAGCAGTGACGCGCCCTCCGGGGCCAGCCACACCTCGGCGTGCCGGCGGCTCAGGTGCGGGTCGTTGATCACCACGTGCCCGCTCGGCGCTCGACCGATCACCTGAGGGTCGGCCCGTAAGCGAAAGCTCGCTCCGCGCATCGGCCCACCGGCGACCGTCAACAACGGCAGCAGTTCCGGATGTTCCTCCATGGACAGTCAGCCCTCCACCCCACACCGTTACTCCGCGCGTCAGCCTGCCATCAGACGGTAATCGTCACTACCGACCGGCCGGTCAACTCCTCGTCACCTCCCGGCCACCTGTCGTTCGACGGTTCGGGCGGCCGGCCTCCGGCACCCAGGCTCTGACCTGCACTGATCAACGAGTGGGAGGGGCGACGCGACTCCCGCCCCGGGGAGCCGGAATCGCGGCCTACCGATGAGTAATCTTCGGGTCTAGACTTCCGCCATGACGGCTGTGCATGCCCCCGGCACCCCTCTCGTCGAGGCGGACGAGCTGGTCTCCACCAGTCCGGCCACCGGCATCGAAGCCGGCCGCCTTCCCGTCGCCACCGAGGCGGGCGTGCGGCAGGCCGTCGACCAGGCGCGCGCCGCCAGCGAATGGTGGGCCGGCCTGGGCTTCACCGGCCGCCGGCAACGGCTGCTGCGCTGGCGGGCGCTGCTCGCCCAGCGGATCGAGCAACTCGCCGAACTGATGCACGTCGAGGGCGGCAAGCCGGTAAACGATGCCATCGTCGAGATCGTCACCGCGATCGAGCACGTCGACTGGGCGGCCCGCAACGCCGGCCGGGTGCTCGGCCCGCGCCGCGTCCGGTCGCGACTCATCCTCGCCGAGTTCTCCGGGCACCTGGAATACCAGCCGTACGGCGTGCTCGGTGTGATCGGCCCGTGGAACTATCCGGTCTTCACCCCGCTCGGCTCCGCCGCGTACGCCCTGGCCGCCGGCAATGCCGTCGTGCTCAAGCCCAGCGAGTACACGCCCGTCGTCGGCCAGTGGCTGGTCGACACCTTCGCCGAGGTGGTGCCCGAGCAGCAGGTGTTCACCGCCGTGCACGGCCTCGGTGACGTGGGCGCGGCGCTGTGCCGCTCCGGGGTCGACAAGGTGGCCTTCACCGGCTCCACGGCGACCGCGCGGAAGGTGATGGCCGCCTGCGCCGAAACGCTGACCCCGGTGCTGATCGAGGGCGGCGGCAAGGACGCCATGATCGTCGACAGCGATGCCAACCTGGACGCCGCCGCCGAGGCGTGCGTCTGGGGCGCCATGACCAACGCCGGCCAGACCTGCATCGGCATCGAGCGGGTCTACGCCGTCGACCCCGTCTTCGACGCCTTCGTCGACAAGGTCGTCGCCCGCGCCAGCCGGCTGACCGTGGGCCCGGAGGGCGCCGACATCGGCCCGATCACGATGCCCGCCCAGATCGAGGTGATCCGCCGGCACATCGAGAGCGCGGTCAGTTCCGGCGGTCGCGCGGTGCTCGGCGGCCCCGACGCGGTGCAACCCCCGTACGTGCATCCGACCGTGCTGGTGGACGTCCCGGAGGAGTCGGCCGCCGTCCGCGAGGAGACCTTCGGCCCGACGCTGACCATCAGCCGGGTCCGCGACGCCGACGAGGCCGTCGCCCGCGCCAACGCCCTGTCGTACGGCCTGGGGGGTTCGGTCTTCGGCCGGCAGCGTGCGCTCGCCATCGCGCGGCGCCTGCGCTCGGGGATGGCCTCGGTCAACTCCACCCTTACCTTCGCCGGGATGTCCACCCTGCCGTTCGGTGGTGTCGGTGATTCCGGCTTCGGCCGTATTCACGGCGAGGACGGCCTGCGCGAATTCGGCCGCGCCAAGGCCATCACCCGCCGCCGGGCGCGATCGCTGCTGCCGTCGATGACCTTCGAACGCACTCCGACCGACATGGCGCGACTCGTCAAGGCCATCAAGGTGATGTACGGCAGATGAGTGTCGGATAGCCGATCTGGGGGCCGATAGGCGTATCCACATGTTTATACGCCGTGCCTCCGGCGGTACATTGCGTCAAATGGGCCACAATCGATTGCGCCACCGCCTTGTCGACAGTGACCAGTCGTGGAGCGCCCGGCAGCGGCGTCGTCGTTCGGACTGGCTGGCACGCACCTTCCCCGACATCAGGGACATGCACGTCGTCGACCTCGGCGGCCGGCTCGGCACCTGGCACCGCGCCACCGTCCGACCGGCCCGGGTGACTGTGGTCAACCTGGAACAGCCGCCCGCCAGCGTGCCGGAATGGGCCCACGTCGAACAGGCCGATGCCTGCGACCTGCCACCCCACGTCGCCAACGGCACCTACGACCTGGTCTTCTCCAACTCCGTGCTGGAGCACGTCGGCGGGCACGAACGTCGGCTACGGTTCGCGGCCGCCGCCCGGTCGCTTGCCGATCGCCACTGGGTGCAGACGCCCTACCGCTACTTCCCCATCGAGCCACACTGGATCGCACCCGGGATGCAGTTCCTGCCGGTCCGGCTGCGCACCGCGCTCGCCCGCCGCTGGCCCCTCGGGCACAAACCGACCCGCAGCCACGAAGCCGCCATCCACCAGGTGCTGTGGACGGAACTGCTGGACCGCTCGCAGATGCGCCACTACTTCCCCGACTCGCGGATGCTCACCGAGCGGGTGGCCGGCCTGCCGAAATCGCTTATCGCCGTCCGGACCGAGGCCTGACCGGCCCGTCCGGGGTCCGCGAACGGTCAGAAGAGGGTCAGCTCGTCCTTCTCGATGCCGCGCAGCCGGTCGTAGTTCACGACCACGCACCGGATGCCCCGATCGGCGGCGAGCACCCGGGCCTGCGGCTTGATCTCCTGAGCCGCGAAGACCCCGGTGACCGGGCTGAGCAGCGGATCACGGTTCATCAGTTCGAGATAGCGGGTCAACTGCTCCACCCCGTCGATCTCACCACGCCGCTTGATCTCCACGGCGACGGCGCCGGAGTTGGCGTCCCGGCACAGCAGATCCACCGGCCCGATCGCCGTCATGTACTCGCGGCGCACCAACGTGTACCCCTCGCCGAGCACACCCGGGTTGGCCGCCAGCAACTCCTGCAGGTGCGCCTCCACCCCGTCCTTGCGCAGGCCGGGATCCACACCCAGCTCGTACGAGGTGTCCTGGAAGACCTCCTCCAGGGTGATCCGCAGCTCCTCGCCGGCCTTGTTCACCACCCGCCACACGCCGGGGGCCTCCTCCAGCCGACACGGCGGGCTCATCCAGTTCAGCGGCTTGTACGCACGATCGTCGGCATGGATGGACACCGACCCGTCCGCCTTCACCATCAACAGCCGGGTGGCCGGCGGCAGATGAGCCGAGAGCCGTCCGACATAGTCCACCGAGCACTTCGCAATGACCAACCGCACCCGACGAGGGTAGCCGAGCACCCGCCGACCACCACCGAGCGGCACTGGCGCGTCGGTGCGATGCTGAGACGGTGTTCGAAGTCCTCACCGGCACCGGCCTCGCCGCCTCAGCGGGGCTGAACGCCTACATACCCCTGCTCATCCTCGGCCTCCTCGCCCGCTACAGCGACCTCATCGACCTGCCCAGCGGCTGGACGTGGCTCGGCAACGGCTGGGTCATCGTCATCCTGGCCGTCCTACTCGCCGTCGAGATGGTGGCGGACAAGGTGCCAGTGGTCGACCACATCAACGACGTGGTGCAGACAGTCGTTCGACCCACCGCCGGTGGCCTCGCCTTCGGGGCCGGGTCGTCCTCGGAGACCGTGACAGTCAGCGACCCGGGGAGCTTCTTCACCTCCCACCAGTGGGTGCCAGTGGCCACCGGCGTGCTGCTCGCCTTCGGCGTACACCTGCTCAAGTCCGCGGCGCGGCCGGTCGTGAACGCGACCACCGCCGGGTTCGGCGCCCCGGTCGCCAGCACCGCCGAGGACGCGACAAGCGTGATCGTCTCCCTGATCGCGATCATCCTGCCGGTTCTGGTGCTCGCCGTCCTGGTGGGCCTGGTCGTCTTCGTCTACTGGTTCCTCCGACGACGATCCGTTCGCCGGAGGGAACGCGAGGCGGCCCGCGCCGCAGGATTCCGCGTCTGACCTGCTCGGCCTTCCGGACGGGCTGGCCGATGCGCTGGCTGGGCACCAGAGCCGGCGGCCGGCCGGCGGGCCGGAGCCGACCGGGCGAGAGCCGGCGCGGCAGAGCCTCCGGGATGTAAGTTCCGCCTGCGACAGCCAGGCCCGGGCGAAGCCAGGCCGGGGCGGGCGGGGCTGGGTATGCCGCTGGCCGGCACCCTGGGTTCGGGGTGCCGGCCAGTCGGTCGGGGTCGTGCGGTGGGTCAGCTGTTCCAGTGCTGGGCGACCAGGTCGGTGGCCTGCTGCTCCCACTGGGCGTACGCGTCCGGGTAGGCGGAGACCTGCACGGTCTGCGCGGCCTCGGTCA
>NZ_JBNCKR010000022.1:0-97703 GCF_049841645.1 Micromonospora sp. DT43 | reverse complement strand
CACCAGGCCTCGCCACCAGCACCTCCACCACAACCAAGATCAGTTGCACTGAAGCCTAGAAACCACCCGGCGTGTCGCGACGATAACTTCATGATCAACGGGGTGGTGGGTCCGGTGTGAGGTGGGACCCGGGGGTTGGGAAAGGGGTGCCGGTTGTGGGGGTTGGCTGGGTAGCCTCGCGGGCATGAGGATCGGCATTGTGGGGGCCACCGGCCAGGTCGGTGGCGTGATGCGGCAGGTGCTGGCGGAGCGGAAGTTCCCGGCGGAGCAGGTGCGGTTGTTCGCCTCGGCGCGGTCCGCAGGGCGTACGCTGCCGTGGCGCGACGGCGAGGTGACGGTCGAGGACGCGGCCACCGCTGACTACTCCGGCCTGGACATCGTGCTCTTCTCGGCCGGTAAGGGCAGCGCCCTGGAGTTGGCGCCCCGGGTTGCCGAGGCCGGTGCCGTGGTGATCGACAACTCGTCGGCGTTCCGGATGGACCCGCTGGTGCCGCTGGTGGTCGCCGAGGTCAACCCGCACGCCGCCGCGAACCGCCCGAAGGGCATCATCGCCAACCCCAACTGCACCACGATGGCCGCGATGCCGGTGCTGCGCCCGCTGCACGCCGAGGCTGGTCTGGTCAGCCTGGTCGTCTCGACGTACCAGGCGGTCTCCGGCGCCGGGCTGGCCGGTGTTGCCGAGCTGGACGAGCAGGTCCGCAAGGTCGCCGAGCACGCCGCCGGGCTGGCCTTCGACGGGTCGGCCGTGGAGTTCCCCGCGCCGCGCTCGTTCGCCGAGCCGATCGCCTTCAACGTGCTGCCGCTGGCCGGCTCGATCGTCGACGACGGCTCGTTCGAGACCGACGAGGAGCAGAAGCTCCGCAACGAGAGCCGTAAGATCCTCGAGATCCCCGATCTGTTGGTCTCCGGCACCTGCGTCCGGGTTCCGGTGTTTACCGGTCACTCGCTCCAGATCAACGCCCGCTTCGCCCGCCCGCTCACCCCGCAGCGGGCCCACGAGCTGCTCACCGACGCGCCCGGGGTCGCGCTGACCGCCGTGCCGACGCCGCTGCAGGCCGCCGGGCAGGACCCGACCTACGTGGGCCGCATCCGCGCCGACGAGACAGTCGAGTACGGGCTGGCGCTGTTCTGCTCCAACGACAACCTGCGTAAGGGCGCGGCGCTCAACGCCGTACAGCTCGCCGAGTTGGTGGCCGCCGAGCGGCGCTGAGTACGGCCTTCCAACGGCGCTGACCGTTGCGATCACTGCGGGCTTCCGGCCGATCGTGGCGGGGGCCCGCAGTGCGTGACGGCGGCGGCTCATCGGGGGCGGCAGCACCCCTGTCGTGTTTGGATGGACGCAGCCGACCGTGCCACCTGGAGGAAACCGTGCCGGAGGACCCCGCCCAGCAGGCGTTGACCGACCTGATCGCCGGCCGCTCGATGGGCGTGCTGGCCACGCTCAAACGCGACGGGCGACCGCAGTTGTCCACGGTGGTCTACGCGTTCGACCGCGCGGCCGGCCTGATCCGGGTGTCCGTCACCGACGGCCGGGCCAAGACCGCCAACCTGCGTCGGGACCCGCGGGCCAGCTTCCACGTCGGCAGCGAGGACGGCTGGGCGTACGCGGTGGTCGAGGGGCGGGCCGAGCTGACCGCCCCGGCCGCAGCCGTCGACGACGCCACGGTCGAGGAGTTGGTGGGGCTCTACCGGTCGCTGCGCGGCGAGCACCCGGACTGGGCCGACTACCGCACCGCCATGGTCGCCGACCAGCGGCTGGTGCTGCGCCTGCACGTCGAGCGGATCTACGGAATGCCGCCCCGCGCCTGAGCGGGCCGGCCTTCCGGGTCAGCCCGGCTCGATCACTGTCACGCCGGGCCAGCGTTGCGCGGGCCGATGGCGAGCCAGTCGCTGTCGGGACAGCGCGACGTCCACCCTGGCCGGGTTGTGCCGCCACACCCCGCCCAGCAGATCCCCCAGCCCGACACGCGCCGCCCCGCGGCCATGGGGTGGCGAGGCCGTCGGCGGGTATACCGCGCTGCCGTGCCGGCGTCGCCCAGTCGGAGCGCCGGCGAGGAGCGGCACCTCGGGGGAGGGGCGGGATGAGCACCGAGCAGGGCAGCGACGACGCCGGGCGGATTCGCGACGGCACCGGCGGCCCGGCCCTGCGGTCGGAGACGTCCCGCCTGCTCGCGTTCAGCGACGGGGTGTTCGCCATCATCATCACGCTCCTGGTGCTCGACCTTCAGCCGCCCCGGGTCGCCAGGGGTCAGCTGTTACACGCGCTCCTCGAGCAGTGGCCGGCGTACCTGGCCTACGTCACGTCGTACCTGCTCGTGGCGATCACCTGGTTGAACCACAGGGCTGCCTTCCACCGGGTGGCGCGCAGCGGGAAGGGTCTGCAGTGGTGCAACCTCGGGGTGCTGTTCACGACGGCGCTGTTGCCGTTCGCGACCTCGATCGTCTCGCAGGCCGTGCGGCAGGGCGACCGGGCCGACGAGCGCACAGGGGTCGTCCTCTACGGTCTGGCCGGCATGCTGCTCTCGGCGAGTTGGTTGGTCCTGTACCACTATCTGACCCGCCGGCACGACCTGGTCGATCCGGCGGTGTCGCGGGGGTTCTTCCCCGCGGAACGGGCACGGGCCGCGGTCGGGATCCTGGGATACGGGCTGGCGGCTCTCATCGGATTCTTCACCGACCCACTGCTCGCGCTGACGATCTTCCTGTTGCTGCCGATCTTCTTCAGCCTGACCAGCAGTGGCCTGTACGAGCTGCGCCGCCTGCGCCGCCCGCGCGGATAGCCAGCTCGCCCCGCACAGCGGTCCGGCCATCGGCGTTACCCCCTCCCGGGCGGCGGGTAGACGGGCCGTGCCGACACCGAGAGGGGAGCACCATGACAACGGTCGGAGAGTTCATGACGACCCGGTTGGTGACGATGGACGGCAATGACACGCTTATCGCCGCCGCTCAGGAGATGCGCGACAGCGCGATTGGCGACGTGGTGGTGACCGATGGCGACAGTGTCGTCGGTATCGTCACGGACCGGGACATCACGGTCCGTGGTGTCGCGGAGAACATGGACCCGGGCTCGACCCGGTTGAACGAGATAACCAGCCGCGACGTGATCACCGTGAGTCAGTACGACGACGCGGTGTCCGCCGCGGACCTGATGCGTACCTACGCCGTACGCCGACTGCCAGTGATCGACGACGGGCGCCTGATCGGCCTGGTCTCGATGGGTGACCTCGCGGTCGAGCGCGAACCGCAGTCGGTGCTGGCCGACATCAGCGCCGACGACCCGAACAACTGATCGTCCGCCGCGGACGCGCCGGCCCTCCCCCGATGGGGGAGGGCCGGCGCCGTGCCGTTTCCCTGATCGGTGGCGGCTGAGCGACCCGACACGCCGAGCACCGCCCTGCTGAGCTGCCACCGATCACCGGGCGGCTACCGGCCGCGACCGACACGACGCGCGGCTCACCCGAATTGGGCGAGGTTGACCGTGTGGGTAGGCGGGGACCCGTGCGGGGACGTGTGACGCCGGCCGTGCGCGTGACGCGAGCGCGCCGGGTGGGATCCCGGGCCCGGCCAACTGGGAGGAGTGGACCCGATGGTGGACGCGACCACGAGGTTCTTTGAGGACCTGGACCGGCGGGGGTACGAGCCCCTGCTGGCGAAGACCTCCGGGACAGTGCGGTTCGACCTGCACGAGGGGGCGCAGACCCGACACTGGCTGCTGGCGATCGACCACGGGCGGCTCGACGTGACTCAGGAGGACCGGGAGGCCGACACGGTGATCGGCGCCAGCCCGGTCCTCTTCGACGACATCGCCACCGGCCGTGAGCACGGCCTGGCCGCCCTGTTGCGGGGCGACATGACGGTGACGGGCGACGCCCGACTTGTGGTGCAGGTGGAGCGGATCTTTCCCGGGTCGCCGGACGCCCGTGGGCCGCGTCGCCGCTTCGCGGGGGAGGAGCACTGATGGGCCAGAGCAACACGGTCCGGATCCTGGACGGCAACACGTTCGTCGTCTGCGAGGACACCGGTGACATCGAGGCGACGCCGAGCGAGCCGACCGGGCTCTTCTCCATCGACACCCGGTTCCTGTCCACCTGGGTGCTGAGCGTGAACGGCGAACGCCTCAACTCCCTCTCGTACGACGACCTCCAGTACTTCGAGTCCCGGTTCTTCCTGGTGCCGGGGATGGCCACGCACTACGTGGACGCGAAGCTGTCGATCATCCGGGAGCGGGCGGTCGGTGGCAGCTTCCGGGAGCAGCTCACCATCCTCAACCACGACGAGAAGGCGGTCGACCTCGAGGTACGGATGGACGCGGCGTCCGACTTCGCCGACCTGTTCCAGGTCAAGGACGAGATCCTGAACAAGAAGGGCGAGATCTACACCGAGGTCGAGGCCGACAAGCTGCGCCTGGGCTACCGCCGGGGCAACTTCCGACGCGAGACGATCATCTCCTCGTCGGTGTCGGCCCGGTACGACAGCCGGGGGTTCGCGTACACCGTTCGCCTGGAGCCGAACCAGCAGTGGGAGGCCACGATTGACGTGCAGACGCGCGCGGTCGGGCCCGGGGACCGGGACCTGCGGATGGGTCTGCGGGTGCACGGCGGTGAGCGGCTGGCGCTGCAACACGATCTGGAGCAGTGGATCGCGGACGCTCCCAAGGTCAACAGTGAGCACGGTCGGGTGGCCAGCACGTACCGGCGCAGCCTGATCGACCTGGCGGCGCTGCGCTTCTCGCCGCTCTCGCTCGGCGGCGCGACCCTGCCCGCCGCCGGTCTGCCCTGGTTCATGACCATGTTCGGCCGGGACAGCATCCTCACCTGCCTGCAGACGCTGCCGTTCACGCCGCAGCTGTCGAAGACGACGCTGCGCATCCTGGCGTCCCTGCAGGGCAGCCGGTTCGACGACTTCCGGGACGAGGATCCGGGGCGGATCCTGCACGAGATGCGCTACGGCGAGACGGCCGCCTTCGAGGAGCAACCGCACTCGCCGTACTACGGGTCGGTGGACGCCACCCCGCTGTTCGTCGTGCTGCTCGACGAGTACGAGCGGTGGACCGGGGACGTGGCGCTGGTCAAGGAGTTGGAGCAGGAGTCCCGGGCCGCGCTGAGGTGGATCGACGACTACGCCGACCTGGTCGGCACCGGCTACATCTGGTACCAGCGGCGCAACACCGAGACCGGCCTGGAGAACCAGTGCTGGAAGGACTCCTGGGACTCGATCTCCTACTCCGACGGCACCCTGCCGCCCTTTCCGCGGGCGACGTGCGAGGTGCAGGGGTACGCGTACGACGCGAAGGTTCGCGGGGCACGGTTGGCCCGCGAGTTCTGGGGTGACCCGGAGTTCGCCGACCAGTTGGAGCGGGAGGCGGCGGAGCTGAAGGAACGGTTCAACCGCGACTGGTGGGTGGAAGACGGCGGGTACTACGCGCTGGCCCTCGATCCGGACGGTCGTCAGTGCGACGTCCTCAGCTCCAACATCGGCCACCTGCTGTGGAGCGGGATCGTCCTGCCCGAGCGTGCGGAGCAGGTCGCGCAGCACCTGGTGGGGCCGCGGCTCTTCTCCGGCTGGGGGGTGCGGACCCTCGCCGAGGGGGAGACGCGGTACAACCCGATCGGCTACCACAACGGCACGATCTGGCCGTTCGACAACTCCTTCATAGCCTGGGGTCTGCGCCGGTACGGCTTCGCCGAGGAGGCCGCCACCATCGCCAACGGCATCCTGGACGCGGCCACCTACTTCGACGGGCGGCTGCCGGAGGCGTTCGGCGGATACCCGCGGGAGCTGACGAAGTTCCCGGTGGAGTACCCGACGGCGTGCAGCCCGCAGGCGTGGTCGACAGGTACGCCGCTGCTCTTGCTGCGCACCATGCTCGGCCTCGAACCACACGACGGCCACCTGGCGGTCGAACCGCGGCTGCCGGTCGGGATGGGCCGGATCGAGGTGCTGGACATCCCGGGCCGCTGGGGCCGGGTGGACGCCTTCGCCCGTGGCCGGCTCGATCTGCACAGCCTCGCCGACTGAGCCACGGTCGGCGTACCGGCGGCGGCGCGCCACCCGCGTCGCCGCCGGTACGCCGCCGGGTCGCCACTCAGCCGACCACCAGCCGGGCAGGGTAGATTCTGCGGATGCCGGAGCTCGTGTACCCGCCCGTTATCGCCACCGCCAAGACGCTGTTCCGGGTCCTCGACCTGAAGATCACCATCGAGGGCGCCCACCACGTACCCCGCACCGGCGGGGCGGTGTTGGCCAGCAACCACGTCAGCTACCTCGACTTCATCTTCGCCGGGCTGGGTGCGAACGCGTCGGGCCGGCTGGTCCGGTTCATGGCCAAGAATTCGGTCTTCACGCACAGGATCTCCGGCCCGCTGATGCGCGGTATGCGGCACATCCCGGTGGACCGGCAGGCAGGCGCGGCCTCGTTCCGCGCCGCCGTGGGCGCGCTCAAGCAGGGCGAGGTCGTGGGCGTCTTCCCCGAGGCCACGATCAGCCGGTCGTTCACGGTCAAGGAGCTCAAGAGCGGCACGGTACGGATGGCCCGTTCGGCGAAGGTGCCGGTGTTGCCTGTCGCGCTCTGGGGCACCCAGCGGCTCTGGACGAAGGGTCGGCCCCGCACCCTGACGCGTCGGCACACCCCCATCACCATCCTGATCGGTGAGCCGATCCAGCCGGCGGACTTCCCGGACCCGAACGTGCTGGCCGATGAGCTGACCAGCCGGTTGAGCGCGCTTGTCGAGCGGGCCCAGCGCGAGTACCCGGATGCGCCGGCCGGCCCGGAGGACACCTGGTGGCTCCCGGCGCACCTCGGTGGCACCGCGCCGACGCCGGAGGAGGCCGCAGCGCTGGACGCCGCCGGGGAGGAGCGCACGCCCAGCGTGTGACGGCGACGCCCGCCGGCTCCTCGCCACCAACGCGCACGGACGCTGCGTGTCACCAGCGCCCGGACGCTCGTGTCACCAGCGCCCGGACGCCGCGCCGCCGGCGAAGCCGTCCCAGGAGGTCGGCTCCGGCCCCGAGCGGTAGTAGTCGTCCCGGGAGCGGAACTCGACAGGCAGCGAGCCGGGGAGGGTGATCCGCGTTTCCCCGGCGAGCAGCGCGGGGCCGGCGCGCAGCAGCAGAACGTCGCGCTCCTGGGCGGAGAGGTCCACGAGCTGGGGGCGGGTGAGACGGAACATGGCCACCGCCCGGCGGACCTGACGCGCCAGCGCGCTTACCTCACCCGGTGACCCGCCGAGGGCCAACGCCGGCTGCTGGATGGTGCGCAACGCGTCACAGACGATCATCAGCTGTGCCGGATCGGTGGGAGGAAGCTCCAGCCGGGACGGCCACTGCCAGCGGATCTGACCGGTCATCAGACCGGTCAGCCGCCCCGCGAGCCGGGACCGCGGCGTGTCGTCGGCGACCAGCGACAGCTGCGAGCCGGTGCCCACCCAGCAGATCCGCTGGTCGGTGACGGTCACCGAGACCGGCCCGGGAAGCTGCCAGCCGCGTTGTGTCTCGGTCGGCCCGAGCAGGTAGCCCGCGACGAGCAGCCGGTGCCTGCCGAGCACCTTCTCGCCGAGCAGCGGGCGCATGTCGTAACGCCGGTCGAGGGTCGGGCCCACGTCGTCGTCAGTCGCGTCGAACCGGTGTGGGCCGATGAAGAAGGGGGACGCGTCGGCGTGCATCGTCACGACCTCCCGGTCAGCTGGCTGTGGGTTGAGCCTCGCCGATCCGCCGGCCACTGTCATGACGCCCGTTAGGGGGTCGGCCGGTCGTGTGTCGCCTGTGACCGGTAGATGCCAATCTCCTCCGGGCGGACGAGTCCGTCCTCGATCGCACGGGCGAGCAGCGCCGCCTTTGTGGCTGCCGGTCGCCCCGCCCGGGTGTACTTGATCCGCGCACGGTCCACATACTGCTTCACCGTGTGCTCACTGATCTGCATGCGACGGGCCACCGACGCCTTGGACATCGACTGGAACCAGAGCAGCAGCGCCTCACGTTCCTTGTCGGACAGCATCGGCCGGTCCGGCCGCGGGTCGCCGACCATCGCACCGGCCAGCGCCGGCGGCACGTACGGCCTGTCGCTCGCCGCGGCCAGTACGGTCGCCACGCAGTGCTCCCGGCCCTCGTGCTTGGCGAGGAACGCCACCGCCCCAGCGTCCAGCGCGGCCAGCATCGTCTCCGGGTCGGTGTGCTCCGAGTAGACCACCACCCGCCGTCCGGTGGCGCTCAACTCGGCCAGCTTGTCGAGCGCCATCCGGCCGTGCAGCCGCAGGTCGAGCAGGACGACGTCGGCGTCCGGCGCGGCCCGTAGCACCTCGTCCGGGTCGTCCCCGGTGGCCAGCACGGTCAGTCGCGGCTCGCTGGCGAGCCAGGCGCGCACCCCCTCGACGACCACGGGGTGGTCGTCGACGATCGCCACCCCGATCAGCCGGTCACCTGTCACCCCAACCACCGGGTCTGCGCCCATCTGATGTCCCCGTCCCGTTCGTAGAGGTGCTGCACCGGCCCGTCCTCGTGCTCC
This sequence comes from Micromonospora sp. DT43, assembly GCF_049841645.1. NCBI lineage: Bacteria > Bacillati > Actinomycetota > Actinomycetes > Micromonosporales > Micromonosporaceae > Micromonospora > Micromonospora sp. DT43. Next base: position 89,203 of record NZ_JBNCKR010000022.1, on the reverse strand, counting down.
CCGGGCGGAGGGCCTGTCGTGTCCGGTCCCTCCCGGTCCGGCGTGACCAGACTGACCACCACCTCGCCGGGGCCGGACACCACTGTCAGACGCGCCCACCCACGGGCGTCGGCGAGCAGGCCGGTGAGCGGGTCGGCCAGCCGGCGGCGGATCTCCACCGGCAGCGGCGGTGGGTTGCCGATGGCGACCAGGTCGATCGGCAGCCCGTTGCGTTCGGCCAGGTCGGCGGCCGCCCGCAGCTCGTGCAGCAACGGGTCGGGCACGTCGTCGGACTCGGCGATCAGACGCCGTAGTCGGCCCGCGGCCAACACGCAGCGGCGCTGCACCTCCGGGTCGTCCGGGTCGGCCTCCCCGGCGGCCAGCTCGCCGAGGACGCGTCCGGCCGCCGCGCCGACCAGGGAGAGCCGGTCGCGGCGTTCCTGCCGGCCCCGCTCGGCGGCGGCTCGCTCGGCGGAGAGCGTGTGCATGGCGGCGGCCGCGGCGGCCCGGTCCCGGGCCAGGCCGACGATCACCGCGCTGCCCACGAAGACCGCCACCGGCAGCGAGAAGGTGCCGTAGACGTACATGGTGTAGCGGGCCAGGTCGGCCGTTCCGGCGCCGTGCAGGAGGACGGCGGCGAGCGCGATCAGGGCGTGCGTGGTCAGCAGCGCGACCAGACCGCTCACCCGCCGGCCCCACAGCGCCAGCACGAAGAACCAGCCGAGAGTGCCCCACACCCAGTTCGCGGCGGCGAACAGCTGCCCCGCGCCGACGGCGGCGAAGACGGCCGCGTCGACGGCGAGCAGCACCCCCGCGAGCGGCCAGGGCGGCAGCGGCCTGCCTCGCAGCAACCGGACGCCGGCCACCGCCCCGGTCACGGCGACCAGGAGCCAGCCGCCGAGCACCACCGTCGGCGCGGCGAACTGCGTCCGGGTCGCCAGCACCGCCGGTAGTCCGATCGCGACGTGCCAGGCCAACGCGATGGCGACGGCGACGATCCGGGCGCCCCGGTCGGAGGCGTGGGCCACCGCGGCCGGCGCGGCGAGCAGCGCGGGCTCGGGCGTCGTGGGCCCGTCGACCGGGCTGGGACGCGGCCCGAGAATGGTCGTCTCGCCGGTGCGGGTGCGCTCCGCCGAGGCGCCGAGGTCAGCCGACACCGGGCCACTCCAGTCGGATCCGGGTGCCCGCACCGGGCGCGGAGCGCACCTCGGCCCGCCCACCGACCGCCGCCATCCGCCCGTGGATCGACTCGCGCAGCCCGTACCGGTGCGGGGGGACGGTGGCCGGGTCGAAGCCGGGGCCGTCGTCGACCACCTCGACCACGACGGCGACCGCGTCGCGGGTCAGCCGCAGGGTGGCCGTTGCGCCCGGCGCGTGGCGGACCACGTTGGACAGGGCCGCGTAGGCGCTCTCGGTGATCGCGTCGGCCACCCCGGCGGGCACCGCGCAGGACGCCAGATCCAGGCCCACCGGCAGCTCGGGCAGCCGGTCGGGCACCGCCCGCAACCGCCCGTCGAGGGGCACCGGGCCGTCGCCGGGCGTCGGACCGAGGTCGGTCAACGCGACGAGGGTACGCAGGTCGGCGGCGCACCTGTCGCGGAAGGAGGCCGACGGGCCAGCCACCGCGCCGAGCCCCACCATGGTCAGCGTGCCGAGCACGGTGTCGTGCAGGTCCCGGTTCTGCTGGCGCTCGGCCTCGCGGGCGGACCGCGCGACGAGCGCCTCCCGGGTCAGCCGCTGATGCTCCACGAACGCCCGGTCGGCCCGCCCGATCCGGCGGCGCATCACACCCGTCATCATCGCCGTGCAGGCCGTCTGCACCACCAGGGTGGCGGCGTGCGCCCGGGACTCGGTGGGGTTGCCGGCGGCCTGCGTACCAGCCACGTACGCGGCGATGACCAGCAGTCCGGCCGGGACCGACCAGCGGGCCGGTGCGGTGGCCTGCGCGTTGATCACCGTGGTGCTGGCGAGGACCGCGATCCAACTGCCCTCACCGGGCAGCACCTCGGGCGCCACCAGGTGAGGGATGAGCAGGCAGGCCGCCACGGTGACAGCGACGTCGCCGGCGACCAGTGCCGGGGTGATCCCGTGGCGCAGCGCCCGGCCGGCGTACCAGAGCGACCATCCGGTCAGCGCGGCCACGCCGGGCAGCAGCAGGGCCTCGTCGACGGGCGGGGTACGCACCGACAGCGCCACCGCGCCGCCGACCAGCCCGCACGTCAGCCGCAGCAGCGCCGGCAGCGTGGTGAAGATGAGGCTGAACGCCCCGCCCGCCGGATTGTCCAGAGCGGGCGGTGGCACGGTCGGGGCGGCAGTCGCCGGCATCGGGAGGTGTCCTTCCGACAACGACCCGGTCCGGGTCCGCGCGGCAGAGATCGACATCGGAGAATAGCATGGCGGACAGTGAGCGTTCACCCACCGTGTGCGTCATGTCATCTTGTCGTCACCCTTCGGCGCGCGGCTGGATCAGGTCCCACCGATTGCCGTACAGGTCGACGAAGACCGCCACCGAGCCGTACGCCTCGTGCCGTGGCTCCTCCAGGAACCGCACCCCGGCGTCGACCATCCGGGCGTGGTCCCGGGCGAAATCCTCGGTGTACAGGAACAGGCCCACCCGACCGCCGGTCTGGTCACCCACCCGTGCTCGCTGTTCGGCGCTGCTCGCCCGGGCCAACAGCAACGCCGTCTCCCGAGCCCCCGGTGGGCGCACCACCACCCAGCGCGAGCCGTCCGGACGGGCCGTGTCCTCCACCAGTTCGAAGCCGAGGCCGCCCACGTAGAAGTCGATCGCCTCGTCGTACTCGCGTACCAGCACCGCGACCAGTCCCAGATGTGCCATTCGGCCATCATGCCCACGGTTGCGCCAGCCGTGGCGGGCGGCGTCGCCCAGCGTCGGCGACGTCACTCTCGGTCGGCTCGGTTGGCTCGGCGTTCTCGGCGGGCTCGGTCGGCTCGGCTACTGGAAGCCGATCGGGTGGGACCTGACGAGCCAGTCGAGATGAGGTCCGTCTCGACCCGGGTCCCTCCAGTAGCCGATCACGGCGTACCGGCGTCCCTTCTCGGGCATGGTGAGCCGCTGGCGCGTCTCGGCGCCCGTCTGCGAGGTGGCGGTCACCTCGTGGCTGCCCGCCGGCAGCTTGACGGGGAACAGGACCCAGTTGTGCTGGCCCTGCACGTCGAAGGGCTGGTCGACGAGCCGGGTGCCGTCGATGCTGACCGTGACGGTGACCCGGTCGTCCTCGAACGACTGGTTGCTCACCCAGAGGTGCAGGTCGGCCAGGTCCTCGTCGACGAGGCGGATGGCCGCTGGTGTCGCGACGGGTGGCGGGTACGAGGCGACGGGGGTTGCTGTTGCGCTGCCACGTGCCGGAGGAGGCGGCTGGTTCGTCGACCTGGCGAATCCTCCGCAGCCTGCCGTGGCCAGCAGCGTCGCCCCGGCGAGAGCGGCCGTACGGGCGAGAGTCTTCGCATCCATCCCGATGCGACGTCGCAGGACCGGCACGCGTTCCCGCCTCCGTCGGATTCGCCCGTCGGGCCGGTCGTCCGGAACCGGGCACCGGCATCGACCGTCTCATCTCCTGGCGAGAGGTGGTGAGCCGGATGCGCTCGGGCGGAACGACACTGGCGGCGGCGCTGCTCGGCATGGGTCTGTGCGGCATGGCACTGAGCGGCTGCGCGGGCTCGGCCAGCACGCCCAACGATCCCGGCCCCGCCGAGATCGTCGAGAGGTGGACCTCCTGCGCCGAGAGCGCACCGCGGGCCGGTGTCGTGCTGCCCGTACCGCCGGGGTCTGCCGGACCGTCGGCGGCATCGCCGGGCGCGGCGACGCCGGCCGGAGTCGAGCCGGAGATCGGGCGGATCGACCCCGCGTTCGTCCCGGTCGCCGTCGTGCTCTGCGGTCGCGAGGTGCGGCCACGTGCCGGTGGCGGCCGGGAGCAGGTGACCACTGAGCGTCGCGCCGACGACATCGGTGCGCTGGTGGCCGCGTTGCGCCTGTCGGACGAGGTCCGGGGTCGACGAGAGATCGCCTGCACTCTCGACCTGGTCGTCCCACCCTGGCTGGCGCTGCTCGACGACCGGGGCCGCTGGCTACGGCCGTACGTGCCGACGGACGTCTGCGGCAAGCCGCGCCCTCAGGTGCTCGCCGCGCTGGACGGGCTGCGCCTGACCACTGTCGACAGTCGTACCGTCGGGCCTGTCGAATCGTCGGCGGCCGAGACCGTCGGCTGCGCGCAGCGGTGGTCCGACATGGTGTGGGTGGAGACCCACCTCGGCCGTCCCGGACGCGTCGCGGGCGGCGCGAGTCCGACTGCCGGGCCGCTGCGCCTCTGCGTCTACGCGGTGCCCTCGTCCGAGCGGGGCGGCGGCAAACCGGCAGGTGACTTCGTGTACGGCGGGCCGCTGCCACCCGAGCGGCAGGCGAAGGCGCTCCGCGCGCTGACCACCACTCGACCGGCGGCCGACTGTGCCACCCCGGCGTCCCGCTTCGCGGTGCTGCGGTCCCTCGACGGAGGTGGGCCCGAGTGGTACGTCGAACTCGACGCCTGCCGGCGTTTCCTGGTCGTGGCACCGCCCGGTGGCACGCAACTCGGGCAGGGCGACGCGGCGATGGCGGCGCTGCTGGGCCCGATCTGACCCGCCTCAGCGGATCGGCAGGGCCTTGGTGCCACCGCCGGCGATCGATCGCTTGACGGCGGCGCCGCCGGACCAGTAGTAGCAGCGCACACCGCGATCACCGCGCTCCCAGAGCGGACGGGTCGGGAAGCGGTACGAGGTCCCGGTGCGGTAGGGCAGGTTGCTGTCCACAGGCACCTTGGCGTACCGGGCGATGACCGTCCGGCAGGCCGAGTGGATGGGGTCCTCGTCTCTTGTCGCGTCCGCCCAGGAACGATCCGACGCGGTCCAGATGCCCGCGTACTCGAACTGATGCCCGGTAGTGCACGCGACCGGCCGCAGCATGCCCCACCTGTCCTCGTTCATGCACCCGAGGTGGAGCGGGGAACGGCTGGCCAGGGCGTTACGCAGCGAGCCGGCCCGCTCCATCGCCGCATCGCTCTCGCCGTTCGGGCCGCTGATCTCGTCCAACTCGAAGATGTCGCACCGGTACCAGCGGGCGCCACCCTCCCAGCCGGCCGGCGACGGCGGCGCGACCTGCACCGACAGTCGGGCATCGCGCCAGTCGCCGCCCACGAACTGCTTGGCCCGTGTGTCGCAGTCGGCAAAGGTCGACCGCATCGTCGCCGACTCCACGGTGGGCGGAGCACTTCGGGCCGCCAGGGTGCCGGTGAACGTGCCCACGTGGAAGGTCTCCAACCTGTGGGTCTTCGCGCAGTCCAGCGGGGAGTAACTGCTCAGGTACGAACTGGGCGTGGGAATCATGTGGCACTCGCCGGCCTGCGGGGCGAACTGCTGCGCCGCCGCCATTGCTGGCCAGCCGTCGAACAGGTCACCGTCCGTGCCGGCCGGCGTGCCGCAGCCGGCCAGTGCCACCGTGAGGATCGCAGCCGTCAGCGCTGCCCTGCCGTGCCGTCGCATGTGACTCTCCCCGTGGCCCCGTGTGAACGCGGGCAGCATATGGCAGCGGCGTGGCGGCCCGTTGATCGCTGTTCCCGAGGCGTTGGCAGGATGACCGCGTGCAGCGGATCGCAGCGGAGTGGGTGGGTCGGGTTCCCGGCCTGCGGTTGGGTCATGATCTTGCGCCACTGTCGCTTGAGCCCGGGGTCAGGTACCGCCTGCTCGACGGAGTGGTGAGCGTGCTGGACGAGCAGTTGCGGTCAATCCAGCGGCTGGTCCTGGACGTGCCACCGACGGCCAGTCTCCTCGCGGCAACTCCGGACCTGGCGACCGTCGTCGTCACGGACACCCGGTCGGTAATCGTCATCGCGGCGGGAGGGCCGATCGCGGTCGACGTCGCGGCGGCCGATTCCGCGACGCTGCTGCCGGGCGGCCGTCTGCTCGTCACCGCGCCGGTAATCGAACGGCAGGAACATCGGGGCCACGAGTACGAGACCAAGGGCGAACACATGGTGGTCCTGGTGGACCCGAGTTCGGGAGGCATCCTCGACCAGGCCGTTCTGGACGTGGCGGACGCCGGGGTGATCGCCGTGCCACACCCGCACGACGGATCGGTGGTCCTGGACGCGGGCATGGGGCAGGACGGCAGTTCGATCTATGCCGCTCGGGTGACCGGCGACCGGATCACCGTGGAGCTGATCGCCGAGGACGTCGTTTCGACAAGCTTCGCGCCGTCCGGAGACCGTCTGCTGCTCATGCCACACCCCAGCTTCGACGACGAGATATCCCTCCTGGAGTGGCCGAGCGGGCGTACGGTCGCTCGACTGCACGCCGAGGATCTGGCACTGGACGAATTCGCGTTCGACCTGTACGGATGTTTCCTGAATGACCAGCGGATCCTCGTGCAGACCTCCGAACACGGGCTGCTGCTGTGCTCGGGCGAGCTTCGCCCTGCCGCGTGGATCAGCCTGAATCCGCCCTCCCAGGCCGGCGACGCCGAGGTTGCGATGATGCTGGGTGTCGCAGAGGACATGTTCGCCGCCGACATCTGGGATGGGAAGGAGTCCTCCGCGACCGTCTGGCGGATCCCTTCCCTCGACACCTGATGACGCGCGACCGCAGCTGAACGCCCTTCACGCGAGCTGGGGCGGGCGGCGCAGGAAGTGGCAGAGGCTGAAGGCCAGAACCAGTGCCGCGTGGATGGCCACACCGCTCCAACTGCCGGCGCCGATCGTGCCGTCGACGATGGCGATGGCGTTGACCGCGCCGAGCGCGGCGTTCAGGAAGACGTTGGCGAGGACCACTGCGGCCGGCGCCCGGGTGCTGACGCTCGCTGACCAGTTCAGGATCGCGACCGTGAGCAGGATCGCCCCGATGGTTCGCGTAGCGAACACGTCGAACGGCGTCAACGGTTGGCCCAGGCCGGATGACGCGGCCTGCGGGACGAGCAGCGCGGCGGCGCCCAGAATGCCGAGGTGGATCGCCGTGATCCTGAGCAGCCAGCGGAGCATCATGCGGCCGCGCCCGTGAATGAGTACCTCACCCCGGTCAGCGTTTCGGACTCGGCCCACAGGCGGCGCTGGGTGTCCACGTCGTACGACGCAGCGCTTGATCGGGTCGGCACCGGGTGGCCGGATGCGTTCAGCAGTCGACCGTCGGGCGCGTAGTAGTCGCCACCCTCGACCGTGGGGTCGGTGGCGGCGCGCAGGGTGGCGAGCGCGCCGGCCGCGGCGCTGGGTTGGCCGATCAGCTTTCCGACGACCGCGACACCGACGGCCATCCCGCCGGTGACGTGGCGTTGGAGGCCGGTGGAGACGATGCCGGGTTCGACAGCCACCGCGATGGGCTGGGCCTGCGCCGCGGCAAGGCGGCGCTGGAGTTCGTACGTGAACAGGATGTTGGCGAGTTTCGACTGGCCGTAGGCGGTCGGCGGCCGGTAGCGGCGGCGCTGGAACTGCAGGTCGTCGAAGTCGATACGCCCTTGGCGGTGCGCCGAGCTGCTGACGGTGACGATGCGGGAGCCGGGTGTGGCGAGGAGCCGGTCGAGGAGGAGCCCGGTCAGGGCGAAGTGGCCCAGGTGGTTGATCCCGATCTGGAGTTCGAACCCGTCCTCGGTGCGGCCGAGTGGCGGCATCATCAGGCCCGCGTTGTTGATGAGCAGGTCCAGCCGAGCGTGGCGTGACCGGAGCTCGTCCGCAGCGCGGCGGATCGAGGCGAGCGAGCCCAGGTCGAGGTCGATCGTGGTGACGTCCCCGCCGGGCAGGGCTGCCGCCGCAGCGGTGGCCCTGTCATGATCGCGGCAGGCCAGGACGACCGAGGCACCCCGGGCTGCGAACACCGTGGCAGTCTCGTACCCGATGCCGCTGTTGGCGCCGGTGATGACGACGGTGCGGCCATGCTGGTCGCCGACGTCGTCGGCGGTCCATCTGGGCATGGTGGCCCTCCCGATCCCTATAATCGGGACCATCGTCCCGGATGGAGTGAATATACGGGATGGCCATCCCGTTTGGACAGGTAGGAGATGGAACTCGATGACGGGCAAGCCTCCGCGAGCGCCGCGCGCCGATGCCCGACGCAATCGGGCGTTGGTGCTGCGGGCGGCGGCGGAAGCATTCGCCACCGATGGGCTGTCCGTGCCGGTCCACGAGATCGCCCGACGTGCCGGGGTGGGCACCGGCACGGTCAGCCGCCACTTCCCGACGAAGGAATCGCTGTTCGCGGCCGTCCTGCTCGATCGCATGGCAGTGCTCACCGCGAGGGCGGACGCCCTGGCGGCGACGGAGGATCCGGGGGCGGCGTTCTTTGCCTTCTTCGCCGAGCTCATCCACGAGGGCACCGACCACCGTGGGTTGGCGGAGTCGCTGGCCGGTGCCGGATTCGACATCGAGTCGGCTGCCGTCGAGGCCGGTAGCGACGTGTCAGGTCGGCTGCACGCCCTGCTGAAGGCCGCCCAGGACGCGGGCGCGGTACGGGATGGAATCACCTTCGCCGACGTGAAGGCCCTGATGAGCGGCTGCCTGGCGCGGGAGGTCGACCCGGCGGACACCGGCGCCCGCGACCGCGTCATCGCCGTCGTCCGCGACGGTCTACGCGCCACCTGAATCCCGCTCAGCCCGTGCGCCACCAGGGCTCGGCTGTACAGATGACGGTCCGGCAACCAGGATGCGACTGTGGCCGCCGAACCAACGATGCTCCTCGTCCACAGCCCGCTCCTCACTCCTGCGACGTGGGACGCACTGCGTACACCTCTCGAAGCGGCGGGGTGGCGCGTGGTGGTCCTGAACCTTCGCCCCCTGATCGAGTCGCCGTCCTTCCATGCGGCCGTCTGCGCGGCGGCTGCCACCGTCACCTCCGGTGCGCCTACCGTCGTCGTCGGCCACAGCCGCGCCGGCGCCTACCTGCCGGGCATCGCCGACGCCGTCGGCAGTGACCGGCTCGACGTCGTCTTCCTGGATGCCCGCCTGCCGCATCCGGGCACGAGCTGGATCGGATCGCTGACGCCGGAACGGGCCACGTGGTTGCGGGAGATGGTGGTGTCGGGCCGGCTGCCACGGTGGGACACCTGGTTTCCCGGGGCCTCCCTAGCCGATGTCCTGACGGACCCCGAACAGCGGAGACGGGTGCTCCACGACATACCCGAACTGCCATGGCAGGTCGTCTCCGAGGTGCTACCCGCACCGCGCGAGGCATGGCACTCGGCCCGACACATCTACCTCCGGTTGAGTGCCGCGTACCAGTCCACGGCAGAGCAGGCGGAGGAACGCGGCTACCGGGTCTGGAGCATGGACGCCCATCACCTGGCGATGGTCACGCATCCGGCGGAGGTGACGGATCTGCTCCTGTCGGCACTGCGGCCATAGGCGACAAGCGATCGGCTGGGGCCTCGCCAAGAGCGCCGGTCGGGAAGACGAACACATGGCCGCAGGACCGCTCGACGTCAGGTGCCATGCCGAGCAGGTGGGCTTCCAGCCCGGCGCGGGCAGCGGCTGCGGTCGCGCGGATGGTGTGGTCAACGCAGGTGTACGCACAGGCGTCCAGGGAGTCTGCCGAGTACAGCTCGATGCGGATCGTCGCGGGTTCACCGCAGGCGGGCAGTGTGGGTACGGTGCTCACGGGTCGCCTCCTCGTTAGGCGATCAAGGCCCTCGATCGGCGTGGCTGCGCTGGTCGGGGGCCGCCTTCATATTGGGTACGACAGACACGCTCGATGCTGGTCCGGCCCGCATAGCCGCCCCCGGGCCGCGTCTTTGATGCTGGTCACCGCACGTCCTCTGGTGCTTGTATCGGCTTACTGAATCCAGTGAAGTCGAAGTCGGACGATGCGCCCATGCAAAGCTGGTGCAACGAGCGGCAATCCGATGCAACACAGGCGCGGGAGGCGCGATGGCGAGGATGGGTCAGTGGAGTGGACGCCTCGCCTGTGCGCTGCAAGCTGCCGCCGGGATGACGAACGAGGGGTTCGCGGCCTGGCTGGGCATCGCGGTCAGAACCGTTGCGTACTGGCACAGCCGGCCGGGAACGGTGCCCGGCAGCGCGAACCAGGAGTTGCTGGACGTCGCAGTCGACAGGCTTTCGGACGCGGCCAGATCGCGGTTCTTCCAACACATCGACGGCGTTGCCCGAAAGGGAGGCGCTGGTGGCGGAGGTGATCTTGGTGATGCCGTGAGCGATGCCGCGGATGCGGTCGCCCATGACTCACTGCTGTCGAGCACGGGGGTGCCGCATGACTCGATTGAAACGTTGCAACAGGACATGGGGGTCCTCGCGCGGTCTGTTGGAATGACAGCCTTCGACACGTTCTCAAGCGCTCGGCGGCTGCGTGACGATGCCCGAGCACTCGCCGACCGGACGCGGCGGCCGGGAGATCTGGCTGACCTGTTCGTGGTCATCGGCCAGGGCGCAGCACTCATGGCCTCCACCGCTTTCGACCTCGGGCACTGGAATGAGTCGGCGACGCTGGCCAGGGCAGCTACGCAGTACGCAGATCTTGCCGGTCACGCGTCATTGAAGGCATGGACGTACGGGCTGCAGATGACGTTGGCGAACTGGCGCAACGAGCCGGACACGGCAATCAGCTACTTCGGCCGTGCAATGCGGGTGGCCCCTGACGGTGAACCGAAGCTGCGCCTCCGCTACATCGCTTCTCGTTCTCATGCTCTGCTCGATGACCCCGTATCGGTTGCTGGCGTGCTGGACGCCGCCCAGCGAGACAGCGAGGCGGCAGAAGGCAGGCCCGATGAGCTGGCTGTGACGACCGGTGGGGAGTTTGCCTTCGGAGCTGCACGCGCCGCAGCCTGCGCCGCCGCTGCCTGGCTCGACCTCCGCAACGGCGAGCAGGCCGCAAAGTACGCGGGCGATGCACTGCGGGTCTATCAAGCGCTGCCGGCAGCGCGGCGGCCACATTCGCAGATCAACGGTACGAACATCGACATGGCCGCCGCTCACCTCCACATGGGGGACAAGGACGGCGCTACGGAAGCGTTGCGTGCTGTGCTGGCGCTGCCACCGCAGGGGCGCAACGTCTCGCTGACCGGTCGGCTGGATCGGATAGAACACCTGCTGAACGAGGCACCGTGGAGCGGCGATGCCGAGGCACGGCAGCTCGGTGAGCGCATCGCGGAGTGGCGGTTGGAGACCTCAGCCCGACCGCTTGTCTGAGCGGTGCCAGGCAGCCAGAACCTTTGCTTCCTTGTCTCGGCTGATTCCGATCTCGGCGGCGCGGTCGTGGCCGCTGATGTCTTCGCTCTCGACCAACCACCGCCAGGTGTCCCGAACGGTCAATTCGAGCGGGCGGCTCTGGAGGCCAGCGGCCTGCGCGGCGGAGGTGTCGACGCTCCACACCCCGTCGAAGGTGCGCCAGAGCGGCAGCTCGGACCACTGCCGGACGCCCTGCGCGAGCAGAAAGTCGTCAGGCACCCAGGTGAAGGACGCGTCGGCGTGCGTCGAGTGGCCGCAGAGCGTCAGCAAGTCTCCGAAGGTCGCGCTGCCAATGGGAGCGCAGACATTGAAGGAGCCAGACGACTGGTCACGGATGGTTTGCAGGGTGAACGCGGCCAGGTCGCGGACGTCGACCGGCTGAATGGCCCGCTCTGCCGAGCCCGGCGCCAACACCTCTCCGCCGGCAGCCACGCGGCGCAGCCACCAGGGCAGGCGGTCCACATACTCACGCGGGCCAAGTACGACGCCGGGCCGCAGGATCGTGGTCCGGTCAGCCCCGAACACGGCGACTGCCGCAGCCTCGCAACCAGCCTTCTGGTAGCCGTAGCTGGTTGGCCCGTCCTCGGTGTCTGTGCCGAAGTCTGCGTCGGCGTCCGGCGGACAGTCGAGCACCTCGGACCGCTCATCCAACGGCTTGATTGGCCAGTCCCGGTACACGCTCAGCGTCGACATGAAGACGTAGCGGGCGGCGACGGGCGCGAGTGCGCGGGCGACGGCGAGGGTGTTGCTCGGGACGTAGCCCGACGTGTCGACCACGGCATCCCAGGGGCCAGCGGCGGCAAGGACAGCCAGGTCTTCCGGTTGGGTTCGATCACCCCGTACGAGCCGAGCGGCCTCCGGGAAGGGGCTCGATTTGCCTCGGTTGAACGTTGTCACCTCCCAGCCGGCACCGATAGCCGCCCTGACAATCGCGTGACCTACAAACCACGTTCCTCCGAGCACTAACAAACGCACAGGCTTATCACCCCAGAGAACCGGCAGTTTGACGCGAGAGTCACTAGTGTCGCGTGTCTGAATAATTTTGACGGTGCCGAGTCGTCGTACCAGGCTGCCACGATGCAGACGTGGATGACGCGTTGAGGGTGCTGAGGCGAGAGTTCGAGTCCGTGGAGGGGGGCTTCCTGCTCCGACTGCGCGGTGAACTCGTCTGGGACCAGGCGGCGTTCAGCCGGTTGGAGCAGGCGATGCGGGTGGGCTGTGAGCAGTACGAAGGTCATGATGACCTGCCACGCTGGATGGCTGACGGGTTCTACGAGGTCTCACACTTCGTGGCGGAGTGGACCGCGCACCCGAACTTCCCTCGGCCGCAACCTGCGCAGTACTACCAGGATTGTCGGGAGCGGTTGCGGGATCTGACGGACTGGTTCTTTCGCGGATGGCATGCCTACCAGGAGCCGCACGTTTGGCGTGATCTCTAACGTCACGCGGAATGCGGCAGGTCAGCCAGCGCGGCAATCCTGCGGGCCTCATACCAAGCCCGCCAAACGATCACCGTCTGCCGCGTCATCCCGGCTGGCGGGACGTGGGCGCACGGGCGCCCATCGACCCGCCGGCGTACCCCATTGGTTGGGCTCGTCAGTGGGCGCGGACCGCGACTGCCGTGTACGGCGTGGTCGGGGTCGGTGGCGTCGTGAAGCGGCCGTTGGGCAGGTAGAGCCGGCCCAACGCCTCGGCAACTGTGGTGGGCACGTCGAAGTTCGGGTCGGTGATCGTGCCGGTGACCGTTCCGGCGGTGCCGGCGCGGTTCAGCGTGGCCACCGCGATCTGGTTGAGGCTGTTCTGCACGACGTAGAGGGTGCGGCCGAGCAGCAGAAGGCCGTCGCCGTTGGTGAAGGTGTAGCCGGGCACGGCCACGACTGTGGTCGCGCCGGTCGCCGGATCGACCCGGAACAGCGTGCCCGTGTTGGACTGGACGACGATCAGCGCCCTGCCGTCCGGGGTGGCGACGATGCCGTTGATGTTCACGCCGGTGCCGACCTGCTGATACGCGCCGGTCAGCGCGATGGTCGTGAAGCCGTCGGCGGGCGGCAGCGCGCCACCGCGACCGAGCGGCAGTCGGTAGAGCACCGGCCGGTTGGAGTCGGTGAAGTACGCGGCGTCGCGGGTCAGGACGACGTCGTTGACGAACGTCGGGGCGGTGGCGAACTGGTAGCGCGCCAGCACCTCGCCCGTGCGGGTGTCGAGCACGCGAGCGTCACCGGCCGTGCCGCCGGCGACGAACAGCCGGCCGCGCGGGTCGACCTTGAGGCCGAGCGACGGGGTGCCGGTGGGTGCGCTGATCGTCGTGCCCCGGCCGGTCACCAGGTCGGCGCGGTAGATCTCGCCCGTCGCGCGGGAACCGAAGTACGCGTAACGGCCGGCGGTGGCGATGCCCTCGGGCTGGAATCCGTCCGGCAGGTCGATGACGGCCGGCGGTCGGCTCCCGGCGTGCGCATGGGCGGGCGCGACGGCGACGGAGGTCAGGAGGGCGGCGGTCAGGGCGACGCCGAGCGCGGTCCTGAGGGGTCGGTTCACTGTGCTCCTTCCGGGCGGGCAGAGGGGAACACACCCGCCACGATCACTGGGGCCAGGACGATCCCCACTGTACGACCGTCGATGGATTGAGGATGTACGCGGCCGTGCCGCGTGCGGTTATCGAGGTGTCCTCCCGACACGCGCCGCATAGGGTCGTCGTCGTGGATGCTGATGCAGAGCTTGTCGCGGCGGTTGGTGCGGCCGATCCGGTGGCCGTGGCGAGAGCGCTCGCAGACGGCGCCGACCCCGACTCGGCCGCCAGCCCCTACACGGCCACCGTGCTGTCCGAGGCGGCGAGTACAGGGCACCTGGAGATCGCTCGCTTGCTGGTCGACGCGGGGGCGTCGCTGCGGGCGAGGAGGCCGCAGTACGAGTCGCCGTTGCAGTCGGCGGTGCGCAACGGCCATCTCGGCGTCGTCCGGCTCCTCGTCGATAGTGGTGCCCTTGAGGTCGAGGGCACCGACGGTGGCAGCCTTCTCACCAACGCGATCGCCGCTACCTGGCACCGACCCCAGCCGGCGGCGTTGGACGTCCTGCGCTACCTGCTGGACCTCGGTGTGGGTGCAGAGCCTGGCAAGGAGGCCCCGATCGTGCGGGCGGTGCTGGGATCGGCCGCACCAGCCACGATCCGCATCCTGCTCAGCCACGGCGCCGATCCGAACTCGCGTCGCTCCGACGGCACTCCGGCGCTCATCCTCGCCGCTCGGCGCGGCGACCATGCCGCCGTCGACGTGCTGCTGACCGCGGGCGCCGATCCGAACGCGGTCGACGGCAACGGGCACACCGCGCTGATGCACGCCATCGAACGGGACGAGCGGGCCGTGAGCCGTGCGCTGCTGCTGGCCGGTGCCGACCCCGCGGGAGCGCTGGAGATCGCGCGGGGCTGGCAGCGGCAGATCGTTCAGTTCGAACTCGGCGAGATGAGCGTCGGCCTGGACGACGTACCGATCGCCCGTACGGCCGTGCGGCTGCATCCCACCGGGTACGAGCTGCGCGGCGATCCGGCGGAGTTCCGCCGCTGGGGGCAGCTCGTTGCGTGCGCGGCGGAGGAGTTGGGCGATGACGAGTGGGACACGCGGACCGGCACCCCGTACGCGCTGGCCCAGACCGTCGCCCGAAGGCTCGTCGACGAACCGGCCAAGGCTCCCAGGGCGTCGTGGTACCGCATCGAGCTGACCGAGGCCGAGCTGGACACGCTGCGGCAGGCATTCGTGGAACTCGTCTTCGCGGTCCGTGTCACGCTGCCAGACGGCCTCGGGCAGGAGTATGTCCGTGACGCGCTCGACGAACTCGATGCCCAACTGAGCCAGCAGTCCTAGGGGTGTCTATCTGTCCAGATAGACACCTCTGGGCGTGCCGTTCAGTGTTGGTCTGTAGCGGTTGATCTGTGGCCGTCCGGGCTCACGGCGGGCTCACCCTTCCTCATGGGTCGCGTGAGGCTCCGGGGCTCAGCGGCTTCGGAGTTCGGAGGTGCACAAGGGGCGGCCTTCGTCGGCCAGACGACTCCGAGATGGAGTTGGCCCAGGGCTATGGAGGCCGTGACGACGGAAGATGCGGATCCGACACCGCTATTACACGGTTTGGGTCGGTATAAAGTGTGGCCGAAATCGGTGACGTGAACTTTCGAGGAGGAGCCAGTGCAGACCGTCGTCCCTCCCGCTCTGGCCGGAGCCGCTATGCGCAAACGATTCGGTGCCAGCGAGTCTGCGATAGAGGCATTGGAGGGAGCAAATGTCATGTTCCCTTCCGGCGCCTTCACCGCCGTCATGGCGACCCACGACACGGTCGCGGCGAGCTGCGCCGACCGGGTGCTCTTCCTGGTCGACGGCACCGTCGTCAGCGAACTCATGGAACCCACCGCCGACCTGGTCCTGGGGGGTTTGAAGAAGCTGGAGCAGGGCCGATGATGAAGCTGGTCTGGGCAAATGTCGTGCATCGGGCATCGCGGCTGCTACTTCCCGGGCTCGCCGTCGCGCTCGGCGTCGCCTTCGTGGCCGGCACGCTCATGGTGACCGATACGATGCGCGCGGCACTGTTGGACCAACTCACCCGGACCTCAGCCACACTCGACGTGGTGGTGGAACGTCAGCCACAGGACGTGGCGGGTAGTGCCAGGACCGTGCCGGCGGCGCTGCTCGACGAGGTGGCCACGGTAGACGGAGTGGCCGCGGCGCATGGTCAGGTCTGGGGGCCGGTGAAGGCCGCCAGACCGGACGGCCGGACGCTGACAGCCGCGCCCAGCCGTACCCAACTGATCGGGATCGCCGACGAGTCCCAACTGTGGGACGTCAGGTTCGTGCGGGGGCAGGCCCCGGCCGGTCCCACCGACATCGCAATCGATCGCGACACCGCCAATGAGCAGCGGATCGGAATCGGTGATCAATTGCTGCTCACGGCCGGCTCCGGTGCCCGGCCGCAGCCGTACACCGTGACGGGTCTGATGGACGTGGACACCCGCCGGGACGACCTCGGTGACGGCGTGGTGGTCGGCACCACGGACGCGGTGGCCGTCCAACTGTTGAGGGCGACCGCGTTCGGCCGGATCGAGACCGTGGCAGCCTCAGGGCTGTCGCAGGAGGCGCTGCGAGACCGCCTGATCGCTCAACTGGGTGACCGGTACGCCGTCCGTACCGGCGCGGCCGTTCGGGCACAGGAAGCCCGCGACGCTGCCCGCGACCTCGACGGGTTCAGCAACGCCCTGCTGGTGTTCGCTGGCATCACGACGATCGTCGCTGGGGTCGTGGCCTACAACACCTTCTCCGTCCTGCTCGCGCAACGTCTGCGGGAGACGGCGTTGCTGCGGTGCGTCGGGGCGACCCGGCGGCAGGTCCGCGTGGGGGCACTGGGAGAGTCCGCGCTACTCGGGTTCCTTGCCTCGGTGGTCGGCCTGGTGCTCGGCCTGGCCGCGGCGCGGGTGCTGTTGCGGGTCTTCGGCTCGGGCGAGGGCATCGACGTCGGAGGTGCCACGCCGCTCCTTGAGCCTCGTACGGCGCTGGTCGCGTTCGTTCTGGGTCCGGTGGTCGCGATGCTGGCGGCCGTGGGCCCGACCCTGAAGGCCTCGCGCATCCGACCGGTGGAGGCCCTGCGGGACGCGGCGCCGCCGCCGGTGCGCTCTGCCGGTCGCCGCCGCCGCACGGCGACCGTGCTGGCGTCGCTCGCCGCCGTGCTGGTCGTCGGCGGGGTCGTCGCCGCCCGCACCCTCGCCCAGCCCGGTCGTCTCCCGATCGCCGCGGTGGTGGTCGGCGCGCTGGCGCTGATCACGGCGGTGCTGATTTTTGCGCCGCTGGCCATCCCGCGCCTGGGGTCCGCGGCCAGCCGCATCCTCGGGCGGATCCTCGGGCACCCGGGCCGGCTCGCCGGGGAGAACGCCCGCCGCAATCCGGAGCGGACCGCCACGACAGCGGCGGCGCTCTGCATCGGCCTGACCCTTGTCACCGTGGTCAGCACGATCGCGGCGGCCGCGACACGCTCGATCGAGGAGGACTTTGCTCAGAACTTCCCGTTCGCCTACACGCTGCGGGTGGACTCCGCGACCCCCACGGCCAGCACGGACGTAATGGCTGCCCTGGAGGGCCGGCCGGAGGTCGGCGCCGTGGTGGGCGCTCGGGGCCCCAGCTCGGCGACCGAGGTCATCGTGAACGGGCGGGCGATCCGGATGAAGGGTGTGGACGACACGGTCGCTCGTGCAGCCCCGACCGCTGTGGCAGAGGGTTCGCTGCGCGGCTTTGGTCCCGGCAAGGTGGCTCTCGAAGCGAAGCTGGCGCGTCAGCTGCGGGTCGAGGTGGGCGATCGGCTCACTGCCAGATCTGCGAACGGCACCGAACTCACCCTCAGCGTGGTGGCACTCCTGGACGCCATGTCGCCACTCGGTCCGTTCGCCGTCTCGGGTAACGACCTGACCCGCGTCGCACCGGCGCTACCGGTGTCGGCGGTCTACGTGACCCAGGCGTCGGGCGCCACCGACGCGGCGTTTCGTCGTGCCGTCACCGACGTGGTCGCCGGGCAACCCGCGATCACTCCGGTGAGCAGTGCCCAGAGCATCAAGCAGTGGACTGAGGCGATGTCGACGTTGCGCGGCCTACTGCTCTCGCTACTAGGGCTGTCGGTGCTGATCGCCTTCTTCAGCGTGGCCAACACGCTGTCGCTGTCGATCGTCGAGCGGACACGGGAGTCCGGCTTGTTGCGGGCTCTCGGGCTGACCAGGCGGCAGCTGAGCCGTACCTTGATGGCGGAGGGCTTCTTCGTGGTGACACTCGGCGCGGCCGCCGGTATCGTGCTCGGGGTCGGCCTCGGCTGGGCGGTGGCTGCGGCGATGAATTGGAGTCTCACGGCTGTCCTGTCGTTCCCCGCGGCGCAGATCGCCTTGTTCGCCGTCTTGGCGCTGGTTGTCGGCCTGCTCGCCACGGCGCTGCCGGCCCGGCGGGCGGGACGTTCGCCGATCACCCTGATGCTGGCTCGGGAGTAGCCCACGCTGTCATGGTCGTAGCTTCGCTCCATGTCCACATCAGATCATCAGACCGACCGCGACCTGCACCTTCTGCGGCCAACCTGTCCGTCCCGGCCGGGGCCGGCCTCAGTCACCGGAGATCCAGAGATATCCGCGCGCCCGGGTCGCCTCCTCGATGAGCGCCCCCAGCGCCTGCACGTCGACCCGGAGTTCCGGTTTGCGGCTCGCGATCTCGTCCAGCTCCGCGGTCAACTGCGGCAGCTGGATCAGGTTGATCATGGCGTCGCCGTAGGAATCGATCCTCGACACCAGGTGGTGCCGCTCCCGGTTGCTCGCCGTCACCAGGCGTTCCAGCGAGGAGCTTGCTTCCACGCCGGCATAGCGTTGCTCGTGCACCTGGTTCTCGATACACGCCGAGTCCCACCGCCGCCTCCTTCACGAGATGGCCGGCCAGGGCATTGCACACCCCGGCCGGCCAACCTTACGGTCGTTGACGCTCAGTCCTTGCAGGGAGTCAGCAGCTCGATGGCTCCACGAACAGCTCCACGGAAGCCAGTCGGCTGAGAGAAGTACCTGTGCGCCCGGTAGGGTTCGAACCTACGACCTTGGGATTAGAAGTCCCCTGCTCTATCCGCTGAGCTACGGGCGCGCGGCGTGGATGTCGCGCCAGAAGGGTACCGCCGACCCCGGGCACGCCGGGGTAAAGGGTGCCCCCGTCCGCGTCGTCGAGCAGGGTCTCACGAAGGCCGGGCGACAGGCATCCGGGTTCTCGCAGGTCGACCACTCGGCAGCCCGTACCCTCGGCTGGTGTTGCTGGACCCCGACGCCGAGAGCGGCGTCGCCTACGAGCTGTGCCAGGTCGTCGGCCGCGCCATCCTGCCGTACCGCACGGCCGACGCCCACGGCACCGCCTTCTTCTTCCAGGACGGCGACGACCCGGTGGGGGAGGCGCTGCTGACGGCGGCCGACCTGGTCGGCCCTGCGGGCGGTGAGCTGGGCCTGCGGGCGAGCGTCACCGAGCCGGCAGGCGTCGCGCCGGACGCCGTCGCGGAGAGCGAGATCGTGCCCGGCTGGGCCCGCTTCCCGAGCGACGGGGTCGCGGTACTGCCGACCGCAGGCCTGCACCGGTACGCCGGCGACGGCGGCTGGCGGTGGCGCGTGCAGCCGGTCCCGGCCACGATCGCCGCCGGGCCCGAGGCCGTCGCGGCCCTCGCCGCCGACGGCAGTTCCGCTTTCGTGCTGGCCCATGGGGTACGCGAAGACGACTCGCGCCCCCTGGAGGTGGGGATCGAGCGCGTGGTCCGCGACGGGGACGACGTGCGGATCACAAGCGAACTGCCAGCGGGGTACGTCGGTGCGCCCGTCTTCGTCGTGCAGCCCGACGCCACCGGGGAGGTGGCCCTGTACTGCCTGGGCCTGGTGCTGCCCGGCATCGACTGTCACCCGGTCGCGACCTTCGACCGGATCCGGGCCGTCCTCCCGGCCACACCCGGCGACGCCTGAGACGGAAAGCGCCGATCGGTCCCGGTCGGACGCGTCGGCGATCTGCGCCCAGTCCGCTCGCCTGAGCTGAGGGCGGGCGCTGCGCGCGTCGGTCGCGGACGGCCGCCGTCTCGGCTCGGGGGCAGGACTCGGCGTGTGTCAGTCGCCGACGGGCGTCGCCTCGGCGTAACCGGCCGTCGGCTGCCGGCTGCCCGGCACTCGGGGGCCGTCGCCGGTCGGGACGGGGTCCGTGGGGGCGGTGTCGATCGGATTCGTCTCGGTCGTCGCGGGGTCGGCCGGTGCGGTCGGGCCGGCGGCCAGGAACGCCTCGGCCCATCGGCCGACCTCGTCGAAGACCTTCTTCCGTACCGAGGGGCCGGAGAGCGTGAGGTCGTGCAACCCGCCGTCGAAGCGGGCCAGTGTGACGTGCCGGCCGAGGCGGGGCGCGTAGCGGACCATGTGCTCGACGTCCAGCACCGCGTCGGCCAGTGTCGCGTTGTCGTGCCACCTGGTGCCCCGGAAGGAGCGCGTCGAGCAGGCCAGCAGCACCGGAACCGGAATGTCCAGGCCGGCGCGTAGTCGGCGTTGACCGGCGCGGATCGCGTTCAGCCAGCCGGCGTGCACCGGGAACCCGGCCAGCGGCTTCCACGCCAGGTCGTAGGTCCACTCGCCGCGGTGGTCGGCGTGCAGGCTCTCGCCGTACACCGTGCCCAGACCTAACGGCACGATGCGGTGCGGCGCCCTGCGGCCCAGCCGTGAGATGGCGGCCGCGAGGGGTCGACGGACCGCCCAGGGGGCGTTGAAGTCGAAGAACGGGCTGTTGAGGACCAGACCGTCGACGGTGCCGGCGTCGCGGCGGGCGTCCGCCCAGAGCGAGAGGATCAGGCCGCCGGTGGAGTGGCCCATCGCCAGCAGGGTGTCGTGCCCGTCGTCAGACCGGATGATCTCGGCGGCGGCGTCCAACTCGGGAAAATAGTCGCTGATGTCGCGGCAGAAGTTCGGCGTCTGGTGCGCGAGCAGACTGCGGCCGTACTTGCGCAGGTCGAGGGCGTAGAAGTCCCAGCCGCGCTCGGCGAAGAAGTCGGCCAGGTGGGTCTGGAAGAAGTAGTCGACGAAGCCGTGCACGTAGAGCACCGCCCGTCCGGTGGGGCGCTCGGCCCGCCGCCGGACCAGCGTCGCGACTACCGGGCCTTCGTCGTCGGTGCCCAGGTCGATCGTCTGCCGCTCGTAGGGCGGCCCCAACACGTCCGGTTCCACGGACGCGACGCTACGCCGCCAACCTACCCGGCGGTAGCCCCAGGCCGTACCTGCCCTCCGGCACCCGCGATCGTGCACTTGCTGCCCCGGCATGACGCGTAGAAGGCGCGTGACGAGGACCGAGAGTGCACGATCGCGGGCGGCCGTGGAGGGTGCGCGCGGGTCAGGCCGTCTCGGCGTCGGCGCGGTTCGGGTCGGCCGCCGGGAGCGCGTCCTCGTCGGTCGGGTCGACCTCGCCCTGCGGCCGGGGGACGTCCCGCAGGTGCTTGTTGTGCCGGGGCTCCTGCCGGGTCTTCGCGTCGTTGAGCCGCCGGCGCAGGTCGTCGCGGACGTCGTTGAGGGCGGCGTGCAGATCCTCCTCGGCGGAGGTGGTGACGATCTTCTGCCGGCCGGCGATCCAGCACTCCAGGGTGACCTTCTGACCCCGGGCCTCCCGGTCCTTCACCGACACCTCCAGCTCGGTGGCGTCGGCGTGGAAACCGGCCAGCCGGGCGTCGAGGGTGGCGAACTGCTCGGCGATCCAGTTGCGGTCGCCCTGGGAGAACCCCGCGCCCACCCGCAGGCACTCACCCACGGTCGCCGGGTTCGCCACGGCGCTCATCGCCGCACCTCGGAAGCGGTTGCGGAGCCGAAAGTAGTGATCATCATGGCGCTGACCTCTCGTCCACGTGGAGCTTGTCGGTGGTGCGTTGATCAAATCCATACCCAGTTCGGGCGGCTCCGGAACCGTCGGTGCCCGGACAGGTGGGTCGGCCGTACCACAGCGGGGGTGTGATCAGGGCGTTGTCCACAGGTGGCCTCGTCATCCACAGGTCGGAGATGGCCGCTGGCGGTGGTCGCACCCGGTGTCGATGCTCGATGTCGAGTCGACTCGCGCTGGCAGACCCCGGATCCCTGGAGGGACGATGTTCGACACGTACGTCACGATTGTCGGAAACATTCTCACGACGCCCGAGTGGCGGCGTACGACCCAGAGCAACACGCTGGTGGCCAACTTCAAGGTCGCCTCCACCGCCCGCCGGCTCGACCGCGAGACGGGCCGGTGGGTCGACGGCAACTCGCTGCGCGTCCGCGTCAACTGCTGGCGCAAGCTCGCCGAGGGCGTGGCCGCCTCGGTGATGGTCGGCGACCCGGTGGTGGTCTGCGGTCGGCTCTACACCCGCGACTGGACCGACGACGCCGGCAACCACCGCACCCTCTACGAGCTGGAGGCGGTCGCCGTCGGCCACGACCTTTCCCGGGGGCGGGCCCGCTTCCTGCGCAACCGGCCGACCACGACCACGAGCATCGTCGAGGACGGGGCCGCCGAGAGCCGCGTACACGGCGAACCGACCGACCCGGTGCCCGACGAGCAGGCGCCGGTGCTGCTGGACGACCGCCCGCTCGACGACGATTTCGAGCTGCCCGAGTACGGCTTGCCGCGTACCAGCCCGCTGGGCCACGGCCCGCTCGACGACATCTCCCTCGATGGCGGTGACCTCGACGACGGCTTCTCCGTTGGCGGCGGGGACGGGCGTGCGGCAGTCGACGACGAGCTTGCCCTCGCGGTGAGCGCGGACGACGTCGACCCGGAGGACGAGCCCGACGACGAGTTGGGGCCGGTGCCCGACGAGGGTCGGCCGGAGGTTCCGCCGCCCGGTCGGGGCCGGCGAGGGCGAGGGCGGGTTCCGCAGCCGGCCTGACAGTTCGGCCCGGTCGGCGGCGGCTCGGCTGTCGACGGGGTAGGGCCAGAGCCCTGGCTGCCTGGGGCCGGTGACGGTCGGGCTGTGGTTTGTCGCCCGAGGTTGGTGCCGACGACTGTGTGCGCCGGCGGCACGACGGGGGCGGGGTGGCGACGTGACAGGCGTCGTCACCCCGCGTGACGGAGGCTGGCGGAGGTGGAGTCGATGGAGCACGGTGGTCACGGCCGGCGCACCTGGTGCTCGTCTAGGCTGGCCGGCCGGGGGGTGGTACGCATGCGACGGACAGCGCCGGTGGCGAACGCGGTGGGCCTGGTGGCCGGTTACGCGCTGGACAGGCTGTTCGGCGACCCTCAACGGTGGCATCCGGTCGCCGGGTTCGGCCAGGTGGCGGGCGCTCTGGAGCGCCGCCTGCACCGGCCGGACCGGAAGGCCGGCGCGGTGTTCACGGCGCTTGCCGTCGGTGGGCCCGTGGTGCTCGGGGCAGTCGCCGCAGCGGCCACCCGGCACCGGCCGGTGACCCGCGTGGTGCTCGTCGCCGCCGGCACCTGGACCGTGCTGGGCGGTCGTACGCTCCGACGCGAGGCCGCCGTCATGGGTCGAACGCTGCGTGACGGTGACCTGCCCGCCGCCCGACGGCGGCTCGGCAACCTCTGCGGGCGCGACCCGTCGACGCTCGACGAGTCGGAGTTGGCCCGGGCGACAGTCGAGTCGGTCGCGGAGAACACCTCCGACGCGGTGGTCGCGCCGCTGCTCTGGGGTGCGGTCGCCGGCCTGCCCGGGCTGCTGGGTTACCGCGCCGCCAACACCCTCGACGCCATGGTCGGGCACCGATCGGAGCGCTACGCGCGGTTCGGCACCCCGGCCGCCCGGCTGGACGACCTGCTCAACCTGGTGCCGTCCCGGCTGACCGGGCTCCTCACCATCGCCGTCGCGCCGGTCGCGAACGGCGACCGGGAGCGGGCCTGGCGGGTGTGGCGACGGGATCGCAACGATCACCCGAGCCCCAACGCCGGCCAGTGCGAAGCGGCGATGGCAGGCGCGCTCGGCGTCCGCCTCGGTGGCCGCAACATGTACTTCGGGCGCTCCGAGGTCCGCCCGTTCCTGGGCGACGGCCCCCGTCCCGAGGCGCGACACCTCAAGCGGGCGGCCCGCATCTCCGGCGCTGTCGGGCTGGCCGCACTCGGCCTGGCGGCTGCGTACCCGGTGACCGTGGGCCGCCTGGCCGGCGCCGTCGCCCGCCGCAGCCTGCGGGCCGTCGGCCCCCGGCCCGGGAGCGGCCCGCTGTCCGGCGGGGCCGGGTCTGCCAGCGGCCCGCTGCTCGGCGGGGCCGGGTCTGTCAGCGGCCTGCTGCCCGGCAGGGCCAAGGCCGGGGGTGGCTTGCGGATGGCTGGGCGGGGAGGCGGCCTGCTCTCCGGCGGGGCCGGGTCGGGGCGTGGCCTGGCTCGTGGCGCGGCGGGGCCGGGGAGCGGGCGGTGAGCGGCGGGCTGCTGGTCGCCGGCACCACCTCCGACGCCGGCAAGAGCGTGCTCACCGCCGGCATCTGCCGATGGCTGCACCGCCAGGGCGTGAAGGTGGCGCCGTTCAAGGCGCAGAACATGTCGAACAACTCGGCAGTCGTGGTCGGGCCGGACGGGCGCGGCGGCGAGATCGGCCGCGCCCAGGCCATGCAGGCCGCCGCCTGCGGGCTCGCCCCGGACCTGCGCTTCAACCCGGTGCTGCTCAAGCCCGGCAGTGACCTCGCCAGCCAGGTGGTTCTCCTCGGTACTGCAGTCGACACGATCACCGCCGGCGCCTTCCGGCAGTTGCGGCCCCGGCTCGCCGAGACGGCGTACGGGGCACTGGCCGAGTTGCGGTCGGCGTACGACGTGGTGATCTGTGAGGGCGCCGGGAGCCCGGCGGAGATCAACCTGCGGGCCGGGGACTACGTGAACATGGGGCTCGCGCGGCACGCCAATCTGCCTGCCATCGTGGTCGGCGACATCGACCGGGGTGGCGTCTTCGCCTCGATGTTCGGCACGGTGGCTCTGCTCGACCCGGCCGACCAGGCGCTCATCGCCGGCTTCGTGATCAACAAGTTCCGCGGCGACCTCGGTCTGCTCCAGCCGGGGCTGGACATGTTGCGGCACGTTACCGGTCGTCCCACGTACGGGGTGCTGCCCTGGTCGCTCGACCTCTGGCTCGACGCGGAGGACTCGCTCGCCTACGGCCGGGTGCTCGGCCGTCCCGCCGCCCCGCACGGCGCCGACTGGTTGGACGTGGCCGTCGTCCGGCTACCCCGCATCAGCAACGCCACCGACGTGGAGGCACTGGCGACCGAGCCGGGCGTGCGCGTACGCCTCACCGCCGAACCGGCCGAACTGGCCGCCGCCGACCTGATCGTCCTGCCCGGCTCGAAGTCGACAGTCGCGGACCTCGCCTGGCTGCGCGACACCGGCCTCGCCGACGCGGTCCTCGCCCACGCGGCGGCCGGCAAGCCGCTGCTCGGCCTCTGCGGCGGCTTCCAGATGCTCGGCCGGGCCATCCACGACCCGGTCGAGAGCCGACAGGGCAGCGTTCCAGGGCTCGGCCTGCTGCCCATCGAGATCACCTTCGATCCCCGCAAGACCGTCCGGCAGTCGGTCGGCACCGGCCCCGGCGACGTGGCGGTCCGCGGCTACGAGATCCACCACGGGTACGTCTCGCAGACCGACCCGGCCCTGACCCCGCTGCTGACCGGGGCCGACGGCAGCGGTGAGGGCGCGGTGCTCGGCGCGGTGCACGGCACGCACTGGCACGGGGCGTTCGAGTCCGACGGGTTCCGCCGCTGGTTCCTCACCGAGGCGGCCCGGCTGGCGGGGCGCACCGGGTTCCGGGTCGCGCCGACCACAAGCTTCGCCGCCGCCCGGGAAGGCTCGCTGGACCTGCTCGGCGACCTCGTCGAGGAGCACCTGGACACCGATGCCCTCTGGCGTCTCATCGAGAGCGGCGCACCCCCCGGGCTCCCCTTCATCCCACCCGGCGCCCCGCCGACCTGAGCCTGACCGGGGCCGCGCCGACCTGAGCCTGACCGGGGCCACGAGATCGCACACGATCCGCGGGATGTCACTGGCTGCGCGGCTGAGACCGCCCAGCGGTCGGGAAGGCACAACCCATGAGCCGAGCAGGGCAGTTCAGGGCCGGAGTTCAGGGGCGGATGTCGGCGGGGCGGTCCGTGGTGGGCAGGCCGGCCGCCAGCCACGCGTCGACGCCGCCGATCATGTCGGTGGCCCGCCGCAGGCCGAGGGTCTGCAGGCTGGCGGCGGCCAGGCTGGAGCTGTAGCCCTGGCGGCACACCACCACGATCTCCCGGTCGTAGGCGGTGGCCTCCGGGATGCGCCAGGCGCTGGCCGGATCGAGCCGCCATTCCAGCACCGTGCGGTCGATGACGACCGCCCCGGGCAGGTCGCCCTGTTCGCGGCGCTGTGTGTCGGTACGGGTGTCGACCAGCAGAGCGCCACCGCGGACCGCCTCGACGGTCTGCTGTGGAGTCAATCGGTGCAGCCCGGCGCGGGCCTGTTCGAGGAGGGCGTCAATGCCGGGGCTCATCACGTCTCGGAGCACCACCCGATCATGCCGACTCGGGTATCGGCCCGCGCGCCGAACGGGCCGCCCGTCACCCGTCACCGCCCCAAATCCCCCGGACGTGAGAATGACCGGCCCGGGGCGTCGGCCCGGACGTGTCATTCCGCCGAAAACGCCGTGATCAACTCGGGTTTCCTGAAGTCGGGGTGTCCTGGTCGACGGGACACCCCGGTATCGGGGAACCTGAGTTGATCACGGTAGTGGACTCCCGCCCCGGAGGCGGGGGCCGGGGCATACTGCGGTCGTGTACCGGCTCGTGGCCAGAGGGCTGGCCGCCCGCGAGGGCCCGGCAACGGCGCAGGCCCAACAGCACGGGCGCACCGAGGAACACGGCCGTGGGCAGGGCGGGGACGAGGCTTGGGCCAGGGCGGGGACGAGGCTTGGGCCAGGGCGGGGACGAGGCTTGGGCCAGGGCGGGGACGAGACCGAGGGCGAGGGCTTGGGCCAGGGCGGGGCCAGGGCGGGGCGAGGTCGTGGGCCAGGGCGGGAACGAGGGCGTGAATTCGGGCGGACACGAGGGCGGACACGAGGGCGGGGGCGTGGGGATGGACGTCGGCGGGCCGACCGGGCGATCCGGCGCGCAGGTGCCGCCGGTGGTGGTCGTCGAGGCGTACGCCCAGTTGGCACGTCGGGTGCTCGCGGGCCCGGCGCGGTTGGGGCGGACCCGGCTGGTCGCTGTCGACGGGCCGAGCGGCGCGGGCAAGAGCCGGTTCGCCGCGCACCTCGCGGACGCCCTGGCGGCGCTGCCCGGTGGTCGCCCGCCGGTGGTGCACACCGACGACCTGCTCGACGGTTGGGACGACCAGCTCACGTTCTGGTCCCGGCTGGACGGCGAGGTGCTGGCCCCGCTGCGCCGACAACAGCCGGGGGCCTATCGGCGCTACAGCTGGGTTCGGCGGTGCTTCCTGCCCCGCCCGGTGTCCGTGCCGGTGACGTCGGTGCTGATCGTGGAGGGGGTCAGCGCGGCCCGTGCCGTCGTCCGGCCGGAGCTGACCCTCGCCGTCTTCGTCACCGCGCCCGCGCCGCTGCGGCTGGCCCGGGCGGTCGAGCGGGACGGGCCGGGGATCCTGCCCGAGCTGCGCCGCTGGCATGCGGGGGAGCGGGCACACTTCGCCGCCGACGACACCGCGGGGCGGGTCGACCTGGTGGTCGACGGCGCGCCGACGATGTCGCTCGACGTCTCTCGGTACTACGTGCGGATCCGCTGACCGGGGCATGGACGCCTGTCATCCGCTGCGGCACGATGCGAGGAGTCACGGCGAACGGGGACCAATCATGACGGCAGCGGACGCGCCAGCTCGGCGCCGCATCACCCTCACCGGCATCAGCTCGCGGGCCTGGGAGCATCCGGCCGACCGGGGCGCCCTGGTCGCGTTGCGGGAGCTGCGTGGTTTCGACGACGTGGTGCGGGCGTTCTTCGGCATGTGGAACGAGCGGGGTTTCCGGCTGTCCGTGCTGGCGTCCGGCATCCGCGTCGACCACCGGCAGTATCCGGCGGTGTGGCAGCGCTACACCGAGGCCGCGGCGGCGCTCGACGTGGCGGAGCTGCCCGAGCTGTACGTGACGCAGTCGCCGTGGTTGGGCGCCGAGGCCGTCGGCCTGGAACGGCCGTTCATCGTGCTGAACTCCGCGTGTGTGCAGCAGCTGGACGAGGACGAGCTGCGCTGCCTGCTCGGCCACGAGTTGGGGCACGTGGGCAGCGGGCACGCCGTCTACAAGACGATGCTCACGATCCTCACCCGGTGGGCGGCCAACCTGAGCTGGTTGCCGGTGGGGGCGTTCGCGCTGCGGGCGATCATCGCGGCGATGCTCGAGTGGTGGCGCAAGGCGGAGCTGTCCGCCGACCGGGCCGGCCTGCTCGCCGGGCAGGACCCGGCGGCCGCGCTGCGGCTGCTGATGAAGCTCGCGGGCGGCGGTGACCTGTCGCAGGTCGACACGACCGCCTTCCTGGAGCAGGCCGCCGAGTACGCCGGTGGCGGCGACCTGCGCGACAGCCTCCACAAGATCCGGATGACGGCGTGGAGCACGCACCCGACGCCTGTGGCGCGGGCCGCCCAGCTGCGGCAGTGGATCGACTCCGGGGCGTACGGGCGGGTGCTGGCCGGGGACTATCCGCGCCGCGACGACGACGCCTCGACAAGCGTCTCCGAGGAGATCAAGGCTGCCGCCGAGTCGTACCGGGAGGAGTTCAGCAGCTCCACCGATCCGCTGGTCGGGTTGCTGCGCCGCCTCGGCGACGGCGCGAGCGACGTCGGCGAGTGGGTGGGCGGCACGGCCGGGCGGGCCCGCTCCTGGATGGATGCCGCCACCGACGCCGCCGCTCGCGCGCACCGTGCCGGCCGGGCCGCGCCGGGCGCACGGGCAGGCTCCGGCCCGGCGGGCGGCGGTGACCCTACGGGCTCGGCCAGCACGCCTGGGTAAGGCCGGCATACGATGCCGGTCATGACCTCACCGATCATGTCCGAGTCCGAGGTGCGGGCCGCCGTCGAGCGGGAGATGCCCGGCGTACGCGCCGACCTGGAACGTCTCGTCCGCATCCCCGGCATCGCCTTCGAGGGCTTCGACCACTCACACGTGGAGCGTTCCGCCGAGGCGGTGGCCGAGCTGCTGCGCGGCTGCGGCCTGGACGTCGACATCGTGCGCTCCGGCGGGCAGCCCGCGGTGATCGGCCGTCGGGCCGCCCCGCCCGGCGCGCCCACCGTGCTGCTCTACGCCCACCACGACGTGCAGCCGGTCGGCGACCGGTCGCTGTGGGAGTCCGACCCGTTCGAGCCGGTGGAGCGCGACGGCCGCCTGTACGCCCGGGGCGCGGCCGACGACAAGGCAGGCATCATGGCGCACGTCGCGGCGCTGCGGGCGTACGGGGACGCGCTGCCGGTCGGTGTGGTGCTCTTCATCGAGGGCGAGGAGGAGTACGGCTCCGACTCGCTTGAGCGACTGCTGATCGAACACCGCGACGAGATCACCTCGGACGTGATCGTGATCGCCGACTCCGGCAACTGGGACATCGGCGTACCGGCGTTGACCACCTCGCTGCGCGGCGTCGTCAACTGTTTCGTCGAGGTGCGCACGCTGGACCACGCGGTGCACAGCGGCATGTTCGGCGGTGCCGCGCCGGACGCGCTGACCGCGCTGGTCCGCCTGCTGGCGACCCTGCACGACGACGCCGGTTCCGTGGCGGTGGACGGGCTTGTCGCTCGCGAGGGGGCCACCGTCGACTACCCGGAGGACCGGGTCCGCGCCGAGGCCGGGCTGGCCGAGGGCGTCCAGTTCATCGGCACCGGCCGGATCACCGACCGGCTCTGGACCAAGCCCGCGGTGTCGGTGCTCGGCATCGACGCGCCGCCCACCGCCGAGGCCCCGAACGCCCTGGTGCCGGCCGCGAAGGCGAAGCTCAGCATCCGTCTCGCCCCGGGCGACGACCCCAAGCGGGCGTACGCGGCGGTGCGCGCGCACCTGGAGAAGCACGCGCCGTGGGGCGCGCAGGTGACAGTCAGCCTGGAGCACGACGGCAACCCGTGCGTGATCGACGCGTCCGGGCCGATGTTCGACGCCGCCCGTTCGGCGTTCCGTGCGGCCTGGGACGGCACGGACCCGGTGGACGTGGGCATCGGTGGTTCGATCCCGTTCATCGCCACCTTCCAGGAGATGTTCCCGGACGCGGCGATTCTGGTGACAGGTGTGGAGGACCCGCACGCCCGCGCGCACGGCCCGAACGAGAGTCTGCACCTCGGCGAGTTCGCCAAGGTCTGCCTCGCCGAGGCGCTGTTGCTGGGCAAGGTGGCCGAGGCGGGGATCTAGACATCTTTCGACCCTGATCAGGGGTTTTCGGCGTGTCGCCGGACGGGTTGTTATAGCCTTTCGTACATGAGTACGAACGAGGTGATGGCCCGGTTGGGGGCCGCCGTCAGCGCACTGGGGGACGTCGACGTCTCCGCGTGGTCCGAGGACACGCTCAACGACCAGCTCGGTGAGCTGTCCGCCGCCCTGGTCGCCCTCGACTCGGTGCTCTCCCGGGTCGCCGGCGAGGTCCGCGCCCGAGGGCTGCGCATCGAGGAGCCCGTCTCCGCCTGATTCCCGCCGCCCCCTCGTGGGCTGCGGCACCGCGCCGACACCGCCCGGGCACGGCAATGCCCGGGCGGTGTCGGAGGTGGCTGGCAGGATGGGCTTCGTGCGGTTCATCGACCTGGCGGCCACCTCCGCCGCCGTGGGCGCCACCAGTGGCCGGCGGGCCAAGGTGGAGCTGCTCGCCGACGCGCTGCGCCGGCTCGACCCGGCCGAGGTGGAGCCCGGCGCCGGCTATCTCGCCGGTGAGCTGCGCCAGCGGCAGACCGGCGTGGGCTACGCGAGTCTGCGCGATCTGCCGCCACCGGCCGCCGAGCCGACGCTTACCGTGGCCGCCGTCGACGCGGCCATCGAGCAGATCGCCGCCGTGGCGGGCGCCGGGTCGCAGGCCCGCCGCCGGGCTCTGCTCGGCGCCCTCTACGCGGCGGCGACCGCCGACGAGCAACGACTGCTCACCGGCCTGTTCGGTGGCGAGCTGCGGCAGGGCGCCCAGGCCGGGTTGCTCGCCGACGCCGTGGCCCGGGCCGCCGAGGTGCCGGTGGCGACCGTCCGTCGGGCCCTGCTGCTCGCCGGTGACCTGCGCGCCGTGGCGGTGGCCGCGCTGACCGGAGGGGCCGCCGAGCTGGCCGGCTTCGGTTTACAGGTCGGCCGACCGCTGGCGCCGATGCTCGCGCAGAGCGCCCCCTCGGTCGACGAGGCGCTCGCCGCGACCGGCACGCCGGCGGTGGTCGACGTGAAGCTCGACGGCATCCGCATCCAGGTGCACCGCTCCGGCGCCGACATCGCCGTGTTCACCCGCAGCCTCGACGAGATCACCAGCCGGGTGCCGGAGGTGGTCGCGGCGGTTCGCGCCCTGCCCGGGCGGGAGCTGGTGCTCGACGGCGAGGCGATCGGCCTGGACGAGACCGGCCGCCCGCTGCCGTTCCAGCAGACGTCCAGCCGAGCCGCCCGACGCACCACACCGAGCACCACCGGTCGCACACCTGTCGCCCCGGCGGTGCTCGCGGCCGCCGCCACCACGGGCGCGACGGTGCTCACTCCGTACTTCTTCGACCTGCTGCACCTCGACGGCCAGGATCTGATCGATCTGCCCGGCCGGGAGCGGTGGACCGCCCTGGCCGGCGCTGTCGATTCGTCGCTGCTGGTCGGGCGGATGGAGGTCGACGGCCCTGAGCAGGCCGGCGCGGCGTTCGCCGCCGCGCTCGACGCCGGCCAGGAGGGCGTGGTGGTCAAGGCGCCGGACGCCCCCTACGACGCCGGCCGGCGCGGCGCCGCCTGGGTCAAGGTCAAACCACGGCACACCCTCGACCTGGTGGTGCTCGCCGTCGAGTGGGGCAGCGGCCGGCGCAAGGGCTGGCTGTCCAACCTGCATCTGGGCGCCCGCGACCCGCGCACCGGCGACTTCGTGATGCTCGGCAAGACGTTCAAGGGGCTCACCGACGAGCTGCTGCGGTGGCAGACCGAGCGTTTCCTCGGCCTGGCCGTGGAGCGCGGCGACTGGGTGGTCCGGGTCCGGCCCGAGCAGGTGGTGGAGATCGCCTTCGACGGGGTGCAGACGAGCACCCGCTATCCGGGCGGGATGGCGCTGCGGTTCGCCCGCGTGGTGCGCTACCGCGACGACAAGTCCGCCGCCGAGGCGGACACCATCGACGCGGTCCGCGCCATCCACGCCGGTCGGCAGAGCGGCTGAGCGGGCCGAGTCAGGCGGACGCGTTCGCCGTCGGCTCGGCCGCCCGGTCCAGCGGGGCCGTCGGGTTGTCCAGGCCGGCCGCCCGGCGTGCCTCGCGGCGGGCCACCCAGCCGTAGCCGAAGAGCGCCATCGCGGCGAACAGCCACCACTGCACGACGTAGCCGAAGTTCTGCCAGTTGTTTGTGTGCCCGACCGGCACGGCCTTGAACACCGCGTCGGCGGCCGGGGTCTGCTCGTCCAGCAGCAGGTAGCCCCCGTAGACCGGATAGGGCAGCTCGCGGGCCAGGCGCGGTACGGCGATCCGCCGCGTCTCCAGCCGGCCGTCGCGGCGGTCCACCGTGCCGGCGCCGCTCTCGGTCTCGTGCACCCGGCCGCTGACAGTCACGTCGCCGCCCGGCGGGGTGGGCACCGACGGCTGGGCGGTCGCCCCGCCCGGCGCGGGCGGGATCCAGCCCCGGTCCACCAGCAGCGCGCTGCCGTCGGCGAGCACCAGCGGCGTGAGCACCTCGAAGCCGACCCGGCTGTCGACAGTCCGACCACGGACCAGGACGGTGTTCGACGTGTCGTACCTGCCGGTGGCGGTGATCCGGGTCCAGACCCTGTCCTTCGCGGGGGCCGGGCCGGCGGTCCCGGGGCCGCCGGTGGGCGCGCGGAACGCGTCGGTAAGCGGGGCCGGGGACATCCGCTCGCCCGCGTCGATCCGCTCGTTGATCTCGGTACGACCTCGATAGCGGTCCAGCTGCCAGTTGCCCAGCCACACCATGACGGCGGAGGCGACCAGGGTCAGCGCGAGGGCGCCCAACCAGCGTGGGCTCAGCAGGAACCGGTACACGGCACCGAGGCTACCCGTATGACCGGGGCCACTGACCTCGACCGGGCCAGGCGGTGCCGGTTGGCGTGGGTCGGCGGTGCTCGCCCGTCGGGGCGGGCGGGTATCGTCACGCGGACGGCTCGGCCCCCAGCCGGTCGTCGCGTACCCGCCGCCGCCCGCGAGGAGTCGCTGATGACAGTCGTGCCGCGCCTGGTGCTCAGCGCCCCGTCCTCCGGGCACGGAAAGAACGCGCTGGCGATCGGGCTGCTCGCCGCCCTGGCCGAGCGGGGTGTCGACGTCGCCGGGTTCAAGCTCGGCCCGGACCACGTCGACGCCGCGTACCTCGGTCTCGCCGCCGGCCGGCCCGGTCGGGTGATCGATCCGCGGCTGGTAGGCGTCGACAGGCTCGCCCCGCTCGTCGCACACGGCGCCGCGGGGGCCGCGCTCGCCGTGGTGCAGGGCAGCATGGGCCTGTACGACTCGGTCGGTGGCCGCCCGGAGCAGGAGTCCACGGCCGCCGCGGCCGCCGCGCTGCGTAGCCCCGTGGTGCTTGTGGTCGACGTGGCCGCGATGGGGCAGTCGGTGGCCGCCCTCGTGCACGGTTTCCGGTCGTACGACGAGCAGTTGTGGCTCGGTGGGGTGATCCTCAACCGGGTGGCGTCGTCGCGGCACGAGGCGATGCTGCGCGAGGCGCTTGACGACGTGGGCGTGCCGGTCTACGGCGCGCTGCGTCGCCAGGACCTGCCGGCCGTGCTGCCGTCGCGCCGGCACGGGGTGGCGCCGGTGGTCGACGCCTCGGCCGACGCGGTCCGTGCGGTGCGCCGGCTGGGCGAGGCCGTCGCCGCCACTGTCGACCTGGAGCGGCTGCTCGGGCTTGCCCGTTCCGCTCCGCCACTGCCGGCGGCGGCCTGGTCGCCGGGGGAGGCGCTCGGTGAGCTGGTCGTCCCGGCGCAGCGCCCGCTGGTGGCGCTGGCCGGTGGGCCCGGTGGCAGCTTCAGCCACCCGGAGACCGCCGAGCTGCTGACCGCCGCCGGCGCCGAGGTGGTCACAGTCGATCCGCTGCGCGACGAGACGCTGCCGGTCGGCACCCGTGCGCTTGTCGTCGGGGGCGCGCTTCCCGAGTCGTACGCCGAGCAGTTGTCGGCCAACAGGCGGCTCTGCATCGCGGTGGCCGAGCTGGCCCGCACCGGCCGGCCTGTGGTCGCCGAGGGCGCCGGCCTGCTGTGGCTGGCCCGGGAGCTGGACGGGTTGCCGATGTGCGGTGTGCTGGACGCGGTGGGTGTGAGCCGCGACGGCCTGGTGGTGGGCTACCGGGAGGCGACCGCCCAGACCGACAGCGTGGTCGCCGCGCGCGACACGGTGGTGGTGGGGCACAAGGAGCATCGGGCGGTGCTCACCCCGCGCGCCGGTCAGCGGCCGGCGTGGAGCTGGGACGGCGGCACGCCTGAGGGTTTCGTGTGGCGCAACGTGCACGCCTCGCAGCTCACCCTGCACTGGGCGGGGCACGCGGCGACCGCCGCCCGGGTGGTGGCGGCGGCGGTCAGCGAGCCGGCGGCCGAGGCGGCGCAGCCTCCCGTGGTGCCCGCGTGATCGGTGAGTTGGCGGTCCGCCGGTTTCCGGCGTTGACCGTCTCCACTCCGCGTACGGAGGTGCGTCGGCTCACGGCGGCGGACGCGCTCGTGGCCGGGGAGATCTTCGCCGACAAGCTGACCCGGCGGTGGCTGCCGCTGGCCGACGACTCGGGCCCGATCGACGGCCACGCCTGGTGCACGGATCTGGCCCGGCAGCGGCGCGACAGCGGCGAGGGCGACCACTACGCGGTGGTCCGTCGGGAGGACGACCAGATGGTCGGCTCCCTCTGGACGCGGCGCACCGACTGGGGCGCCCGGCTCACCGAGGTCTCCTACGCGATGGCACCCCACGCGCGGGGCTTCGGCCTGGCCGCCGAGGCGGTGGACGCGGCGGCCATCGCGCTGATCCTGGAGCACGGTTTCCAGCGGGTCGAGCTGCGGGTCGCTCCCGGAAACCTGGCGTCACGCCGGGTCGCCGAGAAGGCCGGCTTCAGCTACGAGGGGCTGCTGCGCAACGCCGGTTTCGTCGGCGGTGGCCGGGTCGACCTCGAACTCTGGTCGTTCGTGGCGGCGGATCTGCGCTGAGCGGCGCCGTCATCCCACGATGGCGTCCGACGGTGGCGTGAAGTCACGGGTGGGCGTGCCCTTCAGGCCGTCGCGCAGGGTCTCGGCGACCGCCGCGATCGGGATCTGGGACTGCCCGTCACCGACCGCGTTGAACGGATTGTCCGGGTCGGAGATGAAGCTCGCGGCGGCCAGCTCCGGTGTGTAGCCGACGAACCAGGCGGACCGGGTGCTGTCGGTGGTGCCTGTCTTGCCGGCGACCGGGCGGCCGACCGTACCCCGGACGCTGTCGGCTGTCGACCAGCCGCCGCAGCCGCCGCGTGCCGGCCGGTCGCCGGTCGGGCAGCGGGCGGCGTCGGTGGCCGCGCGGGCGGCATCGGCGCTGACCACCTGGCGGCAGCGCGGCTTGGCCACCTCCCGGTGCAGACCGCCCGGAGTGGCGTACGTGGCCGGCGTGCCGTCCCGGTTCATGATCGCCTGCACGGGGATCGCCTCGCAGTAGCGGCCGTCGGCCGCGACGGCGGCGTAGGCGTTCGCCATCTCCAGCGGCGTGGCGTCGGAGACGCCCAGGGTGAACGCGCCCCACTTCTTGGCCTTGCCCGGGGACGCCTGATCCCTGTCGACGTCGGTGCGCCAGCGCAGCCCGAGCTGCTCGGCCAGCCGGACCGCCCGGTCCGCGCCCACCTTCTCCTCCAGCCACACGAAGTACGTGTTGACGGACTTGCCGAAGCCGGACCACATGGTCTGCTGGCCGGTCATCGCGCCGCTGGCGTTGGAGGGCGCCCAGCCGTCGTAGACGTTCGACTTGTAGCGGTACGGGGCGTTGAACGAGGTGGACAGCGTCATCCCCGAGTCCAGTGCGGCCAGCATCGGGAACATCTTGAACGTCGACCCGGCCTGGTAGCCCGGTAGGTCACCGCCGCCGAGCAGCGGTGCCACCGTGTTCGGATAGTTGGCCTTCACCTTCGGGCCGGCCTCGGGGTTGGAGCTGGGTGGGTTGTCGGCCAGATCCAGGGAGTAGTTGCGGTTCACCGCCATCGCCTTCACCCGCCCGGTGCCCGGTTCGGAGACCACGATCCCGTTGGCGAACGGGCTGCCGGTGCCCTCCTTGGCGCCGACGTTCTTCTCCGCCGCGGCCTGGATCTTCGGGTCGATGCTGAGCACGATGCGGTAGCCGCCCCGGCGTAGCTTGTCCATCCGCTCCAGCCGGTTCGTACCGAACGCGGGTTGCGAACTCCACCAGTTCTTCAGGTAGTCGCAGGCGAAGCCCCAGCTGTTGTACTTCTCGATGATCGAGGCGCAGTCGCTCGGCGGGGTGGTGAGTTTCAGCCGGATCGGCTCGGTCTTCGCCGCGGCCGCCGAGTCGGGGGAGAGGTAGCCGAGCTGGCTCATCCGGTCCAGCACGTAGTTGCGTCGCCCGGTGGCCTCCTTCTGGTCGGAGTCGGCCGGGTCGTACTCGGAGGGGGACTTGACCAGCCCGGCGAGGGTGGCCGCCTCGACCGGGGTGAGGTCCTTCGGTGTCTTGGAGAAGAAGATCTCGCTGGCCGCGTAGATGCCGTACGCCCGGTGACCGAAGTACGCGGAGTTCAGGTACCGCTCCATGATCTGTTCCTTGCTCATCTCCTTCTCCAGGTCCAGCGCCATCCGCATCTCCTTGACCTTGCGAATGCTTGTCTGCTGGGTGGCCTCCTGGACCTCCTTGGGCGTGGTCGCGCTGTCCCGCAGGGCCATCCGGACGTACTGCATGGTCAGCGTCGACGCGCCCTGGGAGCCGCCGGAGCGGGCGTTGGACACGAAGGCACGGGCCACGCCCTTGGGGTCGACGCCGTGGTGTTGGTAGAAGCGGGAGTCCTCGGCGGCGACGATCGCCTGCTGGATGTTCGGCGACATGTCCGACAGCTTCGTGTACTGCCGGTACTCCTCGTAGAACATGGTCAGCACGGTCTTGCCGTCCGGGGCGTAGAGGTAGGAGGTCTCGGCGGGCAGGGCGGTGGTCAGCAGTCTGGTCTTCTGCTCCACGGCGTGCGCGGTGGCCTTCGCGCCGAGCCCGGTGAGGGCGACCAGCGGGTACGCGGCGGCGGCGATCACGATGCCGGCGATGAGTCCGGCGCGGAGTAGAGGAACGAGTCGACCAGCGGCAGCAAGGGGTCGGTTGCTCACGTGGTCAAGTTATGACATTTCCGATTCATGCATGAGAAGAACTCATAAACCCGCGAGGTGGTGACATGGCTTACGCCGACATCGACTGTCCCGCCGGCCGCCTTCCCGGCAGGATCGCGGACATGCCCGATCAACCGAGCGCACCGGCTCCGATCGCCGTGGCCGAGCCGGACCTCGCGCACCACGGCGACGCGGAGGCGACCGCCGGGCTGATCGACCTCGCCGTCAACGTCCGGCAGGCGCCGCCACCGGCCTGGCTGGCCGCCCCGATCGCCGCCACCCTCGCCGACCTGGCCCGCTACCCCGACCCGGCGCCGGCCCGCGCCGCCGTCGCCGCCCGGCACCGACGTCACCCGGACGAGGTACTGCTCACCGCAGGCGCCGCCGAGGGCTTCGTGCTCATCGCTCAGGCCCTGCGCGGCGTCCGCCGGCCCGTGGTGGTGCACCCGCAGTTCACCGAGCCGGAGGCGGCGCTACGGGCCGCCGGGCACCCGGTCGAGCGGGTGCTGCTGGACCCGGCCGACGGGTTCCTGCTCGACCCGTCCCTGGTGCCCGTCGACGCGGACCTGGTGATGATCGGCAACCCGACGAATCCCACGTCGGTGCTGCACCCCGCGCGGACCGTGGCCGCTCTCGCCCGTCCCGGCCGGGTGCTGGTGGTCGACGAGGCGTTCGCCGACACCGCCGCCGGGCACAACGGCGAGCCGGAGTCGCTGGCGCAGCGGCGGGATCTGCCCGGCCTGCTCGTCCTGCGCAGCCTCACCAAGACGTGGGGCCTGGCCGGGCTGCGGATCGGCTACCTGCTCGGCGCCCCGGAACTGCTGTCCCGCCTGGCCGCCGTCCAGCCGCTCTGGGCCGTCTCCACGCCCGCGCTGGCCGCCGCCGCGGCCTGCGCCACTCCAGTCGCGGTCGAGGCCGAACGCGCGATCGCCGCCGACCTCGCCGCCGACCGCGACCACCTGGTCGCGCGGCTGGCCGACCTGCCCGGTGTACGCGTCGCGGGCCGCCCGGCCAGCTCGTTCGTCCTGCTGCACCTGGCCGACGCGAGCCGGGTACGGGAGGCCCTGCGCAACCGGGGTTGGGCGGTACGCCGGGGGGACACCTTCCCCGGGCTCGGCCCGGACTGGCTGCGGGTGGCGGTACGCGACCGACACACCACCGACGCGTTCATCGAGGTGCTGCGCGAGATCATGGAGGCATGATGCTGGAGACCACTATCGCTGCCATCCGGCCACTGGACGAGGCGGCGATGGCCGCTGCCCGCGAGCTGCACGGTCGGCTGACCAAGCCGGCGGGCTCGCTGGGCCTGCTGGAGGACCTGTCGGTACGCCTCGCCGGGCTCGCCGGAGCCTGCCCACCGCCGATCCCCGAACCGGCCGCCGTGGCGATCTTCGCGGGCGACCACGGAGTGCACGCCCAGGGCGTCAGCCCGTGGCCGCAGGAGGTGACCGCACAGATGATCGGCAACTTCCTGGCCGGCGGCGCGGTCGTCAACGCGTTCGCCCGGCAGGCCGGCGCCTCGGTCACCGTGGTCGACGTCGGAGTGGCCACCCCGCTGCCCGTCGGCGAGGTTTCCGATCCGGCCGACCCGTCCGCGCCCCGACTGGTCGCCGCCTCCGTGCGCCCAGGCACCCGCGACCTCACGGTGACCGCCGCGCTCACCCGCGACGAGGCCCTGGAGGCGGTGCGGACCGGCATCCGGATCGCCGACGAGCTGATCGACGCCGGTGCCGGCATCCTGCTCACCGGGGACATGGGCATCGGCAACACCACCCCGGCCGCCGCGCTGATCGCCGCGTTCACAGGCGCCGACCCGCTCGACTCCACCGGCCGGGGCACCGGGATCGACGACCCGACGTACGCCCGCAAGGTGGCCCTGGTGCGGGCCGCGCTGGCCCGGCACGCACCCGATCCGGCCGACCCGCTGGGCGTGCTCGCCGCCGTCGGTGGCCTGGAGCACGCCGCGCTGGCCGGGCTGATCCTGGGCGCCGCGGCCCGCCGTACGCCGGTCCTGCTGGACGGCGTGATCGCCGTGTCCGCGGCGCTCGCCGCCGCGGCGTTCGCACCGGACGCGGTCGCGGCCATGGTCGCGGGGCACCGCTCGGCCGAGCCGGGCGCAACGGTGGCGCTGCGTCACCTCGGCCTCGATCCGCTCATCGACCTGGGGCTGCGCCTCGGCGAGGGCACCGGCGCCCTGTTGGCGTTGCCGGTGGTCACCGGCGCCGTCCGTGTGCTGCACGACGTGGCCACCTTCGACTCCGCGGGGGTGGCCGAGAAGTGACGGTGTCCAACGAATGGGCGGCCCGGCCCGGTGGTGCGGCGTGAGTGCCAGCCCGTACCCTCTCGGCCTGCGGCTCGACGGGCGGCGCGTGGTAGTGGTGGGCGGCGGCGCGGTCGCCACCCGCCGGGTGCCGGCGCTGCTGGACGCCGGCGCGGACGTCCTGCTGGTGTCGCCGGAGTTGACCCCGGCGCTGCGGGCCCGGGTGGACGCGGGTCGGCTGCACTGGGTGCCGCGCCGGTTCGCCCCGGAGGACCTGGACGGGGCGTGGCTGGTCCAGGTGGCGATCGACGACCCGATGGCGGCGGCCGCGGTGAGCGCCGTCGCCGCCGAGCGGCGGATCTTCTGCGTACGGGCCGACGACCGGACAGCCGCCACGGCCTGGACTCCGGCCGTGACCCGACAGGGGCCGGTCACCGTGGCCGTGTTCGGCGGGGGCGACCCCCGGCGGGCGATGACCGTCCGCGACGCCGTCCGTGACCTGCTCGCGGCCCGCCTGGTGGCGGACGACGTCGCTCCGCCGCAGGGCTTGCCCGACGCGCAGGCAACGACCGGCCCGACCACTGGGCGGGTGGCGCTCGTCGGGGCGGGCCCGGGAGACCCGGAGCTGATCACCGTGAAGGGCTGGCGGCTGCTCACCGAGGCCGACGTGGTGGTCGCCGACCGACTGGTCCCCGGGTTGCTCCTGGACGAGCTGCGCGCCGACGTCGAGCTGGTGGACGCC
Organism: Micromonospora sp. DT43; assembly: GCF_049841645.1. Classification (NCBI taxonomy): domain Bacteria; kingdom Bacillati; phylum Actinomycetota; class Actinomycetes; order Micromonosporales; family Micromonosporaceae; genus Micromonospora; species Micromonospora sp. DT43. The sequence goes on along the minus strand of NZ_JBNCKR010000022.1, from coordinate 49,148 downwards.
TCGAAGATCCCCTACGGCCCGTCGCGGGCGCAGGAGGAGATCAACCGGATCCTGGTCGACCGTGCCCTGGCCGGTGCCTTCGTGGTCCGGCTCAAGGGCGGCGACCCGTACGTCTTCGGTCGTGGTGGCGAGGAGCTGCTGGCGTGCGCCGAGGCGGGTGTGCCGGTGACCGTGGTCCCCGGGGTCACCAGCTCGATCGCCGCTCCGGCGGCGGTCGGCATCCCGGTCACCCACCGGGGGGTGGCGCACGAGTTCACAGTGGTCTCCGGGCACGTGGCACCCGACTCGCCGGCCTCGCTGGTGCGCTGGGACGCCCTGGCGGGCCTGCGCGGCACCCTGGTGATCCTGATGGGGCTGAAGAACCTCGCAGCCATCGCCGAGACGCTTATCGCGCACGGAAAGTCGCCGCAGACGCCGGCCGCCGTGGTCCAGGAGGGCACGACGGGTGCCCAACGGACGCTGCGGTCCACGCTCGACGCGGTGGCCGCGGACGTGCTCACGGCGGAGGTGCGACCGCCGGCCGTGGTCGTGGTGGGCGACGTGGTGGAGGCACTCGACGGGTGAGCAACCAGGTTTGCGGGTTAGTGGGCCAGGGCGTGATCGACTCGGCCTCATGGAAACCGGGGCATCTCAGCCACCAGACACCCCAGATTCAAGGGAACCGAGTCGATCAGCGCCACGCCGAGCCAGGATCAGCACCGGCGAGGGCGTGGTAGCCGGACAACAGGGCCGAACGCGCGGACGGGGCCGGAGGCGCAAGCGCCTCCGGCCCCGTATCACGAGCGGTGGGACTACTGCTTGAGCATGTTGTCCAGCAGCAGGGCACAGCGGATCAGACCCAGGTGGCTGTACGCCTGCGGGTGGTTGCCCAGGCCGCGCTCGGCGAGCGGGTCGTACTGCTCGGGGAGCAGCCCGGTCGGGCCGGCGGTGAGCACCATCTGCGCGAACAGCTCCTCGGCGTCGGTGCGGCGTCCGGTGCGCAGGTACGCCTCGATGAGCCACGCCGTGCAGATGTGGAAGCCGCCCTCACGGCCGGGCAGGCCGTCGTCCCAGTGGTAGCGGTAGACGACCGGGCCGCTGCGCAGGTCCGCCTCGATCTTCAGGACCGTGGACAGGAAGCGCGGGTCGTCGCCGGGGAGCAGGCCGGAGAGCCCGATCCAGAGCGACGAGGCGTCCATGTCCTCGTCCCCGTACGCGACGCTGTACGCCTCGACGTCGGAGTGCCAGCCGTGCTCCAGCACGTTGGCGCCGATCCGGTCGCGCAGGTCCCTCCACTCGGACCGGTCCTCGCCGCCGTGCTGGCGCATCACGTGCAGCGCCCGGTCGACTGTCATCCAGCACATCACCTTGGAGAAGACGTGGTGCCGGGGTGGCAGCCGGGCCTCCCAGATGCCGTGGTCGGGCTCGTGCCAACGGCGGCGGACCGCCTCGACCATGTTCTCCAGGACCCGCCACTCATCGTCACGAACCGAGCCGCGCGCGTCGGCGACGGCCGCGATCAGGTCGGCGATCGGGCCGAACACGTCCAGCTGGAGCTGGTGGTTGGCGAGGTTGCCGACCCGGACCGGCCGGGAGCCGGCGTACCCGGGCAGCGTGTCGATGACCGCCTCGGCGCCCAGCTCGTAGCCGTCGATGGTGTAGAGCGGGTGCAGCCGTTCCGGGTGGCCACCGGTGCGCTCGATGCAACCGTCGACCCACCGCAGGAACGCCTCGGCCTCCTCGATGGAACCGAGGTCGACGAGCGCGCGGGCGGTCAGCGCGGCATCGCGCAGCCAGCAGTAGCGGTAGTCCCAGTTGCGGACGCCGCCCAGCTCCTCGGGGAGCGAGGTGGTGGCGGCGGCCAGGATCGATCCGGTGGCCTCGTGGCAGAGCCCGCGCAGGGTGAGCGCGCTGCGGGCCACCAGCTCGCGGGAGGTGGACGGCAGTCGCAGCGAGGCCACCCAGTCCTTCCACGGCTGCTCGGCCGCGGCCTGCCGCTCGTGGATCGGCACCCGGTGGTGCTCCAGGCTGTGCGTGCCGAAGCGCAGCTCCAGCACGACCTGCCCACCGGCGGCGGAGAGGTCGACGACAGCCTTGGCGGTCTCGTACCCGCCGTCGTTGTTGACCTGCCACTGGACCCCGGGGGAGTAGAGGGCGACCGGCTCGTTGGAGCCGAGCACCAGCAGGCCGTCGCCGAGCGGCTGCATCTGCACGGCGACCTGACCGAACTCGGGTCGGGGCGCGAACTCCAGCCGCACCCGGCCGCTGCCGGTGAGCACCCGGACCAGTGTCGAGTCGCCGGTGATGACCGCCGGGCTGTCGTCCGGGGTGGTCTCCCGGGCCGGCTTGTCCAGCCAGTCGGTGACGGTGAGCCCGGACCACCGGGTCTCGACAGTCATCGTGCCGGAGCGGTAGCGCTGGCCCAGCGGGATGCCCCCGCGCTCCGGGGCGACGCTGAAGTGGCCTGCCGGGCTGCCACCGACCAGGTCGGCGAAGATCGCCGCCGAGTCCGGCTTGGGGTGGCAGAGCCAGCTGACCTTCGCCTCCGGCGTGAGCAACGCGACGGTACGACCGTTGGCCAGCATGGAGTGCCGCTCGATGGGCACCGCCCGCTCGCCGAACAGCCAGTGCCGACGGGTCTCCAGCAGCAGCCCGAGCGCGCGGGCGGCCTCGATGGGCTCGGCCACCCGGAAGCCGGCCTTGGTCTCGCCAGGGCCGATCTTGATGCCGAGGTCCGGGCCGTGCAGGTTGCCGAAGGCGTTCTCGTCGGTGACGTCGTCGCCGATGAAGAGCACCGCGCTGGCCGAGAGCTGGGTCCGGAGTTGGTCGACGGCGGTGCCCTTGTGGGTGGCCACCACGGACAGCTCGATGACCTCCTTGCCCTGCGTCACAGTGACGCCGTCGAAGCTGGCCGGACCGTTGCGGACCGCCTCGATGGCCGCGGCGGCGACCTGCGGGTCGACACCCCGGGTGTGTACGGCGACGCTTGCCGGCTTGCGTTCCAGCCGGATGCCCGGGTGCTCGGCGGCGATCTCGCGCAGCGCGTTACGCACCTGGGTGCGGACGGCGACCAACTCGGGCGAGAGGCGCTCGACGAAGCCGATGTCGAACTCGGAGCCGTGGCTGCCGACGAGGTGCACCTCGCTGGGCAGCCGGGAGAGCGTGGCCAGATCCCGCAGCGCCCGGCCGGAGACCACTGCCACATTCGTCTGCGGCAGCGCGGCGAGCGCCCGGATCGCCGCCACCGCCTCGGGCAGCGGTACGGCGGTGCTCGGGTCCTCCACGATCGGCGCGAGTGTGCCGTCGTAGTCGCAGGCGATCAGGAGTTGGGGTACCCGGGCGATCCGGCCGATGGCGGAGCGCAGCTCCGGGTCCATCACCCCGGTGGCGATCGCCGCTCCGTCGTTGACGGACGTGTTCACGCGTCCTCCGCCTCGGGAACTCCGAGTTCGGAGAGGAAAGACTTGGCCCAGTGCCCCACGTCGTGGGTACGCAGGTGACGTTGCATTGTCCGCATCCGGCGGCGCGCCTCGCTTTTTTCCACGTGCACGGCCCGGAGCAGGGCGTCCTTGACCGCGTCCGGGTCGTGCGGGTTACACAAAAAGGCCTGGCGCAGCTCCGTTGCGGCGCCGGCGAATTCACTGAGCACGAGCGCACCGCCCTGGTCGGCACGGGATGCGACGTACTCCTTTGCCACGAGGTTCATGCCGTCTCGCAGCGGGGTCACCATCATCACGTCCGCAGCAACGTACATCGCGGCCAGTTCACTGCGACTGTACGACTGATGGAGGTAATGCACGGCAGGCACGCCGACTCGGCCGAATTCGCCATTAATCCGACCAACCTCGCGCTCCACCTTGACCCGAAGTGCCTGGTAGTGCTCGACGCGCTCGCGGCTCGGCGTGGCCACCTGCACCATAACGGCGTCTGGAACTGTCAACTTTCCGTCAGCGAGCAACTCGCGGAACGCCTTGAGCCGCAACTCGATGCCCTTGGTGTAGTCGAGCCGGTCCACGCCCAGGATGATCGTCTTCGGGTCGCCCAGCTCGGCGCGAATCTGCTTGGCCCGCGCCTGGATCGCCGGGTCGGCGGCCATCCGCTCCATCTCCTGCGTGTCGATGGAGATCGGGAAGGCGCCCGCCTTCACCTGCCGACCGTCGACCTGGATCATCTGCCCCTCGTAGCGCAGCCCGAGCAGGTGCCGGGCCAGCCGGACGAAGTTCTGCGCGGCCAGCCGCTGCTGGAAGCCCACCAGGTCCGCGCCGAGCAGACCGCGCAGGATCTCGGTGCGGAACGGCATCTGCATGAACAGCTCGATCGGCGGGAACGGGATGTGCAGGAAGAACCCGATCCGCAGGTCCGGGCGCAGCTCGCGGAGCATCGCCGGGACGAGCTGGAGCTGGTAGTCCTGCACCCAGACCGTCGCGCCCTCGGCCGCGACGTCCGCCGCGGCCTCCGCGAACCGGGCGTTGACCAGGCGGTACGCCTCCCGCCAACGCCGCTTGTACGCAGGTGTCTCGACCGCGTCGTGGTAGAGCGGCCAGATCGTCGCGTTGGACTGGCCCTCGTAGTAGCGCTCCAGCTCCTCGGCGCTGAGCGGAACCGGATGCAGCCGGATGCCCTCCAGGTCGAACGGCTCGGGGGCGGCGCCGGTGCCGCCGGCCCAGCCGACCCAGGTGCCCTTGTGTTCGGCGAGCACGGGATGCAGCGCGGTGACCAGCCCGCCCGGGCTGCGTCGCCACTGCCGTCCCTCGGGTGTGCTCACCTCGTCGACCGGCAGACGGTTCGCCACTACGACAAAGGAGCTACGGACGGTCACGATCGGCCACCTCCGGGTGCTGACGGGTCCACCGCGATGAGCGTACTGAGCGTAGCTGCGGCGTCTTGTGCCCCGTGCCGGAGTCTCCTACCCGCCTCGTACTCCTCGAAATCCTGAGGGTGATCTTGTCGACAACCGGGGTGATCGACTCGGGTTTCTTGAAACTGGTGTATCCAGGCGCGGGGGACGGCCCGATTTCCATAAAGTCGAGTGGATCATGGGTTGGCGATCGCTCTCCGCGTACTCCTGGGGCGGGGTGATGTGGGCGAAGCGCGCCGTACCTGTCAGGATTGACGATGGCGTGCGCGCGGCCGGCTCCCGGCCGGCGGCGGCGGGTGCAGGTCCCAGCCCGCGCCGCGCCGCCGACTCAGGCGACAGCAATCCGACGGAGGTAGCCCGCACCGTGGCCCAGTACATCTACGTCCTGGAAAAGGCGCGCAAGGCGCACGGCGACAAGGTCGTGCTCGACAACGTGACGCTGAGCTTCCTGCCGGGGGCCAAGATCGGTGTGGTCGGCCCGAACGGCGCCGGTAAGTCCAGCCTCCTCAAGATCATGGCAGGGCTGGACAAGCCGAGCAACGGCGAGGCCCGGCTGATGCCCGGCTACACCGTCGGCATGCTCGCCCAGGAGCCCCCGCTCAACGACGCCAAGACCGTCCTCGGCAACGTCGAGGAGGCGGTGGCCGAGACCAAGGCCAAGCTGGAGCGGTTCAACAAGATCGCCGAGCAGATGGCGACGGACTACTCCGACGAGCTGATGGAGGAGATGGGCAAGCTCCAGGAGGAGCTGGACCACGCCGACGCGTGGGACATCGACTCCAAGCTCGAACTCGCCATGGACGCGCTGCGCTGCCCGCCGCCGGACGCCGACGTGACCCAGCTCTCCGGTGGTGAGCGCCGCCGCGTGGCGCTCTGCAAGCTGCTGCTGGAGGCACCGGACCTGCTGCTGCTCGACGAGCCCACCAACCACCTGGACGCGGAGAGCGTCTCCTGGCTGGAGCAGCACCTGGCCAAGTACGCCGGCACCGTCATGGCGATCACCCACGACCGGTACTTCCTGGACAAGGTGGCCGGCTGGATCCTGGAGCTGGACCGCGGCCGGGCCATCGGGTACGAGGGCAACTACTCCACCTACCTGGAGAAGAAGGCCGCCCGGCTGGCCGTCGAGGGTCGTCGCGACGCCAAGATGAAGAAGCGCCTCACCGAGGAGTTGGAGTGGGTCCGCTCCAACGCCAAGGCCCGGCAGACCAAGTCCAAGGCCCGCCTCGACCGGTACGACGAGATGGCCAACGAGGCGGAGAAGACCCGCAAGCTGGACTTCGAGGAGATCCAGATCCCGCCGGGCCCGCGCCTGGGCAGCACGGTGATCGAAGCGAACGACCTCAGCAAGGGCTTCGGCGACCGGCTGCTGATCGACAACCTGTCGTTCTCGCTGCCGCGTAACGGCATCGTCGGCATCATCGGCCCGAACGGCGTCGGCAAGACCACGCTGTTCAAGACCATCGTGGGGCTGGAGGAGCCGACCGGCGGCGAGGTCCGCGTCGGCCCCACCGTCTCGCTGTCGTACGTCGACCAGAACCGGCAGGGCCTCGACGGCGACAAGACCGTCTGGGAGGTCGTCTCCGACGGTCTGGACTACCTGATGGTGGGCAAGGTCGAGATGCCGTCGCGGGCGTACATCGCCGCGTTCGGGTTCAAGGGTCCGGACCAGCAGAAGCCGACCAAGGTGCTCTCCGGCGGTGAGCGCAACCGGCTCAACCTGGCGCTGACCCTGAAGATCGGCGGCAACGTCATCCTGCTCGACGAGCCGACGAACGACCTGGACGTGGAGACGCTCTCCAGCCTGGAGAACGCCCTGCTGGAGTTCCCCGGCTGCGCCGTGGTCATCTCCCACGACCGGATGTTCCTGGACCGGGTCGCCACGCACATCCTGGCCTGGGAGGGCGACGACCAGGACCCGGCCAAGTGGTTCTGGTTCGAGGGCAACTTCGAGGCGTATGAGAAGAACAAGATCGACCGCCTCGGCGCGGAGGCTGCCCGGCCGCACCGGGTGACCTACCGCAAGCTGACCCGCGACTGATGTCCGACCGGTTCGTCTACCACTGCACGCTGCGCTGGTCCGACCTGGACGCGTACGGCCACGTCAACAACTCGCGCTTCCTCACGCTCTACGAGGAGGCGCGGGTGGCGTTGATGTTCGCCGGCGGCCGGGCGTGGGGAGTGGGCTCGTTCGCCGACGGAGTGGTGATCCGCCGGCACGAGGTCGACTATCTGCGCCCGGTCGACTACGCGCTGGGTCGGGCCACCGCGGAGGCCGCGCCCACCGTCCGCATCGAGCTGTGGGTGGAGGAGATCAAGGCGTCGCGGTTCACCGTCGCGTACGAGCTGTACGACGGCGAGGTGCTGGCCAGCCGCGCCCGCTCGGTGCTGGTGCCGTTCGACCTGACCCGCCAGGTGCCCCGGCGGATCACCGCCGAGGAGCGGGATTTCCTGCTCACGTACGCCCCGCAGGGCGGCGGGGCGTGACGCGGCCGGGCGCCGCCGGCCCGGACCGGGTGGCGGCGTCGCCGTCCACGCACGGCGTGACAGGCGTGGCCGACGCGGGTGCCTTCCTGGCCCGGTTGGTCCGGCTGGACGCGGCGGCGCCGGTCCGGCTGCGGCCGGCCGGCGCACCCGGCCGGGTCGCCCTGTTCGCCCGGCTGCCGTGGCAGGTGCTGGTGACCCGCACTGTCGCCGGTGCGGCGGCCGGCGACGTCACCGTGGGGGCCGCCGACCTGCTGGCCGAGCTGGAACGCGGTGGCGCGGCGTTGCCGGCCCGCCGCGACGCGCAGTGGCGCTGGCCGCTGCCACCGGCGCGCAGCGAGCCGGTGGAGGTACTGCCCGGCGTGGAGCTGCGGCGGATCGCCGACGCGGCGGCGGGCACCCTGCGCACCGCGAGCGAGCAGGGGGTGGCGGGCCGCGCGGTGGGTCAGCGCGCGTTGCGCGACGCGCTGCTCGACCACGTCGCCGTACGGGTCACGCCGGACGATCCGCCGGGCCCCGCTGTCGAGGTGCCGCAGCGGTTGGTGCAGGGGCTGGTACGGCTGGGTTTCCTCGGCGCGGTCGACGCCCCGGCGGGCTCCGAGGTGCAGGTGCGGGTGGCCGGCCGTTGGGTGGGCCTGGTGGCACCATATGGAGCGGCCTGGTTGCAGAAGGCCACCGATCTTGCCGTGACACCCCTCACAGCTCGTCCGTTCGGATGACCCCTGCTCATTCTTCTGGACCGGTGCGGCCGTTGGGGGGATGCTTCAACCCGGCTGTCCGGGTACCGTCCATCCTCGGATCCAACGCACCGTAGGCGACTGGATCCGCTGGGGAGTGAGGTGCGACGAGCGATGCCGTGGTGGTCATGGCGCCCCGGTCCCGCCGACGGCGGCGATCCGGAAACCCGAAGCGGGATCACAGTGGAGAGCGCGGTCCGGGTCGGCCCGCCGAACCCTCGCCAGCCGGGGGACGACTGCCCCGGCAGCGACCGACCCGTACTGACCGAGATGCCGGCGACCATCGAGCCGGTGAGCCTGCGCCGTGTCTGTGACGCACTCGACCTGCTCGACGTGCGCTACCTGGCCGACGGCGACGGCAACCTGCTGGCCATGTGGGAGCGGCACGCCGTGCTGGTGACCCTCGAGGGCCCGGAGGACGAGATCCTGGTGATGCGGGCCCGCCCGCACGCCACCGTTCCGCCGGACTGGGCCGACCGGGCCTACCGGGTGGTCAACGAGTGGAACCACACCCGGCGCTTCTGCAAGGCGTATATCGGCGACCCCACCGAGCGCGGTCAACTGCCGATCTACGCCGAGCTGCAGGTGCCGCTGGGCGCCGGCACCCACGACGCTCTGCTGGTCGAGATGCTCGACTGCGGGGCGGCTGTGGCCACCAGCTTCGTGGATTGGCTGCACGACGAGGGCGCACTGCTCTGAGGCAGGCCGCGGCGTCCGTGCCCGGGCGCGCCGTCAGGCGCGCCCGGCCGGGTCCTCCATCATGTTGACCATGAAGTACGCGGCCCGCTCCAGGTAGTCCCAGAGGGCGACGGCGAGCGGCGGCTCCAGGTCGAGCCGGTCCACCGCCTGGCGCATGTGCCGCAGCCAGGCGTCCCGCTCGGCCACGCCGATCCGGAACGGAGCGTGCCGCATGCGCAGCCGCGGGTGCCCGCGCTGCGCCGAGTACGTGTTCGGCCCACCCCAGTACTGCATCAGGAACAGGGTCAACCGGTCGGCCGCCGGACCCAGGTCCTCCTCGGGGTACATGGGACGCAGCAGCGGATCGCTCGCGACGCCGACATAGAACTCGTCCACCAGCCGACGGAAGGTGGGTTCGCCGCCGACCGCCTCGAAGAGGGTCATCGACGCATCGGGACGGTCGGATTCACCTGCGGGGTTCACCGTTCCATCCTGCCAGGCGTGTCGGCCGCCGGCCCGACCCGGAGACCGTGCGTCGGCTCACGCCGCCGATCAGGTCACCGCGTGCCGGCGGTGCCCGTCGCCGGGCCGGAGGTCGGCGCCCGTCGGGGTGCCGCCCGGACGGGGGGTCGGCTCGGCGCTGGCCGCGGCGGCCTCGGCGATGGTGTCGTCCACCGTCTGCTTGTCCGGCCAGCGCACGGCGGCGATCGTCATCAGCAGCACCCCTACGGCACTCCAGACCCCGACCACCACCGGAATGGAGAATCGCTCGGCGAGCAGCCCCGTGGCCAGCACCGCGAAACCCTGGATGATCTGGACGCCGGTGGCCATCACGCCGAATGCGCGAGCCCGGAATCCGGCCGGCAGCGCCCGGACGAAGAGCCCGTTGGCCATCGGCAGCATCCCGGCGACGGCGAACCCGCACAGGGCGGCCAGCAACGCCACCACAAGCGGTGGTGGGTTGAACAGCGTCGGCACCAACACCAGCGGGGCGAGCACCGCGAGGGGCCGCATCAGGGCCAGCCGGCGGGTCGGGCCGAACAGCCGGCTCATCAGCAGCCCGCCCAGGATGAAGCCCAGCGGGTTGGCGACCATGATCACTGCTTGCGCGGTGCCCGCGTCCATGTCACCACGGGAGCCCTTGTTGGCCCACGCCGCGGCCAGCCCTTCCGGGACGATCGAGAACAGCATCGCGCTGAACACCAGCACCGCGATGGCCCGCAGCACAGGTGTGCCGAACACGATCTGGAACCCCTGGCCGGTCTCTCGGAGCAGGTGCGAGCGGTGCGCGCTGGTCATCGCCGCCGGCCGGTTCCGCACACCGAGGCGGACGAGCAGTGCGGAGAAGCCGAAGGTGGCCGCGTTGAACAACAGCGCGACCGTCGGGTCGATCGAGGCGACGGCCGCGCCCAGCAGGTAGCCGACGACCTGGGCGGCCTGTCCGATGCTGGCGTTCAGCGACAACCCGATCACCAGCCGGTCGCCGGCGAGGATCTGCGGCATCAGCGCGGACTTCGCGGCCTGGCTCGGCGGGTTGGCCAGCGTGGAGGCGAACAGGAGCACCAGCACCGCCGGGACCGGCAGGTTCGGGATGGCGATGAGCAGCATCAGCGCCATCCGGATCACGTCGCACATCACCATCACCCGGCGGTACGGGTGCCGCTCGGCCAGGGCGGTGAGCAGCGGGCCACCCAGCAACCACGGCAGGTAGCTGATCGCGAAGGCGGCGGCGGAGAGCGCGACGGACCTGGTCTCCTGGTAGACGAGGAGGGTCACGGCCGCCTTGGCGACGTAGTCACCGACCCAGGACAGAGCTCCAGCGGTGAAGACAGCCCGGAACTCGCGCTGGGCGAACACTTCGCGAAAAGTGGCCGGGCCTTCCGCGGAAGGTCGCTCGTCGGGCACCGTCGCCTCCATCGGCCCCCGGAACGGCAACTCGTGGCGGCCGGGCCGGGAACACTCGTCAGATCTGAGGATCAGCGAGGATGTGACCACGCTCCGGCGGGAACGCGTGCTCCGGATTCTGCCCGATCGTCTGACAACTAGCTAGGGCGAACGGATCGTTCGTCGCATCCCCGACTGAACGAACGGACGATACCTGAGGGGCCGGGCGGCTCGCGACCCCTGTATCGCCGGCCAGTGTCGCCGACGTCAGGTGGCGCCACCCTGACCGGTCTCGCCCTCCGGCAGCGGCCGGCTCGACACACCGGGATAGATGCGGGCGGCGGCGATCTGCGCGGTGATCCCCGAGTTCTCCAGCGCCTCCGCCAGCCTGCGGCGCAGCTCCCGGCCCACCGCGAACTGGCCGTCGGCGGTCGTCTTCACCACCGTACGAATCACGGCGCCGTCCACAGTCATCTGCTCGACACCCAGCACCTCCGGCGCCTCCACGATCTCCGGCGACAGCTCCGGGTCCAGCGCGACAGAGGCGGCGGCCGTTCGCAACACGGCGCTGGCCTCCTCCGTACCGCTGAAGCCGATCGGCAGGTCCACCACCACCAGCGCCCAGCCCTGGCTCTTGTTGCCCACCCGGACGATCTCGCCGTTGCGGATGTACCAGAGCACGCCGCGTCCGTCGCGGACCGTGGTGACCCGCAACCCGACCGACTCCACGACACCCGTCGCCTCGCCCAGGTCGACGTTGTCGCCCACGCCGTACTGGTCCTCGATGAGCATGAAGAGCCCGGCGATCAGATCCTTCACCAGGCTCTGCGCGCCGAAACCCAGGGCCACGCCGGCGATCCCGGCGCTGGCCAGCAGCGGGGCGAGGTCGAAGCTGAACTCGCGCAGGATCATCAGCAGTGCGATGCCGAAGACGAACGCGGTGGTCAGGCTGCGCAGCACCGAGCCGATCGCCTCGGCCCGTTGCCGTCGGCGCTCCGGCACGAACTCGGCCGGGTCGACGGCGGCCGTGGGCACCCGCTCGCGCAGCGGCCGCAGCATGGTCGGCACCGCGCCGTCGGTGGTGGTCCGGACCAGCCGGTCGATCGTCCGGTGCAGCGCCCAACGGGCGATCATCGCCAGCGCCACGATCAGCAGCACCCGCAGCGGTTTGAGCAGGATCCAGTAGCTGCCCTCGGCGAACCAGGCCGACCTGGTGATCCCGTAGATCCACTCACAGGAGGTGCTGCCCTGGCAGTTCACCGACACGGCGTCGGACAGGGCAAGGGGTGTCTCGCTGGCGGTACTCACCCTGTCTTCGTACCGCAACGCCCCGGACCGACCGCCGCCGACCCACCGGCCGGGTGAGATGCGGCCGAGCGCCGGATCGGACCGGGGCGAACCGGCCATCGTGACAGGTGCGGGAAAGAGCTTCATGTCCGACCCCGGATTAGTGCGTGCAATCCGGGGTCCGATCAGGGACTATTGGCGCAACGGACGTCGGTGATCGAACGGGCGTCGACGGTGCGGGCCCTCGTGCCCGGCTCCGGTCGGCGGGCGTTTTGCAGCAGCCGCTGAACCGGGAGGGTGAGCGCGATGCCTGACATACGACCCACGGTGGGCTCCGGCGCGCTGGTCCTCAACGCCACCTACGAGCCCCTGTGTGTCGTGTCGGTGCGTCGCGCCGCGATCCTCGTCCTCTCCGCCAAGGCCGTCTGTGTCGCCGACGGCGACGGCATCCTGCACAGCGCGCGCGACGCGCTGCCGGTGCCGTCGGTGGTCCGCCTGACCCGCTTCGTCCGGGTGCCCTACCGCACCCACGTCGGGCTGTCCCGCCGGGCGATCTTCGCCCGGGACGGATGGCGGTGCGCCTACTGCCGGGGGCCGGCCGAGACCATCGACCATGTCTTCCCGCGCAGCCGGGGTGGCCGGCACGCCTGGGAGAACGTGGTCGCCGCGTGCGCCCGGTGCAACCACACCAAGGGCGACAAGACCCCGGCGGAGCTGGGTTGGCGGCTGCACGCCCTGCCGACCGCGCCGAAGGGCACCGCCTGGCGGGTCCTCGGGCACCGCGCTCCGGACCCCCGCTGGGCCGACTGGCTCGACCTGCGCGAGCCCGAGGCGGCCGCCTGACCCCGAGCCCGGCTGCGGCAGAAGCGGCGGGCCGGCTCAGTCCCGCTTGTCGGCTGCCCGCCGGATCGCGCGCTCGTGTCGGCCGACCGCCCGGCCGTGGGCGATCGCGAGCAGCCGGTCGACCTCGGGCAGCATCTGCGGACCGGGCATCACGATGCTGGCGAAGCCGTGCAGCGCGTACCCCGGGTGCGGCGTGACCGTGTCCACCCGGGCGAAGTCGAAGGCGTCGCGGTGCTCCTCGAACGCCTTCGGTGGGAAGCCGAACAGCCTCTCGAACTCGGCCCGGCCCAGGTCCAGGTTGAGGCGGAAGACGCCGGGACGGTCCAGTTGCGCGGCCTCGTCGAAGCCGGGCACGTCGTGCTCGACGATTGTGGCGAACGGCTGGCGGCGATCCGAGCCGACGAAGAAGAACCTGTCGCCCCAGGTGCCCTCGGGTGACCCGTTCTCTGTGCTCGCCACCACCTGCTCGACGCCGGGCAGCGCGAGGATCCGGTCGGCGAGCACTGCCGCGTCGACTCCGGTCGGGATGTGCAGCACCGCGTCGGCGTGGTCGATGGTGGCCTGGTCCAGAGGGAAGTAGCGGTAGTCGTGCGTTCTCCGCTCGGCCGGCCCGATCTCGGCCGTGGGGACGTACCCGGGAAGGGTGAACTGCTGCTGGAGCCTGCCCTCGTAGGTCGACGCGGCGGGCGAGGAGATGCCGAGCGCGGGGCTTGCGCCGAGGCTGCCGACGATCACCGCGTACCGTTCGCCGAGCAGCGCTCCGACGATCGCGCCGGCGCCGGCCCACGACACCTCCGTCGCGCCAGCCGTCATCGTGCTCGGGTGACGCTGGAGGTGCGTGTTGTGCGCGAAGACAAGCGTGGGTCCGCGGTGTGCCTCGACCGCCCGGATCGCGAGCAGGTTCTCGGCCATCAGCGCGTCCCGGACCCCGGCCAGGCGGGCGAAGCGTTCCTCCTGGGGAAGTTGCGCCGCGGCCGCCGCGTGGTAGCGCAGCAGCGCGACGGCCGACGTGGCGTGGACGAGTGCCGCCGGCCAGCCTTCGGACCGTCGGAGTGCCTGTAGGTACAACTCGGTCAGCAGGTCGTCGGCGAGCACCCGCAGTCGCTGGGCGTCGGACGAGCGTCCGATCGACCGGGCCGGCTCCCAGATCGCGGCCGTGTCGCTCCACCGGGCTTCGTCCCCGACGAGGTCGTCGATCTCCGCCGACCGGTCCAGGTCGAGGAAGTCGCACACCCGCAGCAGGTGACGACGTGGGCTCGGGGCGCTCTCGATCTCCAGCGGGGCGTCGAAGCCGTGCAGGCTCAGGCGCTCGGCGGCGGGCCGGCCGTGGTTCCACTCGCGCATCCGCAGCAGCAGGTCGCGGTTGGCCGGCGCCGCGCCGAACCCGTGGCTGAACCCGTCGGCCAGCACGCGGTCGAGCGGCACGGCCGCGCCCTGCACGAACTCGTCGGCGAGCAGTCCCGCGGCCCGGTCGCTTTCCACCGCGATCGACCGGTAGCCGTGCTCGGCCAGCGTCAGGAAGGCGTCGTTGCGGATCTGGAGGAAGGCGGATTCGCCGTGCGTCGGCTCACCGAGCGCGAGCAGTGTCGGCGAACCGGCGAGCAGGTCGAGAAGGGTGGTCATTGCATCAACCGTATCGTTGCACCAGCGGTGGAGACTTCAGAGCGAGGGAGCGCGGTGGCAACCCCAAAACCCTCAAACCCGGGTGTACGCCGACCGGTCGACCTCGCCCGTCGGCACGGGCTGTCGGCGCAGGCCGTCCGCAACTACGAACGAGACGGCGTGCTGCCACCGGCCGCGCGCACCGCGACCGGGTACCGCCGGTTCACCGAGGCGCACGCCAAGGCCCTGTGCGCCTATCTCGCGCTCATCGTGGGTCACGGTCACGCGGCCAGCGGCGACATCATGCGCGCCGTCAACCGGGGCGAGATCGAGACGGCGTTGCGCACGATCGACCACGGCCATGGGCTGCTACAGCGCGACCGGGAGACCCTGGACGCGGTCGAGGCGGCGGTCACCACTCTCACCGCGGCGGAGCCCACCCCGCAGAGCCGCGGCACCGTGCCGATCAGCGTGCTCGCTCACCGCCTCGGCGTACGACCCGCGACCCTGCGCAAGTGGGAGTCGGCCGGGATCCTGCGGCCCGAGCGTGACCGGGTGACCCGCCACCGCGTCTACTCGCCCGACGACGTCCGGGACGCCGAACTCGCCCACCTGCTGCGTCGGGGCGGATACCGGCTGGACCACATCGCCGACGTGCTGGGTCGGGTGCGCAACGCCGGTGGCGCCGAACCGCTCGCCGCGTCGCTCGGCCAGTGGCGCCGACGGCTGACCGAGCGCGGCCGGGCCATGCTCACCGGCGCCGCCCGGCTCGCCGAGTACCTCGACGCCGCCGCCGGAGATCAACCGTCACGGGCCTTGACCAGCGAGGCGAAGACCACCAGGTTGTCCGAGTAGCCCCGCTCACCGCCCACCCACCGGCCGCCGCAGGTGATCAGCCGCAGGCTGGGGCGGCTGAAGTCGCCGTACACCTCGTCCACCGGAAGCCGGTCCTTGTCGAACCGCTGCACCGAGTCCACCTCGAAGACCGCGACCCGGCCGTCGGAGCGGGTGACCTCGATCTGGTCGCCCGCGCGCAGGTCCCGCAGTTGGTGGAAGACGGCCGGGCCGGTGGTGGTGTCCACGTGTCCGACGATCACCGCCGGTCCGTACTGGCCGGGGGTGGGGCCCTTGTCGTACCAGCCGGCCTCCTGGGCGCGGGCCACGTCGGGCACGGCGATGGTGCCGTCCGGGGCGATGCCCACGTCGTGCAGCGGCGCCCGCAGGTCGATCTTGCCGATGGCGAGAGCGGTCGGTCGGCTGGCCGGCAGCACCGGGAACTTCTTCGGCGGCGGTCGCAGGCCGGCGCTGATCCGCTCCGGCAGCAGACTCACGCCTGTCACCTGCTCGACGCCCAGCATCGCCACGATCACCACCATCAGCGCGGCCACGGCCAGGACCGGAAGTCCCGGCCCGGTGCCGAGCCCACGCCGCGTCGACCCGACCCGGCGGCGCGGCGGCAGCGGCCGGGCGTCCGGATCAGTGGTGGCGACGCTTGCGAACCCCGCCTGCCCGGCGACCCGGCGCAGCCGACCCGAGGCCCGGGCCGCCAGCCGTCCGGAGGCGCGCAGGACGGCCGCGGCCCGGAGGCGGGCACGGTGGTCCGACCGCGCACGCGCGGATCTGCGGGTCATGGCAGGTCCGGCTCAGGAGCCGGCTCCGCTTCGACGCCGACCGCCAGCCATGCCGAGCGCGACCGCGGCGGCCACCAGGGCCACGCCGCCGACGACCAGGACCGAGCCGGTGCCCCGGCCACCCGCGGTGCCGCCGCCGCCCGTCGCCGGACCCTTGCTGGGCGACGCCATGTTGAGCACGGTCAGCATCGTCTGGGCCGTCTGGTTGTTCTGGCAGCGCAGGTCGACCTGGTAGTCACCCGGTTCCTTGTTGCCCGGAACGGTGACCTCCCCCTTGAGGAAGCCGTTGTCCGGTCTGAGCATCACGTGCCCGAACGCGTCGGAGTGCACGTTTGCCTGTCGATCGTTGTTGTTGTCGCAGCTCGCGCGGATCGTGACCCGGCCGCCCGCCGGGACGCTGTTCGGCGTCACCTCGACGAAGCTGTTCTCACCGGCTCGCGCGGGCGCGACCGACAACAGGACGAACGCCCCGATGAGCCCCACAAGTGTCAGTACGGACGAGAGCGCGCGGTTGATCGTGCGAAGTCCCTGCATGATTTCCCCCCAACCGGCGACGACCGCCGGAACCCTCCCCTGGGCACGGGCGCTGAGTTCCCGCTGGCCCGGAGGCAAACCAACAGGCGGAGCAGGGGGAAGGGGTCAGCGGTGTCGGGCGCCGGCGTCGGCGGGAGGGAGTGGGGTGATCGGCCGCCAGTCCAGCGGGGACGAGAGGACCATGGTGCTCGACGGCTGGCCGTACGGGGCGAGCCGGTCGATGACCGCCTCGAAGTCGCCGATCGAGCCGGCGGCCACCTTGAGCATGCTGCACGCGTCGCCGGTGATCCGGTGGATCTCCAGGATCTCCGGCCAGCCGGACACCTCCGGGTCGTGCAGGATGCAGCGCGCTCCGTAGCAGGACATCCGGATCAGGGCGACCACCGTCCGGCCGGCCCGGGTCAGGTCCACGTGGGCGTGGTAGCCGGTGATGACCCCGGCCTCCTCCAACCGGCGGACCCGCTCGGCGACCGCCGGTGGGGACAGGTGTACCCGACGGGACAACTCGCTGAAGGAGAGCCGGGCGTCGGCCTGCAACTCGCGCAGCAGCGCCCAGTCCATGTCGTCCACGCTCGAACCTTACTTTCGTGAACCGAATTCGCCTAGCTGCCTTTGGTTCGTCAGGTCACGTCGGTAAGTGCCGTTGATCCGGCATTCCGCAGGCCGATCCCACCGCGAGATCATGACGTTGGTTGGTCCGGGGGAGGGAGACGAGATGGTGGATCAGACGGAGCGGCGGGCGCCGAGCCGCCGTGCCACGGTGCAACCGGTGACCCCCGGACAGCGCGCGGCGCAGGCGGAGCGCACCGGCGGTGAGCCGACCCTGGAGTTCGCCGACATGGTGCCGTACGACGCGTACGTGCAGGCCAGCGCGCTGCACAAGATGCAGCACCCGCTCAGCGACGACCCGGGCGAGATGTCCTTCCTGATGGTCAGCCAGATCATGGAGCTGTACTTCGGGCTGACCTGCCACGAGTTGCGGGAGACCCAGCGGCTGATCCGCGCCGACCAGATCTGGGAGGCGTTGGCCCCGCTGGGCCGCGCCAAGCTGCACCTGGAGGGGCTCAACGCCGCCTGGCAGGGCCTGCGCTGGATGAGCCCGGCCGACTTCAACAGGTTCCGCAACCTGCTCGGCGAGGCCTCCGGCTTCCAGTCGGCGATGTACCGGCAGCTGGAGTTCCTGCTCGGGCTGCGCGACCCGACGCTGATCCGCCCGTTCCGGCGGCAGGCCGAGGTGCACGCCGAACTGAGCGCCGCACTTGCCACCCCGAGCCTCTGGGACGATGTGCTCGCGCTGCTCGCCCGGCGCGGCTTCGACCTTCCCGCCGACCTGCTGAACCGGGACGTGTCGGTCGAGCACGACCCGCAGCCGGCTGTCGAGGCGGCCTGGGTGCGGATCTACGGCGACGGCGGCCCGGACAACCACCTGCGGCTGCTCGGTGAGGCGTTGAGCGGTGTCGCCGAGGAGTTCGGCGACTGGCGGTGGAACCACGTGAAGGCGGTGCAGCGGACGATGGGCGCCAAGGTCGGCAGCGGTGGTTCCGCCGGGCTGGCGTGGTTGCAGCGCAGCATGGCCCGGGTGGTCTTCCCGGAGCTGTGGTCGGCCCGCACGGCGATGTGACCGGAGAGCGAGAACAAGCATGACGACCCCTGAAGCCGAGCCGCTGGGCCTCGCCGCCGGCGAAGCGGAAGCGCACCGCCGCGACGAGGCCGACCCCGGCCACCGGCATCTGTTCCACGTGCCGCCCGCCGACGGCGGCGGCCACCCCGAGTCGGCGTACCTCGCCGGCAACTCGCTCGGCCTGCAACCCCGGGCCACCCGCGACGAACTCCTCGCCGACCTGGACGCGTGGGGGCGGCTCGGCGTCGAGGGACACCTGGAGGCGGAGCGCGCCTGGCTGCCGTACCACGAGTTGTTGACCGGCCCGGCCGCGCGACTTGTCGGCGCCCGGCCCGCGGAGGCCGTGGTGATGAACTCGCTCACGGTCAACCTGCACCTGCTGATGGTCAGCTTCTACCGGCCGGCAGGCGTCCGCACCCGCATCGTCATCGAGGACAACGCGTTCCCCTCGGACAGCTACGCCGTGCGCAGCCAGGCCCGCTTCCACGGCCTGGACCCGGACGACGCGGTGGTCCGGCTGAGCCCGCGCCCCGGCGAGGACGCGCTGCGCACCGAGGACGTCACCGACTACCTGGCCGCCGAGGGTGACCGGGTGGCGCTGGTGCTGCTCGGCGGGGTCAACTACCTCACCGGTGAGCTGCTGGACATTCCGGCGATCACGGCGGCCGGCCGGGCGGCCGGCGCGGTCGTCGGCTGGGACCTGGCGCACGCGGTGGGCAACGTGCCGCTGGCCCTGCACGACTGGGACGTCGACTTCGCGGCCTGGTGCTCCTACAAGTACCTGAACTCGGGGCCGGGCGCGCTGGCCGGCGTCTTCGTGCACGAGCGGCACCTCGGCGACGAGGACCTGCCGCGCTTCGAGGGGTGGTGGAGCACCGCGGCGGCCACCCGGTTCGAGATGACGCCGGTGTCCCGGCCGCCGTCCACTGTGGAGGCGTGGCAGATCTCCAACCCGCCGATCTTCGCGATGGGCCCGGTGCGGACCTCGCTGGAGCTGTTCGACGCGATCGGCATGCCGGCGCTGCGGGAGCGCAGCCTCCGGCTCACCGGCTGGCTGGAATCGCTGCTCGACGAGGTCACCGCCGACCGGCCGCTGCGCGTGGTGACCCCGCGCGACCCGGCCCGCCGGGGTTGCCAGCTGTCGGTACGCGTCGGCGCCGGCAACGCCGCCGAGCTGACCAAGCGGCTGCGGCACGAGCACGGCGTCATCGCCGACGCCCGGGAGCCGGACATCGTCCGTTTCGCCCCGGTGCCGCTCTACTCCACGTATCTCGACTGTTGGCGGGCCGCCGCCGCGTTGGCGGCGACTGTGGGGCAGGTGACCTCATGACGAAGCGGCGCGACGAGATCGCGATCATCGGCGCGGGTCTGGCCGGCTGTCTGGCCGCCTGCTTCCTGGCCCGGCGCGGCTATCCGGTGGCCCTGTACGAGCGGCGACCGGACCCACGTGCCGGCACGGCCGAGCGAGGGCGCTCGATCAACCTGGCGCTCTCCGAGCGTGGGTTGGACGCGCTGCGCCGGATCGGTCTCGCCGAGCAGGTGATGACGGACGCGCTGCCGATGCGCGGCCGGATGATCCACCCGGTCGAGGGTGAGCCGCAGTTCCAGTCGTACAGCGCGGCCGGTGACCGGGCGATCAACTCGATCAGCCGGGGCGCGCTGAACAACGCCCTGCTGGACGCGGCGGCCGCGCTGCCCGGAGTCCGGATCGTCTTCGACCACCGGCTCGTCGGACTGGACCCGGCCGACGGCACCCTGAGCTTCGACACCCCGCAGGGCACTGTCGGCGCGAAGGCGTCGGTCGTCCTGGGCGCCGACGGCGCCGGCTCCGCGGTACGCGGGCAACTGCTGGCGTACGGGCTGCTGCGCGAGAGCGTGGACTTCCTCGACTACGGCTACAAGGAGCTGACGATTCCCCCTCTGGGCGGGGACTTCGCCCTGGATCCGGACGCCCTGCACATCTGGCCCCGGGGCACCTCGATGATGATCGCGCTGCCGAACCCGGACCGGTCCTTCACCTGCACGCTGTTCTGGCCCAACGACGGTGCCGGCAGCTTCGCCGCGCTGGACGATCCGCTGGCGATCGAGCGGCACTTCGCCGAGCACTACCCGGACGTCGTCCCGCTGGCACCGAACCTCGTCGACGACTACCAGCACAACCCGGTGGGCGTGCTCGGCACGGTGCGCAGCACCCCGTGGCAGGTCAACGGCACCGTCGGCCTGCTCGGCGACGCCGCCCACGCCATCGTGCCGTTCTACGGTCAGGGCGCCAACTGCGCCTTCGAGGACGTCGTCGAGTTGGACCGTTGCCTCGACGAGTGCGCGGACGACTGGTCGGCGGCGCTGCCGCTGTTCCAGCGCCGTCGCCAGGAGAACGCCGAGGCCATCGCGCAGATGGCGCTCACCAACTTCGTGGAGATGCGGGACAAGGTCGCCTCGCCGGTCTTCCAGAACTGGCGACGGGTGGAGCACGCACTGGAACGGGCACTGCCCGGCCGGTACGTTTCCCAGTACGAGTTGGTGTCCTTCTCCACCACCCCGTACGCCCAGGTGCGCCGCCGGGTCCGCCGGCAGCACCGGGTGCTCGGCGCGGTCGCCTGTGGTGCCGCGTTGCTGCTGGTCGGCGCGATCACGGCGGGGCTCAGCCGAGGGAGGCGCGCATGACCGGCACCTGGGACGCCACGCTGATGACCGGCCACGCCCCGGGCGGGCCGTCGCGGCTGCGCAACTTCGTGGGCGGCGACTTCGTCGACGGCCTGTCGACGTTCACCAAGGTGAGCCCGGTGACCGGCGAGCCGGTCTTCGAGGTGGTCGAGGCGTCGCGGTCCACGGTGGACGACGCGGTGGCCGCTGCCCGCGCGGCGCTGCGCGGGCCGTGGGGCCGGATGGGGGAGCGGGAACGCGCCGAGGTGCTGCGCCGCGTCGCCGACGAGCTGGAACGTCGCTTCGACGACCTGGTCACCGCCGAGGTCGCCGACACGGGCAAGTCCATCGCCCAGGCCCGTACGCTGGACATCCCGCGCGGCGCGGCGAACTTCCGGGCGTTCGCGGAGATCGTGGCGACCGCGCCCACCGAATCGTTCACCACCGTCACCCCGACCGGCGGCCGCGCGCTCAACTACGCGCTGCGCAAGCCGGTAGGTGTGGTCGCGGTCATCGTGCCGTGGAACCTGCCGCTGCTGCTGCTCACCTGGAAGGTCGCCCCGGCGCTGGCCTGCGGCAACGCCGTCGTGGTCAAGCCCAGCGAGGAGACGCCCGCCTCGGCGACGGTGCTCGCCGAGGTGATGGCCGCCGCCGGCGTACCCGATGGGGTGTTCAACCTCGTGCACGGCTTCGGCCCGGACTCGGCCGGCGAGTTCCTCACCCGCCACCCGGGCGTGGACGCGATCACCTTCACCGGCGAGTCGGCCACCGGCGGCGCGATCATGCGGGCCGCCGCCGACGGCGTGAAGGCGGTGAGCTTCGAACTTGGCGGCAAGAACGCCGGCCTGGTCTTCGCCGACGCCGACCTGGACGCGGCGGTGGCCGGGTCGATGCGCTCCAGCTTCACCAACGGCGGGCAGGTGTGCCTCTGCACCGAGCGCATCTACGTGCAGCGTCCGGTCTTCGAGGAGTTCACCGCCCGGCTGGCGAAGCGGGCCGGCGAACTGGCGTACGGCTGGCCGACCGACGAGGCCACCGCCACGATGCCGCTGATTTCCCCGCAGCATCGAGCGAAGGTGCTCGGCGCGTACGAGCTGGCCCGCGCCGAGGGCGCCGAGGTGCTCACCGGCGGCGGCACGCCCACCTTCGGTGACGCCCGCGACGGCGGGTCGTACGTGCAGCCGACAGTGCTCACCGGCCTCGGCCCGCAGACGCGCACCAACCGGGAGGAGATCTTCGGCCCGGTGGTGCACGTCGCGCCGTTCGACACCGAGGACGAGGCGTACGCCCTGGCCAACGGCACCGAGTACGGTCTCGCGGCGACCGTGTGGACCCGGGACGTGGGTGTCGCGCACCGGGCCGGCGCCCGACTGGACGCCGGCATCGTCTGGGTCAACACGTGGTTCCTGCGTGACCTGCGGACCCCGTTCGGTGGGGTGAAGGCGTCCGGCATCGGCCGGGAGGGCGGCGTGCACTCGCTGAACTTCTACTCCGAACTCACAAACGTCTGCGTGGACCTGTCGTGAGCCGTAGCGAGGGAGCGGGCATGGAAGCTGACATCGAGGCCGCCAACCGGGAGCTGGCCGACGCCCGCAGCACCGGCAAGCCCTGCCCACCGCTGCGCGGGCGGCTGCTGCCGGAGGGCGACGTCGAGTCCGCGTACCACGTGCAGCAGCTCCAGGCGCGGGCCTGGCAGGGCCGCGGCGAACGCCGTGTAGGCGCGAAGATCGGGTTGACCTCCCGGGCGGTGCAGGAGACCTTCGGGGTGTTCCAACCGGACTTCGGGATGCTCACCGACGCGATGGCTGTCGGCGACGGGGTCGAGGTGCCCATGGACCGGCTGCTCCAGCCGCGGGTCGAGGCCGAGATCGCGTTCGTGCTCGACAAGGATCTCGCCGACCCGCAGATCACCACAGTCGACCTGATCCGCGCCGTCGACCACGTGCTGCCGGCCATCGAGATCGTCGACTCGCGGATCGCCGGCTGGGACATCTCCATCGTGGACACCGTCGCCGACAACGCCTCCAGCGGGCTGTTCGTGCTCGGCACCACGCCACGCCGCCTCGCCGACGTGGACCTTCGCCTGTGCGGGATGGTGCTGGAGCACGCCGGTGAGCCGGTCTCGGTGGGCGCGGGCGCGGCCTGCCTGGGCAACCCCCTGCACGCTCTGCAGTGGCTGGCGAGCACCCTCGCCCGCGCCGGTGACCCGCTGCGCGCCGGGGACGTGGTGCTCTCCGGGGCGCTCGGCCCGATGGTGCCGGTCACCCCGGGCGCCGCGTACGAGGCCCGGATCTCCGGCCTCGGCTCGGTGCGCACATCCTTCAGCGACAGGGGCGGGCAGTGACCATTAACGTGGCGGTGCTGGGATCGGGAAACATCGGCACCGACCTGATGATCAAAGTGTTGCGGCTGAGCGACAGCCTGCGGATGGTGGCGATGGCCGGCATCGACCCGGCCTCCGACGGCCTGGCACGCGCCCGCCGGCTCGGCGTGGCCACCACCGCCGACGGCGTGGACGGCCTGGTCGCGATGCCCGAGTTCGCCGACGTGGAGCTGGTCTTCGACGCCACCTCGGCCGGCGCGCACCGCCGGCACGACGAGGTGCTCCGCGCCCACGGTCGGACTGTTGTCGACCTGACCCCGGCCGCGCTCGGCCCGTACGTGGTGCCGCCGGTCAACCTCGACGAGCACCTGCACGAGCCGAACGTCAACATGGTGACCTGCGGTGGGCAGGCGACAGTGCCTATCGTCGCCGCCGTCCGCCGGGTCACCCCGGTGGCGTATGGGGAGATCGTCGCGTCGATCGCGTCGAAGTCCGCCGGGCCGGGCACCCGGGCCAACATCGACGAGTTCACCGAGACCACGGCCCGGGCCATCGAGGTGGTCGGCGGGGCCGAGCGGGGCAAGGCGATCATCGTGTTGAACCCGGCCGACCCGCCGCTGCTGATGCGGGACACCGTCTACTGCCTCTGCCCGGACGTCGACGCCGACACGGAGGCCATCACCGCCTCGGTGGTGGAGATGGTGGCGACGGTGCAGGAGTACGTCCCCGGCTACCGGCTCAAGCAGGACGTGCAGTTCGACCGGGTGCAGGCGTACGTGCCGACGCTCGGGCGGCAGCTCACCGCGTTGCAGGTGTCGGTCTACCTGGAGGTCTCCGGGGCGGGCCACTACCTGCCCGCGTACGCCGGCAACCTGGACATCATGACCTCCGCCGCGCTGCGGACCGCGGAGCGGCTGGTCGCCATGCGTTCTTCGGAGGTGGCCGCGCCATGACCGACCTGTACATCCAGGACGTGACGCTGCGCGACGGTATGCATGCCATCGCCCACCGGTACACAGTCGAGCAGGTACGCACGATCGCCGCCGCGTTGGACGCCGCCGGGGTGGCCGCCATCGAGGTGGCGCACGGCGACGGCCTCGCCGGCTCCAGCGTCAACTACGGCCACGGCGCTGCCAGCGACGCCGAGTGGATCTCCGCTGCCGCCGAGGTGCTGACCACGGCGAAGCTGACCACGCTGCTGCTGCCCGGCATCGGCACCATCGCCGACCTGAAGGCGGCGAAGGCGCTGGGCGTGACGAGCGTGCGGGTCGCCACCCACTGCACCGAGGCGGACATCTCCGCCCAGCACATCTCCTGGGCACGGGAGAACGGCATGGACGTGGCCGGGTTCCTGATGATGTCGCACATGTTCGATGCGGCGGGGCTTGCCGGGCAGGCCAAGCTCATGGAGTCGTACGGGGCGCACTGCGTCTACGTCACCGACTCCGGCGGCCGGCTGCTGATGTCCGACGTGGCGCAGCGCGTCGACGCGTACCGGCAGGTCCTCGGCCCGGAGACACAGATCGGCATCCACGCGCACCACAACCTGTCCCTCGGGGTGGCCAACAGCGTGCTCGCCGTCGAGCACGGCAGGATCCTCGGCGCCGGCCCGCTCGGCTCACCGTCCGGGCGGACCGTCCGCGTGGACGCCTCCCTCGCCGGCATGGGCGCGGGCGCGGGCAACGCGCCGCTGGAGGTCTTCGTGGCGGTCGCCGAGCTGCACGGCTGGAAGCACGGCTGTGACGTGTTCGCGCTGATGGACGCCGCCGACGACATCGTCCGCCCGTTGCAGGACCGGCCGGTCCAGGTCGACCGGGAGACGCTCTCCCTGGGGTACGCCGGGGTCTACTCCAGCTTCCTGCGCCACGCCGAGCGGGCCTCCGCGAAGTACGGCGTGGACGTCCGGTCGATCCTTGTCGAGCTGGGCCGTCGCCGGATGGTCGGCGGCCAGGAGGACATGATCGTGGACGTGGCACTCGACCTGGCCGACAAGGAGCAGCACCCATGATCGGAGTGGACGTCGCGGGAATCGCCGACAAGCTGGGTGCGGCGGCCGACACGGCCACCGCGATCCCGCAGCTCGCCGCCGAGACCGGTCTCGACGTGGACACCGCGTACGGCGTGCAGGCCGCGCTGGTGCAGCGCCGGCTGGAACGTGGCGAGCGGCTCGTCGGGCTGAAGATGGGGCTGACCAGCAGGGCGAAGATGGCCCAGGTCGGCGTGGACGAGGTGATCTGGGGGCGGCTCACCGACGCGATGCGGGTGCCCGACGGCGGCGCCGTGGACCCGGCCGCGTACATCCATCCCCGGGTCGAGCCGGAGGTGGCGTTCCTGCTGGACCGGCTGCCCGAGCCGGGTGAGCCGGTCGGCGACTTCGCCACGGCCGTCCGCGCGGTCGCCCCCGCCATCGAGCTGATCGACTCCCGGTACGCGGACTTCCGCTTCTCGCTGCCGGACGTGATCGCCGACAACACCTCGGCGGCCGCGTTCGTGATCGGGCCGTGGTCGCCGGTGCCGTCGGGATTGGACAACCTGGGTGTGCTGCTGGAGGTCGACGGGCGGGTGGCCCAGGTCGGCTCGACCGCGGCGATCCTCGGTGATCCGCGCCGGGCGCTCGACGAGGGCATCCGGCTGGCCGGTCGGCACGGGGTGCGGCTGGAGGCCGGCTGGGTCTTCCTGGCCGGTGCCGCTACGGCCGCGGTGCCGCTGCGTGCCGGCGCACACGTCCGCGCCGTGGTGGAGAAGCTCGGCACGGCGTCGCTGCGGGCGTCCTTGTGATCGGCGTGGGGGTTCCGGGCAGCCCGACCGGCTCCGGGCGGTCAGGCTTGATCCCTGCGCCGGTCGGGCTGCCCGGAACCCCTGACCTGGTTGCGGTCCGCGTCTCCGTGCCGGCTGGTGGTAAGTCATGAGCTCCCGTGGTGCTCGGGTTGTTGCCGGGAAGGCTGTGCCTCGGGGCGCTTTTCCGCACGTGAAGGTGGCGGGTGGGTTCGTCTTTGTCTCCGGTACGTCGTCACGGCGGGCGGACAACACGTTCGCCGGTGTCGAGGTGGACGAGTTCGGCACCACGAACCTCGACATCCGGGTGCAGACCCGGGCGGTCATCGCGAACATCGGCGATCTGCTGCGCTCGGTCGGTGCGGACCTCTCCGACCTCGTCCAGGTGACGTCCTACCTGGTGAACATGAACGACTTCGGCGGCTACAACGAGGTGTGGGCGGAGTTCTTCGACGCGTCCGGGCCGACCCGCACCACGGTGGCCGTCCACCAGTTGCCGCACCCGCACCTGCTCATCGAGATCCAGGCCGTGGCCCTTCTTCCCTCGGGAGGTCAGTCGTGAGTGAGATCGCCGAACCGTTCAGCTTTCCGGGCTGGATCGCGGACAACCAGCACCTGCTGAAGCCGCCGGTGGGCAACAAGGAGATGTTCCCCGGCGGGGACGACTTCATCGTGATGGTGGTGGGCGGTCCCAACCAGCGCACCGACTTCCACGTGGACCCGTACGAGGAGTTCTTCTACCAGGTCAAGGGCAACATGCACATCAACCTGATGACCCCGGAAGGGCCGCGTACGGTGCACGTGCGCGAGGGTCAGATGTGGATGCTGCCGCGCAACACCCCGCACTCGCCGCAGCGGCCGGAGGCCGGTTCGATAGGCATGGTCGTCGAGCGGGTCCGCGAGGAGGGCACGCTGGAGACGTTCCAGTGGTACTGCCCGGAGTGCGGGCACAAGGTGCACGAGGTGGAGTTGCAGGTCCGCGACATCGCCGCCGACCTGCCACCGGTGTTCCAGGCGTTCTACGCCGACGAAGCGGCGCGCACCTGCGCGAACTGCGGCACCCTGCACCCGGGCAAGGGCTGATGCCCGCTGGCGTGGTCGACGTGCACACGCACGTCGTACCGAAGGGGTGGCCTGACCTCGGCGCGGCGTGCGGCGGGTCCGGTTGGCCCTGGTTGCGGGTCGACTCCGAGCGCGCCGCCATGATCATGGTGGGCGAGACGGAGTTCCGCCCGGTCGGCGCCGAGTGCTGGGACGCCTCGACGCGCCTGGTCGACATGGACGCCGACGGCGTGGCAGTGCAGGTGGTCTCGCCGACGCCTGTCTTCTTCAGCTACGACCGCCCGGCCGACCAGGCGGTGAAGGTCGCCCGGATCTTCAACGACCTGACCCTGAAGGTCACCGCGGCCGGCGGTGACCGGCTGGTGCCGTTCTGCCAGGTGCCGCTGCAGGACCCGGACGCCGCCTGCGCCGAACTGGATCGCAGCCTGGCCGCCGGGCACGTCGGTGTGGAGATCGGCAACCACGTCGGCGACCGGGACCTCGACGACGAGGGCGTGGTCACCTTCCTGCAACACTGCGCCGAGGTGGGCGCGCCGGTCTTCGTCCACCCGTGGGACATGCCCGGTGGTCCCCGGCTGGACCGCTGGATGGCCCGCTGGCTCGCCGGAATGCCTGCCGAGACGCACCTGTCGGTGCTGGCGATGATCCTGGGCGGCGTCTTCGACCGGGTGCCCGAGACGCTGCGGATCTGCTTCGCGCACGGTGGCGGCAGCTTCCCGTTCTGGCTCGGCCGCGCCGACAACGCCTGGCACCGCCGTGGCGACCTGGTCCGGGGCGTGTCCGTCGCCCCGCCCAGCAGCTACGTCGACCGGTTCAGCGTCGACTCGGTGGTGTTCGCGCCGCCCGCGCTGCGGCTGCTCGTCGACACGATGGGGGAGGACCGGGTGCTTGTCGGCAGCGACTACCCGTACCCGCTGGGTGAACGCCCGGCCGGCGCGGTGGTCCGGGCCGCCGACTTCCTCACCGACGCCCAGCGCGACAAGCTCCTGTCCACAAACGCCAGGCGCTTCCTCGGTGAGTCTCGCCCCTGACGGAGCAGATCTTGGACACTTTCCGTCATCCGTGAACGGAAATTGTCCAAGATCTGCGGAGTGGGCGGGTGGAGCGGGCGGATCGGGCCGCCGTGTCGGCCGCTTCCGGCCGGCCGCAGCGGGCAGGATGACGGGATGGCCGAGCCGCACGACCTGACTGCGCTGGAGCAGGCCGCCGCGATCGCCCGCGGCGAGCTGACCAGCATCGACCTGGTCGAGCACTGCCTGGACCGGGTGGCGGCGCTCGGCGACACCGTGGGCGCGTTCGTCACGGTCACCCCCGACCTGGCCCGGCAGGCCGCGCGGGCCGCCGACGCCACGCCCGTCGAGGAGCGCGGCCCGCTGCACGGGGTGCCGACCGCGATCAAGGACCTCACCCTCACCGCCGGGGTACGCACCACCTTCGGCTCGGCAGCCTTCGTCGACTTCGTCCCGCCGGTCGACGCCGACGTGGTCCGGTTCATCAAGGCCGCCGGCCTCGTCAGTCTCGGCAAGACGACCACCTCCGAGCTGGGCTGCTCGCTCTACTCCGAGGGCCGCGTCGCACCGCCGGCCCGCAATCCGTGGCAGCTCGCGTACACCGCCGGTGGGTCCAGCGGGGGCGCGGCGGCGGCTGTCGCGGCCGGGCTGGTCCCGATCGCCCAGGGGTCCGACGGCGGCGGCTCCCTGCGCATCCCGGCGTCGCTCTGCGGCCTGATCGGCTACAAGCCCAGTCGCGGTCTGGTCTCCGGCGGGCCGCTCGGCTCCGGCGCGTTCGGGCTGCCCACCAGCGGCCCGCTCGGGCGGACCGTCGCCGACGTCGCCGCACTGCTCGACGTCATGGCCGTGCCGGTGCCCGGCGAGCCCTACCTGCCGCCGCCCGCGCCGCCCGGGGGATACCTGGCCGTCGCCCGCCGGGCCGAGCCCGGCCGGCTGCGGATCGGCCGGTTCACCACGCCGATGCTCGCCGACGAGCCTGTGCACCCCGACTGCGTGGCCGCCGTCGACCAGGCCGCCGCCCTGCTCGCCGCCGCCGGCCACGAGGTGGTCGAGGTGCCGCCGCCGCTGGGGCCCCAGGCGTGGCCGCTGTTCGAGATCATCTGGTACGTGCTGGCGCTCGCCCCCGTGCCCCCGCACCGCGAGGCGGAGCTGCTGCCGTTGACGCGACTGCTACGGGCCCGGGGCGCCACGGTCTCGGCGGGCGCGTTGGCCGCCACCCTCGGCGAGCTGCAGGCACAGGTGCGGCTCGGCGCCGCCCGCACCGCCGGCTGCGACCTGCTGCTCTGCCCCACCCTGGCCGCACCGCAGGCACCCGTCGGCTGGTTCACCGCCGACGGCGATCCGGCTGCTGATTTCGACAGGCAACGCCGCTTCTCGCCCTACTGCGCCATCTTCAACGTCACAGGCGATCCCTCGGTGTCCCTGCCAGTGGGCGCCACTACCGACGGGCTGCCCGTCGGGGTGCTGCTCACCGGCCGGTACGGCGACGACGCGCGGCTCATCGCGACCGCTGCGCAACTGGAGCACGCCAGTGACGGATGGGATCGGCACCCCGCAATCTGGCGGGCCGTCGACTCCGCTAACGTGAATGGTGACGGAGCTGGCCGGTCGCCATCATGATCGTCCATCCGACCCGATTGTTCGAGGTCCTTCTTCCGCCTGGGGGCGTTGGGATTGTCTGTTACCGAGACGTTGCTGGTCTTCGTCGGCATCCCGGTGGCCGCGGTGCTGGTGATCGCCGGCCTGTCGTACGCCGGTAGCCGTGGTGGTAGCGCCGGTGGCCGTGGTGGCGCCAAGCGCTACCGGCCGGGCCGGCCCTTCGACTTCACTCCGGTCTGGTTCCTGGGCCGCCCGGAGCAGCTGGCCGACTCGGCCGGCACCGCGCTGGCGGCGGGCGCGCAGGCACCCGCGCTGACCAGCCACAAGCTGCAGCAGGCCAGCGTCGAGGCGCCGGCCGGTGGAACCGGAGGCGCAAGTGACCGTTGGTGAGAAGCAGATTGGGACGGACAGTCCGCCTGAGGTGCTGGACGGGCCGTTCTCGACCCGCCAGCTGCTGCGCATCGACGAGGCCCTGCGCCTGGCCGACAAGGGCACCGGCCTGGTCTTCTCGGTGTTCGTCGGCGGCCTCGACGAGCCGATCCGTGAGCACGCCCAGCGGCTGCACCGCCAGCTCGCCGACCCCGACAAGTCGGTGCTGATCGCCGTGTCGCCCAACCAGCGCAAGTTGGAGATCGTCACCGGGCGGCACGCCCGCAAGCGCATCCCCGACACGTACGCCAAGCTGGCGGCGCTCTCCATGGTCGGCGCGTTCAGCGGCGGCGACCTGGCCGGCGGCATCATCAACGGCCTCGACCAGTTGGCCAGCCACGCCGGCAAGGGCTGACGACTTCCACGTACGACGAAGCCCGGCCCGCTCTTCAGCGGGCCGGGCTTCGGTGTGTCAGCGTGTCAGCGGGGCCAAGCCGAGGGATCGAGGCGCATCGGCCACGGCTCGTCGATCCGCGCCGGGTCGTCGGGACCGACCGTGCCGAGGAGGTTGTAGTGAACGCCTTTCACCAGCTCGTACCGGTAGATCACCGGCCCGAAATCGCCGCGCTCGACCCGCCAGTAGGCGGGGATGCCGGCCTCGGCGTAGAGCGCTGGTTTGGTGAACCGGTCATGCCGACGGCTGCCCGGCGACTCCACCTCGACGACAAGCGCCACATCCGCTGCTTCGACCCAGGTGCCGTCGGCAGGGGCCGTCGGCTTCAGCACCGTGACGTCGGGGATGAGATTTCCCCCTGCCACTCGAAGCCCCGCCTCCCGGATGACCCGCCATCCAGCGGGCGCCGCTGCTCGAAGGGCGGCCCGTAGTTCATCAGCCAGTTCCTGATGCCCGTAACCCGGGGGTGGTGTCACGTGCAGGCTCCCGTCGATGATCTCGTAGCGGTTCCCGTCCTCAGGCAGGTCGAACAGATCCTGCTCGCGCCAGCCCCGATCCGGGGGTCGCCACTCGTAGGTCGGGTGTGCCATCACGTTCACCTCCTCTCGCCACGATAACGCCCGGGGCCGGCGTGGACTCGCACCCACGCCGGCCCCGGGCCGCGTACTCGCTGGTCAGCTCTGCGCGGCGTCCTTCGCGCGGGCCTTGAGCGCCCGCACCACACCGTCGCGGCCCTCGGCGACCAGTCGACGCAGTGGGCCGGGGTTGCCGTCGCCGGCCAGCCACGCGTCGGTGGCCGCCACCGTGTCGTCGTCCACCAGGTAGGTCGGGTACGCCAACTGGGCGAACTCCTGCGCAGGCTCGCTGTCCCGCGTGGCCCACACCTGGCCGACCGTCGCGAAGTACCTCTCCCGGTACGGGGCGACCAGTTCCACCTGCGCCGGGTGGGCGAGGCCCTGCAACAGCGCCCGGTTCCGCCAGTTCGGCAGCGCGTCCGGGCCGGTCAGCAGCGCCCACACGGCGGCCTTGTTCTCCGCGGTCGGCACCAGCGCGTGCGCGTACGCGGCCTCCCGCTCGCCGCTGGCGGTGCGGTCACCGGCCAGCTCCGCCTCGATCTCGGCGGCGCCGGCCGCGCCGTTGGCGACAAGCGCACCGAGCACCGTCCAGCGCAGCTCGGTGTCAACGGTCAGCCCGGCCGGCGCACCGGTGCCGTCCAGCCAGCCGCGCAGCGTTGCCAGGTCCTCCTCGGACCGGGCGGCAGAGGTGTACGCCCGGGCCCAGGCCAGCTGGAAGCCGCTGCCCGCCTCGGCTGCGGCGAGCGCGTCCTTCGCCGTGCGGGCGAGGGCCGCCCAGCCGGTGGCCGCCCACGCCGGGTCGGCGTAGAGGGTGAGCGCGGTGGTGGCCTGGCGCAGGGTCGCCGTCACCAGGTTGATGTCGGTCTCCGCGGGCAGCCCGGCCAGCACCAGCGCCACGTAGTCGCGGGTCGCCAGCTCGGCGTCGCGGGTCATGTCCCACGCGGCCGTCCAGCACAGGGCGCGGGCCAGCGACGAGTCGAAGCCGCCGATGTGCTGCACCACCGTGGCCATCGACCGCTCGTCGAGGCGCAGCTTGGTGTAGCTCAGGTCGTCGTCGTTGAGCAGCAGCACGTCGGCCGCCCGGACGCCGCGCAGGTTGGCGAGGTCGGTCCGCTCGCCTGTCACGTCCACCTCGTACCGTTCGCGGCGGACCAACCGCCCGTCGGTCAGGTCGTACAGGCCCACGCCGATCCGGTGGGTGCGCAGCGTCGGGTACGCCGTCGGCGCCTCCTGCCGGACGACCACCTGCTCGTACGTGCCGTCGGCGCCGATCGTCACCTCCGGGCGCAGCGTGTTGACCTGCGCGGTCTCCAGCCACTGCGCCGCGAACTTGCGCAGCTCCCGGCCCGAGGCCGCCTCCAGCTCGGTGAGCAGGTCGTCGAAGGTGGCGTTGCCCCACGCGTGCTTGCCGAAGTACGCCCGCAGCCCGGCCACGAACGGCTCCTCACCCACGTACGCGACGAGCTGCTTGAGCACGCTCGCGCCCTTGGCGTAGGTGATGCCGTCGAAGTTGACCTCGACGGCCTCCATGTCCGGCATCTCCGTGTAGACCGGGTGGGTGGAGGAGAGCTGGTCCTGCCGGTAGCCCCAGTTCTTGCGGATGGACAGGAACGTCGTCCACGCCTCGGTGAACCGGGTGGCGTTCGTGTTGCACCAGTGGCTTGCCCACTCGGCGAACGACTCGTTGAGCCACAGGTCGTTCCACCAGCGCATGGTGACCAGGTCGCCGAACCACATGTGTGCCAGCTCGTGCAGGATCGTGTTGGCGCGCTGCTCGTACTCGAAGTCGGTGACCTGCGAGCGGAACAGGTAGTGCGACTCGGCGTGCGTGACGCAGCCGAAGTTCTCCATCGCGCCGGCGTTGAAGTCGGGCACCCAGAGCTGGTCGTACTTCGGCAGCGGGTAGCGCACGCCGAACTTCTCGTGGAAGAAGTCGAAGCCCTGCTTGGTGATGAGGAACAGGTTGTCGGCGTCCAGGTACTGCGACATGGACGCCCGGGAGAACACCCCCAGGTCGATGCCGTCGTGGGTGTCGCGCACCTCGTGGTACGGCCCAGCGCACAGCGCCGTGATGTAGGTGCTCATCCGCACCGACTCGGTGAAGTGGACGGTCTTGAACCCGTCGCCGGCCGGTTCCTCGCGCTGCACCGGCATGTTGGACACCACGCGCCAGTGCCCCGGCACCGTCGCGTGCCAGGTGTAGACGCTCTTCAGGTCGGGCTGGTCGAAGCAGGCGAACACCCGCTGCGCGTCGGCCGTCTCGAACTGGCTGTAGAGGTACGTCTCGCCGTCCACCGGGTCGACAGTGCGGTGCAGCCCCTGCCCGCTGTTGGAGTAGGCGAAGTCCGCGTCGACGACCAGGGTGTTCTCGCTGGCCAGCCCGGACAGTGTCAGGCCCTTCTCGGCCGACCAGTCGGACAGGTCCACCGGGGTGCCGTTAAGCGTCGCGGACCGCACCGTCTCGGCGGCCAGCTCGATGAACGTGCTCGCTCCCGGTTCGCCGCAGCGGAACCGGACCTCGGTCGTCGACCGGAAGGTGCGGTTGTCGGCCGCCAGCACGGCGGTCGACAGGTCCAGACTGATGTCGTACCCGGTCACCTCGAGCAGGCGGGCCCGCTCGGTCGCCTCGACCTGCGTCAGGTTACGCACTCCCGGCACTGTTCGTCTCCATCCCACGTCTCGCCGTACGCCCGGCGGCGCCCGTCTGCCGACCGCTCGTGACGTCCGGCCCGATCCGAGTCTTCCACGGACGGGCAGCCAGCGGTGGCCGAGGTCACGCTCTCATTCGGGTACCGGTCGATGTGCTCCGGGGTGAGGATCGGAGGAGACGTCGGACGTCCGGCGTCACCCGTCGCGAAGGGACCGCACCGTGACCGAACGTGTCGCCGTGGACATGTGGTTCGACCCGATCTGCCCGTGGGCGTGGATCACCTCTCGCTGGCTGCTGGAGGTCGAGCAGGTCCGCGAAGTGACCATCCGCTACCACGTGATGAGCCTGTCGGTGCTCAACGAGGGCCGGGACCTGCCCGAGCAGTATCGCGAGTTGATGGACAACGGTTGGGGCCCCGTGCGGGTCTGCATCGCCGTGGAGCAGGCCCACGGCGCGGACGCCGTCCGTCAGCTCTACACCGCGTTGGGCACCCGCATCCACCTCGGCAAGGAGCAGCTCGGACCGGAGCTGTTCGCCGCCGCCCTCACCGACGTCGGGCTGGACCCGGCGTTGGCCGCGGCCGCCGACAGCACCGAGTACGACGAGGCGCTGCGCGCCAGCCACGAGGCCGGTATGCGGCCGGTCGGCCAGGACGTGGGCACCCCGGTTATCCACGCGCCCGGACCGGACGGCACGCCCGTCGCCTTCTTCGGTCCGGTGATCACGCCGAGGCCGAAGGGCGAGGCTGCCGGCCGGCTCTGGGACGGCGTGCTGCTGGTCGCCGGCACCCCCGGGTTCTACGAGCTCAAGCGCACCCGCGACCTGGGCCCGATCTTCGACTGAGCCGCGATCGCACGCGCCCCCGCCGGCCACCGTCACGTGGTCGGCGGGGGCGCGCCGCGTCGGTCGGCGGGTACGCCTCGCGGTCACGGCGTCACCGCTGGGCGGGGGGCGTCGTTTCCCTCGGTGTCCGCCGCAGCGACCCGCAGGGCCGCACCCCGCAGCTCGTGGAGGCAATCCCGATGGCCAAGCACCGTGCGTCCGGTGACGATCAGTTGACCCGACAGGGGGTGAATGAGAATCCCGGAGCGGCGTACTGGTCGGTCGACGACTCCCGCTGGCCGACGGTCCGTCCGGACCTCCCCGCTCATGTGGTGGACCTGCTCGCCCCGCCCATCGTGGTCGGCGTGGCCCGGGTGCCGGTCACCTCGCGCCTGACGCCCGGCCCGGTCACACCGGCACCGGCGACGACGCAGGCGATGACGACACCGGCCGTGCCGATGCCGATCGTGTCGACACCGGCCGCGCCGATGCCGGTCGTGTCGGCGCCAATCGTGTCGGCGCCGATCGTGTCGACACCGGCCGTGCCGATGCCGGTCGTGCCGATGCCGTCTGTCGTGCCGGCGGCGTCGGATCCGGTCGTACCGTCGGCCGTGGAACCGGTCGTGGCTGCCGCGCCGGCCGAGCCCGCCCCGCCCCCGCCGGCACCCACCGCCCCGCGTCCCGTGCCGACGCCACCGCTGAACCCGCGACCGGTTCCGGCGCCGCCGCCGGAACCGCGTCCCGTGCCGGGGCCGCCCGCCGCGCCTCGCCGCAACGCGATCACCGGGCCCGTCGCGAACGGCCGGCGAAGTAACGCCGGACCGGTCGTGGCCGGCCGACACCGACGGCACAACGGCGCGTCCGGCCGCGCCGGCTGACCACCACGTCCCGGCCCGGCACTTTCAACTGGTGGACGCCGCGCGGGTCCCCGTCGCCCGCGACGTCGCCGCCGGTAGCGTCAGTGGGCATGACGGTCGTGCATCCGATCGCCCGGGCCTGGATCACCACTGGCGGCACCGGCGCGCAGAACTACGACGAGTTCGCCGACGACGCGGAGATCACCGCGATCATCGAGGCGAACCCGCACAGTGCCCTCGGCATCGAAATGCCGCACCGGGCCCCCGACAGCCTGGGCACGTCGTTCCTCGACGCGCTGCCGGCCTCGGTGGCCCGGCTCGCCGAGGCCAAGGCCGACGGCAGCTACACGCCCGCCGAGCAGGTGGTCGTGCTGTACCGGATCACCGCCCCCGGCGAGGAGACGGCGTACGGGCTCTTCGCGATGGTGGACACCGACCAGATCTCCACCCGCGCCGACGAGCCGGGCCTGGTCATCCGCAACGAGGACGTCTTCATCGCCAAGGTGCGCGAGCGCGTCGCGTTGGCCGAGGCGCTGGGTCACCTGCTCTCACCCGTACTCCTGCTGCAGACCGGGAGCGGCGACGAGCTGCACGCCGCGCTCGCGGCGGCGACCGACGCGGCCGGTGCGCCCGCCGCGACCGACACCGACCAGGCGGGGCGCACCCACGCCATCTGGCTGGTCGGCCCCGGCCCGGAGCAGGATGCGCTTACCGCTCTCGCCGGTGGCGGCGAGCTGGTCGTCGCCGACGGCAACCACCGCAGCCTGGCCGCCCAGACCGGCGGGTTGTCGCGCTTCCTGGCCGTGGTGACCACTCCCGCGTCGGTCGCCATCCAGCCCTACAACCGGCTGGTCAGCGAGCTGACCACCACGCCAGGCGAGCTGCTCGACCGGTTGCGCGCGGCGGGGGCCGAGGTCGAGCCGATCGACGGCCCGGTCGAGGTTCCGGCGGCCGGCGGCACAGTCCATCTCCGGCTCGCCGGCCAGGGGTACGCGGTGCGCCTGCCCGCCACCGCCGACGCACGCCTGGAGAACCTGGACCACGCCCTGGTCGAGCGGCTGCTGCTGCGCGACGCCCTGGGGTTGGACCCGGGCGACAAGCGGATCACCTACGTGGGCGGCGACTACCCGGCGAGCTGGCTCACCGGTGAGGTCGACGCCGGGCGCGCCGAGCTGGCCGTCCTCATCGCGCCGGTGACCGTGGCGGACTTCGTCGCGGTGAACCTGGCTCGGGAGAAGATGCCCCGCAAGAGCACCTGGTTCACCCCGAAGGCGCGCGGCGGCCTGGTGGTCGCCGAGCTGCCGCACTGAGTGACCATCCGCACGACCGTGTGACGAACCCGGCTCTCCGACGCCGCCCCTGCGGCGTCGGAGAGCGCGGCCTGACAGACTGCCCGGTATGCGCGTCTACCTGGGATCCGATCACGCCGGTTTCGAGTTGAAGGTGCACCTGGCCAATCACCTGGCCAAGCAGGGGTACGACGTGGTCGACGTCGGCCCGCACAGCTACGACCCGGACGACGACTACCCGACGTTCTGCCTGCACACGGGTGACCGGGTGGTGGCCGACGAGACCTCCCTGGGGGTGGTCATCGGCGGGTCCGGCAACGGCGAGCAGATCGCCGCGAACAAGATCGCCGGCGTACGCGCCGCGCTCGCCTGGAGCGTCGAGACGGCTCAGCTCGCCCGCCAGCACAACGACGCGAACGTCGTCGCGGTGGGCGCCCGCCAGCACACCCTGGACGAGGCCACCGGCATCGTCGAGGCGTTCCTGAACACGCCGTTCTCCGGAAACGAGCGGCACGCCCGCCGGATCATCCAGGTCGCCACGTACGAGCAGACCCGGCAGCTGCCCGACCTGCCCTGACCGGGCCGCCGCCCTCAGCGCGGCGGGCGGGGCAGCTCTTCGCGGGGCACCCAGTTGCGGCGGACGACTACCACCCGGGCCTCCGCCTCGGCGAGGTCGTCGTCGGTAGGTCGGGCGGCGTCCCGGGCCCGCAGCGCGGCGCTCAGCCCCACCTGCGACGAGCCGGAGCCGACCAGCCCTCGTAACCCCCGCTCGCCGTCGCGGTCGTCGCCGCTGGGCCCCCGACGCCGCGGCGGCGACTCCACGCCGTCGTGTACGCCGGCGGTGCTGACAGTCGCACCGTCGGCGCCGCGCACGGCAGGATCGGGGTCGGACTGGTGGCGCAGCCGTCGCCTGCGTCGCTCCGGATCACCCATCAGCCGACCGTACCTCGCCCGGTGTGGAATTCGGCACGTCGTGCCGGGTTCGCGCCGGACGGGGGGTCGGCGACCGATTTGCCGGGTGGCTACCCTCGGATTCGGGTGGTGGTGGTGCCGCCGGTCAGGGGGAGGACGAGATGGCAGACCAGACGCAGCCGTG
Organism: Micromonospora sp. DT43; assembly: GCF_049841645.1. Classification (NCBI taxonomy): domain Bacteria; kingdom Bacillati; phylum Actinomycetota; class Actinomycetes; order Micromonosporales; family Micromonosporaceae; genus Micromonospora; species Micromonospora sp. DT43. The sequence continues at coordinate 11,486 of NZ_JBNCKR010000022.1, read as the reverse complement.
GGCGGAGCGAACCGTGGAGGTCCCACCGCAGGCCGGCGTCGGGGTGCCGCCGCAGCGGGACGGGTTCCGCCGGGGTGTCGCGCCGGTGGGCCAGCCGCGCACCCCACGGACCGAACCGTTCCCGGTGGTGGAGCAGGAGCCGACCGGTACGGGCTGGCCGGGTGAACCGGTGCCGCGCCGGCCGTTGAGCTGGCGCCTGGCCCAGTTGCGTCGCGGCGGGGAGTGGAGCGCGGCGGGTGGCCTGTTCGCGTTCGTGTGCTGGGGGATCTGGGCGCTCTCCGGCGGGGGCAACCTGTCCGGCCCGCTGCTGGTGCTCGTGTTGAGCCTGCTGGTGGCGGTCGGCCTGTTCGCGCTGGCCCGGGTGATCGGCCGGTTGGTGCTGGAGCGGCAGCTCGGACGGGTCCGGCGCAGCGCGTGGGGCGCCCACCTGGCCACCGCTGTCTTCCTCGTCGGTCTCGGCGTCGCCTGGTTGCAGCAGACCGAGTGGGTCGTCTCGGCCTGGAACTGGATCACCTCGAACTGACCCGGCGGCGCGCACGGGCGGGCCGGTCAGCGCCGCCCGCCCGTGCGTCCGTCGCGGGACACCGCGACACCGGTCGTCTCCCCACCAGGCAGGGCCGCTGCTTACCCGGCCGGCCACGGATCATCCGCGGCCGGCCGGCGCGTCCGTCGTTCGGGTCAGCGACCCGCGGTGGTCAGCGGTCGCCGCCGTGCCCCTCGGCGTCGGCCCGGGGCGAGGCGACCCGGGCGGCCGGGTCCTCGACGCCGGGCTCGCCGCCGTCCGGGGCGACCATCCCGTCGTAGTTGTAGAGCGGGCGGCCGTCGTCGTGCTGCTTGGTGGTCAGGATGTAGCGGTGCATCATGCCGTCGATCTCCACCTCGACGAGGGCTTCGCCGCCGGTGTCGTGGGTGCTGCCGTCGCGCGGGCCGCCGACCAGGTGGGCTGTGGTGTTGGTGTCCATGTGCCTGCCCTACCCGCCGCCCGGGAGCCAGAAACAGGCGAAATGTCGCCCGGGTGGGTCAGCCGCTGGCCGCCTCGGCGGCGGCGTGGTGGCGAGGTGGCGGACGGTGCCTCTCCACCACCATTGAATACGGCGGACGCTGAATACGGCGGCCGCGTTCGGCCCGGTCGACGAATGGTTCCACCTGGAGCGACGTGGTAACCGGCGCTCCGGGGCCACCCGTCGATAAGTCGGAGGCGGGCCGGGCCGCCGGTACGGCAGCATGATCACATGACGTGGACGCCGGGGGACCGGGAAGAACCCGGCGCCGAGACGGGACCGGCGCTGGAGGCGGCCGTCGCGGCGGCCGGCCAGCGAGCCGGCGCCGGGAGGAAGGCGCTGGAACACCTCGCCCTCCTCCTGGCCGATGTCGGCGCCAACGCTGACCACGACCGGGGCCGGGCGGCGCTGCGGGCGCTGGCTCGTTCCCCGAAACTGGTCGTCCGGCTCGACGAACACACCCGACAGGTGCTGTGGCACCCGTCGGACCAGCCGACGACACCGCTCGCTCGGCTGGTGGCCGGTCTGTCCCCACCCATGGCCAACTCCCTCACCGTGGCGCTGGCCAGCACCCACCGCGACGGACGTGTCCGCGAGCGCGCGGTCTTGTCCATGCTGGATGATCCCGACCCGGATCTGGTGCCGTTTCTGGTGCTGCGCACCGGCGACTGGGTCCGGCAGGTGCGGGACCGCGCCCGAGCGGGCCTCGCGCTGCTGCTGGCCGACGACCCCGCCACGTACCTTCCGGCGGCGATGCCGATGGCACTGCTTGTGGACGCCAGGTCGCGCGGCGGCTTCGCCGCCAACCAGGCCGTGGCCACGCTGCTCAGCGCGCCGCCGGCCGTACGCCGAGCGGTCGGCGCCTCCGGTTCCGCGGCCCAGCGGCGGCTGGTCGTCGAGATGGAGGTGGCGCAGCGCTGGCTGCGGATCGACGACCTGGTCGCGCTCGCCGAGTCCGAGGCCGACGTGCGCATCCGCTCGCTGGCGGCCGAGGCCGCCTGCCGGGAGGCGGTGTGGACCGAGCGACTCCCGACCCTGCGGCGGCTGGCCGGCAACCGCCGCCCGGACGTACGGGCGACCGCCCTGATCGGTCTGCTGCGCCTCGGCGAGCAGGCCGAGGTGGTGACCCGTCTCGACGACAGCGCGTCGCTGGTGCGGGCCATCGCCAGGGCGGCCGCTCGGCGCGTCGGCACCGACGCGCGGGCGCACTACCGGGCGGCGGTCACCGGGCCCGCGCCCACACCGGGTGCTGTCCTCGGATTCAGCGAGAGTGCTTCGGAGACCGACGCGCCGCTGCTGAACCGGCTCCTCACCCACCCGGCCGCGACGATCCGCGCCGCGGCCGTACGCGGCCTGCGCCAGCTCGACGCCGTCGAGACCAGCCAGGTCATGCCGTTGCTGACCGATCCCTCACCGGCGGTCGTCCGCGAGGCCACCACGGCGCTACGGCCCATCGCGGCGACCCTGCCGGCGGAGCTGCCCTGGCAGTTGCTCGCCGGCGCGCGGGTGGAACTGCGACGCGCGGGCTATCGGCTGCTCGGCAGGGGACCCGTACCCGTGCGCTTGCGTGCCGCCCTGTTCCTGGCCGTCGACCCCGATGCGGGGCTGTCCCGACGCGGTCGTGCCGACGTGACCGGGCTCGTACGAGACGCCAGCCGTACGACCTGGCGCCGCACGCCGCTGCCTACTCTCGATGTGACGCCCGACCAGCATGCGGACCTTCTCGTGCTGGCCTGGCGTGCCGCGCCCGCGCTCGGCGACGAGGTCGGCAATCTACTCACCGCATGGCTTGCGGGTCCGCCGGTGACCGTATGAGCGGGCCAGGCTCCGCCACCGTGGACACGGTGAGTTCGGGGATGGCTGCTCTGCTGCGTGGGATGACCGAGGTGTCCTGGGAAGTCGGGCGCGATTTCACCGAGGTCTACCTGAACCATGACCTCTCGGTGCCGGGCGAAGAGGACGAGGTCCTGGTCTCGGGAAGTCGTCTTGAGTTCGATCCGAGCGACGGCGGGAAGCCGACGTTCTACGCCCTGACGTTTACGCTGCCGCATCTCCCGGTGAACGTCACCGGTTTCCTCTCCGAGATTCGTCTCTACCTGCGGCTCACGCTCCGCGAGGACGGTTTCACCCTGACCGCTGCGATCGAAGTCGATCTCCTCCGTCCCTTGTTCAGGTATCCGGCCGGCGAGCACACGGTCATGCGCGTCACCGAGGACCTCACGACCGTGGACGAGACCATCGCCGCCGCCCGACGCGCCGTCAGGGCGTTCGCCGAGCACTACTCACTCTTCGACGACATCGGCTTCCCCCGCCGGCAGTGGGCGTGATCCGCCGGCTCGGATCGCGGGCGGCGCATGGATCGACGATGGGGAGACGCGGAAGGCCCAGGTGCCGCGATGCGGTCTGCCTGGGCCTTCGCAGGTGGAGCGGGCGACGAGAATCGAACTCGCGTAGTCAGTTTGGAAGACTGAAGCTCTACCATTGAGCTACGCCCGCGTGCGCCCCGCCGAGCGGGACGCCCTACAGCGTACCCAATGCTGATGCCCGACGTGCAACCGCGCCACCGCCTGGCGGCGGCGCGGGGCGGTGGCGCTTCGTCCCACCGCCCAAGATCGGCACAACGTCCGTTCCCGGCTCGCGGTACCCCTCCTACATCCCCGAAGTCGCGCGGATCTTGGAGCGGGACGCCGACCGCCGGCGACCCTTTCGGTATTTCTGGGGGATCTGTCCGGGTGGGGGACGCCCCGGCACTGCCTGGGGCGCGGCGACGGCATAGACTGCACGTCGCCACGGGGTGTGGCGCAGCTTGGTAGCGCACTCGCTTTGGGAGCGAGGGGCCGTGGGTTCAAATCCCGCCACCCCGACTGTCGTGAGTGCCCGGGTCGCCCCGGGCGCTAGCAGCCGGCCGTGTCGGCTCGCCTACACTCGATGGGCCAATCGAAGGCCCAGAATCAAACCCAGATCCGTCAAGGAGTACGCCTGTGAAGAGCACCGTCGAGACTCTGAGCCCGACGCGCGTGCGGCTCGCCATCGAGGTGCCGTTCGTCGAGCTCGAGCCGAGCCTCAAGAAGGCGTACCGGGAGATCGGTTCGCAGGTCCAGGTCCCGGGCTTCCGCCGGGGCAAGGTGCCGACCGCGGTGATCGACCAGCGGGTGGGCCGGGGAACCGTCCTCAACGAGGCGGTCCAGGACGCCATCCCGGAGAACATCCTCGCCGCGGTGCGCGAGCACGACCTGAAGACGCTGGGGCGTCCCGAGGTCGAGATCACCGAGTTCAACGACGGTGACTCGCTGAACTTCACCGCCGAGGTCGACGTCCGCCCGGAGATCACGCTGCCCGACGCGTCGACCATCGAGGTGACCGTCGACGAGCTGCAGATCGACGAGAGCGAGATCGACGAGCAGGTGAAGAACCTGCGGGAGCGGTTCGCCACCCTCAAGACGGTCGAGCGGGCCGCCGCCGAGGGCGACTACGTGCAGATCGACCTGAACGCCACCGTCGACGGCGAGGACGTGCCGGGCGGCCAGGCGAGCAACATCTCCCACGAGGTCGGCAGCAAGCAGCTCCTGCCGGGCCTGGACGAGGCAGTGGTCGGCCTCGCCGCCGGCGACGACACCACCTTCACCACCCAGCTGGTCGGCGGCGACTTCGCCGGCCGCGACGCCGACGTGGCGGTGACCGTGCGCACGGTCAAGGAGAAGGAGCTGCCGGAGCTGAACGACGAGTTCGCCCAGATGGCAAGCGAGTTCGACACGATCGAGGAGCTGCGCGGCGACCTGCGGGGGCGGGTCACCCAGGGCAAGCAGGTCGAGCAGATCTACGCCGCCCGGGACAAGGCCCTCGCGCAGCTCGTCGAGGCCGCCGAGATCCCGGCGCCGGAGGGCGTCGTCCGCGAGGAGGTCGCGAGCCGCAAGCAGGCGATGGTCGACCAGCTGGAGCGGATCGGCGCCTCCCTGGAGGAGTACCTGGCCGCCGAGGAGAAGACCGAGGAGCAGATCGACGCCGAGCTGACCGAGGCGGCGACCGAGGGCGTCAAGGTGCAGCTCCTGCTGGACACGCTCGCCGACGCGGAGGACGTGCAGGTCTCCGACGACGAGTTCGGTCACGAGATCGTGCACCGGGCGCAGCGCGCCGGGATGGCCCCGCAGCAGTACTACGACCAGCTGGTGCGCTCCGGCGCGGCCGCCGCGGTCTTCGGCGACGTGCGGCGGGGCAAGGCGCTCGCGGCCGTCATGGAGCGCATCTCGATCAAGGACTCGGCCGGCAACGAGGTCACCCTGGACGCGCTGCGCGCCGCCAACGAGGCGGAGCACAACCACGAGCACTGATCGTCGGGTGTGGCCGCCGTCCGCCGCTGCGCGGTGGGCGGCGGCCGTACCTTTCCCCGGGTACGCCCGGAAGCCCGCGCCGCGGGTGCGCCCGACGCAACTGCGCTGAGAGCGAACAGTGCCCCGACCGGGACTCTGCCGCCCCGCACAGCGGTTAGTGTCGGGAAAGACGGTACGGAGAGCGAAGGGCTGCCATGACCGACATGCACATCCCCAAGAAGTCGCTCCGGGCGATTGACGCGCGCGGTGGCGACTCCATTGGCAACCTCGACGACTCGGTCTACAACCGGTTGCTCAAGGAACGCATCATCTTCCTGGGCAGTGAGGTGACCGACCAGGTCGCCAACCGCATCTGCGCGCAGCTGCTGCTGCTCGCCGCGGAGGACCCGGACCGCGACATCAACCTGTGGATCAACTCGCCGGGTGGCTCGGTCTACTCGGGCATGGCGATCTACGACACCATGCAGTTCATCGACAACGACGTGTCGACAGTGGCGATGGGCATGGCCGCCTCGATGGGTCAGCTGCTGCTCTGCGCGGGCACCAAGGGCAAGCGTTACGCCCTGCCGCACGCTCGGATCATGATGCACCAGCCGTCCGGTGGTCTGGGCGGCACGGCGTCCGACATCGCCATCCAGGCGGAGCAGATGCTCTACACGAAGCGGATGTTCCAGGAGCGCGTCGCGCACCACACCGGCCAGAGCCAGTCGCAGATCGAGGCGGACTCGGACCGGGACCGTTGGTTCACCGCCCAGGAGGCCATGGACTACGGCTTCATCGACAAGGTGATCATCGGGGCCGCCCAGGTTCCGGATGGCGCCGGGACCCTGAGCTGAGGAGCTGACGATGACCGATCTGAGCTTGCCGCCCCAGTTCGCGGCCGTGCACAACCGCTACGTGCTGCCGTCGTTCGTCGAGCGCACGTCGTACGGGGTCAAGGAGTCGAACCCGTACAACAAGCTCTTCGAGGACCGGATCATCTTCCTCGGTGTCCAGGTGGACGACGCGTCGGCAAACGACGTGATGGCCCAGCTGCTGACGCTGGAGGGCACCGACCCGGACCGCGACATCATCATGTACATCAACTCGCCGGGTGGCTCGTTCACCGCGATGACGGCGATCTACGACACCATGCAGTACGTCCGTCCGGACATCCAGACGGTCTGCCTCGGGCAGGCCGCCAGCGCGGCGGCGGTGCTGCTGTCGGCGGGCACCGCGGGTAAGCGGATGGCTCTTCCGAACTCGCGGATCATCATCCACCAGCCGGCCACCGAGGGCGGCTACGGGCAGGGCTCGGACATCGAGATCCAGGCCCGGGAGATCCTGCGGATGCGGACGCAGCTGGAGGACATGCTGTCCCGCCACTGCAACCGCCCGATCGAGCAGGTTCGCAAGGACATCGACCGTGACAAGATCATGACGGCCGAGGAGTCCAAGGAGTACGGGCTGGTCGACACGATCCTGACCAGCCGCAAGAAGGGTCTGCTGGCGACCCACTCCGCCAGCTGAGCAATACCGGGTCAGAGGTTGGCCGGGGCACCCGTTCCCGGCCGACCTCTGACACACCCGTTTTGGGGGTCGGAGAATGCCCCGCCAGCGGGTAACGTCGGGTCCGTACCGCTTCGCCGGTTGAGCCGGCGAGGTGAAACAAGCCGGGCGGCGCGCAGCGCCCGCAGGTCAGGGCCGGGTCTCCGGCCGATGAGTGCAGGGAGAACGTAGGTGGCACGGATCGGTGACGGCGGCGACCTACTGAAATGCTCCTTCTGCGGCAAGTCGCAGAAGCAGGTCAAGAAGCTCATCGCGGGCCCAGGGGTCTACATCTGCGACGAGTGCATCGATCTCTGCAACGAGATCATCGAAGAGGAGCTGGCCGAGTCCGGCGAGGTGAAGTGGGAAGAGCTTCCCAAGCCGATGGAGATCTGCCAGTTCCTCGACAACTACGTCGTGGGTCAGGATCAGGCCAAGAAGGCGCTCGCCGTCGCGGTCTACAACCACTACAAGCGGATCCAGGCAGAGGCGGCCAACGCGCCGGGCTCCGGCAGTGACGCCGTCGAGCTGGCCAAGTCCAACATCCTGCTGCTCGGCCCGACGGGTTGCGGCAAGACCCACCTCGCACAGACCCTCGCGCGGATGTTGAACGTGCCGTTCGCCATCGCCGACGCCACCGCGCTCACCGAGGCGGGCTACGTCGGCGAGGACGTGGAGAACATCCTCCTCAAGCTGATCCAGGCCGCCGACTACGACATCAAGCGCGCCGAGACCGGCATCATCTATATCGACGAGGTCGACAAGATCGCCCGCAAGTCGGAGAATCCGTCGATCACGCGGGACGTCTCCGGCGAGGGTGTGCAGCAGGCTCTGCTCAAGATGCTGGAAGGCACGGTGGCCAACGTGCCGCCGCAGGGCGGTCGCAAGCACCCGCACCAGGAGTTCATCCAGATCGACACCACGAACGTGCTGTTCATCTGCGGCGGCGCGTTCGCCGGTCTCGATCAGATCATCGAATCCCGCACCGGTCAGGGCGGCACCGGCTTCGGCGCCCGGCTCCGGTCGGTCTCGGACCGGTCGACAGATGACATCTTCAGCCAGGTCATGCCGGAGGACATGCTCAAGTTCGGGCTCATCCCCGAATTCGTCGGCCGGCTGCCGGTGATCACCAATGTGCGCAGCCTGGACCGCAGCGCGCTCGTGCGGATCCTCACCGAGCCCCGCAACGCTCTGGTCCGTCAATATCAGCGCCTGTTCGAGTTGGACGGCGTCGAGTTGGAGTTCGACGAGCCGGCGCTGGAGGCGATCGCCGATCAGGCCATGCTGCGGGGCACCGGCGCCCGTGGTCTGCGCGCCATCATCGAAGAGGTCCTCCTCTCCGCGATGTACGAGGTGCCGAGCAATCCCGACGCCGCCCGGGTGCTGATCACCCGCGAGGTCGTCCTGGAGAACGTCAACCCGACGATCGTTCCGCGCGAGTTCACCGGGCGTCGGGCCCGGCGGGACCGCGAGGAGAAGTCGGCCTGATCCTCCCCGCGTCACGCCGGCCGTTCGCTACTGACGCGGCCGGCGTGACCGTGTTCGGCGGTCCCACTCGCCCGACGGGGTGACGGTCACCATCATCAGCCGGGCCGGTTCTCCGGCGTCGTTGCGGTAGCCGTGCTCCCGGTCCGCGTGGAACTCGATCGTGTCACCGGCCCGGACGGGGTGATCCTGCCCGTCGACCTGGACGATCACCGCGCCGGTGAGGACGTGCAGCACCTCGCGGGTGCCGCGGGGGTGGTCGGCGGAGCGGTGTTCCTCCCCGGGTTCCATTCGCCAGTCCCAGAGCTCGACGAGGTCGGGCTCGCCCAGCCCGCTCAGCAGGTGGCCGGTGCCGCCGTGCTCGCCCTGCCAGAGCACCGGCGCCTCGGCCGTGGAGCTGATCCGCACCGCCCGTTCCTCGTCCGGTTCGACGAGGCGGGCGATGTTGACGCCGAACGCGTCGGCGATCCGGCACAGCGTGCCGACGCTGGGGTTGGTGCGTGCGCCCTCGATCTGCACGAGCATCGCCTTGCTCACCCCGGAGCGGCCGGCCAGTTCCTCGAAGGACCAGCCACGGGCGCCGCGCAGCTCCCGTACCTGCCGGGCCACGGCGGCGGTCACCGCGCCCACCCGGCTACCTGTATCGGTCATCAAACTATCCTTCGTGGTCACTATTGTGGTACGACAGTGGCATGCTACCCATTCTCCTGGCAGCGGTGTCCGCGATCGCGTTCGGCACCGCCGACTTCTCCGGCGGCAAGGCGTCCCGTCGTGCGGACCCGATCGCGGTGACCGTGATCTCCCAGCTGCTGAGCGTCCCCCTGCTTGTCGCGCTGGTGCTTGTGGTGCCCGGGACACCGACGGTCGCCGACATCGCCTGGGGGCTGCTCGCCGGGGTGGCCGGCGCCGGTGGCGTCATGCTGCTCTACCGAGCCCTCGCCGGCGGAATGATGGCAGTGGTGGCGCCGGTCACCGCGATCACCGCCGCGGTGGTGCCGATCGTCGCCGGCCTGTTCACGTCGAGCTTCCCCGGCGCACTGGCGCTCACCGGGGCCGGCCTCGCCGTGGTGGCGATCGCCCTGGTGAGCCTGGGCGAAGGGGGCAGCGCTTCCGGCGCTCCCGCGCGGCTGGTGGGCCTGGCCCTCGCCGCCGGCGCGCTCTTCGGCGTCTTCTTCACTCTGCTCGGCCAGGCCAGCGAGAGCGCCGGCATGTGGCCGGTGGCGGCGGTCCGGGCCAGTTCGATCGCCTTCGGCCTCATCCTCGCCGCCGGCACCGGGGTGCGGCTTCGGCTCGACCGGCGGGTGCTGGGTTGGGCGGCCGTCGCCGGCCTGCTCGACAGCGCCGCCAACGCGCTCTTCATGGCCGCCGCCGCGCGGGGTCACCTCAGCATCGTGGCGGCGGTCGCCGCGCTCTACCCCGCCAGCACGGTGCTGCTCGCACTCGCCGTCGACCGGGAACGCCTGCGGCCGGTCCAGATCGCCGGCCTCGGGTTCGCCGCGGGAGCCCTGGTGCTGGCCAGCATCTGACGCTGTCCGCGTCGGCCCTCCCGGCCGTACTCTTGGCTCATGCGCGTCGCCGTCTGCCAGCTGAACGCCCGGGATGACCGCAAGGCCAACCTGGCCGCCGCGGAGGGGCTGCTGGAACGCGCCGCCGACGGCGGCGCGGACCTCGCCATCCTTCCGGAGTACGTCGACTATCTCGGCCCCGCGGCCGGCCTGCCCACGCCGGAGCCGGTCGACGGCGAGGTGGGCAACTTCTTCGCAGGGGTCGCACGGCGGCTGGGCATGTGGGTGCTGGCCGGGTCGTTCCACGAGGCCGGCCCGGACCCGGAGCACACCTGGAACACGTCGCTGGTCTTCGACCGCGCCGGCAGCCTGGCCGCGAGCTACCGCAAGATCCACCTGTACGACGTGGAGATCCCGGGCCGGGTCTCCTACCGGGAATCGGCGAGCGTCGCGCCCGGCGTGCAACCAGTCGTCGTGGACGTGGAGGGTCTCCGGGTCGGGCTGTCGATCTGCTACGACCTGCGCTTCCCGGAGCTGTACCGGCGGCTCGCCACCGAGGGCGGCGCCCACCTGTTGGTGGTTCCGGCGGCGTTCATGCTGCACACCGGGCGGGACCACTGGGAGGTCCTGCTGCGGGCGCGGGCGATCGAGAACCAGTGCTTCGTGGCGGCGGCCGGTCAGACGGGCGACCACGAGCCCGGCCGCACGTGCTTCGGGCGCAGCATGGTGGTCGACCCTTGGGGGACGGTCCTCACCCAGCTGCCGGACGGCTGCGGGGTGGCCGTCGCCGACCTGGACCTCGACCGCCTCGCCGCGATTCGGACCGAGCTGCCCAGCCTGGCCAACCGCCGGCTCTGAGCGTTCAGCCCTCCAGCAGGACGCCTATCGTCGCGAGGCCGGCGATCACCACGGCGGTGACCAGCAGGGCGGTGGTCATCCGGGATCTGCCCCGGCGGGCCAGTCGTCCCACCGAGAGCACCAGGACGACAAGCACGACCGCGCCGATCACCAGCTGCCAGAACGGCAGGAGGACGCCGAGCAGCGCTTCCTCGGCAAACACCGCGGCGTCCAGCCCGGACTCATCCATGCCTGACACTCTGGCACGACAGCGCGCGCCGCGTCGCCGACCGCGGCGCAGACCGCGCCGATCCGCTCGACCGAACCAGTGATGAACCCTGATTTGCCTTCTCCGGGCGGTCCGCGTAACTTTCTCTCTGCACGGGGGAGGCCGGACGAACTGGCCGAGACCGGGCACCAGGCTCGTGGCGGGAACGCCGAGCGAGACTGGGGATCGGGCGGTGCGGAACACTCCGGAAACGGAGTTGCGAACGCGAAGCCGACCGGGTAGAGTTCTGAAGCCGGCAGGAGCCGGGCGGAGAGCCGCGAAGCGGTGATCGGCCGGTCTGCGGCTTCCCACGACAGTAACGACCGCCGGGTACGGCGTGCGTCATCGTGGGTCCGGACGAACCAGATTGATCACCTCGGATACGAGGTTGACAATGAAAGTTCGACCAAGTAGGTTTGAGCGGTTGCCCCGAAACGGGGTTCCACGGATGTGGAGCTTCTGATCGGTGTGTGGTTGTTCTTTGAGAACTCAACAGGGTGCTTGTAAAGCCAGTGCCAATTATGATTTATACCCC
>NZ_JBNCKR010000021.1:0-102273 GCF_049841645.1 Micromonospora sp. DT43 | reverse complement strand
AGGCCTCGCCACCAGCACCTCCACCACAACCAAGATCAGTTGCACTGAAGCCTAGAAACCACCCGGCGTGTCGTGGCGATAACTTCATGATCAACGGGGTTGGGCGGGGGAGGTGCAGAGGGGTGGAGGTGGGGGAGGTGCAGAGGGGTGGAGGTGGTTCGAGAGGGTGCGGAGGGTTTCGGTTGTCGCTATGGCGTCGCTGCGGGCGCTGCCGTGGCGGCCGTCGGTGCTGTAGAGGGTCGGGTCTGCTGTCAGCGGGTGGTCCGTCAGGTGCACGTGGATGGTGTGGTGGCGTTCGGCCAGCCTTGCCGTGTGTGTTGACAGGCGGCGCATTCGTTCGCCCAGGCCGGGCCGCAGCGCGTCGGGCACCGCCGGGCTGTGCGAGACGTCGAACATGCCTACGGTGATCACGTCCGCGCCGGCGTCCCGCAGCGCGGTGATCATCGCGGTCAGCTCGGCGTCCACCACGTCCGCGTCGTACTTCGGGTGGAAGGCGTCGTTGCCGCCGCAGACGACGAGCGCGAGGTCCGGCGCGAAGGCCAGCGCCGGGTCGAGCTGCTCGGCCCGCACCTGGTGCGCGCGCAGCCCGCGCCGACCCAGATTGCGGTACGCCAGCCCGGGGCGGGCGGCGTTCAGCTCGGCGGCCACCCGGTCGACCCACTGCACGTCCGGGTAGCCCGGGGTCGGCTCGCACATGCCCTCCACGACGCTGTCGCCGATCGCCACGAACCGCCGCCACGGGTGCCCGCGCAGCAGCTCGGCGGCCTCGCCGGGACGAAGGCAGTACGGATCCGTCGATTCGTCGAGCGTCGATGGCATGCCGGCACGCTAACCGACCGCCGCACCCACGGCCAGGCCCGGACAGCTGGTGTCGCCGGACGACGAACGAGGCTGTCAGTTGGCACTGTCGGATTGGCGTCGTCGATGCGCTGGGCCGGCGCGGTGGTGCGGCGCCCTGGCACGGACCGGCCACGATGACTGTGGGCCAGCCTCCCCGGGGTTGGCGTGTCGGTCCGAGGGAGGAGTCGGGTGCTCAGCTCGTTTCTACAGGCCCTGGCGAGCAAGCTGGTCGAGGCGATCCTCGGCAAACTGACCGAGTGGCTCGCGCCGAAGGCGCTGCGGGCCGTACCCCACCGGGCCTCGCCGAACTGTCCACGCTGCGGCGGGTACGGCGTCCGCCGGTGGGCGCCCGGCGCCATGGGAGTGGTGTTCCTGCTGTCGCTGCTGGCCTTCGCATGGGGCTTCGGGTTCACACTGCTCGGTGTGCCGGTGGTCGTGTTGGCAGTGGTCGGCGCGGTGGTGTCCGACGGCGTCGGCGGTCTGTGGCCCGCCCTGCTCGCGCCACTGGGCCTGCTGGTCCCCGGCGCGCTGATGGTCTCCGGAGCGTTCGGGCTGGCCTGGTATCACAGCTACCCGCCGAAGTGGTGTGCCCGCTGCCACGGCCGCTGGCCACGCCGCGACCGCGCCGAGTACCTGCGCGCGGCCCGGGAGTTGTTCACCTGCGGCTGCGGGCAGCGGCTGCGTGTGCCGGTCGCCGCCGGGGCGAAGCTGCGCTGCCCGAGCTGCAAGACCGAACACGCCACCCCGGCCCGAACCGGCCCCTGACGGGTTCGGGCCCGGCGACCGACGCGGCCCGGGCCGGCCGCCGACGGGTCGGCCCCGGCGGCCGACGCTCCCGGCGGGGCGGATCAGTGGGACACGGCGTGTTCGGCGAGCAGTTCGTCGAGCACCTGCCGGGCCCAGGCCGCCGTGGCCGGCGCCGGGGCGTCCAGAGTGATGAGCGCCTTCCACAGCGCCCAGCCGCGGGCGCGCGCCCAGGTGGCCGCGTCGACGTCGAGCGAGTCGCGGAACGCCGCCCGGGAGGCGCCGCGCAGCAGGGTCCAGGCGATCACGGTGTCGCAGGCGGGATCGCCGACACCGCAGCAGCCGAAGTCGATGACGGCGGCCAGCCGGCCGTCGCGGACCAGCAGGTTGCCGTCCGCGACGTCGCCGTGGAACCAGACCGGCGGCCCGTCCCAGGTGGCGTCGAGGGCGGCCTGCCAGATGTCGGTGACCACGTCGACGGGCAGCCGGTCGCGGTGCGCCTCGATCGCCGCCCGCGTCTCCGGGTCGTACGTGGACAGCGGGCCGCCGCGCCAGGCGCTGTGCGGGCCGGCCACCGGACCGTCGGTGGCGTCGACGGCGCGCAGGGCGCGCAGGAAGGCGGCCAGGTCGGTCGCGAACCGGGTGAGGTCCTCGATTCGCTCGGCGGTGGCGGTCCGGCCGTCGATCCAGCCGTAGACCGACCACGGGTACGGATAGTCCGCGCCGGGCCGACCGTGGGCCAGCGGAACGGGGATCTCCAGCGGCAGCCGCGCGCCGAGCCAGGGCAGCCAGCGCTGCTCCTTGGCGACCTGCGACGCGTACCCCTCGCCGCTGGGCAGCCGCACTGTCATGTCCTCGCCCAGGTGGAAGGTGCGGTTGTCCCAGCCGCCGACCTCGACCGGGCGCACCGGCAGCTCGGCCCACCGGGGGAACTGCTCGGCGACGAGTCGACGGACCAGACCGACATCGATGCGAGTGGCCGTCGCCTCATCGGTGTGCGGCACGTCGGGTACGGGCTGTGTGCTCATCCGCCCGAGCCTGCGGGCTCCGCTAGCCGCCCGCAACCGATTTGCGGGGCGGGCGGGCGACGGGGGCCGATGGTGCCGGCGTCTTCGGGTTGGACGTCCTGGCCACCAGTGGGAACGCGGTGACGAGCAGGCACGCCACGGCCATGGCCAGCAGCGCCGGGGTGAGCCCGAGCGCGTCCACCGACCAGCCGCCGAGCAGCGCGCCGACCGGCAGGCCCACGAAGGCCAGCGAACCGGCGATGCCGAGCACCCGGGTCTGCAGATCCGGCGGCACCCGTTCGTAGAGCGCCACCCCGAGCAGCGGGTTGACCGCCGCGATGCCGATGCCGGAAAGGAACGTCACCACGAGGACGACAGGCAACTCGTCGCTGATCGCGAGCGCGACCAGCCGGGGCGTGCCGGCGACCGTCGCCCCGAGCAGGAACGTCAGTCGGCCGGGCAGCCGAGTGCCGAGGGCGGTGAACAGCACGTTGCCCAGCAGCGCGCCCGCCGAGAACGCCGCCAGCACGAGACCGAGCCCGCGCGGGCCGTGCAGTTCCCGGGCGACCCAGAACGGGATGTAGACGGCCACGCTGGCGTTGGCGACCATGTTCAGCGCCGAGACGACCACGAGCATGCCCAGCAGTGGCCGGTCCCGACCGAGGTAGCCGAACCCGTCGCGCAGCGCGCGCAGGTAGCCGACCGGGGCGGTGGGCTGCGCCGGGGCGGCCGGCGGCCGCACCAGCAGACCGATGAGCAGCGCGCAGATCGCGAAGCTGGCCGCGTCGATGAGGATCGCTTCGCTCACCCCGAACGCGGCGATCAACAGGCCGCCCACGGCCGCGCCGAACAGTGTCACCACCCGACTCAACCCGTCGTACGCCGAGGTCAGGCGAATCAGTGGCACCCCGGCGGCCTCGGCTACCGGCCGGAACATGACGTGCTTGACCCGGTCGCCGATGCCGCGCAGCCCACCGGCCACCGCGACGAGCGCCACCAGGGGTGCGAAGCCCAGCCACGGGGTCAACGCGACGACCACCATGGCCACCGCGCTGCCCGCGTCGCAGAGGATGGAGGTGCGGCGCAGGCCGATCCGGTCCGCCCAGGGCGTGCCCAGAGCACTGGACAGCAGGTACGGCAGTGTCTCGGCGAACGCGACGAGGCCCATCTTGGTGGGGCTGCCGGTGGTGACCAGCACCAGCCAGGGGATGGTCACCACCGAGATGCGGGTGCCCAGGTTGGAGACCAGGTCCGCGCCGACCAGGACCACCAGTTGCCGGCGGGGCGTCACGCCCCGACCGCCGCCGCCCGGCGTGCGGCGTACCGCTCGCGCAGCGCCCGCTTGTCCACCTTCACCGACCGGTTCACCGGCAACCTGTCGACGAACTCCACAGCGGCCGGTGCCCACATCTCGTTGAGCTCGGCGGTCACCAGGTCGATCAGCTCCGTCCCGGTGACCGTCGCGCCCGGCCCGGTCACCACGTACGCGTACGGCACCTCGCCGACCGTCTCGTCCGGTACGCCGATCACGGCGGCGGCCCGTACCTGCGGGTGCCCGGCCAGCACGTCCTCGATGGGCCGGCAGAAGATCGCCCAGTTCCGCCGGGTCGTGACGATCATGTCGTGTGCCCGGTCGACCAGATAGAGGAAACCGTCGTCGTCGAGGTGGCCGATGTCGCGGGTACGCACCCAGCCGTCGACGAGGGTCTGCGCGGTCAACTCGGGCTGGCCGTGGTAGCCGGCGAAGCTGAGCCGGGTCCGCACCCACACCTCACCGTCGCGGCCCGTCGGCAGCACCGTGCCGTCGTCGTCGCGGATCTCGATGCGGACGTCGCCGTAGGGCCGCCCGCAGGAGCGCAGCCGCTCCGGGTGCTCCGGATCGTCGGTCAGCCCGGGCAGCGCGGTGATGACCACGGCCTCGCTGAGGCCGTACACGATGCGCAGCACCGGGCCGAACCGCGCGATGGCCTGGCGCAGCCGGGCGGGCGCGGCAGGCCCGGCACCCACGTTGAACATGAACATGGCCGAGAAGTCGGCGCCCACCAGCGCCGGGTGGTCCAGCAGCTCGTAGAGCATCGGCGGGGTGACGAAGGTGGAGTTGATCCGTTCCCGCTGCACGGTGGCCACGAACGCCACCGGGTCCCAGTCGTCGCGCAGGAACAGCACCCCGCCGGTGAACAGGTTGAACAGGGTGGTGATCTGGCCGCTGGCCAGCCACATCGGTGAGTGCGACAGGTGCCGCAGCAGCGGGAATCCGGCGGCCCGGAAATCGGCCGCGAGGGTGAGGATCTGGGCGTAGAAGCTCTCGGTGTGGTGCACCAGCTTGGGAGCGCCTGTGGTGCCGCTGGTCTGGAGGAACGACTCCGGCGCCGGCACGGATGCCGGCAGCTCAGTCGTCCCGGTGTCGGCGGCGGTGACGTCCGGGCCGGCACCGCCGGGGCCCAGGCAGCACACCGGTACGCCGGGCAGCGCGGCGGCCAGTTCCGGCCCCAGGCTGGCCGGGTCGCGGGCGTCGTAGACAAGCGCGTCGGGGCGGGCCAGCCGGATGAACTCGTCGACCTCCCGGCGGGCGGTGACCGGGGCGACCCACATCGTCCGGCAGCCGAGCAGGTGCAGAGCGAGCTGGAGCAGCGGCCCCTCCACCGCGTTCGCCACTGTCACCAGCACCGCCGCGCCGGGCCGTACGCCGTGTCGGGTCAGGGCCGCGGCCATCGCGCGTACCAGCGCGGCGGCCTCCGTGTACGTGATGCGGCGGTCACCACCGACGAGCGCCTCGCGGTCGCCGAAGTCGGCGAAGAGATCCAGTGCCCTGTCCACGTACGTCGTCGTGTGCCCGGGTCCGTCAGTCATTCGGCAGCCCCCATCCGAGAAAGCGGCGGCCCCGGGCCGCTTCCCGGTGACGAGACGACCGCACCGCCGCCGCCTGCGAGCCTAGGCCGGCGAGGACGGGGCGGGACCGGGTGAGAAGGGCGATCTGCCAGGCCCGGTGGACATTTGATCGCGTCGATCAGGTTGATTGACGCCCGTCATCGGCGGCGGCTAGGTTTCTGGACCATCGTCCAGGCGGAAGCTGTCAGCGGACGGCCCTGGGCTGCCACACGATGGAGGTTCAATGTCGACCCCGAAGAGATGGCATGTCGTCGCCGCGACCGCGGCGCTGCTGGTCACGGCCACACCCGCCGTCGTCGCCAGCGCCGGCGGATCCCCGACCGTCGCCGCCCGGCCGGACCGGGGCGAGTGGGCGGGCAGTTGGGCCGCCGCGGTGACCCGGGGCAACTCGGTCGGGTTGACAAACACCGGCCTGAACGACCAGAGCGTCCGGATGGTCGTGCACGTCTCGGTGGGCGGCCCGGCGGTGCGCGTACGGCTGAGCAACCTCTACGGCGAGCAGGCGGTCCGGGTGGGTCGTGCCACCGTGGCCCGGCCGAACACCGCTACCGTCGACGACGTCTCCGACATCGACCCGGCCTCGCTGCGCGCGCTGACGTTCACCGGCGCCGCCTCGGCCACCATGAACCGGGGCGCCGAGCTGCTCAGCGACCCGCTGACCTTCACCGTCGCGGACGACACCGACCTGGTGGTCACCCTGCACTTCCCGACACCGACCGGGCCGACCACCTTCCACGGGCAGTCCCAGCAGACCAACTTCATCGGCGCCGGTGACCTGACCGGGGCCGCCGACGGCACCGGGTTCACCATCCGACCCGCCTGCTGCTGGTTCTTCCTGTCCGGTGTGGACGTGCAGCGTAAGGCCAGCCCCGGTGCGCTTGTGGTGCTCAGCGACTCCATCGGCGACGGCAACGGCAGCACTGTCAACGCCAACCGGCGCTGGCCCGACCTGCTCTCCGACCGGCTGCTCGCCGACCGGCCGGACCGGCGCACCCCCGGTGTGCTCAACCTGAGCCTGGCCGGTAACCGCCTCAACCACGAGGGCACCGAGCCGGGCGCGGGCGACTACCCCGGCTACTTCCAGCTCGGCCCGAACGCCGCGGCCCGCCTCAACGAGGACGTCTTTGGCCAGACCGGGGTCCGCACGGTCGTCACGCACCTGGGCATCAACGACATCTGGATGTCCAACGACTCGCCGGAGGCGATCATCGCCACCCTCCGGCAGATCAACCAGCAGCTCCAGCAGCGCGGGCTGACCAGCCTGGCGGCCACGCTGACCCCGTACGAGGGGCACGGCGCCCCGGGTGTGTGGACGCCGGAGAAGGAGGCCACCCGGCAGGCGGTGAACGCGTACCTGCGGGGCAGCCGGGAGTTCGACGGGCTGCTCGACTTCGACCGGGTGCTGCGCGACCCGGCCCGGCCCAGCCAGTTGCTGCCCGCGTACGACTCGGGGGACCACATCCACCCGAACGACGCCGGCAACCAGGCGATGGCCGACGCCGTGCCGTTGCGGTTGCTCGGCCTGTGACACCGGCCCGGGGGCGGCGGCCGATCCCGCCGCCCCCGGGCGCCGACATCCTGGGGAGGAGAACGTCGTGACGGCGCAGGACCTGCTCACCGGCCTGTACAGCGAAGAGGGCCGCCAGAATCCGTACCCGTGGTACGCCGAACTGCACCGGCTGGGGCCGGTCAGCGCCGTGCCGCCGCGCGCCGAGCACCGCACGGTGTCGGCGGTGGCTGTCGGCTACGACCTGATCGACGGGCTGCTGCGCGATCCGCAGTGGACCAAACAGCCCCCGCCGGGCTGGGAGGACCACGAGATCCTGCGCACCTTCCAGACCTCGATGATGTTCATCAACCCGCCTGATCACACCCGGATGCGGCACGTGTTCTCCCGTACCTTCACCCCGCGCCGCCTCGGCGCGTTGGAGCCGGTGATCGTGCGGGTCGTCGACGAGCTGCTGGACCGGATGGCCGACGCCGGTGACGGTGTCGTCGACTTCGTGGCCGACTTCGCGTACCCCATTCCCGCCCTGGTGATGGCGGAGTTCATCGGCATCCCGGCGGCGGAGCTGCCCTGGTACCGGGACCGGGTGGAGCGCATCGACGAGTTCCTCGACGTGGCCGGGAAGACCCCGCAGCGGCTGGCCGCCGCGAACACCGCGGCGCAGGAGCTGCGGGCGTTCTACCGGGAGTTGCTGGCCCACCGCCGCCGCACGCCCGGCGAGGATCTGATCAGCGGCCTGGTGGAGGCGGTCGGCTCGGGCGAGGTGGAGCTGACCGAGGAGGAGCTGATCAGCAACCTGATCGTCCTGTTCAACGCCAGCTTCGTCACCACCGTCTACATGTTCAGCAACGGCCTGCCCCTGCTGCTGGACCACCCGGGGGCGGTCACCGCGCTGCCCACCGACGACGACCTCGCCCGGGGCTGCGTCGACGAGGTGCTGCGCCTGCAGAGCCCTGTGCACTTCCTCGCCCGGGCGGCGCCGGAGGACACCGTACTGGCCGGCGTGCCTGTCGCCCGCGACGACAACGTGCTCATCATCGTCGGGGCCGCCAACCGGGACCCGGCGCGGTTTCCCGATCCGGACGCCTTCGACCCCACCCGCCCCGGGCCGCCGTCGCTGGCCTTCGGGGTGGGCCTGCACTTCTGCCTCGGCGCGGCGGTGTCCCGGCTGGAGGGCCGCCTCGCGCTGCCCCGCCTGTTCGCCCGGTTCCCCCGGCTCGCGGTCACCGAGTCCCCGACGTACAGCGGCAGTCTCTTCCTGCGCGGCATCGACAAACTGCTGGTCAGCACCGGCGGATAGGAGACCCGCATGGCCCTGCACCCGGAGGTGGCGGCCTACCGGGCCGCCCGCGCCGCGGCCGGCACGCCGCCGCTGTACACGCAGACCCTCACCGAGGCGCGCGCCGCGGACCTGGCCGCGATCCGCGCCGGCGGCGGCGCGGTCGAGCAGGTCGCCGAGGTACGCGACGAGCGCATCCCCGGCCCCGGCGGGGACCTGCCGATCCGGCTGTACCGGCCGGCCGGGCCGGGGCCGCTGCCCACCCTGCTGTACTTCTTCGGCGGCGGGTGGACGCTCGGCAGCATCGACACCGCCGACGGCATCTGCCGACGACTGGCCAACGCGGTGGGATGCCAGGTGGTGACCGTCGGCTACCGACTGGCCCCGGAGCACCCCTTCCCCGCGGCGGTGCACGACTGCCACGCCGCCACCGTGTGGATCGCCGCGAACGCCCACCTGTTCGGCGTGGACCCGACCCGGCTGGCGGTGGGCGGGGACAGCGCGGGCGGGAACCTCGCCGCGGCGGTGAGCCTGCTCTGCCGCTCCGGCGGGCCCGCGCTCGTGGCGCAGCTGCTGGTCTATCCGAACACCGACGTCAGCGGCGAGCCGTCCGGCCCGGTCGACGACGACCCGGCGCTGTTCAACCGCCGGTCGGTGGCCTGGTACCGCACGCACTACCTGGCCGACCCGGAGCACTCTCGGGACCCGCTGGCGTCGCCACTGCTCGCCGACGACCTGGCCGGCCTGCCTCCGGCGCTCGTGGTCACCGCCGAGTTGGACCCGCTGTGCGCCGAGGGGCAGCGCTACGCGCAGCGGCTGCGCGACGCCGGTGTGCCCACCCGCCTCGACCACTATCCGCAGATGATCCACGGGTTCTTCGCCATGCCCGGCGTGTTCACCGACGGCAGGCGGGCGCAGGCGGTCGCGGCGGCGTTCCTGCGGGAACGCTTCGGGCTCCCGCCGCAACGCGACGAACCAGCCGCCGGCCAGGCGGACAACGGCCCGGCCGTCGCTGGTCCGGCCGACGTCGGTCCGGCCGACGCGGGGGTGCGCGGTGGCTGAGCCGGTGCTGGCCGACCTGCCGACCGGGGCGCCTGCGGTGACGTTCGCCGACTACGGGCAGCGGGCGCGGGCCGTGCTGGCCCCGGACGTGTGGGACTACGTCGCCGGCGGCAGCGCGGCCGAGGTGACCCTGGCCGCCAACCGGGCCGCGCTGGACCGGGTCGCCGTGCTGCCCCGGGTGCTGCGCGGGGGGCACGACGTGGATCTCGGCGCCCGACTGCTCGGCCGGCCGTACGCGATGCCCGTCGGGGTGGCCCCCATGGCGTACCAGCGGCTCGTACACCCGGACGGGGAAGTGGGCCTCGCGGCGGCGGCCGGCGCGGCCGGCGTGCCGTATGTGGCGAGCACGTTGAGCAGTACGCCGATCGAAGAGATCACCGGGGCCGGCGCGGAGGTCTGGTTCCAGCTCTACTGGCTGCGCGAGCGGGCGCTGGTCCGCGACCTGCTGAACCGGGTCGTCGCGGCGGGCTGCCACGCGCTGGTGGTCACCGTGGACGTTCCGGTGCTCGGTCGACGCCCGCGTGACCTGCGCAACGCGTTCCGCCTCCCGGCCGACGTGGTCGCCGCGAACCTGCCGCACGGCCGGGACGCGTTGGCGCACACCGGCGCCCCCGGCGTGTCCGGGATCGCCGCGCACACCGAGGCGTCGTTCGAGTCGGCCCTGCGCTGGGCGGACCTGGCCTGGTTGCGGGAGCACGTCGACCTGCCGCTCGTCGTCAAGGGGCTGCTGGATCCCCGCGACGCGATCGAGGCGGTACGGATCGGGGCGGACGCGGTGGTGGTGTCCAACCACGGCGGCCGGCAGTTGGACGGGGCGCCGGCGAGCGTCACCATGCTGCCGGAGGTCGTCGACGCCGTCGGCGACGGCGCTCAGGTGCTGCTGGACAGCGGCATCCGTGGGGGCACCGACGTGCTGCGGGCGCTGGCGTTGGGCGCGGCGGGTGTCCTGGTGGGTCGTCCGCTGCTCTGGGCGCTGGCCGTCGGCGGGCGGCGCGGCGCGCAGGACGCGTTGGCGGTGCTCGCCGCCGAGGTGCGCGACGCCCTGACCCTGGCCGGTTGCGCCGACCCGGCGGGGGCGGCCGAGCTGCGGACGCTCGGGGTGGGCTGAGCGGTGGCCGCGACCGAGCCTGCCGACCTGAGCGTCGCCGACCTGCACCCCGCGCTTGGTGACCCGGCGCTGACCTCGATGAACTTCCTCAACGAGGTGTCCGAACGCTATCCGGCGGCGGTGTCGCTCGCGGCCGGACGCCCGTACGAGGAGTTCTTCGACGTCGCGGCGGTGCACCGGCACCTGGACACGTTCCACAGGCACCTCGTCGACGAGCGGGGTCACACGCCCGAGCAGGCCCGACGGCTGCTGCTGCAGTACGGCCGGACCAAGGGCATCGTGCACCACCTCGTCGCCCGCAACCTCGCTGTCGACGAGGGGATCACCGTCGACCCGGAGACCGTCGTGGTGACCGTCGGCTGCCAGGAGGCGATGTTCCTGGTGCTGCGGGCGTTGCGGGCCAGTCCGGCGGACGTGCTGCTGGCGGTCGCCCCGACCTACGTCGGGCTGACCGGGGCGGCCCGGCTGGTGGACCTGCCGGTGTGGCCGGTCGCGGGTGGGCCGTCCGGGGTGGACCTGGATGACCTGCGGGCACAGGTACGCCGGGCCCGGGCGGAGGGCCGCCGGCCGCGCGCCTGCTACGTGCTGCCCGACTTCGCCAACCCGTCCGGGGTCAGCATCGACGTCGCCGACCGACGGCGGCTGTTGGCGCTGGCCGCCGAGGAGGACCTGCTGCTGTTGGAGGACAATCCGTACGGGCTGTTTCCCGTCGAGGACGGGCCGCGTCCGCCCACCCTCAAGGCGCTGGACACCGACCGTCGGGTGGTCTACCTCGGTTCGTTCGCCAAGACCGTGCTGCCCGGCGCGCGGGTCGGTTACGTGATCGCCGACCAGCGGGTGGCCGGGCCGGACGGTCGGGTCGGCCCGCTCGCCGACCAGCTCGCCATGATCAAGAGCATGGTCACGGTGAACACCTCGCCTATCGCCCAGGCGGTGATCGGCGGGCGGCTGCTGGAGCACGGGTGCAGCCTGGTGCCCGCGAACACCCGGGAGCGGGCCGCGTACGCCCGCAATCTGCGTCATCTCGTCGCCGGGCTGGCCCGGCGTTTCCCGGATTCGCCCGGCCGGCCGGCGGCGGTGCGGTGGACGGTGCCGGCCGGGGGGTTCTTCGTGGTGGTGACCGTGCCGTTCGCTGTCGACGACGCGCTGCTCGACCGCTCGGCGCGGGACTACGGCGTGCTCTGGACGCCCATGGCGCACTTCTACGACGACACGGCGCCGGTGTGCGCGCTGCGGTTGTCGGTGAGCGCGGTGACACCCGAGCAGATCGACACGGGGTTGGACCGGCTCGCCGCCCTCATCACCGACGAGCTCCTGCGTGGACGGTCATAATGGGCCGCATGGTTGCCTGGGAGTACGCCTTGCTCGTCCGCCGCTATCAGGGACAGGGCCGCAATTTCACAGTCTCGTTCGTCTGGTACGGGCCGGACGGATCGCGTAAGGACATCACCGCCTACGGCGACACGGCCATCGCGCACCTCAACCGGGCCGGCCGGGAGGGCTGGGAGCTGGTCTCGGCCGCCGAGGACGTGAACAACGTGCAGGGCAGCACCGAGGTCCACCGCTATCACCTCAAGCGTCCCCTGAACTGACCCCCGGCCGCCCGCCGGGGCGGTCACAACGGTGAGCGGTATACCGCGGAGTCATAGTTATGACGCCGCGGTATACCGCTCGTTGGGGCGAGTGCCGCCGACCGCTCGGCCGGCGCGACAGTCAGGCCAGGTCGATGGCCGGGTAGAGCGGGTACGGGGCCAGCAGGTCGGTGGCCTGGCGGGCGATCTTGTCGGCCAGGTCGGCGTCGAGCGTGTACTTCGCCTTGGACGGGGTGCCGTCGGCGTTGGCGCCGGCGGTGGTCTGGGTCAGCACGGTGTGGATCAGCTCCGCGGTCTGGTCCATCTCGGCGGTGCCCAGCCCCCGGGTGGTCAGTGCCGGCGTGCCGATCCGGATGCCCGACGTGTACCAGGCGCCGTTCGGGTCCTGCGGGACCGAGTTGCGGTTGGTGACGATGCCCGAGTCCAGCAGGGCCTGCTCGGCCTGCCGGCCGGTGAGCCCGTAGCCGGACACGTCGATAAGCACCAGGTGGTTGTCGGTGCCGCCGGTGACCAGCTTCGCGCCGCGGCGCAGCAGCCCCTCCGCGAGGGCCTGCGCGTTGTCGACGATCCGCTGGGCGTAGTCGGCGAAGTCGGGGCGGCGGGCCTCCGCGAGGGCGACCGCCTTGGCGGCCATCACGTGCGGCAGCGGACCACCGAGCACCATCGGGCAGCCCCGGTCCACCTGGTCGGCCAGCTCCGGCTGGCAGAGCACCATGCCGCCGCGCGGGCCGCGCAGCGACTTGTGGGTGGTGGTGGTGACGATGTGCGCGTGCGGCACCGGATCGAAGTCGCCGGTGAAGACCTTGCCGGCCACCAGGCCGGCGAAGTGCGCCATGTCGACCATGAAGGTGGCCCCGACCGAGTCGGCGATCTCCCGCAGGATCCGGAAGTTCACCTTCCGGGGGTACGCCGAGTAGCCGCCGACCAGGATCAGAGGCTTGAACTCGCGGGCCGCCTCGGCCACCCGGTCGTAGTCGATCAGGCCGGTCGCCGGGTCGGTGCCGTAGCTGCGCTGGTCGAACATCTTGCCGGAGATGTTCGGCCGGAAACCGTGCGTGAGGTGACCACCGGCGTCCAGCGACATGCCGAGCATCCGCTGGTTGCCCAGCTCGCGGCGCAGCGCGAACCAGTCGGCCTCGCTGAGGTCGTTGACCTGGCGGACCTGGGCCTTCTTCAGCGCGGGGGACTCCACCCGGTCGGCGAGCACCGCCCAGAAGGCGACCAGGTTGGCGTCGATACCCGAGTGCGGCTGCACGTACGCGTGCGCCGCGCCGAACAGCTCACGGGCGTGCTCGGCGGCGAGGGCCTCGACGGTGTCGACGTTCTGGCAGCCGGCGTAGAAGCGACGCCCCACCGTGCCCTCGGCGTACTTGTCGCTGAACCAGTTGCCCATGGCCAGCAGGGTCGCCGGGGAGGCGTAGTTCTCGCTGGCGATGAGCTTGAGCGACTCCCGCTGGTCGGTCAGCTCGGCGCCGATGGCGTCGGCCACCCGCGGCTCGACAGCCCGGATCACCTCGAGGGCGCTCCGGAATGCGGTGGATTCGGCGTTGTGCGACATGCGACCTCCAACAGACGTGCGGGAAGGCCCAGGCGCTCGGCAAACGTCCGTGTGACGGGGCCGCTCCCCGATGGTTATCCATCCCCACGCGCCAGTAACGGCCCGCGCCGATCCTACCGGGGTCGGCCGGGGCGGACCCGGCCGACCTACCGACGTGACACGCCGAGGTGGTTGGACCGCCCGTGGGAGGGCACTTCAGAGAGGTCTGCCGCACCCGTAGGAGAGGAGTCGACAACCATGACCACACCGACCACCGGCCGTCCGCTCGCACTTGTCACCGGTGCGTCCAGCGGAATCGGCTACGAGTTGGCCGTGCAGTTCGCCGAGCACGGCTTCGACCTGGTCGTCGCCGCCGAGGACGACGGCATCGCCGCGGCCGCCGACAAGATGCGCCGCGACGGCGGTGCCCAGATCCAGCCGGTCCGCGTCGACCTGTCCACCGAGCAGGGCGTCGAGGAGCTGGTGAGCGCGGTCGCCAGGACCGGACGTCCCCTGGACGCGCTGGCGCTCAACGCCGGTCGGGGAGCCGGCGGCGCGTTCGTCGGCGGCACCAACCTGCGCGACGAGTTGGAGATCGTCGATCTCAACGTGCGGTCGACCGTGCACCTGGCCAAGCGACTGCTGCCCGGCATGGTCGAGCGGGGCGCGGGCCGGGTGCTGTTCACCTCGTCGATCGCCTCCACCATGCCGGGACCGTTCCAGGCGGTCTACAACGCGTCGAAGTCGTTCGTGCAGTCCTTCGCCGAGGCGCTACGCAACGAACTGAAGGACACCGGCGTCACGGTGACCGCGCTGATGCCCGGCCCGACCGACACCGCGTTCTTCGAGCGGGCCGAGATGCAGGACACCCGGGTGGGCTCCGGGAAGAAGGACGACCCGGCCGAGGTCGCCGCGCAGGGCTTCGCCGCGCTGATGAAGGGTGACCAGACCGTCACCGCCGGCTCGCTGGTGAACAAGGTGCAGACGGCCGCCGGGAAGATCATCCCGGACAAGCTCAAGGCCGAGCAGCACCGTCGGATGGCCGAGCCGGGCTCGGGCGACTGATCCGCGGTACGCGACGAGGGGCCCGGCATCGCGCCGGGCCCCTCGTCAGGCGGTGGTGGGCTCAGGCCGTCACCGCGTCGCGTGCCTTCTTGATCGCCTTCGGCTGGGTGGGGGTACGCGGCGCGTCCGCGCGCAGCGCGATCATCTTCTCGCCGATCTCCTGGAGCTGCTTACGTCCCAACGCCTCGCGGACCTTCGGGAACCACTCCTCCTCTTCCTCCTCGACGTGGTGGGTGACGTTCTCGATCAGCACTGTCGTCTTGGCGTTGAAGCGCTCGTCGTCGGCGTCCATGGCGGCCAGTTCGAGGCAGAGCACGTCCGCGACGTGGTGTTCCTCGTACGACTCGAGGATGTCGTCCTCCAGGTCGGGCAGGAGCCGGCGGACCTCCGGGTACATCACCTCGTTCTCCAGGTAGGTGTGGACCGTGAGGGCCTCCAGGATCTGGTTCACCAGCTTCTGCCGCTTGCTCGCCGGCTGTCGCGTCCGCGCGAATCCTGCGAGTGTCCGGGAAAGGCCTGCGAGTGATCTTGCGAGCCGTCCGGAAAATCTTGCGAGTCACCCTTACATGCCGGGTTGGTGGCGCGATGCCGAGTTATCCGGGGTACTCCTCTGGAGCGCCGGCGCCAGCTCGCAACGGACGAATTCCCACTCCGGGCGCGTAGCGCCATACTGCTTCGATGCGCCTGTACCTGTCGTCGTTCCGTACCGGAGCGCATCCTGACCAGCTTGTCGCCCTAGCTGGCAACGGCCGGCGCACCGCCTTGATCCCGAACGCCCTCGACGGGCTTCCCACTGAGACGCGTGAGACCGGCCTGCGGCGCGACCTTGACGATCTCGAAGCGGTTGGCCTCGACGTCACGCTGATCGACTTGCGTGAGCCCGCCATGGTGTCCAGCCTCGCCACCTACGACATCGTGTGGGTCCGTGGCGGCAACGTTTTCGTGCTGCGCCGGGTCCTGGCCGACACGGGCGCCGACATTGTGCTGCTCGATCTGCTACGTCGCGGCGCGGTCGTCTACGGCGGCTACAGCGCCGGTGCCTGCGTCCTGGCCCCTGACCTGAACGGTCTGGAACTCGTCGACAACCCCGCCGCCGTCGCCGAACCGATCATGACCGGGCTTGGCCTGCTTGACCGCCCGTTCGTGCCGCATGTGCGTTCCCCCGGCCATCCGGAGACCGCCGCCTGTGACGCCGTGTCGGCCGCGTACACCAGCGCAAGGAGGCCACACTGGGCGCTGCGCGACGGTGAGGTGCTACTCGTCACCGAGAACCAGACACGACTGCTGCCTGTATAGCGCATCCGCAAGGTAGTTCCGGACGCCTTAGTTCGGAATCGTCCGGACCTACCTTGCGAGCCGCTGGTCACCGCCGTGATCATCCGCAACCTTGAGCCGGATGCGACGCCGGCCCCTCCTCGGCATCCTGGAAGGCCTTGAACAGACGGCGCATCTCCTTGTGGTCCTCTTTGAGCAGGACGATGGCATCGGTCGACACCGGCATGACCCCCCCTGAAAAGTCTCGGCTGGTGGGGTTCCGGTACCCCCACGCCGAACGGGGAAACAGGTGAAACCGCCTCAGACCGTCGCCAGGGTGCGCGGGATCTCGTCGAGCAGTTCCCGGGCCAGGAAACCGATCCGGCCATAGCGGGGGATCAGCCGCTGGCCGCTCACCGAGTGTGCGAACGCCCCCCAGCAGGCGGCCTGCGCCGGGTCGGCGCCCCGGGAGAGCAGCCCGGCCAGCAGGCCGGCGAGCACGTCTCCGCTGCCGGACGTGCCGAGCCCCGCGTCCCCGCTCTCCTCCCGCCAGCCGCGCCCGTCCGGGGCGGCCACGTGGCCGTAGAGCGAGACGACGGCCTCGTACCGGTCGGCCAGCTCGGCGGCCTCGGCGCCCAGGTCGTCACCCGGATCCCGGCCGAGCAGGTGCCCGGCCTCGGTGACGTTCGGGGTGAGCACCACCGGGCGGCCCGAGCCGACCAACAGCTTCGGCTCGTGGCTGAGCGCGCCCAGGGCGTACGCGTCGAGGACCAGCGGGGTGTGTTGCCCCGCCGCCTCCAGGACGAGATCCAGCAGCCGGCCCGTCTCGTCGATGCCCTTCAGGCCGGGGCCCAGCGCCACCACGTCAGCGGCGCCGACCAGCTCGCCGAGCTGGCCGTCCCGATCGGCGGCGACCGCGCCGTCGGAGGTCTCCGGCAGCCCGACCACAAGCGCCTCGGGCACCTGGATGCTCAGCGTGGCCGCGGTGGACTCGGCGGCGGCGAGCTGGAGCACCCCGGCGCCGGCGCGCAGCGCGGCCACCCCGGCGAGCAGGACCGCCCCGGGGGTGAAGCGGGACCCGCCGATCACGAGCACGGTGCCCCGGCTCTCCTTGCCGCCGGCCGGCACCGGCAGCGCCCAGTCCCGCAACAGCCCCGGCGTGATCACCTGAACCTCAGACCGGTTCGGCATGGATCTCGTCCTCCCTGGTCGGCTCGGCGCCCTGCCGGTGCAGGTGGCCGATCTCGTTGAATCCACCAAGCGTCAGCCGGCCGTCGTCGTCGGCGGTCCAGTCGGTGATCGAGCAGTTGGCGATCACGTGTTCGCGGGTCAGCGCCATCAGCTCCGGCTCGGTCAGCCCCTCCACCAGGTAACGCAGCAGGAAGACCAGCGCGTCGTGGCCGAAGAGCAGCACCCGCTGGCCCTCGTGGTCGCGGCGCAGGTCACCGAGCAGCGTTCGCAGTCGCAGCGCCACGTCGGTCCAGGCCTCACCGCCGGGCGGCCGGTAGTAGAACTTGCCCAGCCGGTCGCGGCGCTCGGCCTCGTCCGGAAACCGTCGGCGCACCCCGTGCCCGGTGAGGCCGTCGAGGATGCCCAACTCCCGGTCGCGCAGCCGCTCGTCCCGGCTCACCGGCACCCCGGTGCCGTGCAGCGCCAGCTCGGCCGTGGACACCGCCCGCAGGTACGGCGAGACCACCGCCACGTCCGGGCGCCGGTCCTCGGGTAGCCCGGCGAGCCAGCGGCCGGTCGCCCGAGCCTGCTCCTCGCCGGTGGGGGAGAGCGGCACGTCGGCGTCGCGGTGGCTGAGCCCGATCAGCTCCGCGCCGTCAGCCTCGGCCCGGGTGGCCGCCACGTTCGCGGTGCTCTCCCCGTGCCGGATGATCCAGAGCGTCGACAGTTCCGCCATGCCGACCCCCTACCCGGGCGCCGCACCGCGTAACCGCGCCTTGGTCGGCTGGGGGCGGCAGCGCGCCAGGCTGGTCCGGCCGGTCGCCCCCGGGCCGGCGTCCCACGCCGTACCCTCTGGGGCGTGGCCACGGCGGCGGAGGAGATCCGGGTGGGGGAGCGGCTGGTCCGCGTCTCCAGCCCCGACAAGCCGTACTTCCCGGAGCGCGGGCTGACCAAGCTGGACGTGGTCCGCTACTTCCTGGCTGTCGGCGACGGCATCCTGCGCGCGCTGCGGGACCGGCCGACCATGCTGGAACGCTGGCCGCGCGGCGTCTTCGAGGGCGCGACGATCGCGACCCGGCAGACCAACCGCGGCGACGCGTTCTATCAGAAGCGGCTGCCGGCGGGCGCGCCCGACTGGGTGCGGACGGCGCACATCACCTTCCCCAGCGGCCGGACCGCCGACGAGGTCGCGCCGAGCGAGCTGGCAGTGGTGATCTGGGCGGCCAACCTGGGCACCCTGCGTTTCCACCCGTGGCCGGTGTCGGCCGCCGACGTGGAACGCCCCGACCAGCTGCGCATCGACCTCGATCCGATGCCCGGCGTCGGCTTCGAGCAGGTGGTGCCGGTGGCCCGGGAGGTGCGGGCGTTCCTCGCCGAGCTGGGCATGACCGCCTATCCGAAGACCACCGGCGGCAGGGGCCTGCACGTCTATCTGTCGATCGAGCCGAGGTGGAGCTTCGGCGAGTGTCGCCGGGCGGTGCTCGCGCTGGGTCGGGAAATGCAGCGCCGGCTGCCGGAGCTGGTGACCACGACGTGGTGGCGGGAGCAGCGGGACCGGCCGGTCTTCGTCGACTACAACCAGATGTCGCGCGACCACACGATGGCCTCGGCGTACTCGATTCGGCCGACCCCCCGGGCGCTCGTGTCGGCCCCCTTGGACTGGGCCGAGCTGGACGACGCCCGACCGGAGGACTTCGACGTGCTCACCGTGCCGGCCCGGTTCGCCGAGCGTGGCGACCCGCACGCCGGCCTCGACGGTGACCGGCACTCGCTGGAGCCCCTGCTGGAGCTGGCCGACCGGGAGGGCCTGGAGGCCCCGCCCGAGCGGTGAGCCTCCCGCCGGACGTAGCTGTCACAGCCCGGCGATCACCGGCTTGAGCGCGGCGCCCACCCGAGGTGCGAGGGACGCCGAGTAGGTCGCGGTCAGGTGGTGCGCGTCGCGCCAGACGAGGACGCCTCCGATGACGGGGGCGCAGCGGTCCGCGGGGCAGATCCAGTCGTTCAGGTCGACCAGACGGACGCCGTCGAGGCCGTCGGCGGCCTCCTCCTGAGCGGGACCGCCTCCACGGCCGAGGGCCTCCTGCCGGGGAGTGGCGCACTTCGTCAGGCGTTTCGGGTTCTTGGACACGCACTCGGCGATGTCGGTGAGGTGCAGCGGCGTGTCCCGCAGCACCACCACCGGAATCTTCTCCCCGACCATGCCGCTCCACGTCTTTCTCATCTCGCGGGCCATCGCGGACCGCCCCGGCTCGCCGTCGACCGGATACTCGGCGTTGGTGACGACCAGGAGGTCGGGCCGGTTCCCGCCGAGCAGCCCCTCCCGTACCTTCCGGTTCCACTCGGTGCAGGAGGTGTAGGGCCTGTCGTTCTGGGTGATCTCCGCCGTGAGGAACGGGCAGCCGGACTTGGTGTAGGTGGCGAGGCGCCAGCCGTTCGTCTCCGCTGCGCGCCGCATGGCCGGAACCCAGTGGTCGGCGTGCGAGTCGCCGACGAGCGCGATCGTGGTCGCCGCGTTCTGGTTGCCGTAGACGCACACCTCGGGCGTCGAGGATTCCACCGACACGTGGCAACTCTTCGTCGTCAGGAACGACGGTGCGTCGCGCGCCGCCGTCACCGGGTTGGGGGTGATCGAGTCGACCCGGTCGACTGGTAGTCCGGCCGGGCTGGTGCGGGGCGAGGAGCCGAGAGCCGCGGCGCCGGGCGCCGCCGGTGGGGCCGCCTGCGTGCTGGCGCCGGGCACCTGGCCCATGATGACCGACGAGGCGGGGGTCGGGTTGTCCGTCGAGGGAATGGCCAGTTGGAACGCCAGGCCGGCCAGCGCGGCCGCGCCGGTGCACACGGCGCCGACGCGCAGGGCGACGGCCGGCTGGTCGGTGAGGGTCCGGGACCGGCGTACCGGATTCTCGACGAGGTGGTACGTCAGCGCGGCGGGTACCGCCGAGACCGCGACGACAGCGAGCGCGGCGCCGACGCCGAGGTCGCCGAACTGCGCCTGCGCGGCGATCAGCACCGGCCAGTGCCACAGGTAGAGCGAGTAGGAGATCCCGCCGACGTAGCGCAGGGGTTGTCTGCCGAGCAGGAGGGCGGGCCCGGCGCGGCCGGCCGCCGGTCCGAACGCGAGAACGGCGGCGGTACCGACTGTGGGGCCGAGCGCGGCGTACCCGGGGAAGCCGGCCGTCGAGCCGATCAGCACGGCCGACGCGCCGACGGCGAGCAGCCCGGCCCAGGCGAGGAGTACGGCCACCAGGCGCGGAGATCGGCTCAACCGCGTCGCCGTGACGGCGACGGCGCCGCCGAGCGCCAGCTCCCACATCCGGGTGGTGGTGACGTAGTACGCCGACGGGTCGGTCGGTGAGGCGTACAGCGCCCAGGCGAACGACGGGACCGCGATCAGGGCGAGTCCGAGCAGGTAGAGGCCGCGGTGCCCGCGTCCCCGACGGCGGGCGAACCAGCCGAGGGCGAGCAGCAGCAGGGGCCAGACGAGATAGAACTGCTCCTCGACGGCGAGGGACCAGAAGTGCTGCGCGATGCTCGGGGCGCTGTTGGCGGCGACGTAGTCGACGGACTGCCCGGCCATGCGCCAGTTCATGGCGTAGCAGGCGCTGGCGATGACGTCCCAGGCCGTCGTGGACCAGCGGCCGCGAGGAAGGAAGAAGTAGGTGAGCACCAGCGTGGCGACGAGCACCGTCGCGGCGGCGGGTAGGAGGCGCTTCGCCCGCCGGGCGTAGAAGGTGGCGAGTGAGAGGCGCCCACGGTTGTCGAGTTCGTCGAGCAGCAGGCCGGTGATGAGGAAGCCGGAGATCACGAAGAACACGTCCACGCCGACGAAGCCGGCGGGCAGGTGCGGCACTCCGGCGTGGCCGAGGAGCACCAGCAGTACGGCCACCGCCCGCATGCCCTCGATGTCCCCGCGGAAGGAGCGCGGGCCGGCGGGCGTCGATGTCGGCGCGGGCGGTGGCGGCGGGGTGGCGACGACCCTGGCCTGTGTCCACAACTCGTTTGCGATAGCCACGTCGCGGAGCGTACGGGGGATTTATTCCCTAAACCGGCCGATCAGGGTATTTGTCATCTGGTTCGTGTTATGGCGCTACTGCCACGGGCTCTGTCTCCCGTCGAACTCCTCGAAGACCAACCACGACCGCGTCGACAGGACTCCGGCGATGCGCTGCACCCGATCCAGCACCACGTCCCGCAGGGCGGCGTTGTCCGGAGCCCGGACCAGGGCCAGCACGTCGTGCTCGCCGCTGAGGAGCGCGACGTGCTCGACGTAGCGCACCCGGGCCAGCTCGGCCGACACCTCCCGCCAGGTGTTCTGCTCGATCGTCAACGCCATGTACGCCGACGTGCCCAACCCGGCAGCCTCGGGCGCCACCTGCGCCCGGAAGCCCGTGATCACGCCGTCGCGCAGCAGGCGCTCCACCCGGGCGTACGCGTTGGTGCGCGAGATGTGGATCCGCTCGGCCAGGGTGCGGACCGACGTCCGCCCGTCGCGGACCAGCTCGTCCAGGATCCGCCTGTCGACCTCGTCCAGAACTCGGGCCGATCGTCCCGATCCGGTTGGCCCGCCCGCTGCGTCTCCGGTCTCCTGGCTCACCTACGTGCCTCCCGCATGCCAGACGTCCCACCTTCTGCGTGGATCTTGAGTCAATCATCCCTCAGGCGGAAGCATAGGCTCACCACACGTCCCAGGAGGTCCCGCCGTGACGACCACACCCCAGGCGGTCCGCAGGGCATCCCCGCGCGCTCGTCGGACGGTCACCCCGCCCGACCCGGCGCGCCCGCTGCTGCCGGACGCCGACCCGGTCCGCCTGCTCGATCCGACAGGTACGCCGCTGCCGGCCCGCACCGACTACCCGGAGCCGCCTGTCGAGGCGCTGCGGGAGCTGTACCGCCGGATGGTGCTCGGCCGCCGGTTCGACACCCAGGCGACAGCGCTCACCAAGCAGGGCCGGTTGGCCGTCTACCCGTCGTCGCGCGGTCAGGAGGCGTGCCAGGTCGCCGCCGTGCTCGCCGTTCGCGACACCGACTGGGTGTTCCCCACCTACCGCGAATCGATGGCGCTGGTTGCCCGGGGCATCGACCCGGTCGAGGTGCTCACCCTGCTACGCGGCGACTGGCACTGCGGCTACGACCCCACAGCCGTGCACACCGCGCCGCAGTGCACCCCGCTCGCCACCCAGTGCGTGCACGCCGCCGGTCTGGCACACGGTGAGGCGTACCAGGGTCGTGACACCGTGGCGCTGGCCTTCATCGGTGACGGCGCGACGAGCGAGGGCGACTTCCACGAGGGCATCAACTTCGCCGCCGTGTTCAAAGCGCCCGTCGTCTACTTCGTCCAGAACAACAGGTACGCCATCAGCGTCCCGCTGTCCCGGCAGACCGCCGCGCCGTCGCTTGCGTACAAGGGCGTCGGCTACGGGGTGCCCAGCGAGCAGGTCGACGGCAACGACCCGGTCGCGGTGCTCGCCGTGCTGACCCGCGCGGTCGCGCACGCACGCGCCGGTAAGGGGCCCTTCCTGGTGGAGGCGCACACCTACCGGATGGAGCCGCACACCAACGCCGACGACGCCAGCCGCTACCGCGACGGCGCCGAGGTCGACGCCTGGCGCGACCGCGACCCGCTGGCCCGCCTGGAGACGTACCTGCGCGCCCGTGGCGTGCTCGACGACGCGGCGGTCGCCGAGGTCGCCGAGCAGGCCGAGGCGTACGCGGCGGATCTGCGCGCCCGGATGAACACCCAGCCCACTGTCGACCCGCTCAGCCTCTTCGACCACGTCTACGCCGAGCCCACCCCGCAGCTCGTCGAGCAGCGCGAGCAGGTCCGCGCCGAGCTGGCCGCCGCGCGCGACGAGGAGGGTGACGCCTGATGGCCACCACCATGGCGAAGGCGCTCAACACCGCGCTCGCCGACGCCCTCGCCGCCGACGACCGGGTGGTCGTCTTCGGCGAGGACGTCGGTGCGCTCGGCGGCGTCTTCCGGATCACCGACGGGTTGCAGGCCCGCTTCGGCGAGAAGCGCTGCTTCGACACCCCGCTCGCGGAGGCCGGCATCGTCGGCTTCGCCGTCGGCCTCGCCATGTCCGGACTGCGGCCGGTGGTCGAAATGCAGTTCGACGCGTTCGCGTACCCGGCGTTCGAGCAGATCGCCTCGCACGTCGCCAAGCTGCGCAACCGGACCCGCGGCAAGCTCAGCGTGCCGATCGTCATCCGGGTGCCGTACGCCGGTGGCATCGGCGGGGTGGAGCACCACTGCGACTCGTCCGAGGCGTACTACGCGCACACGCCCGGCCTGAAGGTCGTCACCCCGGCGACAGTCGAGGACGCGTACTCGCTGCTGCGCGAGGCGATCGACGACCCCGACCCGGTGGTCTTCATGGAGCCCAAGAAGCTCTACTTCGGCAGCGACGACGCCGAGCTGCCGGCGCGTACCGAGCCGTTCGGCCGGGCCGTCGTGCGCCGTACCGGCCGCGACGCCACCCTGGTGGCGTACGGGCCGGCGGTCCCGGTCGCGCTGGAGGCCGCCGAGGCCGCCCGCGAGGAGGGTTGGGACCTGGAGGTCGTCGACGTACGCACCATCGTGCCGTTCGACGACGCCACCATCACCGCGTCGGTCCGGCGTACCGGCCGGTGCGTGGTGATCCAGGAGGCACCGGGCTTCGCGGGTGTCGGCGCGGAGATCGCGGCCCGGGTGCAGGAGCGCTGCTTCCACGCGCTGCACGCCCCGGTGCTGCGGGTCGCCGGGCTGGACATCCCGTACCCGGCGCCGATGCTGGAACACACCCACCTGCCCGGCGTCGACCGGGTGCTCGACGCGGTGGCCCGCCTCCAGTGGGACGACCAGCCGGACGCGCGTTGGGCGGCGGCATGACCACCGTCGAGCGGACACAGGTCTTCCTCCTGCCCGATCTGGGGGAAGGGCTGAGCGAGGCCGAGATCGTCGAGTGGCGGGTCGCCGTGGGCGACGTGGTCACCGTCGACCAGAGCGTGGTCGAGGTGGAGACCGCCAAGGCCGTCGTCGACGTGCCCTGCCCGTACGCCGGCCGGGTCGTGACCCTGCACGGCGCGGCGGGTGAGGTCCGCCCGGTCGGCCAGCCGCTGATCACCATCGCGCCGCTGGACGGCGGCGACGAGCCCGCCGGGCACGCCACCTACCGCGAGGAGGAGCGGGCCGGCTCCGGCAACGTGCTGATCGGGTACGGCACCGGGCACGGCGGCGCGACCCGCCGTCGGCGTCGAACCCGCCTGGCAGTGGCCCCCGAACCGGCCGAAGCCGCCGCGGCGGATGCCGGTGCGACCGGCGGTGCCGTTCCCACCGCGGCCCCTGGTCTGCATGCGGCCGGCGGATCGGTTGCGGGCGGTGACCTGCTCGCGGGCGCTGGTCCGGTCGCGGGCGGTGGTCCGGCTGCGGCCTCTGGTCTGCTCGCGGCCGCTGATCCGGCTGTGGTCGGGAGCGCGGCGGCCCCCGGGCCGGCGGCCCTGGTCATTTCGCCGATCGTGCGTCGGCTGGCCCGGGAGCGCGGCGTCGACCTGGGCACGGTCCGGGGCAGCGGGCCCGGCGGGGTGATCCGCCGCGCCGACGTCGAGGCGGCACTTGCCGTCCCGGTCGCTCGGCTCGCCGCCGTGCCGGACCCGCAGGTCGCGCCGACCGCACAGGGCGAGGGCGACGTGATCGTCCCGCTCACCGGTGTGCGCAAGGTGATCGCCGACAAGCTCTCCCGCAGCCGGCGGGAGATCCCCGAGGTGACCATCTGGGTCGACGTGGACGCGACCGGGTTGCTGGAGACCCGGGCGGCGATCAACGCGGCGACGCCCGATGCGCCGGTGAGTATCCTGGCCCTGCTGGCCCGGATCTGCCTCAGCGGCCTGCGCCGCTTCCCGCAGCTCAACTCCCGTGTCGACACCGAGGGTCAGCGGATCGTCCAGTCCGCCGGGGTGCACCTGGGCATCGCCGCGCAGACCGACCGGGGCCTGCTGGTGCCGGTGCTGCGCGACGCCCAGCGACTCACCACTGCCGAGTTGGCCGCCGAGCTGGCGGCGACCACCGCCGCGGCGCGGGCCGGGACGCTCGCGCCGGCCCGGCTCACCGGCGGCACCTTCACCCTCAACAACTACGGGGTGTTCGGCGTGGACGGCTCCACCCCGATCATCAACTACCCGGAGGCGGCCCTGCTCGGGGTGGGGCGGATCGTGGACAAGCCGTGGGTCGTCGACGGGCAGTTGGCCGTGCGCAAGGTGACCCAGCTGAGCCTCACGTTCGACCACCGGGTCTGCGACGGTGGGGTGGCCGGCGGCTTCCTGCGCCACGTCGCCGACTGCGTGGAGCGCCCGGCGCTGCTGATCGCCGCCGTCTGAGGCGTACTCCCGGCCCCGGCACCGCCCACGCGGCGCCGGGGCCGGCGTGTGTCCGGGGTTTCCCGGCCGCGTTCTCGGGAAGTCGGCCCCGCCGGAGCGCACCGGACGCGTCGAAGGGAGCCCGCCCGTGGCCGTGGCGAACGAGCTGCTGTTGAACTCGGTACGGGTACGGCGGCCCGCCGCTGCCGGTGCCCCCCTCTACTGCGACGCCCTGGAGTACGGGCTGACAGGTGACGGCGCGACAAACGACCAGCCGGCGCTGGCCGCCCTCGTGGACCGCCTCGGCGCCGGGTACGCCTCGGACGGCCGGGCCCGCGTCATCTACTGCCCGCCGGGCATCTACTCGATCCGCGACGCCGGCACGGTGTGGCGCAGCGGGGTCTCGCTTGTCGGCGCCGGCCCGGCGGCGACCCGGTTCATGCTCAGCAACGAGGGCAACCGTGCCGATCCGACCCCGCTGGCCTTCTGGACCACCGTGCAGCACGGTGCCGACCGGGACCGGCACATCGCCGACTGCACCTTCGCCGACTTCCAGATCGACGGTTCCGGAGTGGCGATGGCCGAGTACAACTACCTCGCCAAGGGCCTGGGCCTGCAGTACGTCGTGCGCGGTGTGTTCCGCAACCTCTACATCCACCACACCGCGGCCACCGGGCTGGGCTGCGACTTCCTGCAGGACTCGCTTATCGACGGCGTGGTGGTGGTCGGCTGTGGCCGCCTCGACAACGGCGAGCAGATCGGCGGCGCCGGCATCGGCGTGGGCATCGGCGGCTGGGGCACGGTGGAGCGGTTGACCATCGCCAACTGCACCACGCTCGCCAACGGCACCAACGGCATCTTCCTGGAGCTGCAGAAGGACTACTGGCCCCCGCCCCGCGGCTACCGCATCATCGGGTGTCACAGCCAGGGCAACCGCTTCGGCATCTCCGACTGGGGCGCCGACGGTCTCATCGTCTCCGCCTGCACGATGACCGGCAACCTGGAGGCCGGCTTCGACATCTCCGCGCAGGGCACCGCGGCGGTGGCCGGACGGGGTGGGCTGCTCACCGACTGTGTCATCGACGGCAACATCCGCGACGGGGTAAGCGTCGGCAACAGCCCGGGCCCGTACACCGTCCGGGGCAACCGGATCAGCGGTAACGGCCAGCACGGCTACCACGGGCACGACCTCGGGCGCGGTTATCAGGGCCCGGTCCGGGACGTGGTGATCGAGAGCAACGAACTCTGGGGAAACGGGCTGGACGCCGTCCGGATCGACCACCAGATGACCGACGCGGTGCTGCTGAACAACCGGATCCGCAACAACGGGCGACAGTACGCGCAGGCGGCCAGCGGTGGCGGCGAGACCGTCCGCTACGCCGAGCGTTCCATGGTGGACCGGTCCGCGAACTGGCCGCACGACGGGCACCGGGGCAAGGTCCTGCGGGTGGGACGGGCCGTGGCCATGGTCGCCTCGAACACCGGCGACGAACTCGTCCTGGCGCCGGTCCGGCCCGATGGCATCAGCGCGTGGAGCGGGGACGTGCCGCCTCCGGGCTGCGGGTACGAGCTGTCCGCGGCACCCGAGCGGCGGGCCGGGATCACGATCGACGCGGCGTTCGACTCGGCCACCATCCGCGGCAACCGGGTCTGGGACAACCACGAGAACAGCACCCAGACCCACGGGCTGTGGATCACCGAGCGGGGCAGTTGCGTGGACTGCCGGGTCGAGGACAACGACCTCGCCGGAAACGCCGACGACGGGATGCGTCTGGACACCCCGCCGGTGGGTGGACGCTGGCGCGACAATCACGTCGACAGCGACTGGACCTGACCGGTCAGGGTCGGCGGTCAACGGCGGTGGCTCGGAGCCGATCGGGGGGAGGTCGGCGGTCAACGGCGGCGGGCCGGAGCTGACCGGCCGGGGCGGAATGCGAAGCGGCGGCGGCCGGATGCTCTCCGGTCGCCGCCGCTCATCGTGCCGCGTCACCTTCTGGAAACTGTTGTCCGGCGGCGCGGCCGCCGGTGCTGCTGTCGCCCCTGTCGTTGGTGCGGCCAGGCCGGCCGTCACCAGGAGCAGGGCGGACACGAAAGCGTCCTGTTCGTCTGGTGGTCCCCCGAGCTGCTGGTCAGTACCGGAGTGAGGCGAGGTAGTCGAAGCCGACCCGGGCGGTGTCCAGGGCGTCGGCGGGAGCGCGCGGCGTGGTGCCCGCGTCGTCGCGCTCCACGATGTACTCCTCGATGCCCGCCTCCCGCTCGTGGGTGAAGATCCGGCCGAAGTCGATGACGCCGTCGCCGAGGTCCGCGAAGCCACCCTCGACGTCCAGGTCCTTGACGTGCACCTGGCGGATCCGGCCGCGGTTGGCCCGGATCACGTCGACCGGGTCGTGTGCCCCCCGCCAGGTCCAGTACAGGTCGAGCTCGAAGTGGACCAGCCGGGGATCGGTCTGCCCGGTGAGGATCTCGAAGCCGGTCGAGCCGTCGGTCAGCGGCACGAACTCCAGCTGGTGGTTGTGGTAGCCGAAATCGAGCCCCGCACGCTCGGCCAACCGGCCCGCCTGGTTGAGATCCCGGGCCAGGGCACGGTAAACGGCCGGATCACGGTACGGACGCCCCTCGGCGTCCCGACCGAAGTACGGGTGGACGATCTTCTTGCTGCCCACCGTGTTGGCGTCCGCGAGGGCACGTTCCCAGGTCGCGGCGTCGAACGGCTGCGGGATGGCGGTGTGCCCGGAGGTCGCGTGCAGCCCGGCCGCGTCCAGCGCGGCCCGGAACTCCGCAGCCGTACGCCCCACGAAGCCGGCGTGCTCCACGCGCCGGTAGCCGATGCGGCGCAGGGCGGTCAGGGTGCCCGGCAGATCGGCGGCGAGCTGGTCGCGCAGCGTGTAGAGCTGGATGCTGATGCGGTCCACCGGCACCCGGCGCCGGCCGTGGGACTGACCGGCGGTGTCGCCGGCCGGCGCGGCGTTGGCCGGGCCGGCGAGGAGCCCGGCGGCGCCGACAGCGGCCGCCGATACGGTCGCTGCCCGGAGCAGCCCGCGTCGACTGAGCGCCTCGGAGGTCGCTGTCGGCGCCGAGCGGTTGGTCTGGTGATCCATGGTGGTGGTCCCTTCCTGGCGGCTGGTGTGCCGTCGGCAACTGTCGAGCAGCTGCCGTTGCCGGGGCGCGCCGAACCGGCCGGAGGCAATGCTCCGGCTGGACGGTGAGGACGACGCGTGGCTGCGGTCGGCGCCCCTCAGGGGGACCGCGGCCGACCCGGCAAGGGAGGCAGGCAGGCTGATCGACGAATGGGCAACCTTCTATCTGAAAGTCGACCTTACCCTTGCCTTCGGACAAAGGCAAAGCTCGGCCTCGATGAGCAGAAGTTTCGCTCTAAATGACAAAAGCCCTCCCAGCAGGTGCGGCAGCCGCCCAAACCCGTCCCACGCCCGCATCCCACGCGCGCACCACCCCGTGTCTGCCCGCGCCCGCACCTGCGGGGCGCGGGGCGCGGGGCGGAACTCGTGCAATGGCGGCCATAGGTGCGGGCGTGGCGGGGTCCGGGTGGGACCGGACGTTGCGGGTCGGGTGCCGTGCCGACGTGCGGACCGTACCGAGGGGCGCACCAGTGCGCTTTTCTCGTCAACGGCGCAGCATCGGAAAATGCGCCGATAAATGCGCCGCCGATTATTTCCGAATGCCCTGGATACTCCTGTCGGGGCCGACAGAATGTGGCAGAGGGAAGCCGAAAACGGGGGGACTGAAGATGACGTCTAGGCGGCGATTGACGCTGTTGGCGGTAACTATCGCAGCCGCACCGCTCGTGCTGGTCGGGTGCACCGCCGACCGGGACTCGGCGGCCGGGCCGGCGAAGGGACACGCCACGGCGCCGGAGCTCAGCGTGACACCGGGGGACAAGACCCGCGACGTGCCGGTCAGCGCCGAGGTCGGCGCGACGGTCAAGGGCGGACGGGTCACCGCTGTCCGCCTCACTGACGACAAGGGTGTGCAGGTCAAGGCCGAACCGCGTGAGGACGGCTCGGGTTGGGTGCCGAGCGCTCCGTTGCAACCTCGGCGTACGTACACCGCGGAGGTGACCGCGACCGGTGACTCGGGCGCGACCACGACGCGGACCACCACCTTCACCACGATGGCCAAGTCCACGAAGCCGCAGATCACCAGCACCCTCTATTTCGTCGGCAACCGGACGTACGGCACGGCGATGCCGGTAACCGTGGCGTTCGACCCGGCAATTCCGAAAGAGGCCAGGCCGGATGTGCAGCGCCGGTTGTTCGTGAAGACCAATCCGCCGCAGCCGGGTGCCTGGTCATGGCTGGACGACGGAAGTCAGGTCTATTACCGGGCACCCGATTTCTGGCGACCGGGCACGACGATCAGTGTCCGCGCCGGGCTGGAGGGCCTACCGATCGGCAAGAACCTGGTCGGGGACGCCGAGCGGAACGCCACCTCGAAGATCGGAAAGCAGGTCTCCCTGGAGATCGACAACGCCACGAAGCAGATGACGGTGCTGCGCGACGGCAAGCAGGTCCGTCGTATCCCGGTGAGCCTGGGCAAGCCGAGCACGCCGAGTTCCAGCGGCAAGATGGTGATCATGGAGAAGCACGAGCGGACCACCTTCGACACCCGGGGTGAGCCGAACGGCGGCTACGTGGTCGACGTCGATGACGCCCAGCGGCTGACGTGGGGTGGTGAGTTCATCCACTCGGCCCCCTGGTCGGAGGGCGAGCAGGGCTACACCAACACCTCGCACGGCTGCGCGAACGTCTCCGCCACGGCAGCGGA
This sequence comes from Micromonospora sp. DT43, assembly GCF_049841645.1. Classification (NCBI taxonomy): domain Bacteria; kingdom Bacillati; phylum Actinomycetota; class Actinomycetes; order Micromonosporales; family Micromonosporaceae; genus Micromonospora; species Micromonospora sp. DT43. Next base: position 72,106 of record NZ_JBNCKR010000021.1, on the reverse strand, counting down.
CTGGCTGATGGGGGTGACCCAGGTCGGTGACCTGGTCACCGTCAAGGGCACCGAGGTCGACCTGCAACCGGGCAACGGCTGGACGGCGTGGAACGTGAGTTGGGACGAGTTCGTCAAGGGCAGCGCCCTGCCGGTGCCGTCCGGGCTCAAGCCCGCGCCGGTCGCCCCGGCGCACCCGGGCGCGGTGGCCGGCGGGTCACCCGCGCCGGCGCCCTCCGTCAGCGGACGCTGACACCAGGCGCCAAGACGCCGGCCACCGAGGCGCCGGGCGCCGGGAGACCGGACAACGGGCCGACCCACCATCGCGGCGGGTCGGCCCGTCACCGCGGAACTATCCCGGCCGCGTCGGGGTCGGCCACCGCCCGACACGCGCCGGGTCGGCGTCACGCGTTCACGCCAGGGGTACGCGGGCCACGCCGGGCCCGATGAGGCTGCCCAGCCAGAGATGGTCGCCGTGTTGTCGTACCCCGGTGATCATCCAGTAGTTGCCGGCCGGGCCGTGCAGCGTACGACGGACCGCGCCCTCGCCGTCGACGAGCGCGACCAGCCCGTAGCGGCGCGGCTGCGGCTGCATCGCGTCGGGCAGCAGCGCGGCGAGTTGGCGCAGCCGCGGGTGCGGCAGCAGCCGTTCGGCGATGGGCACCCGGGGGCTGGGGAGGGCGATCCAGTACGTCCCGTCGCCCACGGCGGAGAGATTGTCCGGGTACGCGGGCAGGTCGGCGAGCACCCGTACCCCGCCGCGCAACTCCACGCGGAGCAGCCGGTGGGTGGTGGTCTCGACAAGCATGAGCGCCGACTCGTCGGGGGTCAGTGCGATCCCGTTGGGAAAGTACAGCCCGTCGGTCACCACCTCGGTGCGTCCGGTGCCCGGGTGGTGGGCCAGCACGCGGCCGTTGGGGCGGTGCTCCAGCAGGTCCCGCTTCCAGTGCGAGACCGGGAAGCGGTCCGACGAGTCGGTGAAGTAGACGGTGCCGTCGCGGGCGACCGTCGCGTTGTTTGCCAGGTGCACCGGCGGCGCCGTTCCGGTCAGCTCGTGGACCACCCCGTCCGGTGTGACCCGCAGCAACCCGCGGTACGCGTCGCAGACGATGAGCGACTCCCCGGACGGGTCCGCCTCGATGCCGAGAGGGCGGCCGCCGGTCTCGGCCAGCAGCCGGGGCCGGGTGCCGGCCGGCGCGTCGGCAGGCCACCACCAGAGGTTGCCGTCCTCGTCGCCGCTGATGACCCGGCCGCCCGGGTCGACCAGCACGTCCTCCGGCCCGACGGCCCCCTCGGGGAGAGGTAGGAGGTCGACCTGGTCGAGCCGGCTGTCCGTGGCCGCCCACACGCCGCTGAAGGGAGGCGGAACGGTGGCCGGTTCGCGGACGGGCCGGATCAGCCGTGGCGGCCGAGGCCGTGGGATCACCATCGGCTCATTCTCCACCGCCGATGCCCGGTGAACCCGAAGCGTCGTACACGCGGCGCGCCACCTGGCCGTTCGGTCGACCGCGAGGCCCCTGGCCTGGACCCCTAGGGGGATGAGGGGCACCTCGGGGGATGACCCTGGGCGTACCCGGAATCACTCCGCGGAGGGGCGAAACTGTCGGTGGTGGGGGCTAGATTTCACGTCATGGGAGAGCGCAGCGACCGGATCGACGTGCAGGTCAGCGTGGGTGACCAGGTGGTCCAGGTGCGGGTGGCCGGCGAGGTCGACATCGCCACCGTCGCCGCGTTCCGGTCCGCCCTGTGGTCCGCGCCGGCGCGGCCGGTCGTGCAGTTGGAGCTGTCCGGGTTGCGCCTGCTCTCCGCGGCCGGGGTGCGTGCGTTGCTCGCCGCGCATCTGCGCGTCCGGGCCCGAGGCGGCGAGCTGGTGCTTGTCGATCCCACTCCGGTGGTGGCCCGGGTGCTGCACGCCACCGGCCTGCACCGGGTGATGCCGATCCTCGAGCCCAGCCGGGTGGTCGAGGCCGCTCGTCGCCCGGTGCCCGCCGACCTGGTCGAGGCCGTCCGTCGTCCGCCGGCCGCTGCAGGCGGCCTGGTGCTGGCCGCCTGAGGCCGACCGCGCGCCAGGGGCCGCCCGGCATCGAGCCGGGCGACCCCCGCCACTGTCGATCAGCGCACGCCGAGCAGGTCGACGACGAACACCAGCGTCTCGCCCGGCTTGATGACGCCGCCCGCGCCCCGGTCGCCGTACCCCAGGTGCGGCGGAATGGTGAGGCGGCGGCGGCCGCCGACGCGCATCCCGGCCACGCCCTGGTCCCAGCCGGCGATGACCTGACCGCCGCCGAGCGGGAACTCGAAGGCCTCGCCCCGGTTCCAGGACGAGTCGAACTCGCCGCCGGTGGAGTGGGACACGCCGACGTAGTGCACGCTTACCAACTGGCCCGGCTCGGCCTGCGGGCCGTCGCCCACGGTGATGTCCTCGGTCACGAGGTCGGCCGGCGGCGCACCCTCGATCGGACCCACCTCGGGCTTGCCCGATCGGGCGCCTGCTGCCTGGTTCATGCGGGGATCTCCTGCCGTGTTGGGTGATGTGTCCGGTCACCGTCGATCCTGCCGGATAGTGCGTCACCGATGTGCGGCGGACCCGCCACCTGCCCCGACACGACCACTGGACCACCGATGAGGGGGATCGGCGGGTACACGTCGCGGCGGGCGTCACCTGTGGTGACGCCCGCCGTGCGACGGTGCGGTGGCGGTCACCGCAGCCAGGGCACCTGCCGGACGATCGGCAGCTTCGCCCAGGGCTTGCCGAGGCCCCCGGTGTCGCCGGCGTTGACCAGCGCCAGGACCGCGAGCACCGCGGCGTAGATGAGGTGGTCGTCCATGAAGAGGTTGTTCTCCGGAGGTAGGACGGCGGTCCACATGAGGACCAGCAGTAGTCCACCGGCCACGGCAGCGACTCGCATGCCCACGCCGAGCAGGAGCGCGACGCCGATCCCGGCGAGACCGGCCATGAACAGCCAGTCGGCCCATGCGGCGCCGGCAATGCCGGTGTAGACGTCCTTGAACGGGCCGGCGACACCGAAGGTGAGGAAGCCCTTGGTAGGGCTGCCCCCGTTGATCCAGGCGTTTTTCGACTCGGTCTCGTGGCCGAGGCCGAACAGCTTGTCGAGGAAGGCCCAGAGGAAGATCCAGCCGAGCGCCATCCGGATGCCGGCCAGGACGTACCGGGTGGCCTTCTCTCGGGTGGTGCCGGCCGCCGGAGCGGTGGTCTCGGCGGTGGTCCGCTCGAACGTCGCGGTCATGGTGTCCACGTCCCTTCTCTGCCTCGCACCGCGCTTCCCGGTGGCACCTCCAGTGGACGCCCTCGGCCGCGCCGGCGGCAGGGCCGACGGACCGCACCGGCTAGGGACCTTGTACCCCCGACGGCCCGGCCCCACGACCCTGACCGTGGCCGACGGGTGCCGGAGGACCGGCTCAGGATCGGACCGGCTCGATCCGGGCCGTCACGTCGAGGTGTGCCGGTTGGCAGCCGGCCGTCGTGGCGAACCGGCGTACGGCGTCGTGGACGTGCTCGCGGACTCCGGCGGCGCGGGCGTCGCCGGCCAGGTCCACCCGCACCCAGACGTCGGGGCGCGGCGGCGTGCCGGTGAGCACCACCCGGGCCCGGTGCACCCCGGGCGCGTGGAGCAGGTCCCGTTCCAGCGCGCGGACGAGAACCTCGGTGGCCAGGCGGGTACGACCGGGGTGACTGCCGGGTTGGCTCAGCGTGCCCCGCAGGGCCCGGTCGGGGCGGCGGAGCGTCCGGTGCAGCAGACGCTGGCCGGCGACGGCGGTCAGCAGGCCGGCGACCGCCGCGGCCAGGGTGCTCCAGGGCGTCGCGAGTCGCCACGTGTCCACCAGGCCGCCGCCGAGCAGTACCGCGTCGGGATCGCCGCCCGGCAGCGTGCCGGCGCCGGCCGCCAGCGTCGTCGCCCCGGCGGCCACCAGCAGCAGCGCGACGATCGTCCACAGCAGGCGGTGCGCGGCATCGGTCATGCCGGCCGCCTGCGGGGCAGCAGTCGGACCTCGATGCGCTCGGCGTGTGGCGAGGCGAGCTGACGCAGTTCCTGGCGCACGGCGAACTCGACCTCGACCCGGGCCGCCGGGTCACCGGTGGCGCGCACGCGGGGTTGCCACCGGTCGCCGTGGCGCCGGACCCGCACCCGGGTTGCGCGTACGCCGGGCACGGTGTCCGCCGCGTCGGTCAGCCGGCGCTCCACGCACCGCCGGCGTAGGTGCCAGCCGTCGCGCTCGTCCACCCGCAGCCGGACCGGCGTCCACCGGCGCAGTTGGGCGACCAGGACGAGCAGACCCAGCAGGAGGGCGGCAACGGCCGCTCCCCGTACGCCGGGATCGTGCCACCTGGTGGAGGTCAGCGTGTCGTACCAGCCGGGGCGGATGAGCAGCGCTGCTGGGCGGCCCAGCGTGACCAGCAGCGCCTGCGCGGCCAGCAGGACGCCACCGGCGAGCAGGACGAGGGCCAGCAGCGTGGTGGCCACCCGGTTGGCGGTCGCCGTGGTCAGCTCGGGGCGTACGACAGGTGGGCGCGGCGCGGTGTCGTCGTCGGCGCCGGGCATCGCCAGGTCCCGCACGGTGATCGTCACTGCGGCCACCGCGTGGCCGGTGCCGGCGAGCACCTGCTCGGCGACCGTCCGGCGGACCGCGTCGGCGACGGCGGGCACGCTGTGGCCGTACTCGATGGCGAGGTGCAGGTCGAGGCCCACGGCCCGGTCGCCCACGCGGACGGTGGCCGGGCGGACGTCGGACACGCCCGGGACCCGGCAGGCCGCGTCGGCCGCGATCCGCCCGACGTCCGCGGCCGTGACGCTGTCGTCCGTCGGCCGCTGCGCTGCGCGGCGCGACCCACCGCCGGTTGCGTCGGCGATCGCCGTGGGACGGGAGGCGGTGGGTCGCGGGGGAAGCCGGTGGTGTCGTCCCGCTCGCTTCGGGTTCGGTCGGCGGCGAATGGTCGGATCACCGGCCGGGCGCGACTGGCGGGGGCTCTCCGTCCGGGGTCGGCGAGGCGCCGGCCCGCTCGCGGCGTGGGTGCCGAACTGCTGACGCGACATGCTCTGACCTCCCAGCCGGTCCGTTGCGGGGCGACCTCGCTGGATACACCTCGTCGGGTGTCCTGGAACACGAGCTGGATGTGATCCAGGTCACAGGTGCCCGTCGAGCGCTGGCGTCGTGCGCGGGCCCTTGGCACGCTTCTACAACGTTGTAAGGAATGCGTCGTCCGCTCGAGGAGGCCCCGATGCGCGAATCACCGGCTCGGTCAGCGGCACCCGCCACGCATCCCACGGCCGACGGCGACGTTCCGGTCGAGGCGCTCGGCGACCTCTACCGAGACGGCATCACGGCCTGTCGGGGCGCCTTCGACCCGGCCTGGGTGGACCAGGTCGGCAGGGACGTGGCCGTCGCGTTCGAGGAGGCGCGCTCGCGTCCCGACGGCGCGGTCGGACGCGGCCCGCAGCGGTGGTACGTGGAGATCCATCCGGAGCAGCTGACCGGCTTCGTCGAGCTGGTCACCCATCCGTGGGTGGTGTCGGTCTGCCGGGCGGTCCTCGGCGACGAGTACGAGATCGTCGAGTTGGGCTTCGACACCCCCTTTCCCGGAGCGGCGATGCAGCCCTGGCACCGGGACTTCCCGATGCCCGTGGCGACCCGGCGGCAGCGGCGGCTCACCTCGCTGGCGTTCAACCTGACCACCGTCGACACGGTGGAGGAGATGGGGCCGTTCGAGATCGCCCCGGGCACCCAGTGGGACGACGGGGCCGATTTCGACCACGGAATGTTCCCGCCCCGGGAGCGCTATCCCCGCTACCAGCAGCGGGCGGTGCGCAAGTATCCGCAGCGCGGTGACATCTCGGCCCGGTCGGCGCTTACCGTCCACCGCGGCACCCCTAACGTCTCATCCTCGGCCCGCCCGGTCCTGGTGCTCGGCGTCGACGCGCCCGGCGCGGGAAACGCGGCCCACCACGACATGGCCGTCACCCGGGCGTACTGGGAACGGCTGCCCCCTGCGGTCCGGAAGCATCTGCCCTGCCCGGTGGTGGACCGGCTGGAGCCGATCCGGCAGAAGCACACCATCGAGGGCCTGGTGATGGGCGCCGCGGAGTAGACGCACCGGCGACCCCGGCTCGCGCGCCGGCGGGGCGCGCGGCGTCGCCGGCCTTGACTTCCGACGTCGATCGGAGCGAGGATCCAGTGACATCTATCGATGGCGGGGGTCGTTGATGAGGAACCGGATCGTCTCTCTGGCCGTCGCCGCGCTCGCCGCCGCCTCGGGTGTTCTCGCCGTGGTCGTCCCGGCGTCCGCCGCCAGCGGGTGTGCGGCGCAGCTCCAGGTCGGCTTCCAGTACCCGTCGATGCTGCGCGGCGACCTCAGGGTGCTGAGCGTCGGCCAGCCACTCACGGAGTGGACGTTGACCTTCCCGCTGCGCTACCCGACCGAGCAGGTCAAGAACGTCGACGGTGTGCGCTGGGAACAGCACGGCGGTGAGGTCACGATCCGCAACCTGCCCGGTGTCACGTTGCCGGCCGACGAGCAGCAGTTCTTTCCCTTCGTCATGACGCGCGGGGTCCGGACCGGCCTGCCGCAGAACTTCACGCTCAACGGCGTCACCTGCACGACCGTGCTGCCTCCGCGCCCGCCTCCGTCGACCCCGCCGCCGGTCTCGCCGAGCCCGCGGCCGACCGGGTCACCCAGTCCCGTTCCCGACCCGAACCGGCCGTCCGTCGCGATCATCAGGCCGGAAGACGGTGACCACTTCTTCGCCCCGGCCACCATCAACGCGGAAGCCGTCGCCACGCCCGCGCCCGGCCGGCGGATCACCCGCGTCGAGTTCTTCGGCTGGGGCACCGGGGTGGACCGCACCTCGCTCGGTACCGACACGACCGCGCCATACACCGCCCAGTGGCGTGACCTGCCGGCTGGCTCCTACTACCTGCACGCCCAGGCGTACGACGACCAGGGCGCGACGCGGTGGACCGACGTGAACCCGTCCGTCCGCGTGTTGACACCGGGCGAGGAGCGGCAGGCGCCCTACGTCAGCGTGGTGCGCGACCAACTCTGGGGCATCTCCCCGGTCGTCGACGCGGCAGCCCCCCGACGGCTGACGCCGCTCGTGCGCACCGGTGCGGAGGCCCGCTGCGTGCGGGGGCGCGGCATCTGGGACGGCCCGGTCGACGACGCCGCCGTGGCCAGGCTCGCCGCACGCGGCGTCCAGGCGGTGTACGTCCCGCTCAACGAGGCCTGCTGGCTCGGCCTGTCGTACGTGGACCCCCGCTTCGGCGGCGAGCGGTACCGGCAGGAGATCGTCGCGTACACGCAACGCTTGACGGTCGCCGGCATCACGCCCATCCTCGCTCTCGGCTGGAGCCACGGCCGCTACACCGGGCCGGGGGCGACCTGCCGGGACGAACGTGCCGTCTGCGCCAAGCCGGCACCCGACCTCGAGTACGCCCTCGACTTCTGGCAGAGCGTCGGTCGGACCCTCTACTACGGCGAGACGGTGATGTTCGACCTGTTCTCGGCACCGTACCCGGATCGGGCGATCGCCGACCCGGCCCTCGCCTGGAAGTGCTGGCGTGACGGTGATGTGGCGTGTTCCGCGCTCGGCTATCCGGCGGTCGGCATGCAGCAAATGCTGGTCGCGCTCCGGGTAGGAGGTTCGAGCGGTGTGCTGCTCGCCAGTGGCCTGAACGGCGGCAACGACCTGTCCCGGTGGGCCGAGAACGTGCCGGAGGACATGGTCCACAACGTCGCGGCGGCCTGGCGGCCGGCAGCGCCCGGGGCCTGTCACCCGCCGGCCCTGCCGCAGGCGCCCGTCGTCGTCACGGCGGTCTGCCGTTAGCGCACCGGGCACGGCGCTGCGGCAGCCGGCCGGGCCGGTCCGCCGGGACGGGTGATCGACCGCCTAGACTCGGCGCGGTTCGACCGACCGGCGGATGGATCAGGCAGATGACGAGCAGCGACGACCGCGGCTGGCTGCGGGCGATGCCCGCCAATGGTGGACGCGACGCGCTGTTCGACCGCGCCGGCCACCTGGTGTACGGGACGCGCCGGCTCAGCGAGCTGGTGCAGGGGCGTCCGCCAGGCGTCACGGGCAGTCAGTGGGGTTCGGCCAGTCGAGCGGCGTTCGACCTCGTGGTCTGCGCGACCGACACCGGACGGCCCGTCGTCGCGGTGGCGATCGGCCCGGTCCCGCCCGCCGGGTCGGCGGAGCAGCGCGCCGAGCGCCTCACCGACGCCGTGAGCGCCGCCGTCGGGCTGCCCGTGCTGCGCATCGGGTCACCGACGCTGCGGGCCGCCGAGCACGGCCGGCGCCTCGTCGAGTACGTGCTCGACGCGCGGGCGTACGTGGCGGGTGCCGCCGTGGCGGGCCGTGACGACGAGTCCGCTCCGGTGGGCTTCCGCGACATCCTCGGGCGGCTCCCCGACGGCCGGACCGGCCCGGTGAACGACCTCGGCGCGCTGACCCGCGCGGCGGCGGTGGAGGCGTACGTGGCGGGGCAGCTGGCCGACCCGATCGTGCGCGGGTTGCACGTGCACTGGGCCGAGGGCCCGGCGCAGGGCTGGAGCTGGGTCCAGGTGCGCCCCGACGCGTGCCTCATCGAGCGGGTCTCGGTGACCGCGCAGCGCTTCTCCTGCGGCGTCGACGCGGCCCGGCTGGCCGAGGACCTGGCGACCGTCGCGGTGGGCGAACGGCTGCGCGCCGCGCGGCCCGACGGCCCGGATCTGCTGGCGCGCGCGGACCTCACCACGGAGATCGTGGCGCTGAGCCGACGCCGCGACGAACTGGTGGGCGGTTTCGCGTTCGACCACCTCTGCGCGGACTGACGAACCGCTTTCCCTGCTGAAACCCTGCTCCGCACCCGATCCGCTCGGGGGCGGAGCAATTTTCTGTGCGCCTGTTGAACCTTCCCCGTCGCCGTCCCGTACTCCTGCGCGAACGAAGAGGATCTCCCCAACCGCGTCGACCGGACGCGGGAGACGGTGCGGAAAGGGCATCGTCGGCCATCGACACGTTACCGGGTAGGTCGCGGTGGTCGCCGCCGTGGCGTGCCATCTATCCGTCGGTCCGCCGAGGGCAGGAATCCACTACCGGATCGAGAAGGAGAGCAATTCGATGCGCAGGTCCACTCGGGCGCGCCGGTCACCCGGCATCGCGCGGAGCAAGCGTCTGCTGGCCGTTGTCGGCACGCTCGTGGTCTTCGGCGGAGTAGTCGCCGTTACCCAGATCTCGTCGGCCCAGGACCGGCGGACGAACAAGCCTCGACCGGTCGCCGGCCAGTGCGTGGCGCCGAGCCCGGGCTCGACCGCGCCGAGCGGCGCCTCGACCAGCCGCACCTGGCAGAACGGCCGCTGGGTGCGCAACCACTGGGGTGATGGTCAGGAGTCGGTGGCGGAGTGCGAGGACGGCAAGGACGGCACGGTGGGCACCGGCTCGGCCGTCGCCTGTCCCGATGTGCTTGCCAAGCTGCCGCAGGTGCCGGATCGGGCGCGAGCCGAGGTCGACCGCAATCTCGCGCAGTTGCAGACCCAGATCGCCGAGGCCGATCGCCGGTTGGCCGCCGAGGGCAACAAGGGTGCCGCGTTCATCCGCAATGCGATCCTGCAGCCGCTGGCCGGCAAGCGTAAGGCGGTGCTGGACCGGATCACGACGGCTATCGACCGGGTCGGTCCGCGCCCCCAGGGTTTGGCGCAGCTCGCCGAGTGTCAGGTGCAGCCCACCGGTAACAACAACGGGGGCGGGAACAACAACGGTGGGAACACCGGCGGTGGCAACAACAACGGTGGGAACACCGGTGGCGGAAACAACGGTGGTGGCAACAACGGCGGAAACAATGGCGGCACCGCTCCCGGCGCGGGACTGGGCGTGCTGGCCAACGACTGCGACGAGAGCAAGTTGGAGGCGCACGACGGTTTCCAGAAGGGCAACAGGTGCGTGAGCACCGAGTTCGGTGAGGTCGGCGCCGCCGCCAACAACCCGTCGCTGCTCATCACCCAGTTCCCGCAGCAGGTCGGTCGCAACCAGCCCTTCACCCTGCGCGTCAGCACCCGCAACCTGGTTCGCGACCGCTTCCTCGCGGCCGGTCAGGGTGGGTACTACGTGGAGAGCTCGCTGCTCAACGACCAGGGCCTGGTCCGGGGTCACTTCCACACCGCCTGCCGGATGCTGGACAGCCTGACCGCGCCGCCGGAGCCGCAGGAGGTGCCGGCGTTCTTCGTCGCCACCGAGGACGGTCGCGGTGGCGCCCAGCCGGACGAGGTGACCATCCAGATTCCGGGTCTGCCGGAGTCGGGTACGGCGCAGTGCTCGGTCTGGGCCGGTGACGGTTCGCACCGTCTGCCGATGATGGAGCGGGCGAACCAGACCCCTGCCTTCGACTCGATCCGCATCAACGTGAACTGATTCGAGAGTCGGCCGGTCGGCCGGGGTGCACAGCCCCGGATGGCCGGCCGCGCACACAGTGACGGGGTCCCACCGGAAACGGTGGGACCCCGTCACTGTGTGCCGCGTGTCAGCGACTCTTGTACGCCTCGACGACCTCGACCGGGATCCGGCCACGCTCGGAAATCTTGTAGCCGTTCTTGACGGCCCATTCCCGGATCGCCCGGTTCTGCTCGCGGTCCATTCCGGCGCCGCTCGGTCGCCCCGGCCGCCGAACTGTCCGCGTGTTCTCCACCGGGCCTCGCCCGATCCGCCGACCCGCATTGATGTACGGGTCCAGCGCCTTCCGCAGGACGCCGGCATTCTCGTCTGAGACGTCGATCGTGTAGGCCACGCCGTCGAGACTGAACTCGACCGTCCGGTCGGCCTTCCCGCCGTCGAGGTCGTCGGTCAGCACCGTGATTACTTTTCTCGCCATTGCCGATTACTCCCTGTAGGTGGCGGGATGTGTCCAAAGTCTGACCTATCAACCGGGGAATCCGCAACAATAGGCGTCCCATTCATTCGGCGCGTCGCGATTGCCTGGCGTACAAAACCGGGAACCGCCGCGGAATCGCAGGCCCCGGGGCGGCTTCAATCGGTAAGCAGGCCGGCGTGTCCGGCGATGGCCGCCGCCTCCGCGCGGTTGGAAACCCGCAGCTTGCGCAGCAGCGCGGCGGTCATCCGTTTCACAGTCCGTTCCGAGACGTGCAGTTCCTCGGCGACGTCGACGGTGCTGCGACCGGCGGCGATCGCCCGCAGCAGGCGGCGCTCCTCGGCGTCCAGGTCGACCGACGCGGCGCGGGAGGGGCCCAGCAGGGCCCGCAGCAGCTCCGCGGGCAGCACCGCCCAGCCGTCGAGGATGGCAAGCAACGGGGGCAGCAGCTCCTCCGGTTCGCTGGTCTTCGGCAGGAACCCCTCGGCGCCGGCCCGCAGCGCCTCCAGCGCCGGTGCCGGGTCGGTGGAACCGGACATGGCGACCACCCGTACGCGTGGAGTGGTCCGCCGGATGGCTGCCACCGCGCGGATGCCGCCGGGTGGTGGCATGTGCAGGTCGACAAGCGCCAGGTCGGGGTGGCAGCGGCTGACCATGGCGGCGGCCGCGGCGGCGTCGCCGGTCGAGCCGACCACCTCGGCGCGTCCGTCGGTGGTCACCGGAAGCAGCAGTTCGAGGCCGCGGACGAAGAGGGGGTGGTCGTCCACGACAGCGAGTCTGAGGGTGGGTGCGTCCGGCATGTCTGCGCCGTTCCCCAGCGGGTACCGATCATGCGGTACGCACCGAACGGGGGGAGTCGGATGCATGCGGGCACGCCACGGCTGGCAGGGGTTGTTGCGAGGGTTGCGCCGGACCGGACCGGAGGCGGGGGCCGAACCGCCCTCGGGTGTCGACGCGGACCTGCTGCTGCGCGTGTTGTGCCACGAGTTCCGTACCCCGGTAAGCGCCCTGACCTCGTTGACCCGGGCGTTGGCCGATGAGCGCCGGACGCTTACCGGCGCGGACCGGCGGGCGATCACCGAACTGGCCCGCGACCAGGCCGCCCACCTGCAGGGCCTGCTGCGCGACGCGACCGCCGGCGTCGGTGTGCTGACGCCGACGGCCGCACCGGAGGCCACCGTGCCGTTGGCCGGGATCCTGCGGGAGGTCGCCGCGCTGGTGCCGCCGGGTCGGCGACGGGCTCGCGCCACCCGACGGGCGGGTTCCTGGCCGGTGCCGGCCGGTCGGACCCGGCAGGTGCTGGTGAACCTCGTCGAGAACGCGCTGCGGCACGGGCCGGCCGGCGGGCACGTCGGCGTCTACGCGGCGCTGCGCGGGCCCGGCCTGAGCATCGTGGTCACCGACGAGGGGCGGGTGGACGAGGCGCTGCTGGTGGCGCTACGCCGCGCGGCGCCGGCGGCCGGGATGTCCGGGCTGGGGCTGTGGATCGTACGACACCTGGTGGCAGTGGACGGGGGAGTGCTGCGTGCGCACCGGCTGCGGCCCCGGGGCGTGGCGCTGGAGGTGCTGCTGCCGGTGGTCCACCCGCTGCGCTGACCCGACCGGGACACGGGTTGGCCCGGCCGGGTCAGCGGGATGGGAACCGCCTCGATGCCAGCATTCCGGCACCGAGGAGGTCGAATGTTCAGCCACGTGAAGGACCTGCAGTTCGAAGCCAAGCCGGACGCTCCGGACGCCGCGTTCGCCCGCCGCCTGCAGGAGGTGCTGGGCGGCAAGTGGGGCGAGATGACAGTCGCCAACCAGTACCTGTTCCAGGGGTGGAACTGCCGGCTGCCCGGCAAGTACAAGGACCTGCTGCTCGACGTCGGCACCGAGGAGGTCGGCCACGTCGAGATGATCGTCACGATGATCACCCGCCTGCTGGACAACGCCCCGCTGTCGCTGTCCGAGGCCATCGCGGACAACCCCGGGGGTGGGGCGGTCTATGCCGGGTCGAACCCGGCGCACTTCATCCACGGCGGCGCCGGGGCGCTGCCCGCCGACAGCAACGGGGTGCCGTGGAGTGGGGCGTTCATCACCGCCAGCGGCAACCTGCTGGCCGACTTCCAGCTCAACGTCACCGCCGAGGCGCAGGGCCGTCTGCAGGTCTCCCGGCTGTTCCACATGACCGACGATCCGGGCGTCAAGCAGATGCTGCGCTTCCTGCTGGCCCGCGACACCATGCACCAGAACATGTGGCTGGCCGCCATCGAGCAGCTCAGGGAGGACGGCCTGGAGGACATGCCGGTGCCGGACGCCTTCCCGGACTCCGGGGAGTTCACCGACGAGTTCGGCTACACCTACCTCGGCTTCTCCTCCGGCACGGACGCCGCGCAGGGGCGCTGGGCGTCCGGGCCCGCGCCGAACGGCAAGGGGGAGTTCCGCTACGACGACAACCCGCGCGCCAACGCCCCCGAGCCGATGCTGCCGCCGGGTGACCCGCGGCTGTACGGCACGAACCCGGCCGCGTCGTGAACACGGTCGGGAGCCTGTCGGGTACCCGGGTGAAGCTTGTGGTCTGCACGGTGCTGACCGCGCTCGCCGTCGGCGTCGGGCTGCCCGCCCGGGTCGTGCTCGCCCTGGCGTTGACAAGCCTGGCCATTCCCGTCGCCGTGGCGCTGGCCGGCGGGGGCCGGGCGGTCCGGGACCTGCTGCTGCCGGTCCGTCGGCAAACGTCGAGTAGTGGTCTGGGTCACACCTCGGAACAAGGGGAACGCTTTGTTACTTGAGTGAGACACGCTCAACTCAACGCGATAGCAGGTGTTCGATGGCAACTCTTCCGGTACTTCCCCTGACCGACGCCGTGCTGCTGCCCGGCATGGTGATCCCGGTGACCCTCGACCCGACCACCCAGGCCGCCATCGACGCGGCACGGACGACCGGCGACCGCAAGCTGCTGGCCGTGCCGCGCATCGACGGCGAGTACGGCCCGGTCGGCGTGGTCGCCACCATCGAGAAGGTCGGCCGGCTGCCCGACGGTGAGCCCGCCGCCGTGGTCCGTGGCCTGTCCCGGGCCCGGATCGGCTCCGGCGTGCCCGGCCCCGGCGCTGCCCTCTGGGTCGAGGCGACCGAACTCGACGAACCCGCTCCCGCCGGCAAGGCCCGGGAACTCGCCCGCGAGTACCGCGCCCTGGTGACCTCCGTGCTCCAGCAGCGGGGCGCCTGGCAGGTCATCGACGCGGTGGAGCGGATGACCGACCTGTCCGAGCTGGCCGACTCGGCCGGCTACGCGCCCTGGTTGACGCTGGAGCAGAAGACCGAGCTGCTCGCCGCGCCGGACGTCACCGCCCGGCTGGAGCTGCTGGTCGGCTGGGTGAAGGACCACCTGGCCGAGCAGGAGGTCACCGAGCAGATCAACAGCGACGTCCGCGAGGGCCTGGAGAAGTCGCAGCGGGAGTTCCTGCTGCGCCAGCAGCTCGCCGCGATCCGCAAGGAACTGGGCGAGGACGAGCCGGACGGCTCGGCCGACTACCGCTCCCGGGTGGAGAGCGCCGACCTGCCGGACAAGGTCCGCGAGGCGGCGATGCGCGAGGTCGGCAAGCTGGAGCGGGCCAGTGACGCCTCCCCGGAGGCGGGCTGGATCCGCACCTGGCTGGACACCGTGCTGGAAATGCCGTGGGGTACGCGTACCCAGGACAACACCGACCTGGCCGCGGCCCGGGCGGTGCTCGACGCCGACCACGCCGGCCTGGCCGACGTGAAGGACCGCATCCTGGAGTACCTGGCCGTACGCAACCGCCGGGCCGAGCGCAACCTCGGTGTGGTCGGCGGTCGCGGCTCCGGCGCGGTGCTGGCTCTCGCCGGCCCTCCCGGGGTCGGCAAGACCAGCCTCGGCGAGTCCGTGGCCCGGGCGCTCGGGCGCAACTTCGTCCGGGTGTCGCTCGGCGGGGTCCGCGACGAGGCGGAGATCCGCGGGCACCGGCGCACCTACGTGGGCGCGCTGCCCGGCCGGATCGTGCGCGCGCTGCGCGAGGCGGGCTCGATGAACCCGGTCGTGCTCCTCGACGAGGTGGACAAGCTGGCCGCCGGTTACGCGGGCGACCCGGCCGCCGCCCTGCTGGAGGTGCTCGACCCGGCGCAGAACCACACCTTCCGGGACCACTACCTGGAGGTCGACCTCGACCTGTCTGACGTGCTGTTCCTGGCCACCGCCAACGTGGTGGAGTCCATCCCCGGCCCGCTGCTGGACCGGATGGAGCTGGTCACCCTGGACGGCTACACCGAGGACGAGAAGGTCGCCATCGCCCGTGACCACCTGCTGCCCCGGCAGCGGGAGCGGGCCGGTCTGACCGCCGACGAGGTGGAGATCGCCGACGAGGCGTTGGCGCTGATCGCGGGGGAGTACACCCGGGAGGCCGGTGTCCGGCAGCTCGAACGTGGCCTCGCCAAGATCCTGCGCAAGGTGGCGGTGACGCTGGCGACCGACCCGTCGCCGGTACGCGTCGACACCGACAACCTCACCGGCTACCTGGGGCGGCCGAAGTTCACCCCGGAGTCGGCCGAGCGCACCGCCGTGCCCGGCGTGGCAACCGGCCTCGCCGTCACCGGCGCCGGCGGGGACGTGCTCTTCATCGAGGCGACGAGCATGGAGGGCGAGCCGGGCCTGACCCTGACCGGCCAGCTCGGCGACGTGATGAAGGAGTCGGCGCACATCGCGCTGTCGTACCTGCGCTCCAACGGGCGTCGGCTCGGCATCGACCCGAACGCCCTGGCGGGACGCCGGATCCACCTGCACGTCCCGGCGGGCGCGGTGCCCAAGGACGGTCCCAGCGCCGGCATCACCATGGTGACGGCCCTGGCGTCGCTTGTCACCGGCCGCCCGGTCCGCCCGGAGTTCGGGATGACGGGTGAGGTGACGCTCTCCGGTCGGGTGCTGCCGATCGGTGGGGTGAAGCAGAAGCTGCTCGCCGCGCACCGGGCCGGCCTCAGCGAGGTGATCATCCCGGCGCGCAACGAGCCGGACCTGGACGACCTGCCGACCGAGGTGCGCGAGGCGCTGACCGTGCACACCCTGGCCGACGTGGCCGACGTGCTCGCCCTGGCGCTGCGCCCGGCCGACGTCCAGGCGCTCGACGGACCGGCGCTCTTCACGGTCTGACGTTCTCGAGCCCGATGACCCCCGCCGTCCTGTGACGGCGGGGGTCATCGATGTTCGCGCATGGGGGGCTACTGTCTCGCGGGAACGCTCAATCACCTCTCCGCCGCGAGGCGGTGTCCCCGGAGGTAACCCCCGTGAACCTGGTGCTCTGGATCATCCAGATCCTGCTCGCCGTCGTCTTCGTCGGCGCCGGCCTGGCCAAGCTGACCCAGCCCAAGGAGAAGCTGCGCGACCGGATGGCCTGGGTCGACCCGGTCCCGCCGTCGCAGGTCAAGGCCCTCGGCGCGGTCGAGGTGCTGGCCGCCGTCGGGCTCGTGCTGCCGGCGCTGACCGGCATCGCCACAGTGCTCACGCCGCTGGCCGCCGTCGGGCTGGTCATCGTCATGATCGGCGCCATCCTGGTGCACCTGCGCGACAGGAAGAAGCGCGAAACGGCGGCCGAGCGCCGCATGGAGATCCAGGGCGCGATCACCTGCGCCGTGCTGCTCGTCCTCGCCGCGGTGGTCGCCTGGGGCCGCTTCGGGCCGTACTCCTTCTGAGCTGACGCGCCGGCGACCGTCGTATCCCGGCGGTCGCCGGCGGCGCGCTCAGCGCCCCTCGCCGCCGCGGTCGCGACGCACCGTGGCCTTGCGGCCCTTGATGGTGCTGGAACGCAGCCCGGAGATCACCTCGTCGGCCACCCCCTGCGGCACCTCCACCAGCGAGAAGCGGTCGGCGATCTCGATCGAACCGATGTCCCGGCCGCGGATGCCGGTCTCGCCGGTGATGGCGCCGACCAGGTCCTGCGGGCGGACCCCCGCGCGCCGACCCAGCCCGACGAAGACCTGGACGGTGTTGCCGCCACCCGAACGGGGCCGACCCCCGCCTCTCCGGTCGCCGCCCCGGCCACCGGCCTCCGGCCGACCCTCGCGCGGGCCGCGCACCGGCGCCTGCGGGATCTCCTCCTCGTCGTCCGAGCCCGGCGACGTCACCTCGTGCGCCAGCTTCACCGCGGCGAGCGCGACCTCCATCAGGTCGAACTCGTCGGTGAGCGTCTCCACGATCACCCGGAACGGGTCGAGGTCGTCCTCCAGCAGGCTCTCCCGCAGCGCCGCCTGCGTGAGCTCCAGCCGGCGGGTCCGCATGTCGGCCACGGTGGGGATCTTGTCGATGGTGATCCGCTGGCCGGTGACCCGCTCGATCGTCTTGAGCATCCGGTGCTCGCGCGGCTCGGCGAGGGTGATCGCCACGCCCTCCCGGCCGGCCCGGCCCACCCGGCCGATCCGGTGCACGTACGACTCAGGCGCCGACGGCACGTCGTAGTTGACCACGTGGGTGAGCTGCTCGACGTCGAGCCCACGGGCCGCCACGTCGGTGGCCACCAGCAGGTCGGCGGTGCCCGCCCGCAGCCGGCCCATCACCCGGTCGCGCTGCTCCTGGCTCATGCCGCCGTGCAGCGCCTCGGAGCGGTAGCCCCGGCCGTTCATCGTCTCGGTCAGCCGGTCCACCTCCTCACGGCTGCGGCAGAACACGATCGCCGCCGTGGGCGACTCCACGTCGAGGACCCGGCCCAGCGCGGCCGGCTTGTGCGCGCGCGTCACGATGTACGCGCTCTGCCGCACCCGGGGCGCCTCGCCCGCGACCGTCTGCTCCCGGCCGATCTCGATCCGGACCGGCTCGCGCAGGTGCTGGCGGGCCATCCCGTCGATGCGCGACGGCATGGTCGCCGAGAAGAGCACCGTCTGACGCTCTGCGGGAGCGTGCTCCAGGATCGCCTCGATGTCCTCGGCGAAGCCCATGTCGAGCATCTCGTCGGCCTCGTCGAGCACCACCGTGGCCAGGCCACCGAGGCGCAGGGTGCCACGGGCGATGTGGTCGAGGGCCCGCCCGGGGGTGGCCACCACCACGTCGACCCCGCTGTCCAGCGCCCGCAACTGCCGCCCGATCGGCTGCCCACCGTAGATCGGCAGCACCCGCGCGCCCAGGTCCTTGCCGTAGCGGTGGAACGCCTCGGACACCTGCACCGCCAGCTCCCGCGTCGGCACCAGCACCAGCGCCACCGGGTCTCCGCCGTCGCGGTGCGCCGACATCCGGTTCAGCAGTGGCAGCGCGAACGCCGCCGTCTTGCCGGTGCCGGTGGCCGCCTGACCCAGCAGGTCCCGGCCGTCGAGCAGCGGCGGGATGGCCTCCCTCTGGATCGGGGTCGGCTCCTCGTAGCCGAGGGCGGACAGCGCGCCCAGCAGCTCGGGACGCAGCCCGAGCTCGGTGAAGGCGTACACCTCTTCGGCGTCGGCGGGGGCGGCGTCGATCGGTGCGTCGGTCGGTGCGTCGTGCTGTGCAGGTGCGGAACTCATGGGTCAAGCCTTTCATCACGCCGTCGGGGCCGCTGCGCCGACCGGCACAAGAGCGCCCCCGGCCGCCCCGGATCTTGGCGGCGGGCGGCTCGGCGGGTCAGGTGGTGGTCAGGATCGCCAGGATCATCATTCCGCCGAGAGCGGTGTCGAGCACGCCGCAGAACTCGGCGTACCCGCGCGGCACCACCCGGCCGGTGCGGTGGTTGACCAGGTCCCACCCGGCGTGCACAAGCCACCCGAACGCCACCAGCCACGCGGCCGTCCGCCCGCCGGCCGCGACCGCGACAAGCGTCACGGTCACCCAGGCGACCAGGCCGACGAGCTGGGTGGCGAGCACGCCCGGCCCGCGCAGCGTCCGCCGGGCCACGCCGATCAGCAGGTACCCGCCGGGCAGCACCAGCATCGTCCACGGGCTGAGCACCATCGGGTCGACCCACAGGTCCGCGGTCAGCAGCAGCGCGAGTCCGGCCGGCCAGCGGCGGGCGAGCGCCACCACTGCCGGGTGTCGGCGTATCACCACCGGTGGTTCGTGCCGGTGGCGCAGCACCACAAGCACCATGGCCGGCACCATCAGCAGATGACCGCCGAGCAGCACGGCGTCGCCGTCCAGCAGCCCGGCCCAGAACGGTACGAGCAGCAGCAGGAACGGGACGTACATCGCGGCGGCCATCTCGCCGACCCCGCGCCAGTGGTGCGCCCGGTAGCGCATCCACACAGTCATCCCGACTGTCATGTTCGTGGCCATCACCAGGGCGGCCACCTCCGGCCGGGCCAGTGCGCCGGCAACGCCCAGGGCCGTGCCGGCCATCTCCCAGAGCGGCCCGAGCAGCACCATCCCGGCGACCATCGCCAGCGCCATCTCGGCCAGGTGCCACAGCAGCCGCCGGATGCCGTGGGAGGGCGCCGCGTCGGAGGGTGCCGACTGCGCGGTGGGCAGCGACCCGGGCTGCCGTACGGGGGTAGGGCTGTCCGCGTACATCTGTGTTTTCTCCATGCCGTTGACCCTGCCGGCGTTCCGGCGCGAGGGGCAGGAGCGTCCGTCACGGGAAAGCTGTGCGGCGCGCATGGTCCGACCGTGACAACTCGCAGGGGTGGGTCGTGCGCCGGCCGGTCCTAGGATCGACGCGTGGCGAGCGAGACGGTGATTCCCCGGGCGGACCGCCGGCTGCACCGTGCTCGCCAGGCGACGCTGCTGTCGCTGGCCACCGGTGTGTGGGCGAGTGTGCTGCTGCCCGCGATCGGCCTGACCCGGGAGCCGGACCGCAACCGCGTCGTGCTCGGCGCGGTCGGCATCCTCGCGTTCGCGGTCGCCCAGACCGCCATGCTGTACGCGGCTGTCACCCCGTGGCTCGCGTCTCGGTGGCGACGCCGCGCCCAACTCGGTCTGATCGTCGTGGCGGCGCTGACCGTGCCGCTTGTCGCCCCCGTCGCGACCGGTGTCTGGCCCACCTGGGCCTGGATCGGCGCCGCCCTGGTGGGGATGGCGCCGCTGCTGGTCCGCCTCCCGGGCGCGCTTGCGGTCACCGCCGGCACCCTGCTCGTCTCGGCGGCCGTGGCCTGGTGGACCGGCGGCTCCGTCGGCCGGAACCTGGCCGTGACGGGCGGGATCGGGGTGGGCGTGGCGGCGGTCAACTGGTTCCAGGTCTGGTTCTGGAGTCTGCTCGTGGAGGCCCGGCAGGGCCAGGCCGCCCAGGCCCGACTGGCAGCCGCCGAGGAACGGCTGCGCTTCGCCCGTGACGTGCACGACGTGCTGGGGCACCACCTCACAGTGATCGCGTTGAAGGCCGAACTCGCCGCCCGACTGGCGCCTGTCGACCCGGAACGGGCCGGCCGGGAGGCCGCCGAGGCGCAGCGACTCGCCGCGTCGGCGTTGGCCGAGGTCCGCGAGACCGTGCACGGGTACCGTGCAGTCGACCTCGGTGAGCAGTTGGCCGCCGTCGCGGGGGTGCTGCGGTCCTGCGGCGTGCGCTGCACGGTGCAGTCGTCACCTGTCGACCTGCCGCAGTCGGCCGCCACCGAACTGGCGGCGGTGCTTCGCGAGGCCGGCACCAACGTGCTGCGGCACAGTCAGGCCCAATGGTGTCGCATCGACATCGACCGGGAGGACAGTGTGGTCAGGATGACTGTCGCCAACGACGGCGCCGATGATCGGGGACCGGACGAGCACAGCCACGGCCTGCGCGGCATCGCCGACCGGATCGCCGCGGTCGGGGGCGAGTTGCGGGTTCGCCGCGAGGACGCGGTGTTCACCCTC
Source organism: Micromonospora sp. DT43 (assembly GCF_049841645.1). Lineage (NCBI taxonomy): Bacteria > Bacillati > Actinomycetota > Actinomycetes > Micromonosporales > Micromonosporaceae > Micromonospora > Micromonospora sp. DT43. The sequence continues at coordinate 51,546 of NZ_JBNCKR010000021.1, read as the reverse complement.
GACATCACCGTCCCGGCGCCGTCGTGATCCGCGTCCTGCTCGCCGACGACGAGGACCTGATCCGCGTCGCGGTCGCCGCGCTGCTCAGCCTGGAACCGGACATCGACGTCGTGGCCCAGGCCGCCGACGGGCCGACGGCTGTCACCGCGACGCTCGCGCACCGCCCGGACGTGGCAGTGGTGGACCTGGAGATGCCCGGACTGGACGGCCTTGCGGTGGCCGCCGAACTGGCCCGCGTCCGACCCGAGTGTGCGGTGGTGGTCCTCACCGGGCACGGCCGGCCGGGTCACCTGCGGCAGGCGCTGACCGCCGGCGCGCGAGGCTTCCTGCGCAAGGGCGCGCCAGGCGGCGCGCTCGCCGACGTGATCCGGCGGGTGCACGCCGGCGGCCGGTACGTGGACCCGTCGCTGGCTGCTGACGCGCTGACCCTGCCGCCGTGCCCGCTGACCCCGCGGGAACTGGAGACGCTGCGGCTGGCCGAGTTCGGCGCACCGGTCGCGGTGATCGCCCGCCGTGTGCACCTGTCGACCGGCACCGTCCGCAACCACCTGTCCGCGGCGGTGCAGAAGCTCGGCGCGGCCGACCGGGCCGAGGCGGTGCGTACCGCCCGGGACAGCGGCTGGCTCTGACCCTTCGGCTGTCCTTTGCACTGCCCGGCTATCGGGATCGCGCCCAGGCGACGAACCGGTCGTCGAGGTCGGCCGCCGTCGTGCCGTGGCACTGCTCGGCGGCCTCGTCCCGCAGGGCCATCAGGTAGTCCACCAGGGCTGCCCGTTTCTCGCGGTACTCACCGAGGAGACTCAACTTCGCCGCCGAGCACGGCCAGGCGACCCCGCACGACTGGCAACGCCAGGTGGGACGGGTCGCCAGGTGGGGAAGGCGTCGACCCCTCACGCGACACCTCCGTTCCGCGGACGAACCGTGCGCTCGTCTTCGCCGTTCAGGCGCAGGACGTCAGCGGCCCTGATCGGGCGGGCGCTCGCCGCGGGGCATTCCGGCACGGCTTTCTTCCTGTCGCTCGTTGGGAGGGGCCGCCCCTGAGTGCTCGCCCGCGAGGCGGCCCCGGCACGAACGCGTCCGCCGGGTCTCGGGTCCCTGCCGGCCGCGCCGTCTACGACTAGCCTGCCGGCTGTTGCGATGCAACTACACTCCGTTGCACTATGGCGTTTGGACGTTCGGGATATCCGGGGAGGACAGAGGATGAATCACGCCGTTGTGGAGGCCATGACCCAGTGCGGTGAGACCGCCGACTCTCTCGCAGCTCAGACCGGGGTCGATCCGAAGACGGCCGCGCGGTGGGCAAACCCGGGACGGATTCCGCAGACCCGACATCGTTCCCAGGTCGCCGCGATCCTCGGCCGAGAGGTGGTCGACCTGTGGCCGGACGTCCTGAAGCGCCGCGAGCCGGTGTGGTTCCGGCCATGGGCTGACATTGAACGCGAGGCGGTCGCGCTGCGGTGGTACGAACTGGCCTGGGTGCCCGGCCTGCTGCAGACCGAGGCATACGCGCGGGCCACACTGGCCGGTGAGTTGCTGTCCTCCAACGACCTTGACCATCTCGTCCAGGGACGTATGGTGCGGCAGTCGGTCCTCCACCGCGACCAGCCACCGCTACTGATCGCCGTTCTGGACGAGTCGGTGCTGCGACGGTCGGCCTACGGCGACCGGTCTCTCATGCGCGAGCAGTGCGAGCATCTCGCTAGATGTGCGCAACTCCCGTCGGTGCAGGTCTACGTCGTGCCGGCAACCGTTGGCATGTATCCGGGTCTGGGTGGGCCGTTCATCATCGCCGAATTGGAGGGCGGCGGTCGTGTTGCCCATGTTGACGGGCAGGCACAGGCGCAGATAACCGAGCAGCAGGGGGAAATTGCTACCCTTGACCGACGATGGGAACGCATCCGCGGGGAGGCTCTCTCCCGTGGACAGTCCCTAGACCTGCTCAGGGAAGCGGCATCATCATGGACCTGACCGGCGCGCAGTGGCGTAAGAGTACGAAGAGCGGCAACAACGGCGGGGCGTGCGTGGAGGTCGCCGACAACCTGCCCGGCGTCGTCCTGGTTCGGGACACGAAGGACCGTGACGGCGGGACGCTTACCTTCGCGCCGCGGGCGTGGCGAGACTTCGTCGGCTTCGCGCGAGCCCAGCACTAGACGAGCAATTCCTAACCCTGGCTGGGGCGATGGGCGCAGTCGACGACCGGAGGTGACCGTCGGTCACCTCCGTGGCGGCGGATGTGGTCGTGAGCGGTATACCTCAGAGTCATATTCATACCTCTGAGGTATATGGCTCAACAGCACATCGACCCGGCGGGCAGCCGCAGCGGACGGCCAGCGCCCTCAGCGGCTCTCCGACCGCGCTCCAAAAGCCGTAGGGCCGGCGGCTGCGCGGGCGGCCCGTTCGATCTGTGCGCGTCGGGCTTCGCCGATGGCCGGGTCACGCTGAGCGTTGAGATCCCAGGCCGCTATCCCTGTCGAGCCGTCGAGCTGTTCGCGCAGGATGTCGGCGTGTCCGGCGTGCCGGCTCGTCTCGGTGAGGATGTGCACCATGATGGCGAACAACGTGACCTGTGGGCGCGGCCACCAGGGCACGTGGCCGGTCGCATCGAGGGGCAGTGCGTCGATCGTCGCGTCCGAGTGGGCCCATACGCGGCGGTAGTGGTCGATGATCTCCTCGCGGGTCTCGTGCTCGGTGGCCCACATGTCGTGGTCGTTCGCGTCGGTGTCGTCCCAGCGGGCCAGTGGTTCAGGAAACGGTCGCCCGAAGACTTCGCCGAAGTACCGGGCCTCCCACACCGCGAGGTGTTTGACCAGGCCGAGAAGGTTGGTGCCGGTAGAGGTCAGGGGGCGGCGGATGTCGTACTCATTGAGCCCTTCGAGTTTCCAGAGGACCGCCTCGCGCACATCCCGCAGATCGCTGTGCAGGTACGTCTTCGCGAAGTCGTCGATCACGGATCGTGAGCCTGCCACGTGCTCACGACGGCCTCAAGCCCGTCAGCCCCGGCCTCGGTCATGTGGTTTGACGGAGGCCGGCGGCGGGGCAAGCAAGCCTGCACCTGGGACGTGGTGAGGCGCCCCCGGACACGGAGGTCGTGATGCGCTGGCTGCTCATCCTTGTGATCGTCCTGCTGGTGATCGGCGCGATCTGGCTGCCTCGCCGAGCGCGGGGAGCAGGCAGGTCCCTGCGCAACCACCTTGACGAGCGACGCTGATCCGAGCATCCCCGCCTGCTCCCGGAAGCTGGTCTCCGTCGGTCGGCGCCACGGGCAGGATCGTGCGTCGGCCGATCAGACCAGTCGCCCTCTTATGTCCGAATTGGATGTAATGATGGGTTGATGCGCAGGGAGGTCGCGGCGGGTCCGGTCAATCCGGTGCGGTCGAGTGCCGTCGAACTGTTCTTCGACCTCGTCTTCATCTTCACCCTCGGCCGTTTGTCGTCGACCCTGGCCGAGGAGCCGAGCTGGGTCGCCGCCCTCCACGCGGTGATCTTCCTGCTCGCGTTCTGGTGGATCTGGTACAACACCAACCTGGCCACCGACAGCCTCGACTGTGAACGTCCCGTTGTGCAGGTTCTGATCATTTGCGTGATGCTCGGCAGCCTGTTGATGTCGATAAACGTGCCGGACGCTTTCGGCGATCAGGCATTCGTCTTCGCGGGCGCGTACCTCGGGATCCACCTGGGACGTACCCTGGTCATGGCCTTTTATCTGCGGGCCACGCCCGCCTGGCGCCGGCCGGTCCGGGGCGTGATCTGGTATCTGCTGTCCGGGACGCTGTGGTTCGCCGGGGCCGCGTCCCACGGCAATGCGCGGGCCCTGTTCTGGATCTGCGCGCTGGCGATCGACTACGGGGCGCCGGCGTTGCGCTGGCGGGTGCCGGGGCTTGGCCGGGCCACGGCTGGGGAGTGGCGTCTCTCGGGCGAACACCTGGCCGAGCGGTACCGCCAGTTCATCATCCTGGCTCTCGGCGAGACGATCCTGGCCACTGGCAACTTCTACCGAGAGTCGTCGCGGGACCTGGAGGACACCGCTGCCTTCCTGATCACCTTCTGGACCGTCGTCTTCCTCTGGTGGACCTACTTCTACCGGACGACGAGCAGCCTCGCCGTGAAGATCAACGTGGCCGTCGACCCGTACCGGGTCAACCTGCGGGCCGGCTACACCCATCTGCTGATGGTGGGGGGCATCCTGCTCACCGGCATCGGCGGAGAGCTGATGCTGAAGGCGCCCGGCGGCCGTATGTCGGCCGGGAACGTGGTCGCGATCCTGGTCGGGCCCCTGCTCTTCCTCGTCGGGCGGCTGATCTTCGAGGCATGGGTGTTCGGCCAGTTGACGAAGCACTGCCTCGCGTCGGTGGTGGCCTGCCTGATCCTCAGCCCGGTGGCGGCGCGACTCCCGCCGCTGGCGGTGGGTCTGCTGGGCGCGGCGACCATCACCGTCGTCGCCGCGTTCAGCCTGACGATCCGGGCGCGGCTCGCCGGTGGGGTCAACCCCGCGGTCGGTGGCGGAGCCAGTCACCCGTACGGCCAGGGCCGTTCCCGCTAGCGTGGCGGGGTGCGTACGGTGGAACTGGTGTGCTCGGCGGGGTTGGACGCCGCGATCCGGACGGTCTGGAGTCGGTTGGCGGCCGCCAGGTTGCCCAGCCTCGCCCGCAACATCCATCCGACCAACCGGCCGCATCTGACCCTCGCCGCCGTCGACGAGTTCCCGGCCGGTGTCGAACACCGCCTGGCCGAGTTGTTCGACGCCGCGCTGCCGGTGCCTGTCACGCTCGACCGGGTCGTCGTCCTCGACGGCAGCGCCCCGCTGGTCTGGCTCGTACGACCCACACCGGCGCTTACCGCGCTGCACGCCGCGGTCTGGGACGCCCTCGCCGAGGCCGACGGGCAGCGCCCCTGGCACGCCCCCGGAGCGTGGGTGCCGCACCTCAGCCTGGCGCTGCGCTTCCGCGACGCGGACCTGCGGCTGGCCCGCGCCGTGACCGGTGGGCAGCGCCCGACGGGCTCGTTCGACGCCGCCCGCAGCTACGACGGCACGGACCGGACGGCGACCCCGTTGACCCGTCCGCCGGTGTGACGTTTGCGGTCTATGGTGTGGCGGTGTCCGAGCAGTGGTCGCTTACCGTCGACTGCGCGCGCCCGCGCGAGCTGGCCGCGTTCTGGTGCCTCGCGCTGGGGTACGTCCCGGCCGCGCCACCGGAGGGGTTCACCACCTGGGAGGCGTGGCAGACCCATTTCAAGGTTCCCGAGGACGAATGGGACGACGGCGCTTTCATCGAGGACCCGGGCGGCGTCCGGCCCGGTGTGTCGTTCCTGAAGGTGCCGGAGCCGAAGGTGGTCAAGAACCGGATGCACTTTGACATCCGCGCCGGCGGTGGCCGCCAGGAGCCGTTCGAGGTGCGCTGGCCGCGGGTCCAGGTGGTGGTGGACAGGTTGGTGGCGGCGGGCGGGGCCGTGCTCCGGGTGGACGAACTCGATGGGACGCCCGACCACGTGACGATGGCCGACCCGGAGGGCAACGAGTTCGACGTCCTCTAGGCCGTTCGGGCGGCAGTCGGCCGTGCACAGTCAGTTGCCGCCTCCACCGCCGTCGCCACCCCCGCCACTGAAATCGCCGCCGCCACCAGCGCCGCTGCCGCCGGCGCCGCCGGCGTACCCGTGACGGCCGTCGTTGAGGGGCAGGTCGCCGCGAATGCCGCGCGGCTTGAGTCGTTTACCCGGCCCCCCGAGGTGTTGCAGGCAGACCCGGTTGGAGGTCGGGAAGCATTCGCCACGGCCTCCGCAGTCGGCCAGGTAGCGGTTGCCGTCCGGGATGCTGAGCTCCTGGTCCACCCGGAACAGCAGGGGGAGGCCGGTCGGGCCGCAGTCCTCGTCCCGGCGGCCGTGGCTCAGCGTGGCGAGCAACGGGGCGCCGCCTGTCGCGGACCCGACCTGGTGGGGCAGGAGACGCCCGAACGCGGCGTCGCAGAAGGCGGCGTAGTCCCGCGTGTGCAGAGTCAGTTCCCGCCACAGCTCACCCGCGACCACCGACGGCATCGCCAGCTTCGCGCCGGTCTGGCGGGCGGTGAGCCGGAACCACTGCCGGGTCGCGGTCTCGACGAGCACGAGGTCGTCCTCGCTGAGCTGGGGATACCGATTCCGTAGATGCTCGCGCCCGCTAACGGGAAACCGTAGGTCGGCCACGGCGCGGAGTCGGCGAGGGGTGCGGTCGCTGCGGAACGTCGTCCAGTTCATGCGGCACGTCCATCCGCCCAAGGTGCGAGCGCTAGGGCCTCGACCTGCCGAAGTGGCGTCGCGGCCCCTTCAGGGTAGGACAGGAGGCCAAGGCCGAGTCGGATGCGGAGATGCATCCCCTCGACCACGCGGTCCGTCGGAGGCAGCGAGCGGTGGACCATGCTCGATTAGGCTGATCGGCGTTGTTCGAAGCGGAGGTGAGCCAGGTGCGGGATATCGGCCATTTCAACGACCTCCCGCACGGGCAACCAACGGAGATGGGCCTACGCGAGGCCAGCGGCAAGCTGACCGTAGAGCTGGTGGGTCCGGTCGTCGGCTACCTCACCGGCGGTTCCGTGCTGGCGGCGTCGGCCGGCTACGCGTACGACGAACTGGACGCGGAGCGGCCTGAGATCGCACCACTCTCCATACTCACCGACGGTGAGTGGTCGTGGCCGAGTGACCTGCCGTACTACGTGGAGAGGTATCGGGTGGGCCTTCCGCAGGAGTTCCTCCGCCACGCGGAGGCTCTCGGTTGGCGTCCTCCTCGGCTGACTCGGCAACAGCTCGAAGAGCTCGAACAGCTGCTCTTTGGCCAGCAGTGACTGTGCCAGACCACGACCGTGTTGAGGTGCGTGACGGGGCTGTTCCGGCACCCTGCTGCTTCTGCCGCCGGCTGACGCTCGGCCTGGTGGGGCAGGATTTCTATCTCGCACCGTACTTCCTCGGTACGGATCGATCCTTCGCCGACGGCCGCTACGGCCAGTGCCACCTGAAGTGTCTACAGGAGTCGGGGCTGGGTCAGCAGTGGGCGAGCGGCGTCAGCGACTACTTCTGCCGCCGGTGGCCGGATTGGACCGGGATCGACGGCGGCGCGTCGCGGGTCCATGTGAGCCCACCGACGAGGAGAATCATCTTGTGGTCGGCCCAGGGATGGTTCGCCGAACTACCGTTCAACGTCCTGCACGCCGCCGCCGATGCTCCGTCCGCTGCTGGCACGCCTCGTCCAAGCCGGGGCATCCTGAGTGTCTCCTCGATCATCGGATTCGAGGGCGGCCTGCACGAGACGATCTTCAGGGCGCTGAGCGGCGGACACCACAGCCGGATCGAGTTGCCAACGCTCCTCGCACAACTGGACTGTGCCGACCGCGTGCTCACTCCGCATGTGCTGCGCGACGGCTGGGTGGAGCGGGTCGTGCCGGAGAGCAGGAACGTACCGTTGCCGGCCGAGCACCGGGCACGGCATGCCGTGGAGCTCGACGTCGATCTGATCGATGCCTGCCGTCCGGCCATCCGTCGCATGGTGGGGTGGCGACGACGACGTCGGTGAGCCGTCCCCGCGTTACAGTGCTCGTCATGGATGCGTCGCAAGTCGAATGGGTCACCGTAGTGGCCTACGAGAGCACCCGTGGTTGTCCGCAGCCGATGGCCGCCGTCCGCGCCTGACTGCGTGATCGGGGCATCGACTGGATGCCGTTCGAGGCGACCGCGATCACGTGGGGTCTTTCCTGCGGGGTTGGGGTTGATGGTCATTGGCACGGTTGGGTCGACATTCGTATCCAGGGTGCTGCTCTCCGTCGGCTCGGCCTGCACCCCGACCAGCCGACCGCGACGGTCAGCGGTCCGAGCCCACCGGGCTGGTGGCATGCCGCCGCGGAACGCCACATCCGCTGAGCCCCGCCAGGTCCAGTCCGGACGGCCCGGGGGGTCGCGCCCCCGGGCCGTCCGGTAGCGATCAGCGGTAGAAGCGCAGGTAGTCGAACTTCGCGGTGACCGCCGGTTCGGCGCCGCCGTGCGCGACCAGCCCGATCCGGGGGGTGGTGTCGGCCGGGAACGTCCACACCGCACCCCACGTCCAGGTACGTCCGTCGCGGCTGGACCCGGCCCGGAACTCGTGCTCCCCGGTGGCCCGGTCGACGTGGTGCGCCAACCGGAGCCAGGTGGTGGTGGCCGGCGTTCCGACGATGCTGCCGCCGTACACCGGCTGGCCGGCGAAGGGCAGCTCGTAGCCGTACTCGACCTGCCGGGTGTTCCAGATCGCCACCTGGGTCAGGCGGGCGAACCGGTCGTCGTCGACGTAGGCGACCAGGCCTGCCTGCTGGTAGTTGCGGACCGTCTCCTCACCCAGGTCCAGCGTCACGGTCGTCTCGGCGACGTAGTCGCCGCTCGGGGCGTCGCGCAGCAGCACGCCTGCCGTGTTGCCCGTGCCGGTCAGGTCGGCGGACTGCACGGGCCAGCGCAGCGCCCCGTCGGCGACGGTGGCGGCCGGGTCCGCGCGTACCCACTGCCAGCGGTCGTCGAGCCCGTCGCCGAATTCGTCGGAGTACGCGGTGAGGCGTGCGCCGACCCGGGGCTCGGGCACCGCCCGCTTCGCCGGTTGGTACAGCCGCGCAACGCTGACATTGTCGAATTCGGCTGTGCCGCCGCCGGCCGTCAGCCCGGGTCGGCCGGCGATCGGGCGGTCCAGCCGAAGCGACACCACGGCGAGCTGGTCACCGAGGCGGGCGGGGCTCAGCTCGGCGGTGAGCTGCTGTCCGCGTACCTCGATGGCCAGGTTGTGTCGGTTGCCCAGGTCGAGCCCGGCGGGCAGCGGCGTGCTGGTCTGGCGGCGGCCGTCGCGGGCGACCAGCCGGCCGGCGGCCGCGTCCACCCGGACCTCGACCCGGTCGCCGAGGGTGACCCCGGCGCTTGTCGCGCCGGTGAGCCGCAGGTCGGCCTCCGCGCGCACGTCCGGGCCCACTGTGGTACGGCTGGTGAGCGCGCCGCTGCCGCCGAGCCGGCCGTCGGCGACCCGCCACTGGCCGGCGCGCTGCCAGCCGGCGAGGCTCGCGGTGTCGAAGCGTTCGTCCACACGACCGGTCGTGACAGGTGCCGGGCGGGCACCCTCGGACGGGCCGGCGCCGGCGTTGACAGTCGGCCAGCCGTCGATCCAGTCCAGCCGGTCGACCAGCATCGGGCGCTCGTTGATGCCGAAGGGCTCGTCGAGGTACGGGTCGGCACGGTCGATGGCGTGGTAGACGATCCAGTCCTGACCGGACAGGTCGGTGAGGAACCCGTTGTGCCCGGTACCGATCCAGCGGTTGCCGTTCTGGGTGAGCACCGGGGTGCCGCCGGCCCGAGACGCGGTCAGGGCGACGCCCTCGCGGTCGGTGAACGGGCCGCGGGGGCTGCGCGCACGCCCGACCTGGACGGAGTAGCCGGTGGCCGGGCCGGCGCAGCAGTTCGCCGTGGACGCGAACAGGTAGTACCAACCGTCGTGGCGCAGCACGTAACTGCCCTCGAACTTGTTGTCGATCGCCACAGGCGTCGACGCGCCTACCGCGCGCAGGCCGTCCGGGCTGAGTTCGGTGACCGAGATGCCGCCGTAGTAGCTGCCGTAGTAGAGGTAGGCGCGGCCGTCGACGTCGGTGAACTGGCTCGGGTCGATCGTCCACAGCCAGCCGCCACCGCCGCCGGGGCGCGGGGCGACGACCGGCTCGTCGGCGAAGGTCCACGGCCCGGTCGGGCTGGGGGCGGTGGCCGCACCGATGGCGTAGTCGCTGCCCTCGGCGGAGACTGTGGTGTCGGTGACCGTCACGTACATGACCCAGCGGTCGCCCAGACGGCGCACGTCGGGCGCCCAGTACGCCGCGCCGGACGCCGCGTAGGGCGGGCGCTGGTCGGGGCCGAAGGCGTCGCCGACGTACGTCCAGTCGACCAGGTCGGCCGAGCGGGCGGTGGGCACCCGGTGGAACACGCCCTCGCCCTCGCGCAGCGGGTCGGTGGTGCCGTAGGCGTACCAGAAGCCGTCGTCGCCCCGGACGACGACCGGGTCGGCGAAGGTGTCGCCGACGTCGGCGGAGACCGGGTTGCGGTAGCGGGACGGGCCGTCGGATCCGGCTGCCGACGTGGACGGGGGCACGGCCAGGAGCAGACCGAGCACGGCGGCGAGCGCGCCGCCGCGGCGGAGATGTCGCATGTGGACCTGCCTCGGGGGAGTGGGCGGTGTGCCCTCCGTTCTTACAACGTTGGATACAACGTTGTAAAGAGTTCTTCCCTAGACTGGGCCGATGAACGTAGGCACCGACGGTCGGGCGATGGCCGAGCTGGCCGCCCTGCTGGCCGACGGCACCCGGGCCGGCATCTGCGTGGCGTTGCTCGACGGCCGGGCGTGGACGGCGGGTGAGCTGGCCCGGCGGGCGGGCGTCGCCCCGTCGACGGCCACTGACCACCTCAACCGCCTCGTCCGGGGTGGGCTGCTCGTCGAGGAACGGCAGGGCCGGCACCGCTACCTGCGCCTGGCCGGGCCGTCGGTGGCCCAGCTGATCGAGGACCTGGCCGGGCACGCGCCGAGTGCGCCCACACCGACCCGGTCGCTGCGCACGGCGAACGCCACCGCCGCCCTGGCGTACGCGCGGACCTGCTACGACCACCTCGCCGGGCGGCTGGGCGTGCTGATGTACGACGCGCTGCTTGCCGACGGTCGGCTGGAGCGGGTCAGTGGACTGACGCTTACCGCCGACGGCTGGGCCTGGCTGACCGGACTGGGCGTGCCGGTCGACGAGCTGCGCGCCACCCGACGCCCGCTGGTGCGCGACTGCCTGGACTGGACCGAACGCCGCCCGCACCTGGCCGGGGCTCTCGGCGCGGCACTCTGCCGTCGCTTCTCCGACCTGGGCTGGACCACTCGGGGCGGCGGCCGGGCGATCCGCCTCACCGCCACCGGACGGCCCGCCCTCGCCGCCGCCCTCTCCGTCCCGGAACACACTCTCGCCCCGCCCGCGTCGCCCACCGGTCGCCGCGCCTGACCGGTCGGCACCAGGGCGGCCCCTGCTGCGCGATCGTGCGCCTTCTCCAGGGGCACGACACCCATGCCGACGACCGAAACGGCACGATCGGCGCGGTGTTCCTCCCTCGACGCACGCGGATCGTTCGGTGAGCGCCGAACGGTTCGGGTTTTATGGTCGGGCGGTGACCGACACCTGGCCCGTCATCGCGCCCGCCCCGGAAACACCTGCGTGCGGGCCGCCCGCGCTCGACGCCGACGGCGTGTGGTGGGTGACGCGCCACGCCGACGTGCGGGCCGCGCTTACCGATCCAGCGTTCCAGGTGCCGGCCGTCGAGACCGGCCCGCCCGGCGCGCTCGCCTGGTTGCGCGCCTCGGTCAGCCGGTTCAGTCCGCCCCAACGGCACGCCGAACGCCGGGCGGTCGGGGTCGGCGCGCTGGCCGCGCTGGACCCGGACGAGCTGCGCCACGAGGCGGCCCGGCTGACGATGACGATCCTGGACCGGGCCGGTGACCGCCTGGACGTGATGACCGAACTGGCCCGCCCGGTGCCGTTGCGGGTGCTGGCCCGGCGGCTGGGTTTCTCGGAACCGGTCGCCGCCGGGACGGCGGTGGAGGTCGTTGCCACCGCGTACCACCCGGGTGTTGACCCTGCTCTCGTCGCACGGGCCGACCGGGCGGTGGCGGCGCTGCTGGCGCTCACGCCGGAAGGCCCCCCGGAGGTACGGGCGAACCTGATCGGTCTGCTGGTCCAGGCGTGCGACGCGACCGCCGGCCTGATCGGCGCCGCCGCCCACCACGTGCTCTCTCCGGCCGTCCCGGTCGCGGCGCGGACCGCCGACCTGCTGACCGAGGTGCTGCGCCTCGACCCGCCGGTCCGGGCCACCCGACGGGTCACCGTCGACGCGGTACGACTGGGCGGACGGGACCTGCCGGCGGGCGGCCCGGTGCTGGTGCGCTTCGACGCGGCCAACCGCGACCCGCGGGCGTTCGCCGAACCGGAGGTCTTCCGACCCGGCCGCCCGGGGGCCGATCTGCTCACGTTCGGGGCGGGGGAGCGCGGCTGCCCCGGCGACCGGCACGCCCTCGCCCTGGCCGGCGGGGTGCTCGACGTGCTGCGGGAGCGCTGCCGGCGCACCCCGACCCCGCTGCGCCACGAGCCGCACCCGACCCTGCGTGTACCGACCCGCCTGGAGGTGAGCGTCCGATGACCGAGCGCCGTGCCGCGTTCCACGCCCTGCACCACACCGGCCGTCCCCTGCTGCTGCCCAACGCCTGGGACCACGCCTCGGCGGCGGCGCTCGCCGCGCGTGGCCACCCGGCGATCGGCACCACAAGCCTCGGTGTCGCCGCGACCGCCGGCCTCCCCGACGGCACGGCGGCCACCGCGGGGGAGACCCTGGCGCTGGCCCGGCGACTGGCTCGACTGCCGGTGCTGCTCAGCGTCGACGTGGAGGCCGGGTTCAGCGACGACCCGGCGGAGGTCGCCGGTTACGTGGCGGAGCTGGCCGGCCTCGGCGTGGTCGGGATCAACCTGGAGGACGGTCGCCCGGACGGCAGCCTCGCCGAACCCGAGTGCGTCGCCGACAAGATCGCGGCAGTGAAGGCGGCGGTGCCGGACCTGTTCGTCAACGCACGTACCGACACGTGGTGGCTCGGGGCGGCCGACCCGCTGCCGGAGGCCCTCGCCCGCGCTCGCGCCTACCGGGCGGCAGGGGCGGACGGCATCTTCGCGCCGGGCACCGTCGACCCGGCGACGCTGCGCGTGCTCACCGAACGACTCGACGCGCCGGTCAACGCGCTGTACCAGCCGGGCGGGCCGGGTCTGGCCGAGCTGGGCCGGGCCGGGGTGGCCAGGGTCAGCACCGGCTCCCTGCTGTTCCGAGCCGCGCTGGGCGCCGCGGTCGACGCCGCCGACGCCGTCCGAGCCGGCGGACTCACCGTGGCGGCGGGACTGCCGTCGTACGCCGAGGTGCAGGGCCTGGTGTCGACGCACGGCGACTGACGGGTGGGCCGTCCCTTCGGGGTAGATCGGAGGAATGTTCGGTCTGTGCCCGATCTCGATGATTACGGTGTGTTCAGGGCGATATACCCAGCGCCGTGACCGGAGAAGGGACCCCGTCATGCGAGTGCCCAGCCGTAGTCCGGGCCAGCAGCCCGGACCGCCCGCGTCGCCCACCGCCCCCGCCCGCCGCAGGCCGCCCAGCACCGCCGCCCGCCGGCCGCCCACCGCCCCGCCCGACCTCGCCGCCTACCGCGCGGCCGTGGCCGACCTGCTGGTCGAGGTGGGCGCGCTGGCCGACGCCACCAGCACACGGGCCCGCCAGGTGCTCATCGACGAACGGCTGCGCGAGCCGGCCCTGGCGGCCGTGCTCGACGCCACCCCGCAGGGCCTGCTCGGCGCGCGCGAGACGTTACTGCTGGAGATGGCCCGCTACCAGCCGAACGACCGCACCTCCGCCCGGGACCTCACCGCGCTGGTCCGGATCTACCTGCTCTCCCGCATCGACGTGCTGTGGTGGCAGAACGCCCCGATCTTCGTCACCGACGACCAGGTCAACGGCAGCACGGACCTCGTCGACCTGGAGTGGCTACGCCGTCGGGATCTGCTGCGCTTCCGGTACCAGCAGCAACCCGCCACCCTCCTGGGCCGCGCCGCGCGCGGACTGCGTCGGCGACTGCGCCCCGACGCGAGCCCGCACACCGCCGGGCTGCTGTTCCGTCGTGCCCGCCGGGAGGTGGTGGCCCTGCTCAACGAGCTTGGCCGGGAGTTCGCCGCCGCCGCGCCACCGGCCACCCCGCCGCTGTGGGTGACAAGCCTCGTCCGCAGCACCGAACACCAGTACCGGCTGCGTCGCCTGGGCTACGCCGCGATGCTGCCCAGCGGGCACTGCCTCGGCTACTCGGCGGACGTCGAGCTGGCCTGGTTCGAGCGGTTCGGTGCCCGCGACACGCTCGCGGAGCTGCTGCTGGCCCGCCAGGACGCCGGCGAGCTGAACGTGATCGACGAGGGACAGGCGTGGCACCTGTGTCTCGCGCCCGGCGCCCGGCGTCGTCTGCGCCGGGCATACGAGGCCGAGATGGGGGTCTGAACCCGTGTGCGGCATCGCGTTGAGCCTCGGCCCCGAAGCCGACCCGGCGACCTTCCGGCGGATGCTCGCCGTCCTCGCCCCACGTGGCGAGGTCACCGAGACCCGCTCCGAGAACGGGCTGCTCGCCGGCACCCGACGACTGCGCGTCGTCGACCGGGACCGGGCGGTGCAGCCCTGGACCTCGACCGACGAGCGCTGGCTGCTCTGCTTCAACGGCGAGATCTTCAACCACCGGGAGCTGCGCGCGCAGCTCACCCGGCTCGGGCAGGCGTTCCGCACCGACAGCGACACCGAGGTGCTGCTGGCCGCGTTCCAACAGTGGGGCGAGTCGGCGGTGACGCGGCTGCGCGGCGAGTACGCCTTCGCGATCGTGGAACGCGCCACCGGCCGGGCGTACCTGGCCCGGGACCCGCTCGGGGTGAAGCCGCTCTACTGGTCCCGGCGACCCGGCTGCCTGTACCTCGCCTCCGAGGTGAAGGCGCTCGTCGGCCACCACGCCCCGGTCGCCGAGGTGCCACCCGGACACCACGGCTGGGCCGAGCCGGACGGGCCGGTGCGGCTGCGCCCGTACGTCGACCTGCTCACCATCGGCGCGGGTCTGCCGGTCATCGACGACCCGGACGAGGCCACACTGCTCGTCCGGGCCGCCCTGACCGACGCCATCCGAATGCGGGTGGAGACCGACCTGACCGTCGGGGTGGTGCTCTCCGGCGGGCTGGACAGCTCGTTGACGCTGCGGCAGGTGCGCGACATCCACCCGGACTGCGTAGCCGTGACCGTCGGTGTCCCGGACAGCCCCGACGTGGCGTACGCGCGGCGGCTCGCCGCCGACCTCGACGTGCCGCACGTGGTGGTCGAGCTGCGTCCGCGCGACATCCGGCTGGCCGACGTGCGCGAGGCCATCCGGATCTCCGAGCTGACCGAGTACGGCGACATCATCAACGCCGTCGTCTCGGTGCCGATCTTCCGGCGACTGCGCGACCTGGGCGTCAAGGTGGTGCTCACCGGCGACGGCTCCGACGAGCTGTTCGGCGGATACCCCATGTACCGCCAGGTCGACCCGATCGCGTCGCGCCGCCTGTTCCTGCACCGCATCCGCAACCTGTGCCGTACGGAGTTGCAGCGGGTCGACCGGACCGCCATGGCACACGGGGTGGAGGCGCGGGTGCCGTTCCTCGACCTCAGCGTGGTGGAGTTGGCGATGCGTCTGCCCCTGGATCTGAAGGTACGCGACGGCCAGGAGAAGTGGATCGTGCGGCGGGCGTTCGCCGACGTGCTGCCCGACTACGTCCTGCGCCGGCCGAAGAACCCCATGTCGTACTCCACCGGGCTGCACGAACGGGTCCGGCTCTACAAGCCGCTGTTCGCCCGGATGCACAGGTCGTTCGGCTACGACCTGCTGGAACCGGTCCGCCGGGATTTCGACACAGTGCTCAGCCGCTGCGGCAACGACCTGGACCGGGCCATCGCCGACGGGATGAACCGGCCCGACTACACGGTCCTGGAACACGCCCGCGACCTGGTCGGGGCGGCGAAGTGGAACGCCGCGCCGATGGTTCGCCGACTGGTCGGACCCCGCCCGCCCCGCCGCTCACCCGTCGCCTGAGCACCCACCGGCCGCTTGACTCTGACACCGTGTCAGGGACGAGCGTGAGGGGACCATGTTCACCATCGGAGACTTCGCCCGACTGGGCCGTGTGTCGGTGCGGATGCTGCGCCACTACGACAGCATCGGCCTGCTCCGGCCGGCCGACGTCGACGCGCACACCGGCTACCGCTTCTATCGGGCGGACCAGCTGCGTCGGCTCAACCGGGTGATCGCCCTCAAGGACCTGGGTCTCACCCTGGACCAGGTGCGGGCGATCCTGGACGACGCCGTCGACGTGGCCGAGCTGCGGGGCATGCTGCGGTTGAGGCGCAGCCAGCTCGCGGCACAACTGGCCGCCGACACCGCCCGGCTCGCGGCAGTCGAGGCGAGGCTCCGGATGATCGAATCGGAGGGTCGGATGACCACCCAGGACGTCGTACTCAAGGAGATCGCGCCGGTGCGCGTCGCGGAGGTGACGGCCGTCGCGCCCAGCTATGCGAGCCAGGACATCGGCCCGGTGATCCAGCCGCTCTACCCGGAGCTGTTCCGCCGGCTGGCCGAGGCCGGGATCACCCCGACGGGCCCGGCCATCGCCTGGTACGAGCCCGCCGCCGACGGCGACGGCGACGCGGTCGTCGTGCACGCCGGAGTGACCGTCGGCACCGGCGTTCTGGCACTTCACGACCTGGCGGTACGGGACCTGCCGGCGGTGGGCACTGCCGCGACGATCGTCCACCATGGCGACATGGACGACGTCGAGCAGAGCATCGAGGTGCTCGCCCGGTGGATCGAGGAGAACGGTTACCGCACCGACGGATTCGCCCGCGAGGTGTACCTGGAATATTGCCAGGACGCGCCGGAGCAGGGCGTCACCGAACTCCAGCTCACCGTCGACCGCGCCTGAGCGTCGCGCTGCCGTCGCGTCCTCGGCAAAAGGACGCGACGGCAGTCGGGTTCCGGACAGGCTGTGCGTTCAGGGGGACGGTTTCCCGCAGCGCACATGGCCTCTGACCTGGGAAAACTGCTAGAACCACAATAGATGCGTCGATCAATACGCGAAAGTCGTTTCGCGAGCGGCGGATCGTGTTTCTACCAGTCGCCCTGCGGCCGGGGGCACCAGGCGAGCGGCCACCGTGGACAGTCCCGGTCGCCCGCCTTCTTCCTCCATCCGTTGCGGTCCTCGTCCCCCGGAGAGGGAGAACATCGATGTCCCCACTGCTCCGCGCCCGTCCACGGGTCGTCACCGCGTGCGCCGCCATCCTGGCGCTGCTCGTCAGCCTGCTGGTCGCCCCCACGGCGGCCTCTGCCCGTGCCCCGAGTCGTACACCGACAGCCGCGGCCGCCCCGGTCACCGCGCCGGCCGCCGCCCTGGAGCGGGTGGCCGTGGCAGCCGCACCGGCGCAACCACCTGCCGCGCCGGCGACGCCCACCGCGTCCTGGCGGGCGGGCACCGCGACCGTGCACTGGAAGGCGCCCGCCGACCACGGCGCCGCCCTCACCGGCTACGTGGTCACCGCCTACCGCAACGCCAAGAAGGTCAAGACGGCGACCTTCGACGCGTCGAAGACCAGCCAGAAGGTCGAGGGGCTGACCGCCAAGGGCACCTACACCTTCACCGTCGCCGCGAAGAACGCCGAGGGCACCGGCCCGGCCAGCAGGGCGTCCAAGGGCGCCAAGATCATGGCGTTGCCGGGCGCGCCGACCATCATCGCGGTCACCGCCGACACCGCCACGGCACTGATTAGCTGGAAGCCCGGCCCGAACGGCGGGTCACCGATCACCAACTACATCGTCACCCCCTGGGTCAACGGCGTACGGCAGCCGGCCCAGACCTTCGGGGCGTCCACCACCAACACGGTCACCGGCCTGTTCCCCACCACCGCCTACCGGTTCACGGTGGCGGCCCGCACCGCCGAGGGCGTCGGCCCCGAGTCCGTCCTTTCGGACGAGGTGATCGCCAACGTCTCGCCGACGCTGCTGTTCGACCACCCGAACGACGCGACGGTCGGCATCGCGTACACCGCCACCCTGAACATCACGCACGGCGTGCCGCCCTACACCTGGAGCGTCGACTCGGGCACCCTGCCGCCCGGCATCTCGCTCAATCCCGTCACCAACGGCATCTCCGGCGTGCCGACCACCGCGGGCGTCTACCCGGTGGTGATCCGGGTCGTCGACGCGGACGGCGAGACCGGCACCAGGCTGATCACCCTGGTGGTCAACAAGGCGCCGATCCTGAGCTTCCCGGCGCCGCCACTCGGTGAGGTCGACGCGCCCTACTCCGAGCAGCTCAACGTGATCGGCGGCACCGGGCCGTTCACCTGGTCCCTGCCCTCCGGGACGCTTCCGCCCGGCCTGACCCTCGAACCGACGACCGGCCTGCTGTCCGGCCGGCCGACAACTGTCGGCGCGTACCCGTCGACGGTCCGGGTGACCGACGCCAACGGCTTCGCCGCCAACCGGGCGATCCGGATCCTGATCCAGCCCAAGAGCGTGGCCACGCTGAGCGTGTCCACCAATGCCATCAACTTCGGCAGCTCGGTGCAGTTCCAGGTCATTGTCGGCCCCGGCGTCGCCGAGGGCAGCGTCACCCTCATCGACGAGCTGCCCAACGGGGTGGAGACCCCACTGGGCACCTTCCCGCTGAACCTGAATGTGGCCACCTTCCAGGTCTACGTGCCGGCGTTCGGTCACAACCAGTTCCGAGCGCAGTACGACGGGACCGGCCCCCTGGGCGAGGCGGTGTCCAACGAGGTCGCCATCGAGGTCTCGGCCGCACCGCGCCAGCTGGTCATCGACCAGTTCGCGCAGTCCGGCATCAGCGGCATCGCCGACCAGTTCGTCTCGATCGTGAACGGCACGGCGATCAACCTGCCGATCGCCGGGTTCAAGGTCGAGGCGCCCGGCGGACTGTCCATCACCATCCCGGGCAGCGCGCGGCCGCTGCCGCCCAAGCGGGGCTACCTGATCGCGGCCACCAACTACTCCCTGTTCAACATCCAACCCGACCTCATCGTCCCCAGCCTCGGTCAGGGCGGTTTCCGGCTTGTCGCACCGGACGCGGCGCACACGGTCACCGACCGGGCCGGGTCGACGGCGGGCTTCTCCGAGGGCCCGCCCCTGCCCGCCTTCAACTCGCCGCCGTTCGTTCCCTTCGCCTGGAACCGTCTGCGCATCGGGGGCAACCTGAAGGACACCGCCAACAACGTGGCCGACTTCCGGCTGGTCGCCACGGTGATCGGGCCGATCAACGGGGTGCCGTCCACACTCGGTAGTCCCTCACCGCAGAACACGCTGGGCACCTACCAGCAGAACGCGGCCGTGCAGTCGACGCTGTTCGATCCGAACGTGGCCGTGTCGGCCGTGCCGAACCGGGTCCGCACCGCGAACAGCCTGGTGATCCGGCGGACGCTAACCAACAGGTCGTCCGCGCCGATCACCCAGGCCCGCATCCGGATCACGTCGCTGAGCGCGGAGAACGGCGCACCGTACCCCGGTGGGTCGTCGCCGCAGGTGCACTCCAACCTGCGTTTGGTCAACCCGACCAACGCGACCACCTCGGTCACCATCAGCGACGGCCGGACGTTGCTGGTGCGCAACCTGTCCATGGACACGCCGGCCACCAGCCCGCCGGGTGGTGGGCTGGGCACCACCCTGACGATCCCCATCGACCTGGGTGGGCTCGCGCCGGGCGCGTCGATCCACATCGCGCTGACCCTGGCGGTGGACACACCCGGATCGTGGTGGCTGGCGTACGACGTCGACGCGCTCGGCGGGGGCGTCGTCCCCACTGTCGCGGCGTCGGCGAAGGGCGAGAAGGCGGCCAAGCAGCGCGCGGCGGAAGCCAAGCGGCTGAAGGAGTCGCAGAAGTTGACAGTCGAGCGCGGCACGCTGCGCTGACGTTCAAAAGATGAGGGTGCGGGTGGCGCGTCACCACGAGCGTCACCCGCACCGTCGCACGCCAAAGGTCGTTGACCAGCGCATGAACGGGGGAACCATGCCCACATCCGGCCGAGCGGCGTACGGGCTGCGGGTGCACGGGTTGGACGAGGTCGCCGACCTCCCACCGGCCGACGACGCCGCCCTGGACTGGCCCGCGGTGCAGGTCAGCCAATACGACACACCCCCACCACCGCCGGTGCCGCTGGACGACAGGCGGGGCACGAGGGTCCTCGCGGACGGGCGTACCCTCGCCGTCGACCGGGAGCACGGCACCGCCACCTTCTACGGGCCGCCGCTCACCCCGGACGTGCTGGCCCACCCCTACCTCGCGCCGGTGGCTACCACTGTCAACAGGTGGGCCGGGCGGGAGGCCTTCCACAGTGGTGCCTTCGTTCTGGCCGGTCGCGCCTGGGCGGTGCTCGGCCCGCGTACCGCAGGCAAGAGCAGCCTGCTCGCGGCCCTGGCCGCGCGGGGTGTGCCGGTGCTGACCGACGACATCCTGGTGACCGACGGCGTCGCCGCGTTCGCCGGCCCGCGCTGCGTCGACCTGCGACAACCCGTGCCGGGGGTGACGTTGCCCAGCCGGCGGGTGCGTGCCGGCGACCGCCTGCGGGTCGGGCTGGCCCCGATCGCGCCTCACGTTCCCCTCGGTGGCTGGCTGTTCCTGCGCTGGGGCGCGACGGTGGGCCTGACCCGGCTGCCGCAGACCGTCCTGCTGACCCGGCTCGCCGGCCTGCGGTCGTTCGGCGAGTTGCCGTCCGACCCGGAGGCACTGTTGTCGATCGCGGCCCTGCCGGGATGGGACCTGACCCGGCCCCGCGACTGGGCCGCCCTCGACGCCACCCACCGGCTGCTCGCCGAGACGATCGCCGCCAACCGAGCCGTGGGGTCGGCCCGATGACCGCCCTGCCGCAGGCGGTGCGCTGTCTGAGCCTCGACGCGGCAGCCGTGACCGTCAGCGCGGCACTGGCCGAGCGCGGCGTCGACGCCGTCCTGCTCAAGGGCGCGGGGCTGGCCCGCCGGCTGGGCCAGGAGCGGCACCGCGTCTACACCGACGTCGACCTGCTGGTCGCCCCGGAGTCGTTCGACCGGGCGCAGGCGGCGCTGGCGAACCTCGGCTGCCGCAGCGCCCTCCCCGAGGGGCGACCCGACCACCGGTCGCACTGGTACGAGCGGCCGTGGCTGCTGCCCGGCCCACTGTCCCTCACCGTCGACCTGCATCGCGGCTTCCACGGCGTGGACGATCCCGACGCGCTCTGGGCGGTGCTGTCCGCCTCGGCGGAGCGCATCGCGCTGGCCGGCGGCACGATCGCCGTACCCGACGAGGCGGGAGCGGCCCTGCTGGTGGCGCTGCACGCCGCCGCACCGGGGTTGTCCGACCGGCCGCGCGCCGATCTGGCGCGGGCCGTGGAGGTCTTACCCGCCGAGATCTGGCGGGCGGCGGCCGACCTCGCCGAGCGGACCGGGGCGGTCGCGTCGTTCGCGCTCGGCCTGCGCCTGACCCCGGCCGGCGCCGCCCTGGCCGCCACGCTCTCCCTGCCCGGGCACCGCTCGGCGGCGCGGTGGCTGCGCGCCCACCGGGCATCTCCCGGTGCGGTGGCGCTGGCCCAGCTCGCCGAGCTGCCCACGCTGAGCGGCAGGTTGCGGCACCTCGGGCCGCGACTGTTTCCGACGTCGGCGTCGATGCGTCACGCCAGCCCGCTGGCCCGGCGCGGCCGGGTCGGGCTGCTGGCGGCGCACCTCACCCGACTGGCCCGCAACGCCGGTCGGCTCCCGGCCACGCTGGGAGAGGTGCGCGAGGCCCGACGCCGCAACCGCGGCTGACCGTGCCCGGCCGATCCCGCCCGGTGCCGGCCTCCTGCGTCACGGCCGCATCTCCACGCCGGTGTCGGACCCCGTCGGTGGGCCCGCGGGCCTGGCGCCGCCCGCCCGCTCGGCGGGGTACGCGGCCAGCCAGAGCTGTTGCACCAGGCTGGCCGTGCCGCCGGGAATCGGCCAGCGCGACCACAGGTCCCGCAGCCGGTCCGGATCCACCAGGTCGGTGTCGGCACCGGTGCCGTCCCACGACCTGACGAACTCCCGCGTCGGCTCCCGGAGGAACACCGCACTGAACCGTGCCTTGCGGCGCGGCGCGATGACCTCGGCCGGCAGGGCGTCCCCGACGATCTCCGCGAGCAGCGCGTCCCGCCCCACCCCGCGCCGATCGCCGCCGCAGTGCGCCACCGCGGCCAGGAACCCCTCGTCGAGCAGAGGCTGGATCGCCGCGGCCTGGTGATCGCCGGCCATCCTGGACAGTGCCGCGCAGGTCAGCAGCAGGTCTCGACGGCGGGCGTGCCAGGCGATCCGGTGCCGCAGCCGGCGCGGTTCGGCGCGCTCCTCGGCCCGGTGCGCCCGCTGCACCTCGCGGGCCACCTCGGGGCGAAGCCACCCGAACTGCTCCACCGGCCCCTGCCGAGTCCGCAGGTCGTGCCGCAGCCACCACAGCCGGGCGCGCAGAGAGGTCGCCGGAGGGCGACGCCACCCGGCCAGGATCTGGTCCCCGCCACCGCCGGTGAGCAGCGAACCGCCGGCGGCCAGCTCGGCGAGGGGCAGGTGCAGGTGCAGGTTGACCGGATGGACCACCCCGTAGCGGCGCAGCAGCCGGCGGGCGACAGGCCCCACCAGATCCAGCTCGTCGTCGGCCCGCAGGATCTGCCAGGAGCCGTCCAGACGCAGCGCCCGGATCACCCGTTCCTGCCAGTCGGACTCGTTGGCCCGGGGCGCCCCGGCGAACCGCCAGGTGACCGGGATCGGGTCGGGCAGGCCCTCCCGGCGGGCGGCCCGGACGGCGACCGCCAGGACCAGCGACGAGTCCAACCCGCCGGAGAAGCTGATCACGCACGGCGGTCGGGCCAGGCCGGGTAGTACGGCGGCGTCGAGCGCGCCGAGCGGGTCCGACGGACCGGTGGGCATGGGTGGACGCGGCAATGGCGAGCCGGTAGGCGTGGGCCGACGTGGCGGGGCGACACCCAGCACCGTTCCGGTGGAGATGTCGAACGAGGTCGGACGGAGCACTGTCACCTCAATCGCGTTTCAGGGTGCCCCGGCGAGCGGCGACGCGCAGCGCCCGGCCGAAGGCCCAGCTCGCCGACGGCAGCAGCAGGGCGGTGGCCACCAGCAGCGCGGCCGCCGAACCGGCCCAGTGACCGCCGGTGAGGGCGGCGCGCAGGCCGTCCAGGGCGATCCGGCTGGGCAGCACCGCGGTCACCTCCGGCAGCGGGCCGGGAAGCTCGGACACCGGAAAGTACGTGCCGGACACGAAGGACAGCCCGACGACGACGAGCCGGGCGGCGCCGTCACCGTGCCCGACCGCGATGGTGAACGCCGCCAGCCCGATACCGACGCCCATCATGGCCGCGCTGCCGGCGACCAGCACCACAGTCACACCCCACCAGTCGGCGTGCTCCGTGCGTAGACCGAGCACCGTGGCCAGGATCGCCAGGTAGACGCCGGAGCGCAGCAGCACGAACAGGAACGGGTAGCCCGCGGTCCCGATGGCCAGCGCGGAAACCGGGACGGGTTGCGCCGCCAGCAGCTCCAGGGTTCCACTGCGCTGTTCCCGGATCACCCGACCGGTCAGTTGGGTGCTCGCGGCCTGCAGGACGAGCAGGAAGGTGATGCCGACCGCCACGAAGTCGAAGTAGCTGGGCGAGCGGGTCAGGTCGGTGCCGGTGGCCGGCGTCAGCACCCTTGAGATGAACAGGAAGACGACCAGGTTCACGACGCCGAAGGCGACGTCCAGCAGCAGCGGCAGCCGGAACTGACGCGGGTCGCCGAGGTCGCGACGGACCAGCGCGAGGACCATGCCCACCGCGGTGGCCCCACCCGCCCTGCCGGCTCTGCCCACCCGGCGGCCGGTGGCGCGGGCGGCGGTCGCGGCGGTCGGGGTCATGCCGCCGCCGCGAGTGTCAGGGCGGACTGGCACCGGCGTCGGTCGTCGACGTGGTGCGAGGCGATCACGCAGCTCAGCTCGGGTCGCCGGTCCAGCGCCTGCCACAGCAGCAGCCGGGAGGGATCGTCGAGCGACCGGCTGGGCTCGTCGAGCAGCAGCAGGGCGGGCGCGCCGACGAGGGCCCGCGCGATGCTCACCCGGGCCCGCATTCCCGCCGAACAGCGCTCCACCGGGACGGTGGCGTAGCCGGTCAGGTCGAGTTCCTGCTCAAGGTCGGCGACGGCCGGGGCGACGGCCCGCCGGGGCAGTCGGAGCCGGGCGACGAGAGCCAGGTTCTCCCGCGCCGACAGTTTCTCGTACAGGCCCTGCTCCGGGGCGAGACACACACCTGTCAGACGTCTCGCGGGCAGCGACCCGACGGGGTGGCCGCCGACGGTGGCCTGTCCGGCGCTGAGGGTCAGCGTGCCGGACAGGCACCGCAGCAGCGTGGTCTTGCCGGATCCGTTGCTGCCGCCCAGAAAGACGCGGGCGCCCGCCGACACGTCGAGGTCGAGGTCCGTGAAGATCACCCGACGGCCGAACCGGCGCTGGGCCCGGCGGACGGACAGCATCGGCGGTGTTCCCACTGGTGGGGACCGCTCAGAGCGAGCCGTCGCCCCCGCCGCCCAGGCCGTCGTCCGGGCCCACCGTGCCGCCCTTGGTCAGCTCGGCGAGGGTGCCGAGGCGCCGGATCGTCGGCGGCCGGTAGTCCGGCACGGCCGTCTCGGTGGTCTCCAGCTCGCGGTGCGCTGTCATGGGTTCTCCCTACTCGTATGGGTCCTGACCAGGATAAACGGTCATTCGGCACGGTATGGCGAGAACACGACGACACGGCGGAAATCGCGCGCCAACGCCAGGTCCGATCGCCGCCAGCATCGTCGCCGCCAGCGGAGAAGGCTTGACGCATGACGACCACCGCCACCTTCCGCGTCCACGCCGTGCCGGCCACGGCGCTCGACCTCGTCCGTCGCACCGGCCGCGACGCCGGCGGTCATCGGGTCGAAGCGTGCCTTGCCGGCGGCGGGGAACCGCTGCGCTGTTGCCTGCGAGACGCCCAGGCGGGCGAGGCGCTGCTGCTGTTCGGGTACGCCCCGCCGATCGACGCCGACCCGTACCGGGAGATCGGGCCGGTCTTCGCGCACGCCGCCGCCTGCCCCGGCCCGGACCACGGCGGCGGCCACCCGCCGGCCTGGCGGGGACGTCCCCAGGTCCTGCGGGCGTACGACAGGGAGGGACGGATCTGCGGTGGCCGGCTGCACGACGGCACCGACCCGGAGACGGTGATCGCGGAGCTGTTCGCCGACCCCCGGGTGCGCCAGCTGCACAGCCGCAACGTGGTCTACGGCTGCTTCATGTTCGTGGTGGAGCGGGCCGCCGGCTGACGACCGTCAGCTCACCAGCAGCAGCGCGCCGACCGCGGCGAGCGTGCCGACGACGGCGAGCAGGGTGCTGGTCAGCACGAACCGTCGCACCGGCACCGCCACGCCGGCCGCCCGGCACCGCTCGAACCACAGCAGGGTGGCCAGCGACGCCCACGGCGCGGCAAGCGGGCCGACGTTCGTGCCGATCAGCAGGGCCAGCAGGCGGGTGTGGTCGGCACTGGGCAGCACCGCCTCACCGGCCAGGTACGCCGGCAGGTTGTTCACCGCGTTGGCCAACAGCGCTCCGGTGCCGCCGGCCCGCAGCGCGCCGGCCGCCCCGCCGTCCGCGCCGACCAGATCGGCGACCAGGTCGTCCAGTCCGTGCCGGCCGAGGGTCTGCACCACCAGGAACAGGCCGACGACGAAGAGCAGCAGCCGTACGGGCACCAACCCGGCGCGCAGCGTCGTGGGGGAGCGGACCACGAAGCCGAGCAGCACCAGCGCGAGCGCGACGCTGGAAGCGAGCCCGATCTCCACCCCGGCGAGGATCCCGGCGACGAAGAGCAGGCAACCGGCCAGCGCGGTGCGGTGCAGCACCGGGTCGGCCGGCACGTGCGGTGCCGGCGGGACGAAGCGTCCGGCGGCCGGCCGTTCGCGCCGCCACCAGGCGTACCAGAGCAGCACCATGGTCACCGTCACGGCGGCGAGCTGCGGCAGTGCCATCCGCTCGGCGTACGCCAGTGGAGTGAGCCCGACCCGGTCGGCGGCCAGCAGGTTCGTCAGGTTGGACACCGGCAGCAGCAGGCTGGCGGTGTTCGCCAGCCAGACCGTGGTGACTGCGAGCGGCCCGGCCGGGACGCGCAGGCCGCGGGCCAGCGCGAGCAGCACCGGGGTGAGCAGCACGGCAGTGGTGTCGAGGTTGAGCACGAGGGTGGTGACCGTGGCGAGGCCACCACAGAGCAGGAACAGCGCCGCCCAGCGGCCCCGGGAGGCGATGGCCAGCCGGCTGGCCAGCACGTCGAAGACGCCCGCCACGGCGGTCAGCTCGGCCAGCACGATCACGGTGCCGAGGAAGAGCAGCAGCGGCAGGATGCGGTGCAGGGTGGCAGTGGTCTCGGCGCGGGGCAGCAGCCCGCTCAGCGCGCAGGCCGCACCGGCCACCGCGAGGACGACCGCCACCACGTCGAGCGGATGGGGACGCCAGCGCGCGGTCGGCTCGGGCGGGGCCGGCGGCGCGCCAGCGGCAGACTTCACAGCTGACCACGGTCGCACAGAGTTCGGTCAGCCGGCTGCCAACCCCCGCTGAGGTGACCGGCCCCACCGTGGCACCCCCGATCGGCGCGCGGGGCCTGGTTCACCCGGCGGACGTGGCCGGGCCCGGCCCCTCGACGAGAGGCCGGGCCCGGATCGCGCGGTCGGTGCTACCAGCTCAGGTAACCGGGCTGGGTCTGCACGTTCAGCTCGTTGAACCGGACCAGGTTGGCCGTCCAGGTCCGCCAGTCGTTCAGCTCCAGAACGTCCAGGCCCTTCTGGATGTCGTTGGAGTAGATGTTGCCGTTGTAGTAGTACGTCGACCACGCGCCGCCGGTGATGGGCTCGGTGGCGGAGAGCGGGCCGCGCTCCCAGTACGCGATCTCCTTGGGTTGGCGCGAGTCGGTGAAGTCCCAGACGGAGATGCCGCCCTGGTACCACGCCTGCACCATGATGTCCCGGCCGAGCACCGGGATCAGCGAGCCGTTGTGCGCCACGCAGTTCTCGGTCTCGGCGTTCGTCCGGGGGATCTTGTAGTAGCTGCGGAACGCCAACGTCCGGGCGTCACCGCGACCGGTGATGTCGTAGATGGCGTCCGCCCCACGGTTGGGGCCGACGGTCTCGTTGCAGGTGGCCGCCCCGCCGCCGCCCAGCTCGTCGGTGAAGACGACCTTGGTGCCGGCGTTGTTGAAGGTGGCCGAGTGCCAGAAGGCGAAGTTGACCGTGTCCCGGACCTGGGTGATCACCCGGGGCGCTTCGCGGTTCTTGATGTCGAGCAGGATGCCGTCACCCATGCAGGCGCCGGCGGCCAGGTCCTTCGCCGGGTACGCGGTGATGTCGTGGCAGCCGGCGGTCGCCGAGCCGGTCTCGCTGCCCGGGAAACCGCCGTCCGGGAAGAGGTTCGGCGTCGAGATGACAGCCGCCTGGGTCGGCTTCTTCACCGGCACCTTGACGATGGAGATGGAGTCGTGCGGCGGCTGGCAGTCGGGGAACTCGGCCCGCGGGCTGTACGACGAGACGTACAGGTAGACGTTCTTGCGGTCCTTGCCCGGCACCAGCGTGTGGGTGTGCGACCCGCAGGCGGTCTCCACCGACTTGATGTAGCGCGGGTTGGCCTTGTCGCTGATGTCGAAGACCTTGATGCCCTCCCACGACTCCTTCACCGAGGCGGGCTGGGCGACGCTCGCGCACGAGTCGTCACTGCGCGACGAGTCGGTGGAGACGAACAGCAGGTCGCCGTAGACGGAGATGTCGTTCTGCGAGCCCGGGCAGGACACCTGCGCCGTGATCTTCGGGGCGCTGGGCCGGGAGATGTCGTAGACGACGAACCCGTTGTAGTTGCCCGCGAAGGCGTACTTGCCCTGGAACGCCATGTCGCTGTTGAGTGCGGCCGTCGTGTCGAACGGCGCCTGCTTGGGGAGGTTGGCGATCTGCCGCAGGTTGGGGCTGCTGCGGATCTCGTCGACGCCCGGGATGTCGCTCGCGGCGGCCTGTGGTGCCGCCGCTGGCGCGGCCTCCTGGGCGCTGCTCGGCGTCGCCACGGCGACGCTTGTCAGCAGCAGACCTGTTGCGGCCAGGCTGACGATGCGGAGTTGTCGGAGCCGTGCGGTGGCCAATCGGATCATCGGCGGCGCCCTTCGAAAGGGGATGGCGATGGTCGGTACCTTACCGACCCTCGGAGATCATCGATGTGACCCGGGTCACATCTGCGCCGACTCGTCAATGGATAGGATCGCTGCGACCTCGACCTGAGGGGGGTACGGCATGACCGTCCGACGTGGTCGGTTACTGGCCGTCGTCATAACGGCGGCCCTCATTGTGGTGCTGGCGGTGCTGGCCGTCCGGGCCACCGGTGACCCCGGCCGCCCGGCCGCCTCGGCCCGCTCGGCGTCGCCCAGCCCGACGGCGGCCGGCCCCACCGGCCCCCCGCCCCCGCCGGTGCTCGTGCCGGGCCGCCCCGGCGAGCCCGCCGTCGCCCGGTCCGCCCAGGAGTTGCGCGACGACACCCCGCCCCGCCACAACGGCCTGGACACGATCTACGTCCAGATGATGATCCCGCACCACCAGCAGGCGCTGGAGATGAGCACGCTCGCCCAGGAGCGCGCGGCCGATCCCCGGCTCCGCGCCTACGCCGACCGGATCCGCGCCGGCCAGGGCCCGGAGATCAAGGTCCTGCGCAGCTGGCTCGCCAGCCGCGGGCTGCCCGAGACGGCACCCGGCCACGACCACGCCGGGATGCGGGGGATGCAGTCACCCGAGGCGATGAAGCGGCTGACCGCAGCCCGAGGGGTCGAGTTCGACAGGCTCTTCATCGCGATGATGACCGACCACCACCAGGGGGCCGTCACCATGGCCACCGACCTGCTGTCGGTAGGCGTCGACGCGACCCTCAACGAGCTGGCCACCTCGCTCGCCACCGAACAGGCCATCGAGATCGCCCGCCTGCGCGAGCTGACCCCGCCCTGACCGACTGCCGCCCGGCCACCACCAGCCACGACACGTACGCTGGGTGACCGTGAGACGCACGCTGTTCGGCCGCCCCCTGCGCGGCGTCGCCTTCGACGTGGCCGTCTCCGGCGTGGTCGTGCTCTTCAGCCTCACCGCGGCGGTGAACCAGCCGGGTGGCTGGGCTTCCACAGGTGTCGGCGCGGCAATGGCGGTGGTGCTGCTGTTGCGCCGCACCCATCCGAGCGCGGTGACAGTGGTGGTCGCGGCGCTGGCGTTGGTCCAGGTGATCGCCCGGTGGGGCCCGCTCCCCTACGACGTCGCCGTCCTCATCGCGCTCTACAGCGTGGTGAAGTACGGCGAGCGCCTGCGCGACGGCGTGCTGGCCGGCGCGGTCGCCGCCGTGGGCGTGCTGCTCGCCGCCGCGCAGACCCCCGGCGTCGGCGCCTGGTGGGCGACCGCGCTGTGGTACGCGCTTGTCACCGGCGCGGTCTGGCTCGTCGCGCTGAACGTGCGGACCCGTCGGCTCTACGTGCTCACCCTGGAGGAGCGCGCCACCACCCTGGAACGCGAGCGGGAGGCCGAGTCCCGGGCCGCGGTCGCCGAGGAGCGCACCCGCATCGCCCGCGAGCTGCACGACGTGGTGGCGCACAGCATGGCCGTCATGATCGTCCAGGCGGACGGGGCGCGGTTCATGCTCGACCGTGACCCCGAGCAGGCCCGTACCGCCGTGAAGGTGGTCGCCGACACCGGCCGCGCGGCCCTGGAGGAGATGCGCCGGCTGGTCGGCGTCCTGCGCGACGCCGGTCCCTCCGCCGGATCGGTGGTGGCCGCCGACCCGGAGCACCGGCGGCTGGCTCTCGCCGAGCTGCCCGACCTGCTGGCCCGCTTCCGCGCCGCCGGCCTGCGCATCCACGACACCACCACCGGCGAGACGCCGACCCTGCCGCCCGGCCTGGAGCTGACGGTCTACCGCGTCGTGCAGGAGGCGCTCACCAACGCGCTCAAACACGCGGGCGTCGGGGCCGCCGTCGACGTCACCCTGGCGTACGGCGCCGACGCCGTCGTGGTCCGGGTCGCCGACGACGGCCGGGGCCGCCCCGTGGTCAGCCCGGCGCCGTCGGGCGGTCACGGTCTGCTCGGCATGCGCGAGCGGGTGACGGTGTACGACGGCAGCCTCACCGCCGGCGCTCAGGCGACCGGGGGTTGGCAGGTCGAGGTCCGGCTACCGCTACCGTCGGAACCCGCAACGGAGGTGATCGCGGCATGACGGTCCGGGTGGTGATCGTGGACGACCAGGCGCTGGTGCGCGCCGGGTTCCGGATGGTGCTGAGCTCGCAGCCCGACCTGGAGGTGGTCGGGGAGGCCATCGACGGCGCGGACGCCCTGCGGGTGCTGGCCCGCATCGAGGCCGACGTGGTGGTGATGGACATCCGGATGCCGACCATGGACGGTGTGGAGGCGACCCGCCGGCTCTGCGCCGACCGGCCGTCCGGCCCGCCCCGGGTGCTGGTGCTGACCACCTTCGACACCGAGGCGGACGCGTTCGCCGCGCTCCAGGCCGGTGCCAGCGGCTTCCTGCTCAAGAACGTGCCGCCGGAGGAGCTGATCGAGGCGATCCGGGTCGTGGCGGCCGGCGACTCGGTCGTCGCCCCGTCGATCACGCGGCGGCTGCTGGACCGCTTCGCCGGTCAGCTCGGCGCCGGCCCGACCGCCGACCCCCGACTGGCCCAGCTCACCGAGCGGGAGCGGGAGGTGCTGCTGCTGGTCGCGCAGGGCCTGTCCAACGCCGAGATCGCCGCCAAGGTGCACGTGGCCGAGGCCACGGTGAAGACCCACGTCGGGCGGATCCTGGCGAAGTTGCACCTGCGCGACCGGGTCCAGGCGGTCGTGCTGGCGTACGAGAGCGGCCTGGTCACGCCCGGCCGGTGACACGCCGTACGACCCGGGTCGTACGGCCGGCGGATCGGGCGCTACCTCGGGCGTACACGCGTCGAGCGCGCAGGTGGAGATCAATCCCGGTGGACCGGCCATAGCGTCGGAGGGGTCCGATCCGCACCTGCACCGGGAGCCCGCACATGATCCGATTGACCCTGCGCTCGCTGCGCGCCGAGGCGCTGCGCATGCTGCTCTCCGCGCTGGCCGTCGTGCTCGGCGTCGCGTTCATCGCCGGCACCCTGATCTTCGTCGACGGCATGCGCGCCGGCGCGTACGACCGGGCCGGCACCTTCGACAGGCACACCGACCTCGGCGTCTACCCCAGCGGCGACAAGGCGCTGCCGGCCAGCCTCGTCGATCGGGTCCGCGCCGTCGACGGCGTGGCCGCCGCAGCCGGGGAGCTGACCGCCACCGGCGGACTTCTCGGCGCCGACGGCCGGCCGGTGCTCGGCTACGCCGTGCTCGCCGCCATCCCCACCGAGCCCGCCCTGCGCTCGTACGACGTGGTCGCCGGCCGCCTGCCCGACCGCGCGGGCGAGGTGGTGCTCGACGCGCCCACGGTGGCCGAGGAGGGCTTCAGCCTCGGCGCCCCGGTCCAGATCGGCGGCACCGGTGGAGCGGCCCGCCCGTACACCCTGGTCGGCACCGTCGACGTGGCCGGCACGGTCCGCGACATCGGCGGGCCGTTCATCGGCCTCGTCGGGCCGGACGCGCTCGCGGTCGCCGACATGCGCGGGTACGGCCGGATCATGGTGGCGGCCCGGCCGGGCACCTCCGAAGCCGTGTTGGTCGACCGGGTGCGGGCCGTCGCCGGCACCGGCACCACCGTGAAGGACCGTCAGCAGATCCTCGACGACGCCGTCGACGAGGCGGTCCGCAACCTGAACCAGTTCATGATGCTGCTGCTCATCTTCGTCGGGGTCGCGGTGGTGGTGGCCGGCTTCGTGATCGCCAACACCTTCGCGATCGTGCTGGCGCAGCGCACCCGACGGACCGCGCTACTGCGCCTGGTGGGTGCCACCCGTGGACAGGTCTTCCGGGCCGCAGTGCTGGAGTCCGCGCTTGTCGGGTTCGTCGCCTCCGTGCTGGGGGTGCTGCTCGGGGTGGCCCTCGCCGCCGGCATGCGGCTGCTGATGTCCCAGCTGGAGGTGCCGTTCTCCGGTGGGCTGACCGTCGCCGGCTCGACGGTGTTGACCAGCCTGCTCGTCGGCACCGTGCTCACCGTGGCGTCCGCCCTGCTGCCCGCCTGGCGCGGTACCCGGGTCGCCCCGGTGGCCGCGCTCACCGACGCGGCGGTGCAGCCCAGCCGGGGCGCCGGCCGGCTGCGCCTGATCTTCGGCGCGGTGGTGCTCGGCGCGGGCGTCGCGGCCCTCGCCGGTGCCGCCAGCGCCGGTCAGGTGCTGCTCGTGGCCGTCGGCGGCGTGTTGGCGTTCTTCGGGATCGTGCTGTTCGGGCCGGTGCTCGTCCCGGCGCTGGTCCGGGTGATCGGGTGGCCGGCCCGCCGGCTGTTCGGGATGACCGCCGGCCTGGCGGTGGCGAACGCGGTCCGCAATCCGCGCCGGATCGCCGCCACGGCGACCGCCCTGGTGATCGGGATCGGACTGGTGTCGGCGTTCGTGGTCGGCGCGCGCAGCACCAAGGACGGCATCGAACGCAGCGTCGACGCCGAGATCGGGACGGACTTCGTGGTCAGCGGCATCGGTCAGAACCTGCCCGCCACGCTCGCCGGTGAGTTGGCCGCGCGACCCGAGCTGGGTGTGGTGCACGAACAGCGCAGCATCGTCACCGGCGGCATCGAGGTCCGGGCCGCCCACCCGGCACTTGTCGGTCGGACGCTGAGCGCCGTGCTGGCCGGGGACGTCGGACGGCTCGGGCCGGGGCAGGTCCTGGTGCACCGGGAGTTGGCGCGGGCGCGCGGCTGGCAGGTCGGCTCCCCGGTCACCGTCGCGGGACGGGCGTTGACGGTGGCGGCGGTCGTCGCCGACGACGCGCCGGACATGGTCGCCGGCTCGGTGCCCGAGGGGCACGTCATCGACCTGGACGACGCGGACTTCGCCGCGCTCTTTCCCCGCGAGCGGGGCTTCCTGGCCGAGATCGACCCCGCCGGCGGCGTCAGCGCCGAACAGGCCCGCGCCGCGATCGAGACCGTGCTGGCCCGCTATCCGACGGTGAACCTGATGGACCAGGGGGCGTACAAGAAGATGCTCACCGGCACCGTCGACATGCTGCTGGCCTTCGTCACCGCGCTGCTCGGCCTGGCCGTGGTGATCGCCCTGGTCGGTGTGGCGAACACGCTGAGCCTGTCGGTGGTCGAGCGCACCCGGGAGAACGCGGTGCTGCGGGCGGTCGGTCTGACCCGGGCCCGGATGCGGGCCATGCTCGCGGTGGAGGCGGTCCTGATGGCGCTCGTCGGCGCGGTGCTCGGCATCGGACTGGGCACCGGCGTCAGCGCCGCCGCGATGGCCCTGCTGGCCCGCCTCGGTGGGGACTTCCACGTGGTGCTGCCGCTCGGCCAGCTCGGGCTGATCCTCGGCGTGGCCGTGCTGGCCGCCCTGGCCGCCTCGGTGCTGCCGGCCCGCCGGGCGCTGTCGAGGCCCGTCGTGGAGGCGCTCGCCGACACGTGATCCCGGCCCGTTCTGCCTCGCGGCCCCCGGGCGGACATCCGCCGGCCGGCCCCGCCGTCTACCCCGGCGGCGGGACCGGCCAGCGGTGCCGGGTCTAGAGGCGCTCCACCATCTCGCCGACGCAGCGGTTACGGGTGTCGAAGACGTAGCGGGCGTGCCGGACCACCAGGTCGTAGTCGAAGCTGTCGTGGTCGGTGACCACCACCACCGCGTCCGCGGCCCGCACCTCCCGCTCGGTGAGCCCGACGACTGTGACCCCGGCGGGGATCTGGTGGGCCTCCGCGTACGGCTCGACCGCGTGGACCTCGGCGCCGAGGGCCTGCAACCGGCGGGCCACGTCGACGGCGGGGGAGTCCCGCATGTCGCCTGTGTTCTTCTTGTACGCGAGCCCGAGCAGCAGCAGTCGTGCGCCGCTCACGGCCCGACCGGCGCGGTTCAGGCCCGCCATGATCCGCTGCGCCACGTGCTCGGGCATCTCGTGGTTGATGTCGTTGGCCAGCTCGATGAACCGGAACTGCCGGCCGAGACGCCGCTTGACCTGCCAGGACAGGTAGCACGGGTCGATCGGCAGGCAGTGCCCGCCGACGCCGGGGCCGGGCCGGAACGGCAGGAACCCGAACGGCTTGGTCTCGGCGGCGTCGATCGCCTGCCAGACGTCGATGTCCAGGTGGTGCGAGAGCATCGTCAGCTCGTTGATCAGCGCGATGTTGACCTGGCGGAACGTGTTCTCGATCAGCTTTGTCAGCTCGGCGACCCTCGTGGAGTCCACCGCGACGGTGCGCTCCACGAGGCGCTGGTAGAACCCCTGCACCCGGGCCAGCGACACCGAGTCGACACCTGACACCACCTTCGGGGTGTTCTCCAGTCGCCAGGTCGGGTTGCCCGGGTCGATCCGCTCCGGGCTGTAGCCGAGGTGGAAGTCGCCGGGGCTGGTCAGCCCGCTGGCCGACTCCAGCAGCGGTCGGAGCAGCTCCTCGGTGGTGCCCGGATAGGTGGTCGACTCCAGGATCACCGTGCAGTCCGGCCGCACGTACGGGCCGATGCCGACACCCGCCTGCTCGACGAAGCTCAGGTCCGGGGTGCCGTCGCGCAGCGGGGTGGGCACCGTGATGACGCAGATGTCGAAACCCTCGGCGTCGGTGTACTCCGTGCTGGGGTGATACCGACCGCTGCCCAGCGCGCGGCCGAGCCGGTCGGTGGGGATGTCCTCCACGAAGGACTCACCGGAGGCGAGCCGCTTCACCCGGTCGGCGTCGACGTCGAGGCCGACGACGTCCAGGCCCGCCTCGACGGCGCGCATGGCCAGCGGCAGTCCGACGTACCCCTGGCCGATCACGACCAGCTTCTCAGCGCTCACCCGGGCTCCCGCGGCAGATGGTGAAATGACCTGCTGAGAGCCTAGAGGGGTCTTCGGCGGCGTAAGTCCGTTTTGGGGATATCGGTGCTGGTGGGGCGCCGGGTCACTCGCCCGCCGGGTCCTCCGGACCGGTCGACGCCCCCGTGCTGGGGGCCGGGTCGGACGGTGGCGGCGGGTTGCTCGGCGGCGGATCGCTCTTCGGCGGGTCGCTGGGCGGCGGCGCGGTGGTGGCGTTCGGCGTCGCCGACGGCGGGGTGGACGACTGGGAGGGCTGCACGCTCGGCGTGGCGGTGGTCGACGCCGACACGGTGGCGTCCGGGGCGGTCGGCCGGTTGGGGCGCTGCGGGTCGTCGGTGACCTGCTCGTTCGCCGCCGGCAACTCCGCCTGCTGGGTCGGGCCAGGCGTCACGGAGGTCGTTGGCAGCCGGACGGCCGGCTCGTCGTCGCCGGTGTTGCGCGCCGCGCCCAATGCCGCCGCCAGGCCGATCAGGGCGACAAGCATCGCGGCCGCCGCGCCGACAAGTGGCCCGCGCCGTCGCAGCCGGCCGGCGTCCGCCGGGCTCGCCACCGCCGCGCCGACCGGAGCGTCGGTGCGGGTGCCCGACCCTGCCTCGCGCAGGGGGACCGCCGCCGCCATCGCGGTCGGCGGCTCGCCACCGGTGACCGCGGTGCGGGCGGCCTCGGCCATCGCCGAGCCGCTGGTGAAGCGATCCAGCGGATCCTTCGCGAGGGCCCGCGACACGAGGGCGCGGACCGCCTCCGGCATGTCGTGCGGCAGCTCCGGCGGCTCGTCGTCCAGGTGGCGGATGGCGACCTGGAGGGGGTTGTCCCCGGTGAACGGTGGACCGCCGGTGAGGCAGCAGTAGGCGACCGCGCCGAGCGCGTAGATGTCGGTAGCGCCGCTTACCGGACGGCCCGCGGCCTGCTCGGGCGCCATGTAGAGAGCGGTGCCCGGCACCGCGTTGGTGCTGGTAATGCTTGTCACGTTCGTGGAACGGGCGACGCCGAAGTCGACAAGGACGACGGTGCCGTCCTCCTGGACCAGCAGATTGCTGGGCTTGACGTCGCGGTGCACGATGCCGCCGCGGTGCGCCGCGCCCAGCGCGTGCGCCGCCTGGGCCACGATCGACATCGTCTCGGCCACGTCGAGTCGGCCGGCCGCCTCGATCCGCTTGGACAGCGGCTCACCCTCGACGAACTCCATGACCAGATAGTCCGCACGGCCGCCGTCGGGCAGGTCGTCCTCACCGGAGTCGTACACCTGCACGATGCCGGGGTGCCGCAGAGCTGCCATGATCCGCGCCTCGGCCCGGAAGCGGGCGATGAAGTCCGGGTCGGAGACCAGTGCCGGCAGCAGGACCTTTACCGCGACCTGTCGGCCGAGGACCAGGTCCGAGGCACGCCAGACGTCTCCCATGCCGCCGGTGGCGACACGTTCGTCCAGGCGGTACCGCCCGCTGAGCACGACCTCCGATGACAACACAGCATTACCGTACCCAGAGTGGCGGACAACGGCGCGCTGCGGTTGATCGGCCACGTGGTCGTACCCTCCGGTCCGTCCGGTCTGACCTTTATGGACGCGGCCTCTCTGTGACGGTGCGACAGCAGCATGTGACAAAACCCGACACATTCCGGCGTACGCTTGGCGGATAACCGCCGCGGTCCGTGTCCCGGCGCGGGGAGCGTCAGGTGTTTCGCACCTGTTACGGCGGCACGCCGTTCGGACGGCTTGATAATTGTCACTCTTCCGTGACGCGATCCCGGCTTGTCGCTCCGATGGCCGCCTCCTACCGTTAGCCCGGCTCGGAGCCGTCCGGCGGGCCGCGCGTCGAGAGCCCTCGCGCCGGCGCGGACGCCCGGCCGGCCCGGACACGGGCGCGACAGCGGATTCGGTGGAGGGCGGTGCGGGTGCGGGAGCCGGTGGGGCCGACGGTTCGCGCGCGGACAGCGCCGGCGCGGCGCGTCGGGCCGGGCCGCAACCCCGAGCCACCCGCGAGCCGCCGATGACCGGCGAGTTGTCCGAGGCGGTCATCGCCGCGCAGGCCGGGGACGAGGACGCCTTCCGTTTCCTGTACCGCAGCCTCCAGCCGGGTCTGCTCCGCTACCTGACCGCCCTGGTCGGCGCGGACGCCGAGGACGTGGCGTCGGAGACCTGGTTGCAGATCTCCCGTGACCTGCCCCGCTTCACCGGCGGCGAGTTCCGCGCCTGGACGGTCACCATCGCCCGTAACCGGGCCATGGACCATCTGCGCCGGCTGCGTCGACGACCGTCGCTGCCGGTCCCGGTGCAGGCGCTCACCGACCTGGCCGGCGACGGCGACACCGCCGAGCGGGCCGACGAGACGATCAGCACCGAAGGGGCCCTGGCGCTGATCGCCACGCTGCCGCCGCGCGAGGCCGAGGCGGTGCTGTTGCGGGCCGTGATCGGGCTGGACGCGGAGTCGGCCGGTCGGGTGTTGGGACGCCGGGCCGGAGCAGTCCGGACCGCCGCCCACCGTGGGCTGCGGCGGCTGGCCACCCTGCTGGACCGGCAGACGGGGACCGAGCCGCCGGCCGAGGGCGCCGGCGCGACCCGGGCGACAGGCGTACCGGACCCGGTGTCCGCGCGGCCTGCCCCTGCGCCCGGCGGGCAGGGCCCGGCGTCCGCACGGCCTGCGCCCGAGGCGCAGGGCCCGCCGAACACGGTGCCTGCGCCTGCGCCCGGTGCGCCGGGCCCGGGGTCCGCGCCGGACGCGACCTCGGCGCCGGCCCTCGGCGCCGACGGCGTCGTACCGTCGGTCGGCGCCGAGGTGGTTCCGCCACGTCGCGGGCGGACCGGCCGATCCCGGCGGACGTCACACGCCGAGCAGGCGGACGGCTGACGTGAGGGGATTCCGGATGAACCCGTACCGGCCGGACCGCCACGGCGGCCGTGCCGAGACCGAACGGCTGCTCGACGCCACCCGCATCGACGCGGCAGTCGATCCCGAGGCGTCTCTCCGCCCTGACCCGTCTCTCGACTCCGAGGCGTCTCCCGGTCTCGACGGCACCCGCGTCGACGCGGCCATGGACTCCGACGCGACCCTCGACCTCGACGCGACCGAGCGATCCGGCGCGACCGCCGCCTCGGCTGCGGCGGCCGACCCGTTGGCGCGGCTGCTTTCCGCCGCTGCCGGCCCGGTCCGGCCGGGGGAGCTGGCGGGCGAGGAGGCCGCGCTGGCCGCGTTCCGGGCCGCCCGGACCGCCGCCCCGGTGTCACCTGCGGCCCGACGTCCCCGCCGCCGGCGGCTCACCACCGGTGCGTTGGCGTGGATCGGCGCGCTGACCGCCACCGCCACCGCGGGCGCCGCGTTCGCCGCAGCCGGCCTGGACCGGGCACCCGACCCGCTGCCGCCGGCGCCGAGCAGCGCGCCACCGACCGGCAGTGGCCCCGCAGCGACCGCGTCGGCCCCGCCGGCCTCGCCGGACCGGTCGACGCCGTCCGGCCCGCCGTCCTCGTCCCGCACTCCGTCCGTCGGACCCACCCCGAACGGTCAGCTGCACGGACTGTGTCGGGCCTGGCTGGCCAAGAAGCCCGAGCAGCGGGAGAAGGCGCTGCGGACGCCGTCCTTCCAGCGGCTGGTGACGGCCGCCGGTGGCGTCGGCGCCGTCGAGGCGTACTGCCAGCGCCTGGTGCCCGAGGCGAAGCCGTCCGCTCCGGCGGGACCGTCCCCGTCGGCGGCGCCGTCCGACCCGGCGCGGCCGTCTCCCCCCGCCGAACCGTCGACAGCGGCGACGCCGCCCGGATCGGCGCGGATCAAGCCCTCCCACCCGGCGGGACCGGCTCGGGACTGAGCGTCCGGCCGGTGCGGTTCGTTCTGGCGTGCACCGGGAAATTCGTCTGTTAGACAGGGGTTGGTGGCACTGTCGACGCCGCCGAGAGTGTCGGTGGGTGGGTTTACGGTGGCACAGTGTCCCGGAGCTGGCGCACGACGAAGGAGGCTGCACCCATGGTGACGTCACCCGAGCTGGACCGCAGCGCGATCCTGCGGGAGTCCGCCGCCGCGGGCCGGCATCTCGCCCGCATCTGCTTCAAGACCGGCCCCCCGACATACACGGGCGTCGAACTGGAATGGACCGTGCACGACGCCGCCGACCCTGCCCGACCTGTCGATCCGGTGCGGCTGCGGGCGGCGCTGGGGCGTCACAGCCCCGTCACGCTGGACGCCACGAGTCCCGCCGAGCCGCTGCGCCACGGCGGCACGGTGACAGTCGAACCGGGCGGCCAGTTGGAGATCTCCACCCCGCCGCGCTCCTCGACCGGCTCCCTGATCCGGGCCACCGAGGCCGACATCGCCCAGGTCACCGGCCTGCTGGCCGCCGCGGGGCTGACCCTCGGTCGCACCGGCATCGATCCCCACCGTCGGCCTCGCCCGGTGGTGGACACCCCCCGTTACCGCGCCATGCGTCGCGCCTTCGACAGGCGCGGTCCGGCCGGCCGGACGATGATGTACAGCACCGCCGGTCTGCAGGTCTGCCTCGACATCGGCGAGCCCGACCAGCTGGCGGCGCGTTGGGCGGCGGCCCACGCGGTCGGGCCGCCGTTGCTCGCGGCGTTCGCCTCGGCCAGCCGGCACGCCGGGCGGCGCACCGGTTGGGCGTCCGCGCGGATGGCCGCCTGGTTGGCCATCGACCCGGCCCGCACCCGCCCGGTGTGGGTGCCCGGCAACGCCGACGAGGACCCGACGGCCACCTGGATCCGGTACGTGCTCGCCGCGCCGCTGCTCTGCCTGCGTCGACGCGGCCCGGACTGGGCTCCGCCGCCGGGTGTCACCTTCGCCGACTGGCTCGACGGCGCGCTGCCTCGCCCGCCCACCACCGATGATCTCGACTACCACGTCAGCACCCTCTTTCCACCCGTGCGCCCACGCGGTTACCTGGAGCTGCGCTATCTGGACGCTCAGCCCGACCGGGACTGGCGCCTCCCGCTGGCGGTGCTGAGCGCGCTGTTCGTCGACGCGGGCACCGTGCGGGCGGCGTACGCGATCGCCGCGCCGGTGGCGCACCGCTGGTCGGCTGCCGCCCGGCACGGCCTGTCCGACCCGCCGCTGGCCGCCGCCGCGGCCGCGCTTCTCGACCTGGCCCTGGCGGCACTGCCCCGCCTGGAACTGCCGGCCGACACCCACGACGAGGTCCAACGAGGCGTACGGCGGCGGCTGGCCGCCGCACAGAGGGGAGACCGGTGAGCGCGAGGAAAGCGGTGGAGGGCGAGACGGTGAGCGTACGCACGACGGAACATCCCGAGGGGGAGGTTTTGCGGGGCCGGATCGCGGAGGAGTTGGCACGCGCCCGGTCCCGTACGGCTCTGCTGACCGAGGCGGTCGACGACGACGACCTGATGCGTCAGCACTCTCCGTTGATGTCGCCGTTGGTCTGGGATCTGGCGCACGTGGGCAATCAGGAGGAGCTCTGGTTGGTCCGTGATGTGGGTGGCCGCGAGCCGGTCCGTTGTGACATCGACGAGCTGTACGACGCGTTCAAGCAGCCCCGCCGGGACCGGCCCGCGCTGCCGCTGCTGCCACCGGCGGAGGCGCGCGCCTATCTGGGTACGGTCCGCGACAAGGTGCACGACCTGCTCGACGCCGTGAGCTTCACCGATCGGCCGTTGGTCGCCGACGGGTTCGCCTTCGGCATGATCGTGCAGCACGAGCAGCAGCACGACGAGACGATGCTCGCGACCCACCAGCTGCGGGCGGGTGCGGCGGTTCTGCACGCCCCGCCACCGCCCGAGCCGACCGCCCGGGTCGGCGGCGAGGTGCTGGTGCCGGCGGGCGAGTTCACGATGGGCACCGACACCGACCCGTGGGCGCTGGACAACGAACGCCCCGCGCATCGCGTCGACCTGCCCGCGTACGTCATCGATGCCACACCCGTCACCAACGGCGAGTACGAGGCGTTCATCGCCGACGGCGGCTACGCCGATCCGCGCTGGTGGAGCGCGGCGGGCTGGGAGCACCGGGTTTCCGAGCAACTCGTCGCGCCGATGCACTGGCGCCGCGACGGCGACGGCTGGGCGTACCGGCGGTTCGGCCGGTGGGATCGGGTGCGCGCCGACGAGCCGGTGGTGCACGTGTGCTTCTACGAGGCGCAGGCGTACGCCGCGTGGGCCGGCAAGCGTCTGCCGACCGAGGCGGAGTGGGAGAAGGCCGCCCGGTGGGATCCGGCGACGGGCCGGTCGCGCCGCTACCCGTGGGGCGACGGGGACCCGACCGAGGCGTACGCCAACCTCGACCAGCGTCACCTGCGCCCGGCGCCGGTGGGCGCGTACCCGGCCGGCGCGTCGCCGCTGGGTGTGCACCAGCTCATCGGGGACGTCTGGGAGTGGACGTCGACAACCTTCCGTGGGCATCCGGGCTTCACCGCGTTTCCGTACCGCGAATACTCGGAGGTCTTCTTCGGCGACGACTACCGGGTGTTGCGCGGCGGGTCGTTCGGCACGGACCGGTCGGCGTGCCGGGGGACGTTCCGCAACTGGGACTATCCGATCCGGCGGCAGATCTTCAGCGGTTTCCGCTGCGCCCGCGACGCCGGTCCGGACGAGTCGCAGCGGTGACGTCCCACGGGGCCGGCGCGCTGGCGGCCGGGTTGCGCTGATGTGTCGTCACCTGGCCTATCTGGGGCCGCCGGTCACGCTTGCCGAGCTGCTGTTCGAGCCGGCGCACGCCCTCGTACGCCAGTCGTGGGCGCCGCGCGACATGCGCGGCGGCGGCACGATCAACGCCGACGGGTTCGGGGTCGGCTGGTATCCGGACGACGGCGATCCGGTGCGGTACCGGCGTGCCCAGCCGATCTGGAGCGACCCGACGATCGCCGAGTTGGCGGCGGTGACCCGCACCGGCGCGGTGCTGGCCGCGGTCCGCTCGGCGACCGTCGGGATGGCGGTGCTCGACGGCGCCGCCGCGCCGTTCGCCGAGGGGCGGTGGCTGTTCAGCCACAACGGTGTGGTCCGGGGCTGGCCGGACGCGGTGGTGCCGCTCGCCGCCGGCCTGCCGGTGCGTGACCTGCTGACCCTGGACGCGGCCACCGACTCGGCGCTGTTGTGGGCGCTGGTGCGGCACCGGCTGCGCGCCGGTGACGACCCGGCGGAGGCGGTGGCCGCGACGGTGGCCGAGGTCGCCGGGGCCGCCCCGGGGTCGCGGCTGAACGTGCTGCTCACCGACGGGCGGCGGGTGGTGGCCACCACGTCCGGGCATGCGCTGTCGGTGCGCGCGGCGGCGGGCTCGGTGCTGGTGGCCTCCGAGCCACACGACGACGACCCCGGGTGGCGGCCGGTACCGGAGGAACACCTGGTCACCGCCACCGTGGACGAGGTGCGGATGTGCCCACTGCCGACCGCGTGAGTCGCGCCGGTCGGGCAACGCGAGGTGTGTGACGGAGCAGAGAGGCAGGACCGATGACCGCGGAACCGTTGGAGATCTACCTTGAGCCGCAGGACCTGGAGCGTGGTCTGCGTCAGGACGTCCGGGCCGGGTTGACCGCCGAGGCGAAGTGGCTGCCGCCGAAGTGGTTCTACGACTCGCGGGGCAGTGAGCTGTTCGAGGAGATCACCCGGCTGCCCGAGTACTACCCGACCCGGGCGGAGCGGGCGGTGCTGGCCGCGCACGCACCTGACATCGCCGCGCTGACGGATGTCAAGACCCTGATCGAGCTGGGCTCCGGCTCGTCGGAGAAGACCCGGCTGCTGCTGGACGCGTTCACCCGTCGGGGCGGTCTGGGCACGTTCGTACCGCTGGACGTGTCGGTAAGTGCCCTGCTGGGGTCGACTGCGCAGATCGCCGTCGACTATCCGGGGCTGCGGGTCCGGGGCATCGTGGGGGACTTCACCCGCCACCTCGACCGGCTGCCCACCGGTGGTCGGCGGTTGGTGGTGTTCCTGGGTGGCACGATCGGCAACCTGTTGCCGGCCGAGCGGGCCGACTTCCTGGCGGCGATGCGCGCCGCGCTGGAGGTGGGTGACTGGCTGCTGCTCGGCACCGACCTGGTGAAGGACCCGTCGGTGATCGTGCCCGCGTACGACGACGCGGCGGGGGTCACGGCGGAGTTCAACCGCAACGTGCTGTACGTGATCAACCGGGAGCTGGGCGCCGACTTCGACCCGGAGGCGTTCGCGCACGTCGCTCACTGGGACTCGGACCACGAGTGGATCGAGATGCGGCTGCGGGCGACGCGGCCGATGCGGGTCCGGGTGCTGGACCTGACTGTCGAGTTCGCTGCGGGGGAGGAGCTGCGGACGGAGGTGTCGGCGAAGTTCCGCCCGGAGGGGGTGGCCGCCGAGCTGCGCGACGCGGGCTTCGCGGCGGCACACTTCTGGACCGACCCGGACGGGCTCTTCGGGGTGACGTTGGCGCAGGCACGATGAGGCTGTTCACCCACGACACCCGGCCCGTTCGGTGATCGGTTAGGCTTGTCGCGCGAAGGGGAGTAGCCCCCAATGTCGTGGTCGACATACTGGTGCGTTCCGCACCCGGCCACGCGGCCCCGGTCTCCGGGGCGGGCGAGACCTTCGACTCAGGCTGTTGCAGCCGGGTCGAGGGCGCCCCCGTACCTCCTCCCGGCGTGAACGGGAAGGATGTCATGGAGGGATTCCTCGCCGCGCTGGTCGTCAGCTTCGGCGTCATTTTCGTGGCCGAGCTGGGAGACAAGTCCCAGTTGATGGCGCTGACGTTCGCCACGCGGTTCAAACCGGTGCCGGTGCTGATCGGCATCACCGTCGCCACGGCGGTGGTGCACCTGGCGTCGGTCGCCATCGGTTCGGGTCTCGGCGCCGTGCTGCCCACCGAGTGGATCTCCCTGGTGGCCGGTGTGGCGTTCCTCGGCTTCGGCGCGTGGACGCTACGCGGTGACACGCTCACCGAGGAGGAGAAGCGCAAGGCCGAGAGGACCAGCAAGAGAGCGATCGTGGCGGTGTCTGTGGCGTTCTTCCTGGCCGAGCTGGGCGACAAGACGATGCTCGCGACGATCACCCTGGCCACCAAGTACGGCTGGTTCGGCACCTGGCTCGGCTCCACGATCGGCATGGTGGCCGCGGACGCGCTGGCCATCCTGGTCGGCCGGATGCTCGGCCGCCGCCTGCCGGAGAAGACCATCAGGTACGGCGCCGCGGTGCTCTTCGCCATCAGTGGCCTCTGGCTGATCCTGGAGGCCGTCAACGAGCTGACCTGAGCACCGACTAGCTGCGCCGCTGGCGGGTAACGCCTGCGGGTGGAGCCGGCGGAGCTGCTGCGCCACGGCGACGAGGTGCTTGTCGCCGTGGTGGAGGTGGCCGGGGCCCTGGTGATCTTCGTGGGCGCCCTGTGGGCGGCGGTGCGGTTCGCGGTCGAAGGGCTGCGGCACCGCACCGCCGCCGTCTTCACCCCGATCCGGCTGTCCCTGGGCCGCTTTCTGACGCTCGGTCTGGAGTTCCAACTGGCGGCCGACGTCCTGCGGACCGCCGTGTCGCCGTCGTTCACCCAGATCGGCCAGCTGGCGGCGATCGCCACCATCCGGACGGCGCTCAACTACTTCCTGGGCCGAG
This sequence comes from Micromonospora sp. DT43, assembly GCF_049841645.1. Lineage (NCBI taxonomy): Bacteria > Bacillati > Actinomycetota > Actinomycetes > Micromonosporales > Micromonosporaceae > Micromonospora > Micromonospora sp. DT43. The sequence goes on along the minus strand of NZ_JBNCKR010000021.1, from coordinate 7,474 downwards.
AGATCCGGCAGGAGCAGCGACAGGTCAGCGATGGGCAGCAGCGGTCGTGATCGGCGCGCTGGTCGAGGTGGTGACCGCGTTGGCCCTGGTCGCCGGTGTGGTGACGGCGCTGTGCACCGGTGCCCTCCGGGTCGCGGTCCGGGTGCTGTTGGACCTGCTGACGGCGGCCGGTCTGCTCCGCCTCGCAGGTGATCCGCAGTGGGGTGGACTGGCCACCGCGGCGGCGATCGTCGCGCTGCGCCAACTGCTCGCGGCGGCGTTGAGTTTCACGCCGCCATGGTCGCGTCGACAATCCCCGCCGCGCTGCGCGGACGACGACCACCACTTAGCGTGGGCGGTAGCAGCGAAACAGGGAAAAGCGGGAGGATAACCACATGAGCCGGCACGACGAACCGAACGAGTACGGCTACGCCGGCGGCGCCACCGCTCCCGAGCCCCAGCCCGGCGGCAAGCCCGACGAGCAGGATCTCGCGGAGGAGGTGGCGGTGCCCGGCGACGATCTCACCGCGCCGACGACCGACGCGCTGGCCGACGAGACCGAGGAGCGCCGGCCCAACGAGCGCCGCCGCTGACGCGTTCCCCATGCCGACGGTCGCCCCGTGCGGGCGACCGTCGGCGTCCTTCCGGTCACGGCCGACGAGTTTCCGTCCGCGACCGCCACTTTCTGCCGGCCGGTGTCAGGTGTGGGCTGACCACCGCGAGCACGGCCGGCACGCGGTGACCCTCGGTCCCCTTCGTGGGGGCGGACACGGTCGTTGGCCAGCGCCCCACGCCGAGACCCCAGCCCCGGCCTGAGTGAGGCTTTACTCATCCAGGTCGGCGCGGGCAGCACCATCTCGCCGCCCATGGCGGCCACCACCGGAAGCGCCCGCCTCGCGGCCCCCGGAGGTCGTCGACCACGAACTTGCGCTTGGGGCCAGCTCCGCCCCGAAGAAGGTCCGTCGCCGGCCCGGGTGCCGGGCGCAGGTCGAGGTGCCGGCGATTGGTCGTGGACTTTTCCCGGATATCGCCGCAGCCGAATGGCCCTTTGCCGGGTTGGTCATGCGGGCGCACTTGTTCGCCCCCGAAACTACGTAACTCCGGACATAAGCCGTATGAGCGGCTTTAATGGTTTCACGAGTTGGCAGACGACCTTGGGGGTTTTCGTGAAGTTCTTTGGCGTAACCGGACCCGCACGGAGGCACTCCTGATGGACCTGCTCCGCCAATTGCGCCACGTGCGTCGGCACTGGTGGGTCGTGCTGGTCACGGTCATGGTGACCCTGGGCATTTCGGCGTTCCTGACCGTACGGGCCCAGCCCCGGTACGTCGCCTCGGTGACCTTCTTCGTCACCACCCCCAACCAGGGCGTCACCGACGCCTACCAGGGTGGGCTGTTCCTTCAGCAGCGTGTCAAGTCGTACGCCGACCTGCTCAGCAGCGACCGTCTCGCGCAGAGCGTGGTGGCCGAGACCCCGGTCGGGCTCACCGCGGACGAGGTCCAGCACCGGGTGACCACCTCCACCGAGACGGGCACCGTCCTGCTGCGCGCCTCCGTCACCGACACCGACCAGGCCCGTGCGTTGCGGGTGACCGAAACCCTCGCCACGAAGTTCGTCGAGCTCGTGCAGAAGGTCGAGACGCCGCCCGAGGGCAAGGCGCCGATCAAGATCGAGGTGGTGAGCGGCCCCCGGGTCAGCGCCAGCCCCGTCTCACCGCGACCGATGCGCAACCTCACCCTCGGCGGTCTGGTCGGTCTGGTGCTCGGCGTCGGCCTGGCGATCCTGCGCGGCGTCGCCGACATCCGCCTGCGGGACGCCGCCGGCCTGCAACGCGCCACCGGCAGCCCGCTGCTCGGTGACATTCCCTTCGAGAGCAGCGCCCGTACCTCGCCGCTGATCATCGGTGAGGCCGCGAGTTCGGCCCGTGCCGAGGCGATCCGCAAGCTGCGGACCAACCTGCGCTTCGTGGACGTACACGAGCCGGCCCGCGTCATCGCCGTGACCAGCGCCCTGCAGGGCGAGGGCAAGACGACGCTCTCCTGCAACCTGGCCATCGCGCTGGCCGAGGCGGGTTGGCGGGTGCTGCTTGTCGACGCGGACCTGCGCCGCCCGAAGGTCGACGAGTACCTGGGCCTGGACGCGGGGGTCGGACTCACCGACGTGCTTGTCGGCGACGTCCAGGTCGGTGACGTGGTGCAGCGGTGGGGCGACAAGTCCCTGTTGGTGCTGCCCAGCGGCTCCGCGCCGCCGAACCCGAGCGAACTGCTCGGCTCCAAGGCGATGGCGGATCTGCTGCTCGCGCTGCGGGAGTCCGCGGACATCGTGATCATCGACACCGCGCCGCTGCTCGCGGTGACCGACGGTGTCGTGGTGGCCGTGCAGGCCGACGGCGCGCTGCTGGTGAGTCAGCAGGGCCGTACGTCTCGAGCCCAGGTGGCAGCTGCCGCCCGCTCGCTGCACTCGGTCTCGGTGCGGTTGCTCGGCTGTGTGCTGAACATGGCCAAGGTGGCCAAGGCCGAGGCGTACCAGTACGAGGCCTACCGGGTGGTCGCCTCGCAGGCCACGCCGTCGGTGCCGACCGACCGGGCCACCGCCGCCCGACACAGCGAGGGCGCCGGGGTCAACGGCGTCAGCGACCGCACGCAGGAACTCACCCGGTTGCCCCGATGAGCGCGGCGAGGGGTCGTAGCGAGCGTTCGATCTCCTCAGCGCAACGACGGAAGTCGGCGGCGGTCCCGCCGATCGGGTCCCGCAGGTCGTCCGCGTCCGGGGCGGCGGGTTGCAACCGCCCCCGGGCGTGGGCGGCGGCGGCGATGGCGGCGGCCAGTGGGTCGTCGCGCGACCCGTCGGGCGGCTCGGCCGCCGCCGCCAGCCGGCCGAACTGGCGCAGGGTGAACGTCCGGTGCAGCGCGCCGGGCGCCAGCGCGGTGCAGACCGAACGCTGCCGCCGCGTCGCGGTCAGCACGAGCGCCGCGTCCGCCAGGTATTCGGGACGCAGCGTCCGGCTGGCGAACGCCGCCGGGTCGCCGCCGCCCTCGGCGGCGATCTGCGCGGCGTACGGGTGCATGGCCATCCCGTCCATCGCGTCGGTGCCGGCGCTGGACACCAGCACGGGCCGGTCGGCCAGCAGCCTGCGGGCCAGGTACTCGGCCATCGGCGAACGGCACAGGTTGGCGTGGCAGACGAACAACACGCGGTCGGCCATCGGAAGCCCTCTCGTGGGTGCGGACAGGGGTCGCCACACCGCGAGGGCGGTGCGTCGACGCCGCTGGCCGCGCGGGGAGGGGTTGTCGGCATCGTACGCGGGCGTCACGCCCACCGGCCGCGGTGCCGCGCCGGCCGAGGCCGATCCGTGCTCGCCGGCGGTGCCCCGGTGAAGATCGGCATCCTGTCGTACCACTTCCCGCCCGAGCCCGCCTTCATCCCCGGCAGCCTCGCCGAGGAACTGGCCGCGCGCGGACACGAGGTCCGCGTGCTCACCGGGTTCCCGGACTACCCCGGCGGCCACATCTATCCGGGGTGGCGGCAGCGCTGGCACCACGAGACGCACAGTCAACGGCTGGCGGTCCGGCGGGTGCCGCGCTTCTCCGGCGGGGCCGCCTCCACGGGCGCGCGGATGGCCAGCTACCTGTCGTTCGCCGGCAGCGCGTCACTGGCGGCGCGTCGGTTCCTCGGGGACGTGGACGCGCTCTACGTCTTCCAACTGCCGGCCACCACGTTCGCCACCGCCGCGGTGTTCCGGCTGCTTCCGAAGGTGCCGGCCGTGCTGCACGTACAGGATGTGTGGGCACGCGACGGGGTGGACGCGGCGGGCGAGGGACGCTGGTCGGCGCGGATGGGTGCCGCGATGACCCGCATCTACCGGACCGCCGCGCGGGTCGCGGTGGCCGCGCCGTCGATGCGGGATCTCGTGGTCGCCGCCGGGGCGGATCCGTCCCGGGTCCAGCTGGTGCTGAACTGGACCGACGAGCGCATCTTCTACCCGGCGACACCCGGCGCGGCGGCCCGGCAGATGGTCCGCCGGGACCGCCGGTGCGTGGTCATGCACGCCGGGACCATCGGCGCGCGCCAGGGGCTGGAGACGGCGGTACGGGCCGCTGCCGCGCTGGACCGCACCATGGACCTGGTCCTGGTCGGGTCGGGCGCGGACGAGCGGCGGGTGCGCGGGCTCGCCGCCGACCTGAAGGCGGAGAACGTGCGCTTCCTGGAGCGGCGGTCCCCTGTCGACATGCCCGAGCTGTACGCCGCCGCCGACTACCAGCTGATCATGCTGCGCGACCTGCCGGAACTTCGCGGCATGGTGCCCGGCAAGCTCCAGGCCGCGCTCTCCTGCGCCGCGCCGGTGGTGGCGTCGGCCGGTGGGGACACCGCTGAGCTGGTCGAACGCGCCCGTGCCGGCCTGTCCTGCCCGCCGGAGGACTGGGCCGCGCTGGCCGACCGTTTCTGGTTGGCCGCCACCATCCCGCCGCCAGCGCGTACCGAGATGGGCCGCCGGGGTCGACAGACGTACCTGCGGGAGATGTCGCTGACGGCCGGCGTGGACCGGATCGAACGGCTGCTGCACGAGGCCGCCGGCCGGAATCCGCAGGCGGCGGGGGAGCCGCGAGGAAACCTCGCGTAAAGGACGAGAAACGCCATAACGGTACGAGATTCCCCTCGACGTGCTAAGAACGTCAGGGAATCCGACGTACTGTCCGGTTCGGGCAAACGGGAGTGTGGGTGTGACGGAGAGCGAACGGCCGCGTCGACGGCGAAGCCGATCGCGGCGTCGCCGGCGGGCGAGACTGCGACGGGCCCTGCTCGGTGCCCTGGTCGTCGGATCGCTGCTGCTGGCCGCCGGCGGATGGGTCGGTTTCCGCGGCTGGCAGGCGCGTGCCCACCTGCTCAACGCCGCCGGCCTGGCCCGGGAACTGAGCGCGCAGGTGGTCGGCGGGGACACCGATCGGGCCCTGCGGACTCTGTCGGCCCTGCAGGAGCAGTCCGGCGCCGCCCGGGCCGCCACCTCCGACCCCAGCTGGAAGCTCGGTCGGCGTACCCCCCTCGCCGGCGACGACCTCGACGCGGTCCGGCAGATCGCCGTCGCCATCGACGACCTGGCCCGGCGGGCGTTTCCGTCCCTGCTGCGGACGGACCTGACCAGCCTGGTGCCGGCCGAGGGCCGGTTGGACCTGCCCCGGCTCACGTCGGTCTCCGCCGAGCTGACCCGCGTGAACGACGCGGTGCAGGGCACCCGTCGTGACCTGGACGCCGTGCCCGCCGACCGGCTGGTCAGCCAGGTCCGCCAGGCGTTGACCGACCTGCGCGGTGAGATCGACCGACTGGCCAGCCTCACGGCGGCTGCCGACCAGGGCGCGCGGCTGCTGCCGCCGCTGCTCGGCGCGGGTGGCCCGCGGCGCTACCTGCTCGTGTCGCAGAACCTGGCCGAGCTGCGCGCGACCGGCGGCATGTTCGGCGCGTACGCGATGATCGAGGCCGAGAACGGTCGCGTCCGGATGGGCCAGCAGGGCAGCAGCGCCTCTCTCGGCCGGTTCACGCCTGCGCTGAAGCTGCCCGCCGAGACCCGGGCGGTCTGGACCGACCTGCCGGGCATCTATCCCGCCGACGTCAACCTCACCCCGCACTTCCCGACCGCTGCCGCTCTGTACCGAGAGATGTTCCGACGCAAGACCGGAACCACTGTCGACGGCGTGCTCGCTGTCGACCCGGTGGTGCTGTCCTACCTGCTCAAGGCGACCGGGCCGGTGCTGGTGCCCGGTGGTGTGCCGCTGGCCAGCGAGAAGGTCGTGCAGACCCTGCTCAACGAGACCTACCAGAGGCTGGACACGGCGCAACAGGACGCGTACTTCGCGTCCTCCGCCGCCGCGGTGTTCGACGCCTTCTTCAAGAAGAATGTCAACCCGAGGGTGTTGTTGTCCGCATTCGACCGTGCTATCACGGAACGGCGGATATTGTTCTGGAGTGCCCGACCTGAAGAACAGCGGACATTCGGTGACAGCCGGATGGCCGGGACGCTTCCAGAACAGGACACCGTGCCGACGGTCGGCGTGTTCCTCAACGACGGCAGCGGCGCGAAGCTCGGCTACTACCTGCGGCCGACGGCGAGCCTCACGGTCGGCGAATGCCGGCCCGACGGCCGCCGCGAGCTCCGGCTGCGGGTGACCCTGCGCTCGACGGCGCCGAAGTCAGGACTGAGCAAGTCGGTCCTCGGCCTCGGCCTGGCCGGTGATCCGTACACCGTTCGCACCTTGGTGTCGATCTTCAGTCCGGCTGGCGGCACCGTCCTCGAAGCCCGGCTCGACGGGGCCGAGACGGCAGTTGGCAGCGGTATCGAACGCCGCCGCCAGGTGGCGACGGCCAACGTCGACATCGGCCCCGGCGCCGAGCGGGCGCTGGAGGTCACCGTTCTGACGGCCAAGACCGGCGTCGGGCAGGCCGAGCTGTGGCTGACCCCCACCGCCAGCCCGTGGACCACCCAAGTTCATTCCGCACCAAGCTGTGACCAGTAGGAGGGAACCAATCATGCGGCTATCCCGCATCATCATGGCGCTCACGGTCGGCCTGGCCGTGGTGGCCGTGCCGACGGCAGCGGGGGCGGCTGCGCCGCAGCCGCAGCCGAGCGCGACCACCGACCCGCCCCAGCCGCCCCCGTACCCGCCGACCGGCCCGAACCTGACCGTCAACCGGCCGACGATCTTCCTCGGCGAGACGGTCATCCTGACCGGCACGGGCTTCGGCCCCAACGAGACCGTCGACATCGTGGTGACGGTGGCCCCGTTCGCCGCTCCGGCAGGAGGTCAGGCACCGGCGCGTCGCAGCGACGGCACCACCGTGGCCATGGCGCCGGTAGCGTTCCAGGCGAGCGCTCCGCTCAACTTCACGGCGTTCACCAATGCCCAGGGCCGCTTCACCAAGAGCTACAAGCCGTCGGTGACCGGTCACCTGACCTTCACCGCCACGGGCCGGGAATCCGGCCGGACCGCCACCGCCGAGCTGCGGGTGCTGCACAAGAGGCAGCCGCTGCCCGTCACCGGTGACAGCATCGGTACGCCCATCAAGCTCGGCGGCGGCCTCGTCGGCGCCGGCGCGATCATGCTGCTGCTGACCCTGGCCTGGCGTCGCCGCCAGCGCTTCGGCGGGGCCGCGCACTAACCGGCACCACCACCGGGCAGTGCCCGGATCGCACCTCAGGCTGGCGCCCGTCGGATCTTGCGACGGGCGCCAGCCCCACGTCACGCCTCCCCACGGCCTGTGGCGCGTCCCGATGCGGACAGCCGCGCTGATCGACTCGCGTTCCTGGAAACCGGGGCATCCGAAGGACCGGGACCCCCCGACATCCAGAATCCCGAGTCGATCACCCCGGGGATCCTCCCCAAAACATGCTTGGCTGGGCGGGATGTCCGGTTCTGGGTGGTCGTTGGGGTGTGACCGGGTGCATCCGTGGGCCGGAATCGTGGCGGGCCGGGGGTCGTTTCACACCCTGACGATCGCAGGACC
>NZ_JBNCKR010000020.1:0-107250 GCF_049841645.1 Micromonospora sp. DT43 | reverse complement strand
TCGACTGGGCAACCCCAGCCGAACGCCTGGACCACCTCATCGCCGCCTAACGATTGCACTCACCCCTTGACCCCAAGAGATCAACAGCCCCGTTAACCCCATGATCAACTCGCTCACAGGGGGGTGAAGGGGGTGAAGGGGGTGGAGAGGTGGGGAGTTGCCAGGACGGTGGGGTTGTGGGTTTGTAGGGCGGTCACGCGGGAGGCGCGGGCTGCGTCCTGGTCTTCCTCGTGGGCGTACGCCAGGGTGGGGTCGATCAGTTGCACCAGGTGCACCAGGAGGTCGCCGGTGAGCAGCATCCGCTCGTCGGCCGCGGTCAGCAGCACCGACTGGTGGCCGGGGGTGTGCCCGGGAGTGGGCAGCAGTCGTACCGCAGGGGTCAGGGTTGTCTCGCCGTCGACCACCCGGAGCTGGCCGGCGGCGCGCAACGGCGCGATCAGACCGGCCGGCAGCCCCGGGTTGATCACCTCGGCAGCCACCAGCTCGGTGCGCTGGAGCAGGTAACTCGCGTTCGGGAAGTACGGCCGGCCCGGCGTGCCGGTGACCGCCCAGCCGATGTGGTCGCTGTGCAGGTGGGTCAGCACGACGGTGTCGACGTCGGCCGGGTCGATGCCGGCGGCGGCCAGCTCGGCGGGCAGACGGCCGGGCACCGGTGCCCAGCTCGCGGCCGGGGAGTCGGCCGGGCCGACCCCCGCGTCGACAAGGGTGACCGGTCCGTCGCCGGAGCGGATCGCGAAACTGCGAAACGGCAGCCACCACCGCCCGTCGGCGGTGACCGAGGCGGGGTCGCGGCGGTCGGCCTCCTGCCACTGGGCGGCCGTGGCCTGCGGAAATGCCTCCGCGCGGGGTTGGAAGAAGACACCCTCGGCGTCCGTGAGGGCGGTCACCGTGATAGACCCGAGGGTGCGGCTCGGTGGCATCGGGCCATGATTCCAGGGCATTCCTGTTCCGCGCAGCCCGGTTTCCGCCGGTCGGTCGAGGCCGGCTGGGGGCTGCCGGCCCAATTGCAGTACGCTCGTACTGCTTGAGCACGTGTCCCCCGAGAGGAGCGCCGGCCGATGGCGAAGATCAAGGTAAACAACCCGGTCGTGGAGCTCGACGGCGACGAGATGACCCGGATCATCTGGAAGCAGATCCGCGAGCAGCTGATCCTGCCCTACCTCGACGTCGACCTGCACTACTACGACCTGTCGATCCAGTACCGCGACGAGACCGACGACCAGGTCACCATCGACGCCGCCAACGCCATCAAGGAGCACGGCGTCGGCGTCAAGTGCGCCACCATCACCCCGGACGAGGCCCGGGTGGAGGAGTTCGGCCTGAAGAAGATGTGGCGGTCGCCCAACGGCACCATCCGCAACATCCTCGGCGGCGTCGTCTTCCGCGAGCCGATCATCATGTCCAACGTGCCGCGGCTGGTCCCCGGCTGGACCAAGCCGATCATCATCGGCCGGCACGCCCACGGTGACCAGTACAAGGCCACCGACTTCGTCGTCCCCGGCCCGGGCACGGTGACCATCACCTACACCCCGGCCGACGGCGGGGCGCCGATGGAGATGGAGGTCGCCAACTTCCCCGGCGGCGGCATCGCCATGGGCATGTACAACTTCGACGACTCGATCCGCGACTTCGCCCGGGCGTCGTTCCGGTACGGGCTGGACCGCAACTACCCGGTCTACCTGTCCACCAAGAACACCATCCTCAAGGCGTACGACGGCCGGTTCAAGGACATCTTCGCCGAGGTGTTCGAGACCGAGTTCAAGGCCGAGTTCGACGCCGCCGGCATCACCTACGAGCACCGGCTCATCGACGACATGGTCGCCGCCGCGCTCAAGTGGGAGGGCGGCTACGTCTGGGCCTGCAAGAACTACGACGGTGACGTGCAGTCCGACACCGTCGCGCAGGGCTTCGGCTCGCTGGGTCTGATGACCTCGGTCCTGCTCTCCCCGGACGGCCGTACCGTCGAGGCCGAGGCCGCGCACGGCACTGTCACCCGGCACTACCGGCAGTACCAGAAGGGCGAGAAGACCTCGACCAACCCGATCGCGTCGATCTACGCCTGGACCCGTGGCCTGGCCCACCGGGGCAAGCTGGACGGCACGCCGGCGGTGACCGAGTTCGCCAACACCCTGGAGCAGGTAATCGTCGACACCGTCGAGGGCGGCCAGATGACCAAGGACCTCGCGCTGCTCATCTCGCGCGACGCCCCGTGGCTGACCACCGACGAGTTCATGAACGCGCTCGACGAGAACCTCGCCCGCAGGCTCGCCGCCTGATCCGACAGCACCAGCACCGGAGCCCGTCGGCACCCGCCGGCGGGCTCCGGCGTGTCCGCCGGGTGACACGTCTGCGGCGTCACCGGGCCCAGCGCGCCTCGTTGACCAGGGTGGACGAGATGCCAGTCGCGTCCACGGAAGGTTGACCGCGGTCGACCGCGGCGTGCGTGCCGATCAGGCAGCCTTCCCGGCTGTGTCGAGCACAGCCAGCCGTCCCTTCCCTGCGGGGGGCCCTGTCCCGGGCCCCCCGCGCCCTGTTCCCGCCCGGCCCGCGCCCACGTTGAGGACGCGCGGCGAAGAGCCGTTCAGGCGGCGCGGAGCAGTTCGGCGGCGCGCTCGGGAGAGATGTCGTTGATGAAGACGCCCATCCCCGACTCGGAGCCGGCCAGGTACTTCAACTTGTCCTTGGCCCGCCGGATGCTGAACAGCTGAAGGTGCAGGTGGCCCAGCTCGCGGTCGATCCGCACCGGCGCCTGGTGCCACGCCGCGATGTAGGGCATCGGCATGTCGAACAGTCCGTCGAATCGGCGCAGCAGGTCCAGGTAGAGCGGTGCGAAGGCGTCCCGCTCGCTGTCGGTGAGCGCCGGGATGTCCGGCACCACGCGGCGCGGCGCGACATGCACCTCGAACGGCCAGCGGGCCGCCGCCGGCACGAACGCCGTCCAGTGGTCGTTCTCGGTGACCACCCGGTCGCCGGTCGCGCGCTCGGCGGCCAGCACGTCCGCGTACAGGTTGCCCCCGCCGGTCCGCTCGGCGTGCCGGCGCGCCGCGGCCAGCAGCGCCCGGGTGCGCGGCGTCACGAAGGGGTACGCGTAGATCTGCCCGTGCGGGTGGTGCAGCGTGACACCGATCTCGACGCCCCGGTTCTCGAAGCAGAACACCTGCTCGACGCCGGGCAGCTCGCCGAGCACCTCGGTCCGGTCGGCGAGTGCGTCCAACACGGTGCGGACGCGACGGGGCGGGAGGCTGGCGAAGGAGGCGTTGTGGTCGGAGGTGAAGCAGACCACCTCGCACCGGCCCACGCCCGGCCGAACCGGCGTGAACGGGGTGATCTCCCCGGGCTCGTCGGCGACACGGCCGCTCAGCGACGGGAACCGGTTCTCGAAGACCACCACGTCGTAGTCCGGAGCGGGGATCTCGGTCAGTCGGTCGCCCTGCGACGGGTCGAGCGGGCACTCGTTCGCGGGTGGAAGGAAGGTGCGGGTCTGCCGATGCACGGCCACTGCCACCCACTCGTCGGTAAGCGGGTCGTAGCGCAGTTGCGACGCGGGCGGCGGTGGCGGCAGGTCCCTGCGGTCCGGCTGGTCACGGACGGCGTCGTCGTTCTCGTCGAAGTAGATCAGCTCCCGGCCGTCGGCCAGGTCGATCGCGGTGCGCTTCACTTCGCCGTCCCCTCACTCGTCGGCGTGCGCGTCGCGCGGCCCGCCCCTGTTGCCTTTGCCATGATCAATTCGCCCACCTGTTCGCCGAGTACCCGTCGTGCGGGCGGTGGCAACGCCTCGTCGCTGACCAGTACGTGTGCCGCCGCCAGCTCGACGATCGAGGAGATGCCCACCGTGCCCCACTTCGTGTGGTCGGCGAGCACCACCAGCCGGTCCGCCGCGGCCACCAGCGCCCGGTCGATCTCCGCCTCCATGAGGTTCGGGGTGGTGAAGCCGGCCCGCTCGGTGATGCCGTGGACGCCGAGGAAGAGCAGGTCCAGGTGCAGCCGCCGGACGGCGCCGACCGCGAGCGGGCCGACCAGCGCGTCGGACGGCGTCCGCACGCCGCCGGTGAGCACCACAGTCTGGTCGGGCCGGCCTCCGCCGTGCAGGATCTCGGCCACCGGCAGCGAGTTGGTCACCACTGTCAGGCCGGGGACGTCCACCAGCCGTCGGGCCAGTTCGGCGGTGGTGGTGCCGGCAGAGAGGGCGACCGCCGAACCGGGCCGGACGAGCTGCGCCGCCCGGTCCGCGATGGCTGCCTTCTCCGGCAGTTGGCGGACCGACTTGGCGTGGAAGCCCGGCTCGTCGGTCGAGCTGGGGCCGGCCGCTGTGGCGCCGCCGTGCACCTTGGCCAGCAGGCCGCGCTCGTGGAGGGCCTCCAGGTCGCGCCGGATGGTCATGTCGGAGACGCCGAACTCGGTCGCGAGGTCGGTCACCCGAACGCCACCGGAGACCCGGACCCGATCCAGGATGGCCGACTGCCGCTGCTGAGCGAGCATCCGCCGTGCCTCCCCGGGTTCCACGTACTCTCACGCGGTCGAACGTGTTCCAACAAAGATGAACACTAGCGCGTGCCCGGAACCGGCGGAAGGAAAGGGGTGGGGCGACGCCTCAGGCCGACTGAATCTTCAACTCCACCCACCCGCTCTCGGTGAGGTGGTGCAGCACGGCCTGTACCGCGTCGGCGACGCTCAGATCGGTGGTGTCGAGCACCAGGTCCGCGTCCGTCGGCTCCTCGTACGGGTCGTCGATACCGGTCATGCCGGTGAGCAGGCCGGCGCGAGCCCGCGCGTACAGGCCCTTGCGGTCCCGCTGTTCGCACACCTCCAGCGGCGTCGCCACGTGCACCAGCACGAAACCCGCCCCGGCGGCCAGGGCCATCTCCCGTGCCGTCGCGCGGGCCGCCGCGTACGGGGCGATCGGGCAGCAGATGCCCACCCCGTGGTGCCGGGCGATCTCGGCCGCCACCCAGCCGATCCGCCGGACGTTGAGGTCCCGGTCGGCCTTGCTGAAGCCCAGCCCGGCGGAGAGCTCCCGGCGTACCACGTCCCCGTCGAGCAGGGTCACCGTCCGGTCGCCGCTCTCCCGCAGCGTGTCGGCCAGCCCGCGGGCGATTGTGGACTTGCCGGAGCCGGAGAGGCCGGTCAGGAAGACCACCAGCCCTCGATGCCGGCGTGGCGGCCGGGCCCGGGCCAACTCCTTCGCCACCGCCGGAGGGGTGTGCCACTCCGGCAGCGGGAAACCCCTGTCGAGCAGGTCGTCGATCTCGTCCTGGGTGAGGGCGAGGCGGCGGTTACGCGGCGGGATGTCCTCCCGCCAGCGCCACTGCCCGTCCCGGTTGTCGTACGCCAACTCGCGCGGCACCAGCACCCGTAACCCGGCGCCGGAGAGCATCTCCCCCGTGGAGAGCAGGTGGGTGACCCCGTACGCGGCGGAGACGCGCGCACGCAGCAGGGCGTCGCTGATCTCCTCCCGGCGATGCGACAGCGGCACGGCCACCAGGGTGGCCGGGGGCATCCGGTCGCGGGCGGCGAAGATCGTACGCACCAGCGCCTCCGGCGCGAGCCCGCCGACACCGCCCTCGCCGACCGGGATCATCACCAGCAGGTGCGCGGCCAGGGTGCGGGCGGCGTGCGCGATCTGGGCGAGCTGCGGCCGGTGCAGTGGACGATCGGCGATGACCCCGAGCACCCGACCCGGGGGCAGCAGCGCGCGGACCTCCTCCGGGCTGCGACGCAACCGCTGGAAGGGGCCGTGACCGCCGTCGCCGAGCCGACGGAGTTGACCGCCCAGACCCGCCACGCCCTCGCGTACCGGCCAGACGTCCGCGACGTCCAGGGCGGCGGCCGGCGCGCCCTCGCCGTCGGTCAGCACCAGCGCCCGGCGGGCCTCATCGCGCGGGTCGAAGCCCTGGGCCAGCGTGGCCGGCACCTGCAGGGTCACCGGAACCTGCCACGGCGTGCCGTCGGCCAGTCGGCCACGTCGGCTCACCGACACCAGGTCGGCGCGGGTCATGAAGCCGGTCAGGGGGGCGTACGCGCCGGTCAGCAGCAGCTCCAGATCCGCGAGCTCACCGGGACGCGGCGTGTACGCCGGCGCGTCCCGGAGCACCTCGTCGGGCAGCACCCAGCCGTTGCTCATCCACGCCCCCCACTCGCTGACCGGCACACAGTTTCGCAGCCGACCGCCGATCGGTCGAGGCCGCCACTCCACGACTCGCGCGGCCGGTCGGCGCCGGAACCGGCGGCGGAGTCTGGCCGAGCGCGCGACCGGCGCAAACGTTCGTCGTTGCCGTCGGTGGACCCTAGGGGTGGATCGCCGCGAGGATCAGGGGAGCGCCGGGGGCGCGCCGGTGTCGCCACTGGGCATCGACTCCCTACGCTGGCGTCGTGACACTGATCGCGACCCAGTCGCTCACCAAGACGTACGGAGGTCGAGTCACCGCGCTCACCGACCTCACCGTCGCCGTCGAGCCCGGGATCATCGGCCTGGTGGGCGCGAACGGCGCCGGCAAATCCACCTTGATCAAGATCCTGCTCGGCCTGATCCCCCCGACAAGTGGCCAGGTCTCGGTGCTCGGCATCGACCCGACCGCCGAACCGGCAGCGGTCCGTGCGCGCGTCGGTTACATGCCCGAGCACGACTGCCTCCCACCGGACCTGTCCGCCGCCGAGCTGGTCACCCACCTCGGTCGGATGAGTGGTCTGCCGCGCACGGCGGCCCGTGAGCGCGCCTCGGAGGCGCTGCGTCACGTCGGGCTCTACGAGGAGCGCTACCGCCCGGTCGGCGGCTACTCCACAGGCATGAAGCAGCGGGTCAAGCTGGCCCAGGCGCTGGTGCACGACCCCGACCTGCTGTTGCTCGACGAGCCGACCAACGGACTGGACCCGGCCGGCCGCGACGCCATGCTGGCGCTGGTGCACCGGATCGGCACCGAGTTCGGCATCTCTGTGCTGGTGTGCTCACACCTGCTGGGCGAGGTCGAGCGGATCTGCGACACGCTTATCGCCATCGACGGCGGCAAACTGCTGCGCGCCGACCACATCTCCGCGATGACCTCGGCCACCGACGTGCTGGCCGTCGAGGTCAGCGAGGGCACCGAAGAGCTGGCCGCCCGGCTCGCAGAGCTGAACCTGCCGGTGGCGCGGGACGGGCGGCTGCTCCTCGTACCGCTCGCCGACGACAGCACCTACGACCTGATCCTCGGCGCGGTCGCCGAACTGGACCTGCCTCTGCACCGGCTGGACCAGCGCCGGCACCGGGTGGCCGAACTCTTCGCCACGAGGGAGCTCACCCATGCCTGAGCTGTCATCCGCCGCCGTGCGGCCCACGCCGACAGGCGTCATCCACGACATCGGCTACCAGCGCTACGAGGGCCCACGGTTGGGTCGCCGGCACGTCTTCGGCGCGCTCTACCTGCACGGGCTGCGCACGATCTTCGGATTCGGGCGCAGCGCCAAGGCCAAGATCTTCCCGTGGCTGGTGGTCGGCATCGTCACCCTGGTCGCGGCGGCCCTGGCGGCGGTACGCAGCCAGCTCGGCGAGCCGGTCGCCACGTACGCCCAGTTCGCCGACGCGATGAGCTGGCTGGTGCTGTTCTTCGTCGCGGTGGCCGCGCCGGAGCTGGTCTCCCGGGACCTGCGCAGCGGTGTGCTGCCGCTGTACTTCTCCCGACCGCTGCCCCGCTCCGACTACGCGCTCGCCAAGTTGCTGGCGCTGGTCACCGGCCTCTGGCTGCTGCTCGGTGGGCCGCAGTTGGTGATGTTCCTGGGCGCCGCGTTCACCACCAAGGACGGCCTGCACGGGGTCTGGAACGAGCTGCTCGACCTGCTTCCCGGTCTGCTCTACGCCGGGCTGTGGGCGGTGGTCTTCGCCTCGGTGGGGCTGCTCATCGCGTCGCTGACCGGCAAGCGCGCGTTCGCCGCCGGCGGCGTGGTCGCGGTCTTCCTGATGACGACGCCGATCGTCGGGGTGCTGAGCATCCTGCCGTCGCATACGGCCAACCAGCTGGCCGGATTGGCCTCGCCCAGCACGCTGGTGCAGGGAGTGGGCATCTGGTCGCTCGGTGACCTGCTTGTCGAGGGCGATCCGGGCGAGATGATGATCGGCGGGTTCGGCCCGGTCTACGCCCTGGTCGCGGTGCTGCTGGTCGCCGGCGCGACCGCCCTCCTGCTGGCCCGCTACCGGAAGGTCGCCTCCTGATGAGCACGCTGAGCCTGACCGGGGTGTCCCGGTGGTACGGCAACGTGGTGGCCGTCAACGACATCAGCATGGCCCTCGGGTCGGGCGTGACAGGTCTGCTCGGCCCGAACGGCGCCGGCAAGACCACGCTGCTGCACATGATGGCCGGGTTCCTCGCCCCGTCGCGCGGCACGGTGACCCTCGACGACGAGCCGACCTGGCGCAACCCCGACGTCTACCGCCGGCTGGGGCTGGTCAGCGAGCGGGAGGCGGTGCAGGGTTTCCTCACCGCGTACGAGTTCGTGCTCGCCAGCGCGAAGCTGCACCGGCTGGCCGACCCGGCGGCGGCGGCCCGACGGGCCATCGACCTGGTGGAGTTGGAGTCGGCGCAGGACCGCCGGATCGGCACGTACTCCAAGGGCATGCGTCAGCGCGCCCGGGTCGCGGCAGCGCTTGTGCACGACCCGCAGGTGCTGTTGCTCGACGAGCCGTTCAACGGCATGGACCCGCGTCAGCGGCTGCACATGATGGATCTGCTGCACTCCCTCGGCGACGACGGCCGGACGATCCTGTTCAGCTCGCACATCCTGGAGGAGGTCGAGCAGGTCTCCGGCACGGTGCAGGTGATGGTGGCCGGTCGACTGGCGGCCTCCGGTGACTTCCGGACCATCCGCCGGCTGATGACCAACCGTCCGCACGTCTTCGCGGTGCGCTCCACCGATGACCGGGCGCTTGCCGTCGCCCTGATCGCCGAGGCGTCGGTGAGCGGCGTCGAGCTGGACCGCACCGGCCTGACCGTGCGCGCCGGCGACTACGGCGCCTTCACCCGGGCGCTGCCCCGGATTGCCCTGAGCCAGGGCATCCGGGTGCGTCAGTTGGTGCCGTCCGACGAGTCCCTGGAGAGCGTCTTCTCCTACCTGGTGGAGGCCTGAGATGTCGACCATTACCTGGATCACCGCGCGCGGGCTGTTCGGCCGGCGCCGGTTCCTGCTGCTGCTTCCGCTGCCGTTGGTTCTGCTCGGGCTTGCCATCCTCTGCCGGTCGCTGGACGTGGACCCGGGCCAGTGGGGGCCGCCGGTGCTTGTCGGCCTCGGCCTGGCGGTGGTGCTGCCGGTGGTGGCGTTGATCATCGGCACCGGCGTGCTGGGCGCGGAGATCGACGACGGCACGGTGGTGCACATCCTGACCAAGCCGCTGCCGCGCTGGCAGATCATCCTGCCGAAGCTCGCGGTCGCCGCCGGGGTCACCGCGGCAACCGTCGCGGTGCCGCTCTACGTCGCGGGCGTGCTTGCCGATTCGGTACGCCTCGGTCTGGCGCTGGCGTTCGCGGCGGCGCTCGGCGCGCTGGCGTACTCGGCGCTGTTCCTCGCGCTCAGCCTGGTCACCCGGCGGCCGGTACTGCTCGGCCTGGTCTACGTGCTGATCTGGGAGGGGCTGCTGGGCAACTTCGTCAGCGGCACGAAGGTGCTCTCCATCCAGCAGTACGTGATCGCCCTCGCCGACCGGCTCGCCCCCAGCGGGCTGCTGGAGACCACCGTTTCGGTGCCGGTGGCGTCCGTGATGACAGTGCTGATCAGTGTCGGCTTCACCGTGCTGGCGATCGATCGTCTGCGCTCGTTCAGCGTGGCCGGCGAGACGAGCTGACGCCGGTGCGGGGTAGGGGTCCGGCCAGCCTCCGGCGACGGGTAGGGCTGGCCGGATGGACCGGACGGGGTGCCAGGGGACACGCTCGTGGCTGTGAGTGTCGAAGCGGAGTGGACGTCGTTGGCTGAGCCGTACTCCCGGAGTAGCCGGCCGTGGCTCACGAGCCTGGCGGCCGCCGGGCTGGCGTGCGCGACTGTCGCGACGGCCGCCCAGGGCAGTGGCCGGTTCCACTGGTGGGCCGGTTTCATCCTGATCCCGGCCGCGTTGATCGCGGCCAGCGGCGGGCCGTTGCTGGCCCGCGGCGGCGGTCGGGCCTTCGCCGGGTACGTCGTCGCCTGCGTCGGCACGCTTGTGTTCGTGGTGGGTGCGCTGCTGATGTTCGGGGCGATGGGGAAGGGCTGGCCGCTGCTCGTGGCGCTGCCCTGCCTGGCGGTCGCCGGCACGTACGGGTGGCGGGCCGCCCACCCGCTGGCCCGTGGCCTGCACCGCGCGGTGGCGCTGCTCGCGCTCACCGGCGCGCTGCTCGGCGCGACCCTGCAACTGATCCACATCCGTCTGATCCACCTGGAGACGGGCTGGTGGGGGGTGTTCCTGATGCTGGCCGGCGCGATCGTGCTGGGCAACGCGGGCGAGCTGACCCGGCACCGGATGCCGTACCGGCTCCAGGCGATCACCCTGCTGGTCGGCCCGGCCGTGGCGGCCATCCTGCTCGGCCTGCGCTTCCTGCGCGGCTGGTGAACGACGGGTCCGCCGCCGCCCCCGGGGGGTGGGCGGCGGCGCACCCGTCGCGCCCGCGGCCGCACGGGCGGCGGGCGCCGGTCAGAAGGCGCAGGCGATGACGAGTTCCGGGGTGCGGTCCGGGAGCAGGTCGAGCTTGCCGATCCGGCCGGCCGCGCGCAGATCGTCGGCGACAAGGGTGAGCTGCTCCAGCAGCGCCGCCGGGCCCAGCGCCTCGGCCAGCGGCACGTCCGCCTTCATGGACAGCTTCCGCTCCGACTTGGCCCGCCGCACCTGGCCCAACGCGTCACCCGCGAGCCGCAGCAGCGCCGGCTCGCCCGTCCCCTCGATCGTCCGGGCCACCTCGTAGGTGGTGGGCCAGGGCGCGCTGTGCACCGACCCGTACCGCCACCACGACCAGATCTCCTCCGTGACGTACGGCAACACCGGGGCGAACAGCCGCAGCTGCACCGAAAGCGCGCTGGCCAGCGCCGCACGCGCCGAGTCGGCCGCCGCTCCGGTGCCGTACGCACGTTCCTTGACCAACTCGATGTAGTCGTCGCAGAAGCGCCAGAAGAACGCCTCGGTGGCCTGCAACGCGGCCGTGTGGTCGTAGGAGTCGAAGGCGGTACTCGCGGCGCTGACCACGGTGCCCAGCTCGGCGAGCATGGCCCGGTCCAGCGGGACGGTCGCCACCGCGCGCAACGCGTCCCCGGCGCCCAGGCCGAGGGCGAACTTCGTCGCGTTGAGCAGCTTGGTGGCCAGCCGCCGACCGACCTTGATCTGCGCCGGGTCGAAGGCCAGGTCCATGCCGGGCTTGCCACTTGCCGCCCAGTAGCGCACCGCGTCCGAGCCGTGCTGCTCCAACAGGGCCAGCGGGGTGACCACGTTGCCCTTGGCCTTGGACATCTTCTTGTGGTCCGGGTCGAGGATCCAACCCGAGAGCACGGTGTCCCGCCAGGGCAGCACCCCGTGCTCGAAGTGCGACCGGACCACTGTGTCGAACAGCCAGGTCCGGATGATCTCCTGCCCCTGCGGGCGCAGGTCCATCGGGAAGACCTTCGCGAACAGGTCCGGGTCGGTCTCCCAGCCGCCGACGATCTGCGGGGTCAGCGACGAGGTGGCCCAGGTGTCAAGCACGTCCGGGTCACCGAGGAAACCGCCCGGTCGACCGCGCTGCGACTCGTCGAAACCGGGCGCTGGCTCGCTTGATGGATCGACCGGCAGCGCGGACTCGTCGGGCGTGAGAGGGTGGGACCAGTCCGGTTCGCCAGCGTCGTCGAGCCGGTACCACACAGGCACCGGCACCCCGAAGAAGCGCTGCCGACTGACCAGCCAGTCGCCGGTCAGGCCGCCCACCCAGTTGTCGTAGCGGTGCTTCATGTGCGCCGGCACCCAGTGCAGCTCCGCGCCCCGGGCCAGCAGCGTCGCCCGCAGGTCGGCGTCCCGCCCGCCATTGCGCAGATACCACTGGCGGGTCGAGACGATCTCCAATGGCCGGTCGCCGCGTTCGTAGAACTTCACCGGATGGGTGATCGGGCGTGGCTCACCGATCAGGTCACCCGCGTCGGCGAGCATCCCGACGATCTCCCGACGGGCGCCGTTGACGGTCTGCCCGGCCAGCGCCGCGTACGGCGCGGCCGGCACCCCGGCCGGCGGCTCGGGCAGCAGCCGGCCGTCGCGGCCGACGACCACCCGCGTGTCGAGTTCGAGATCCCGCCACCAGGTCACGTCGCTCAGGTCACCGAACGTGCAGACCATCGCGACGCCGGTGCCCTTGCCCGGCTCGGCGAGCGGATGGGCGCGCACCGGCACCTCGACGTCGAACAGCGGGCTGCGCACAGTCGTGCCCACCAGGTCGGCGTACCGCTCGTCGTCGGGGTGACAGACAAGCGCGACACAGGCCGGCAACAACTCCGGCCGGGTGGTGTCGATGAGCACCTCGCGCCCGCCCGGCCCGGCGAACCGCAACCGGTGGTACGCGCCGGGGCGCTCCCGGTCCTCCAACTCGGCCTGGGCGACGGCGGTGGCGAAGCCGACGTCCCACAGCGTCGGCGCCTCCGCCTGGTACGCCTCACCGCGGCGCAGGTTACGCACGAAAGCCCGCTGACTGGTGGCGCGGGCCACCCGGCCGATGGTCGTGTACGTCAGCGACCAGTCCACGGAGAGCCCGAGCCGCCGCCAGAGGGCCTCGAAGACCTGCTCGTCGGCGACCGTCAGCAGCTCACACAGCTCGATGAAGTTGCGCCGCGAGATCGGCGTGGGGTCGCGGCGCGCGGCCTCGTCGACAGGGGTGGCCGGGGGCCGCCACACCGGGTCGTACGCCAGCGCCGGATCGCAGCGCACCCCGTACACGTTCTGCACCCGACGCTCGGTGGGTAGGCCGTTGTCGTCCCAGCCGATCGGGTAGAAGACGGCCTTGCCGCGCATCCGCTGATAGCGGGCGATGGTGTCGGTGTGCGTGTACGAGAAGACGTGCCCCATGTGCAGCTCGCCCGATACGGTCGGCGGCGGGGTGTCGATGGCGTACACGTCGCCCCGCTTCTTCGAGCGGTCGAACGCGTACGTGCCGTCCTCCTGCCAGCGGCGCGCCCAGCGCTCCTCGAGCCCGTCCAGACTCGGACGCTCGGGAACGCCGGCGCGGGCCGTCCTCGCCGTATCGGTCATCTGCCGATCGTAGGCACCAGCAGGGTGTCGAGCCACGGAGTTGCGCATCGCCGGCTCACACGAGCGAGTCGCGCCACTGCCGGTGCAGGGCCGCGTAGCGACCGTCGGTGGCGGCCAGCACGGCGGGTGGGCCGTCCTCGACGACCTGCCCGCCGTCGATGACGAGCACCCGGTCGGCGGTTTCCACCGTGGACAGCCGGTGTGCGATCACCAGCGCGGTACGGTCCCGCAGGATGGTGCCGAGCGCCCGCTGCACCAGCCGTTCCGTCGGGACGTCCAGTGACGACGTCGCCTCGTCGAGGATCAGCACTGTCGGGTCGGCCAGGAACGCCCGGGCGAACGCGACCAGTTGCCGCTGCCCGGCGGAGAGCCGGCCGCCGCGCCTGTGCACCTGCGTCGCGTACCCGTCGGGCAGCGCCGCGATGAACTCGTCCGCGCCGATCGCCTGGGCGGCGGCGCGCACCTCGGCGTCGTCGGCGTCCGGCCTGCCGAACCTGATGTTCTCCGCCACCGTGCCGCTGAACAGGTGGTTCTCCTGGGTCACCAGCACGACCGCGCGGCGCAGGTCGGCGTCGGCCACCTCGCGGAGGTCGATCCCGTCCAGCAGGACGCTGCCGGCGTCCGGGTCGTGGAACCGGGCGACCAGCTTGGCGATCGTCGACTTGCCCGCGCCGGTCGGTCCGATCAGCGCCACCGTCTGCCCGGCCGGCACCTCAAGGTCCAGCTCGGCGAGGATGGGCGTGTCGGCGCGGTAGCCGAAGGAGACGCCCCGAAAGGTCAGCTCACCGTGACCGGGGCCGGTCGGCAGCGGCACCGGCCGGGCGGGCTCGGCCACCGCGGGCCGCTCGTCGAGCACTCCGGCCAGCTTCTCCAGCGCCGCCGTCGCCGACTGCAACGAGTTGTAGAACTGGCTCAGCTCCTGCATCGGTTCGAAGAAGCGGCGCAGGTAGAGCAGGAACGCGGCGAGCACTCCGATCTCGGTCTGCCCGCCGAGCACCCGCCAGCCGCCGTAGCAGAGCACTACCGCGACCGTGACGTTGCCGATCAGCTTGATCGCCGGCGAGTACGTGGCGATCAGCCGGAACGCGTGCAGAGAGCTCTGCCGGTAGTCGTCCCCGAGCGTCACGAAGATCCGCTGGTTGCGGGGTTCCCGGCGGAACGTCTGCACGGCCCGGATGCCGCGCATCGACTCGACGAAGTGCACGATGACAAGCGCGACGGCCTCCCGGGTCCGCCGGTACGCGCTCGCCGACGCCCGCGCGAACCAGCGGGAGAGCCAGAACAGGAACGGGAACGCGAATAGCGTCACCGCGGCCAGCGGCAGGTCCAGCCAGAGCAGAATGCCGGCCACCGACAGGATCGACAGCGCGGCCAGCACGAGGCTGTCGATCCCACCGTCGACCAGCTCGGCGATCGAGTCCAGGTCGCTGGTGAGCCGGGACACCATCCGACCGGACGTGTACCGCTCGTGGAAGCTGACCGACAGTCGTAGGAAGTGCCCGAACACCCGCTGCCGCAAATCCAGGAGTACGGCCTGGCCGATCCGGGCGGAGAGGGCGAGGAAACCGCGGCGGGCCGCGTATTCGGTCAGGGCGGCCACGGCGAACGCCCCGGCGACGGCGACCAGCGGGGTGGCGTTCCCGGCGCGTAGCGGCGCGATGGCCCGGTCGATGCCGATCATGACCAGGTACGGGCCGGCCATCGCGGCGGCGTTCTGCGCCAGCAGCAGGCCGACCGCCGCGGTGAGCCGACTCCGGTGCGGGCGCAGCAGATCGGCCAGCAGGGCCCGGCTGTGCCGGCGTAGCCGGGCCACCGCCTCGGGGGTGGTCTCCTCGGCCCGGCTCCGGTCGGCCTCCGGGTCGGTGGCCGTTCCCCGCCAGCGGGTCAGCTCCGGCTCCTCTGCGCCAGGCGGGTCGGCCTGCTCGGCGGAGTTCATGAGCGCACCAGCCCCCAGTCGTCCGGGGTGGACGCACCCGGCCCCGCCGTCCCGGTGCGCCCCTGTTCCGGCTCGGCGCCTCCGGCCGGCGGCGCGGGTGGTGGCTCGGCGGCCAGCAACGCCCGGTAGGCGGGCACGCTGGCCAGCAGTTCCGAGTGCCTGCCGATCGCGGCGATCCGTCCACCGTCGAGCAGTGCGACGCGGTCGGCAAGCGCGATCGTCGACGGCCGGTGCACCACCAGCAACGCGGTGCTGGCCCGCAGAACCTGCCGCAGTGCCGCCTCGACAAGCGCCTCGGTGTGTACGTCGAGGGCGGAGAGCGGGTCGTCGAGCACCAGCAGCGCCGGGCGGCCGAGCACCGCCCGCGCCAGCGCCAACCGCTGCCGCTGACCACCGGAGAGGGACAACCCCTGCTCACCCACGCGGGTCGCCAGGCCCCACGGCAGGTCGTACGCGAAATCGGCCTGGGCCAGCGCGAGGGCAGCGTCTACCTCGTCGTCGCCGGCGTCCGGGCGGCCCAGGGTGAGGTTCTCCCGCACCGACATGGAGAAGAGCGTGGGCTCCTCGAACGCCATACCTACCAGTCGGCGCAGCGAGGCCAGCCGTAGTTCGCGCAGGTCGTGCCCGTCCAGGGTGATCCGGCCGCCGGTCACCTCGTGCAGCCGGGGCACCAGGGAGAGCAGTGTGCTCTTGCCGCAGCCGGTGGCCCCGACCAGGGCCAGGGTCTCGCCCGGCTCGATGGTCAGGTCGATTCCGTGCAGTACGGCGGCGCTGGCCCCCGGGTAACGGAAGTCGACAAGTTCGAAGCGGAGCCGGCCGTTGACCGCGTCGCGGGTAAGCGTTCGCGCGTTCGGAGCGTCCACGATCTGCGGCGGAGTGTCCAGCACCTCCTGGATGCGGTCCGCGGCGGTGGCCGCCTCCTGGCCGTTGGCGATGATCCAGCCCAGCGACTGCACCGGCCAGATGAGCATCAGTTGGAGGCTGGCGAACGCCACCAGTTCGCCGATGGTGAGCACGCCCTGGGCTGCGGCGGCTGCCCCAGCCACCAGCACCACACCCAGGGTCACGTTGGGCACGAGGTCGAGCAGCGCCGAGCTGTTGGCAAGCAGTCGGCCCTTGCCCACGGCGGTGTCGTGCAGGGTCCGCGCCCCAGCGGCGAAGCGGGCCGCCAACTCGGGCCCCCGGCCGTACGCCTTCATGGTGCGCAGGCCCTGCGCGGTCTCCTCGACCAGGGTCGCCACGTCGCCCTGCTGGTCCTGCATCCGGCGGGACGCGGTGTGGTAGTGCCTGCCGAAGCGGCGGGTGATCAGCAGCAGGGGCACGGCGCTGGCCGCGACCAGCAGCCCGAGCACCGCGTGCAGATGGACCAGCAGCAGCACCACCACCACGTAGGTGGTCAGGTTGAGCACCAGGAAGAAGACGCCGAACGAGAGGAACCGCCGGAGCACCGACAGGTCACTGGTGATCCGGGAGAGCAGTTGGCCGGACTGCCAGCGGTCGTGGAAGCTGGCCGGCAGCCGTTGCAGGTGTGCGTAGACGTCGGCGCGCAGTGCCGCCTCCATGCCCACCGACGAGGAGGACTGCACCCATCGGCGGATGAAGATGAGCACCGCCTCGACCACGCCGAGCAGCAGCGCCAGGCCGCCGAGCTGGAGCAGGCCGGCGGGCTCGTGGCGGGCCACCGGCCCGTCCACCACCCGCTGCACCACGAGCGGTACGGCGATCCCGGCGGCCGTGCCGGCGAGCCCCGCGACAAGCAACCAGGCGAACTCGACGGCGTACGGGCGCAGGTAGCGGCGCAGCCGCCAGAGGTTGTGCACGGGGTGGCGGCCCGCGGCGACCGGGGCGGCCCGGTCGCCGTCGCTCTCCACAGGCACTACCCGACGGTAGCGTCAATAGGTGTCGATGCTGCTGTCAGCTTGCTGTCAACCGCCGCTCATGACCGAGAAGCCACTTCTTCACGTCCAGCCCCCAGCGGTACCCGCCGAGCGTGCCGTCGGTGCGCAGCACCCGGTGGCAGGGCACGAACAGCGCGGCCGCGTTGCGGGCACAGGCTGCCGCCGCGGCGCGCACCGCCGGTGGCCGTCCGGCCAGCGCCGCGTATCCGGTGTAGGTGACCGGGGTGCCCGCCGGAACCTCCCGCAGCACCTGCCAGGCGTGCGCCATGAACTCACCGCCGGTCTGCTGTCGTACCGGCACCGAGTCGATGGCGGTGAGGTCGCCGTCCAGGTAGGAGCGGACGGCCACGGTGGCCGGCCCGAGGTCGGCGCGTTGCCGCAGCGGCGCCCGCAGGGTCGGGTGGATCAGGGGCAGCAGCGCCGCCGGGTCGGGTGTGAAACCGGCCGCCAGAACCTCGCCGTCCGGGCCGGCGAGGATGCTCAGCGGGCCGGTCGGGGTGGTCAGTACGGTGCTGTCGATGCTCATGCCGCTCTCCAGAGTCTGATCGTGGCGTAGGACCGCCAGGGGCGCCACCGTTCGGCGTGCGCGGTGAGGGTCGTGTCGGGCAGGCCGAGCGCGGCTGCGCCACGGCGGATCGCGAGGTCGGTGTCGAGGAGCACGTCCGGGTCGCCGAGGGCGCGCATGGCGAGGTAGCTGGCGGTCCACGGACCGATGCCGGGCAGCGCGAGCAGCCGCCGTACGGTCTCCTCCCGGTCACCCCCCGGCGCCAGGTCGAGCGTCCCGTCCACGACGGCGAGCGCAAGCCCCCGAATGGTCTCCCGCCGCCGACCAGGCATCCCGAACGCGGAGTCCGGCAACCCCAGAACCTCCTCCGGGCTGAGGAACCCCCGCAGGTCGGCCCGTTGATCATGAAGTTGTTGTCGCGACACGCCGTCGTCGGTGGTAATAACTTCATGATCAACGCGGGTGGTCAGGAGGCGGGTCAGGGTGGTTCTCGCGGACGTTACCGAGACCTGTTGGCCTATTACGGCTCTTACCGCCATCTCGAAGCCGTCTACCGCGCGGGGGACGCGGATGCCGGGCTCGGCGGCCACCACCGGGGCCAGCGCCGGGTCCGCCGCGAGCGTGGCGTCGACCGCTACCGGGTCCGCGTCGAGATCGAGCAGGCGTCGGCAGCGGGCCACCGCCGGCGCGAGGTCGCGCAGGTCGGCCAGGCGCAGCGTCGCCGCCACGTGCCCGTCCGCCGGGGTCAGCGCCACCTGGCCGACGCCGTGTGGCAACCGCAACCCCCGGTGGTACGTCCCGTCGCGCACCTCCTCCACCCCGGGCAGCGCGCGCAGCGCGAGGAAGTCCAGGAGCGCCCGGGCGTGCAGCGGCGGACGGTACGCCAGCCGGAGCGTGATCGTTCCCGCCCCGACCGCCGCCAGGTGCCGACCACGGGCCGTCCGCAGCTCCGACGGTGCGCTCGCGTACACCTCGCGGATTGTGTCGTTGAACTGCCGCACGCTGCCGAAGCCGGCGGCGAACGCGATCTCGGCCATGCCGAGGCCTGTCGTCTCGATCAGGATCCGGGCGGTCTGCGCCCGCTGGGCCCGGGCCAGCGCGAGCGGCCCGGCACCCATCTCGGCGCGCAGCATCCGGTGCAGGTGCCGTTCGGTGTAGCCGAGGCGGGCGGCCAGCCCCGGTACGCCGTCCCGGTCGACCACCCCGTCGGCGATCAGTCGCATCGCTCGGCCGACCACGTCGGCGCGGACGTCCCACTGCGGCGAGCCGGGTGCGGCGTCCGGCCGGCAGCGGCGGCAGGCGCGCAACCCGGCGCCCTGTGCGGCGGCGGCCGACGGAAAGAACCGGACGTTGCGCCGCTTGGGCGTGGTCGCCGGGCAGGACGGCCGGCAGTAGATCCCGGTCGACGTCACGCCCGTGTAGAACCAGCCGTCGAACCGCTGGTCACGGCTGTCCACCGCTCGGTAGCACCGTTCGAAGTCCATCTCCACGTCACCCATGGTGCCCCGCTGGTCGGGCCCTCGGCTGGCGGGAATCGGACCTGGGCGTGCGCGGCCGCCCGTCTGATGATTCGCGAGGCTGGCGCTACTCAGCGGCGGCGGCGCCGGTGGGGCTGACCGGACCGCTGCCCGGACTGCGCGGGCTGCCCGGACCGGGCGGGTTGCCCGGACCGGGCGGGTTGGCCGGCCTGGGCGGGTTGGCCGGCCTGGGCGGACTGGCTGGACCGCCTCGGCTGCTTCGACCGGCTCGACTGCCCCGACCGGCTCGACTGCCCCGACCGGTTGGTCTGGCCGTCGAGCAGGGGCGAGCGGAACACGGCGTCCGGGTCGTACCGCTTCCACAGCCGGCGCACCCGGGCGCCGGTCTCGCCCGGGTAGATCCGCGCGAACGCGGCCGGGTCCGGTCGGCTCTCGAAGTTGACGTACTCGCCGTCGGCACGCACGCCGACGGCCCGCCAGGCGATGTCCAACGCACCGTGGCCCTGCGGTGGGAACGTCGAGGCGATGACAAGGGTGTGCTGGTGCCGATGCCGGTAGGCCGTCGCGTCCGCGGCTACGTCGTTTACCGCTCCGCCGACCGAGCGCAGTTGGACCACCGCCCGGCCCGGCCCGGTGGTCGCCCGCATGACCGCTCGGGCGGAGGCCGGGTCCAGCTCGGTGAACAGGCCGTTGGTGGTCGTACCCCGTTGCTGTCCGACGTTCGGGTGCAGGTGCGCCGTCGGCACCAGCGTCGGGTAGGGCAGCAGGTCGCTGCGGTGTTCGAGCACCTTCCCGATGGCCAGCAGCGGCTCCACGACGGGCCGGACGCGACGCAGGCTCTCCGCGGCCACCACTGCGGTGACGGACATGAGCGTCGAGCGGCCCTCGGCGAACAGCACGGCGGCGGCGGACAGCTCCCGGGGGGCCCGCGCCAGGTAGCTCGCCCACTCGTGGACGGTACGGCCGTCCGGGTGCGCCTCGATGACCAGCTGCGCCACGCCGACGTTGCGCTGCTCGGCGGCCTCGATCTCGAACGCCACCACCACACCGGCTCCCGCGCCGGCACCCCGGACCAGCCAGAAGAGCTCGGGTTCGTGCGCCGCGTCCGCGCGTACCAACGTTCCGTCGGCGAGCACGACCTCCACCGCGCGGACGCGGTCGATGGTGAGGCCGTGGGCGCGTACCAGCCAGCCGACGCCGCCACCGGTGGCCAACCCGCCGACGCCGACACCGCCGTAATCGCCCGAGCTGACCATCAGGCCGTACGGGGCCAGCGCCTTCGCGACGTTCGCCCAGCGGGCACCGGCCTCGACCCGGACCAGCCCGGCCCGCTCGTCGAGCACTCGCACCCGGTTGAGCATCGACAGGTCGATGACGATCCCGCCGTTGTTCGAGGAGGCTCCGGAGAAGCCGTGCCCGCCACTGCGGACGGCGATCGGCAGCCGCTGCTCCCGCGCGTACCGGATCGCGTCGGTCACCTGACCGATGGTCTTGGGCAGCAGAACGGCGGCCGGCGAGGCCGTCGTCGTGTACGTGGAGCGCAGCTGCGCGTACCGACGGTCGCCGGGCGTGACGATCTGCCCGGTCAGCGACTGAGGCACCCGGCCCAAACCCATACCTCACCCTCCCACCCCACCCCCTCCCTCCCCGAACGGTGATCAAGAGGTTTGCGTCACGACGCCTCGTGTCCGGTGACGCAAACCTCTTGGTCACCAGGGGGAAAGGGGGCCGGGTGGGGGGTTTCCGCCCGGAAGTGTCGGTCGTGGCGGGTAACGTCCGGCCACCAACTCAAGAAGGGGTACGGCGATGGCGAGCGTGGCGGGTCGGGCGACGGCATCGACACCTGGCGCGTTCCCGCCGCTGCCCCGCGCCGTGGTGCAGTCCTTCTACCGCCGCATGCGGGCCGTCGCGCCGGCCGCCGTCGGCGCCATCGAGCGGGACCGGGCGGGTGACCCCGAGCGGGCGTTCGCCGACACCGCCTGCGGCCGGCTCGCCCGCTCGCTCGACGACGCCGGTCTGCGGGCGCTCGGCATGTGGACGCACCACTGGTGCATGCGCTTCTACGACGACGACACCCGGGCGGCCCGGCGGCTGGTCCGCGAGATCGCCGCCCGGCCGGGGCTGGGCTGGACGGCCGACGAGGTCCGCTGGATGCTGCGCGAGTCGGTCTGGGCCGGGCCGGGCGCAGCCGAACGGTTCACCCTGCCTCGTGCCGCCGCGGCGCAACTGCCCGCGACCGACAGTCCGTTCGACGAGCTGCCCCCGGAGGCCCAGGTGCCCCACCAGCGCCGGCCCGACCGATCGGGTTGATCATGAGTTTGACGGGTTCGTTGATCTCCACGAGCGACGCCAACCTCATGATCGCCGCGCGGAGGGCGACGGGATCGTGTCCGGGTGGTTGCGGCAGGATGGGTGCCGGCCCCACCGAGGAGGAACCCGATGCCCGCAAGCGAACCGACAATCCTCGCCACCAGCATGGGATTCTTTCGCGGCGGTCGGGGGCCGCTCGACCTGCGCCCCAGCCCGATCTTCGAGCTGGCGGCCGAACTGGCCGAGGCCGGCCCGCACCCGCGGATCTGCTACCTCGGGCAGGCCGTCGGTGACCAGCCCACCTCGTTGGCGGCCGCCTACAGCGCGTTCGCCGACACCCGGTTCCGCCTGTCGCACCTCGCGCTGTTCCCGATGCCGAACGTCGACGACGTCCGCGCCCACCTGCTCGCCCAGGACGTGATCTGGGTCGACGGCGGCAGCGTCGCCAACCTCGTCGCGGTCTGGCGGGTGCACGGGCTCGACGAGATCCTGCACGAGTGCTGGCAGGCAGGCGTGGTGCTGGCCGGCGTGTCGGCCGGCTCGATCTGCTGGCACGTGGGCGGCGCCACCGACAGCTTCGGTCGCCGCCTGCGCGGTTTCACCGAGGCGCTGGGCTGGCTGCCGTACGGCAACGGCGTGCACTACGACAGCGAGGCCCAGCGCCGGCCGCTGATGCACGCGCTGGTCGGCGACGGGACGCTACCCACCAGCCACTGCACCGACGACGGCGTCGGCCTGGTCTACCGGGGGAGCCGGCTGGTCGAGGCGGTCGCGGACCGCGAGGGCGTCTC
This sequence comes from Micromonospora sp. DT43, assembly GCF_049841645.1. Classification (NCBI taxonomy): domain Bacteria; kingdom Bacillati; phylum Actinomycetota; class Actinomycetes; order Micromonosporales; family Micromonosporaceae; genus Micromonospora; species Micromonospora sp. DT43. Next base: position 85,143 of record NZ_JBNCKR010000020.1, on the reverse strand, counting down.
GGCGTACGAGGTCAGTCGCGCCGCCGACGGCACAGTCGCGGAGACTGTCATCACCCCACGCCTGCTCGGCTGAGCACGGGTCAGACCCGGTCCTCGAACGCGGCGCACACGGTCGCCCGCACCTCCGGTCCGTCGATCGCCCGCAGCAGCTCCCGGGCGAGGGCGATCTGGTGCCCCTCGTCGACCGCCCGGTCCATCGGGGTCAGCTCCACCCGCCACCGGAACCAGAGGTAGTCGTCCTCGTCGGTCGCGGCGAGCCGCGGGTCGGCGGCCTCGTTGGGGGTGATCTCCAGCAGGTTGCCGCGGACGTCCACCGAGTCCCGTCGGTGGGGCACCGCGTCGGGTAGTCCGGTACGGATCTGGTTCAGCAGCTCCGACGCCGTCGGCGGGCCGTCGACCATGAGAAGAAACTGCAGGGTCGTCCGCATGCCGGTCACCCTGCCAGATCGCTGCCCTGGCGGGCGGCCCGCCGGGGGCGGGCATCCGTGCTCCGGGCCGGCCGAATCGGAGCCGCGTGGACCGGTCCGGCCGGCACCGGCGTAAGCTGGCCCGTCGTGAGTCTCACCATCGGCATCGTCGGCCTGCCCAACGTCGGCAAGAGCACGCTTTTCAACGCGTTGACCAAGAACGACGTGCTGGCGGCGAACTACCCGTTCGCCACCATCGAGCCCAACGTCGGCGTGGTCGGGCTGCCCGACGACCGGCTCGGCAAGCTGGCCGAGATCTTCTCCTCGCAGAAGGTGCTGCCGGCCCCGGTGTCGTTCGTCGACATCGCCGGCCTGGTGCGCGGCGCGTCGAAGGGGCAGGGCCGGGGCAACGCCTTCCTGGCCAACATTCGGGACGCCTCGGCGATCTGCCAGGTGGTCCGCGCCTTCTCCGACCCGAACGTGGTGCACGTCGACGGCAAGGTCTCCCCGGCCGACGACATCGAGACGATCAACACCGAGCTGATCCTCGCCGACCTGCAGACCCTGGACAAGGCGCTGCCCCGGCTGGAGAAGGAGGCCAAGCTCCGCAAGGACCGCTCGGCCGCGGTCGCCGCCGCGAAGGCCGCGATCGAGGTGCTCGACGGCGGCACCACCCTGTACTCCGGGGCCGCCGCCGCCAAGATCGAGCTGGAGCACCTGCGCGAGCTGCACCTGCTCACCACGAAGCCCTTCCTGTACGTCTTCAACGTCGACGAGGCCGAACTGGCCAACGAGACGTTCCTCGACGAGCTGCGCGCCCTGGTCGCCCCCGCCGAGGCCGTCTTCATGGACGCCAAGATCGAATCTGAGCTGGTGGACCTGCCCGAGGAGGAGGCCCGCGAGCTGCTGGAGTCGATCGGCCAGAACGAGCCCGGCCTCAACCAGCTCGTCCGCGTCGGCTTCCGCACGCTCGGGCTCCAGACGTACCTCACGGCCGGCCCCAAGGAAGCGCGCGCCTGGACCGTCCCGGTCGGCGCCACCGCGCCGGAGGCCGCGGGTGTCATCCACTCGGACTTCCAGCGTGGCTTCATCAAGGCCGAGGTGGTCTCCTACAACGACCTGGTCGAGCACGGGTCGATGGCGGCGGCCAAGGCGGCGGGCAAGGTTCGCATCGAGGGCAAGGAGTACGTCATGCAGGACGGCGATGTGGTGGAGTTCCGCTTCAACGTCTGACTCCGGCCCGCTTCCCCCAAACACGCCCTACCCGGTGATCGTCCGGATCACCGGTCTCGGCAGGGTCAGTAGGTAGGCAGCGAACCAGCCGAAGGCTGTCAGTCGCAGAAGCACAGCCGGCCCGACGACCGTGACCTGAACGGTCCCACTGACGCCGCGGTCACCCTTCCGCGGCCTCATCGCGTATGGCGAGCTGGTCAAACCTGACCCACGCAGTCGTCGGCGCGGCGTCCCCATTGGTCCGCACCTTCAGAGTGGCTGTCGGACTGACAGCGTCCTCGACGATGACCACTTCCGTCACACCGGCGGGCAGGTCCGCCGGCCATCCCGCGTCGTCGGTCGGCTCGCTGGTCAGGAGATGCGCGGCACGTCCATTCAGGCCCGTGTCGGTGGCCCGCACCGGCCGCCACTCCGTCGACGTCGGCCTTGCCGGCTGTTCGACGGGCACGCGCTGGTGGTGCTCGGTCGCCGTGCGGTCGTCGGCAGCGCCTGGGTCGGTCACTGGGCCGATCCACATGTGCAGGAGGTCTTCTTCGTCCACGATGCGACGCTCGGAGAGTTCGGCGAGCAGCTCCAGATGGACGGGTCCGTCGACGATCTCCGCCCGGTCGGGTCGCAGCGCCCCGCCGAGACCCAGGGCCGGGACGAAGCCGTAGATGGTGTCGGGGCCCACGGGGCCACGCAGTGCGAGGACCCGATCGAACAACGGCTTCTTGTCGGTGCCGTGCAGGTCGACACTGCGGCGGTCCTGGCACATCAGCATCGCGTAGAGCCGATCATTGCGGCCATCGTCGGTCAGCACGCGATCCGACCGATCCGTGTGGATCACCCACCCGTACTGCGCGCTGATCGTCAACCGTGAACCCGTCTGCTGCCCCCACACCTGCAGATCGCCGAACGCGCTGCGGCTCACCGCAATCCATCGTTCCTCTTCAGGGAGGGCAAGGCCGTTCGTCCAGGCGTCGACCGCCGGCTGCCACACCTCGGGATCGCACAACCAGAACAATCCGTTGCCGAAGCCGGCGAAGCCGTACCTACGCCAGTACGCCAGCAGCAGTTCGGGCACCACACCTGCGAACGGAGCCAGCCGGCTACCGTGGACCGGAGCGGAATGGGTTGGAGGCCCCCATTTCTCAGCCAATTCCGCCACTTCATCGTGCGTCATCGCTGCGCCCTCCCGTCGTGTCGCGAATCGCGAGGCGGATGGCGTATTCGGCGGGCGCATCCGAAGACGGCGGCAACACCATCCGGCCGTTGGTGAGCCTCGACAAGTCGCCAAAGTACCCCACGAGGGCTGCCGACGGCCGGCCCCTGCGGGCGCTGCGGGGCGCGCTTGCGTGGCAGGCTTGGACTACCCTCGCGCCGTGGAAAGCACCCTGATCGATGCGCCCATCGTCGGCGTCACCGTCTACCCGGACCGGGCCCGGGTCACCCGTCGGAGCAGCCCTCGTCTGACCGCCGGCGAGCATCGCCTACGCGTCGCGCCACTCCCACTCGGCCTGCGGCGCGACTCCATCCGGGTCGGTGGTCGGGGCGCCGCCACGGTGCTCGGTGTGGACGTGACCACCTGGCGGCAGGCCCGCAGCGCCGACGCGCAGATCGTCGGCCTCGAACAGCGACACCGCGAGTTGAGCGACGAGTTGGCCGAGGTCGAGGACGCGGACGGAATCGAGGGACAGCGCGGGGAGTTCCTCACCCGGTTGGCCGAGCGCGCCGGTGGCACGTACGCCCGGGCATTGGCCTCCGGCGACGCGGCGCCGACCGACGTGGCGGCCTTCACCGACTCGGTGGCCGGTCAGCTCGCCGAGTCGCGCGGCCGGCGGCGCGGGCTGTCTCGGCGGCGCACCGACCTGGCCGCGGAGTTGGCCGCGGTCGAGCGCGACCTGAAAGCCGCGCGCGGCAAGCGGACGCCGGACCGGTTGGCCGCCGAGGTGACGGTCTCGGTGGCGGCCGATGACGCGGAGGTGGAGTTGGAGCTGACCTACCTGGTCGACGGCGCGGTGTGGCGGCCCTCCTATGACCTGCGGCTGGTCGAGGACACTGTGACCGTCACCTGGTTCGGTTTGGTCAGTCAGAACACCGGGGAGGACTGGCCGGAGTGCGAGCTTCTGCTCTCGACCGCCCGGCCCGCCGCGACTACAGGCGTACCCGAACTGTCGCCCTGGTATCTCGACCGGTTCCGGCCGGAGTTGGTTGGGCCCGTGGCGGCGGCGGCCGTGCCGGCCGGAATGTCGCCCCCGGCGCCGGGCGGGGCGCTGGGCCGGTCCGCAGCGCCCCTGCCCCGGATGAAGGAGAGCGTCGCCGAGGTCGAGCAGGGCGTGAGCGCGGCCACCTACCGGCCGGCCCGGCCGGCAGCGGTGCCGGCCGACGGCAGCGCGCACCGCGCCACCATCGCCGTGCTGGAGCTGCCGGCCCGACTGGACCACGTGACAGTGCCGGTCCGCGCGGCCGAGGCGCACCTGCGTGCCACGGTACGCAACACGTCGGATCACACGATGCTGCCCGGTCCGGCGGCGGTGTTCCACGGGGCCGATTTCGTCGCGGCCACCGCGCTGCCGACGTGGGCGCCGGGCGAGGAGATCGAGCTGGGGCTCGGGGTCGACGACCGACTGCGGGTGGAGCGGAAGCTGCACCGGCGCTCGGAGACCAGGGCGACGCTCGGGTCGACGCGGCGGCGGGAGGTGGACTACCGGATCACCGTCGCCAACCACACGCCGCGGCAGGCGACGGTCGAGGTACGCGACCAGTTGCCGGTCTCCCGCGACGAGGCGGTGGTGGTGCGGGAGACGAACCTGGCACCGGCACCGACGGAGCGTACGGAGCTGGGAGAGCTGGCCTGGCGGCTGTCGCTCGCCCCGGGCGACAGCGGCGAGATCGCCATCGGCTTCCGGGTGGAGCTGGCCAAGGGAGTGAATCTGACCGGCTGGCGGGAGTAGGCATCGTAGCCGGGCCTGATCAACTCGGATTCCTGCAAAACGGGGTGTCCGGGCGGCCGGGACACCCCGGCATCCAGAAATCCGAGAGGATGTCAGTCCGGCGGTGAGGTAGGAGGAACGGATGTCGCTCAGCTCGTCGTTCGGCTCGGCGGCGTCCGCGTACGCCGAGCATCGCCCGGATTACGCGCAGGCCGCGGTGCGGTGGGCGCTTGAGTTCGCGCCCGGCTCCCGGGTGCTTGACCTGGGTGCCGGCACCGGCAAGCTGACCGCCACGTTGGTCGCCGCTGGTGCGGACGTCGTCGCGGTCGAACCCGACCCGGCGATGCTCTCGGAGCTGCGCCGCGCGATGCCGGCCGTTCGTGCCCTGCCGGGGAGCGCCGAGGCGATCCCGTTGCCCGACGCGTCCGTCGACGCCGTGGTTGCCGGCAACGCCCTGCACTGGTTCGACATGGCCGTCGCGGGGCCGGAAATCGCTCGGGTCCTGGCACCCGGAGGCGTCCTGGCGGGCCTGTGGAACATCCTGGACGACCGGATCGGCTGGCTCGCCGACCTCGAACGGGTCAGCGGGAGTGCGGCGATCGGCCCGCGTGACACGGTCACCAGTTGGCGCGCGGCGACCGCCGACATGCTCGTTCCGAGGACCGGCCTGGCTGCCCGGTTCGGTTCGGCGGAACAGGACGAGTTTCCGCACGGTCAGCGCCGCACCGCTGACTCCCTCATCGCGACACTCGCGACCCGGGCCGGGATGCTGGTCATGCCGGAGCCGGAGCGGGAGGCGACTCTCGGCCGGATCCGCGACTTCCTCGGAAGCAGGCCCGAGACCGCCGAGGGTGAGTTCACCCTGCCGATGCTGACCGGCGTGCTGCGCGCCCGGCGCTGACGCTCAGGAGCTCGTGTCGTCGGCTGCCAGTACGAGCCGCGCCCGGCTCCGGATCGCGGGACCATCTGTCGGGTGATCCTCGCGGGTTGAGGGCGGGCTGTTGCCCTACGGATCAGCACGAGCAGCGGTGCCACGTTCGTCCGTGGCACCGCTGCTCTGGATCAGGAGCCGAGCTGGCTGAGGGGGCCAGCCAGGTTGGGGTAGTTGCGGGTGCTCATGGCCTGAACCCCTGCGGTGTGTTCACCGTTGAACGGGGTGGTGGCCCCGGGGCATCCGGCGGCGACCGCCTCTTCCGGCGAGTTGAACCAGAAACCCAGGTGGTACGTGTGGATCGGGCCGAACGCCGGGTTGGTTGTCGCGTCGACGCCGGGGTGGGTGTCCGGCGCGGGCCGGCTACCGGGCGCGAGGGCGAAGGTTTCGACGTTGAACCGTCCGACCACAGTCACCCGGGCCACGCCGTTCTGGTTGGACCGCAGGTCGCTCTGGTACCACGACACTCCGAACGGCGCGTCCGGCTGCTGCAGGACGAAAAGATCGAAGTTGGTACGCGGTGGCAGGCCGACGGCACGGATGCTGAGTATCTCGTTGACGCCTGCCGGGTGAACCCGCACAACGGCACGGGCATCCGGAAGGCAGCCCGCGGCCTCGGCGCCCTGCGAACGAACCATCGTGAACGCGAAGCTCTGCCCATCGGCGCTCGCGGGTGCCCTCGCGATGCCCGAAGCAACGAGCGTGCTCACCGCGGCCACCGCGAGAAACGCCCCGGCGGTCTTGGTACGGAATCTCATGACAACCTCCATCCGCCGGGTTGACCACTCGTCTCGCCGGCGTTCGCCGGCTTGGGCCGGTGTGGAGGGACGGGTGTCCGGCTAGGCGTACGTTATGGCCATCAATTGCCATCAGTCGCCTAAAGACCGAGATCCGTCAATATGAGCGGTCTTCGATGGCGCGCCCCGCCGAGGTGTGACCTCGGCCATCAGCCTCGGTGTGGTCTGAGCACGACAGCATCCTTCCTGTGGCACTCGGCCCGGCTTACTGTGGCTGGGTGCCGCGCATCGAGCTCACTACCGACGTACAGGCCGTTCCGGAGGCCGTCTTCGACGCCTCTCTCGACGTCGGCACGCACACCGAGTCGATGGGTGCGAGCGCCGAACGGGCGGTCGGCGGCGTGACCGCCGGCCGCTTGAGGGCCGGCGATGTCGTCACGTGGGAAGCGAGGCATTTCGGCCTGCCGTGGCGGATGACCGTTCGGATCACCGACTATCGGCGGCCCGACGGCTTCACGGACGAGCAGATCCACGGCCCGTTCCGCCATTGGCGTCACGAGCACAGGTTCACGCCGGACCCGGCCAACCCCTCGACGACGGTCATGCGCGATGTCATCGACTTCGCCGCGCCGATGGGCCTCGTCGGCCGTCTCGTGGCCGGCCTCGTCCTGCGGCCGTACCTGCGAGGACTCATCGCACGTCGCAACGCCTACCTCGCCCTCACCCTGGGCGCGACGCCGCCGCCCCGGGTGTGACGACGTCGCCGCGGGCAGCGGTCCGTCCGGTCAGGTAGGAGTCGGCTCTCCATCGGGAATGGCCATGGTCGCAGTCGATGTCCAGAAATCCAGCGGCACGGCCCGGAGACGGGACGTGGACTAGCTTCTCAGTTGTGACGACCGTCGGTTGGCTTCGCGCCGTGCGCGACAGGCATTTCAGAGGGCGATCCAGGGAGGCCGCTCCCGCGCCACCCGCCGCACCGGAGTGCATGCCGCTGCTTGAGCTGGCTCGTTTGCTTCCCGACCGTCACAGCCCCAGGGTCGCCGACGCGTACGTGGAGGTCATCACCTTCGCGTCGGCTGACGAGATCGTGGCGATGCTCAAGGTGATGTTCGAAGAGGACTGGATGGGTCTTCCGGTCTGGGCGCGGAACCTTGCGTTCCGGCTGGCGTGCCTTCAACGGCCGCAGGATGTCGACCTGTTGCACGCGGCGGCCAGCGACCTCCGCTCCTTCGGCCCGGACTGGGACAGCATCGCTGAGGAACTCCACCGCCGGGCAGACAGCCTGGACACGGGGCGCAATCCGCACAATGCCTAGCTTCCACCGGCTGGACGTCCGTCTCAGGAGATCGGCCGGTACGACGAGGCCCGCCCGGCTCCGGATCGTGAGCTGATCTGTCGTGGACGGTGGGACGCGGTGTCGTGAATTCCGCTTCGCCCTGCGCCTCTGCAGCGTCCAGTCCTGTTCATGCAGCAATGAACATCGATGAACCTAGCCGATCGGTACGTTGTATCGATCGAGTGTGGCCTTGGACGTCGACGCGTCCTGGAATATCAGCTCCCAGGGGCCGGTGTTGACGTCCATGTCCTTGCCGAATCCGACCCACTTGCCGGCCATCCGCCGGCCAGTCGGCTCTGCCATCAACTGGATTGCGCCGTGATAGCGCGCGCCCCGGTAGTAGCCGCCCGGGTCGGTCTGCTCCACCCACGTGCCGGTGACGACACTGCCGTCCACAGTGAGGTCCAGCGACAGTGACGAGGGTGCCGAGCCTGGGAGGCTGCGCACGTTCAGCCGGTCGCCGTGCTGAATCACGACCACGTAGTGCTGCCCGGCGAACGACTCTGCCCGCCCGCTGGAGTGGTACTGGTAGCGGCTGAGCCACACGCCTTCGTGCGACCCGTGGGTTGCGGTCGGGCGGCGTGCGGGAGTCGGCGTGGCCAGGTCGGACATCGGTGACGTCAGGTCGTGGCCACCGTGCTGGTCCTCGATGGTGCGGCCACCGGGCACCTCGGCAAATCCGAGTAGCGAGATGGGCAAGCCGGTCACGACTTCCAAGGCGCGGGCGTAGACGGGTCTCGGCGCGGCGATTGCCCCCGACTCCCACCGCTGGACAAGCCGCTTGTTGGCGTCGTTGGGTTCGCCTGCGCGGTGCCCTGCGGCTTGGAGAGCGCGGGCGAAGTCGTCCTGACTCATCCTCATGCCGGCGCGGACCGCCCGGAGGGCGGTGTTGGGGGTCGTCATGCGACTCACATTAAGGGACTGTCGTCTAAATGTCGCCCCCAATGTGACCGTTATGCCGCATGCGCTGCCGTCGCACCTGGCGACATAACGACGGCATGGTGAGTGGCAGGCGTTGAAAGGCCGGACGTGGCACGTCCGAGCAGGAGGAAGCGATGATGGCGAGGTTCATGTGGGAGTTCCTGCGCAAGCTGACTGGCCGCTCGACGCCGGCTGTCCCGGGCACCGGGCAGCGGATCCAGAGTCGGGAGCAGACAGAAGCTCGGACTCGGTTGCTGGCGCAGGCACGCCGACTAGCTGCAGGGCGCAACGACAGCGGCGCCGATGCGGTCGACGAGACGACTCGGGCGGTACCGGAGCGGCGGTGGCGCCGTGACCGGTGATCACCTTCCGATCGGTCGGCGGGTCGCATACCTGCGGGCTCGGCGGAAGCTGTCGCAGCAGTCCTTCGCCGATCGCCTCGGCAAGTCGAAGAGTTGGGTGGACAAGGTCGAGCGCGGGGTCCGGTCGTTGGAGCGCGTGTCGACGATCCGGGACATCGCCGCCGTCCTGCGGGTCGACACCGCGGCGCTGCTCGGTCGTGATGCCCGGCCAGTCGGTGCGGGGGAGCGGATCGAGGGCGTCATGCGGATTCGGGCGGCGATGTCGACGTACGTGATGGCTCTTGGCCCCCAGGCGGCGAGCCGTGACGTCCTGCCGGCTGATCGTCTCGCCCGGCAGGTGAAGCATGCCTGGACCACCTTTCAGCATGCGCGGTATCCAGAGGTGGTCGAACTGCTGCCGAGGCTGTTGATCGACGTTCAGCGTGCCCATGTCCGGGATCCGGAGGTCGGCCGGGCGGCGTTGGTGGAGGCGTACCGGGTGACGGCGTCGGTGCTGGTGAAGCTGAACGAGGCCACCCTCGCCTGGCTGGCCGCCGATCGCGCCATGTCCGCCGCGATGGGGGATCGGGTGCTGGTGGCCGCTGCGGCGGTGCAGCTCGGTCAGGTGCTGCGCACGTCTGCTCGGGCGAGAACGGTGATGCTGGCAGCCGCGTACCAGCTCGCTCCTCGTGATGGTGACGAGGGCACGCCGTCGGAGCTGTCGCTGTGTGGGTCGCTGCTGGTGCAGGCCGCGTTGATCGCGGCGAGGTCCGGCGACGATCGCACCACGGCCGATCTGCTGCACGATGCGGCCGGGAGGGCTGCTCGGGTGGGTGATGGGCACGACCATCACCGAACAGGCTTCGGGCCGACGGCCGTCGAGTTGGCCCGGGCCGCCGCAGCGGTCGACCTGGGCAACGGAGCCGACGCGGTGGGTCTTCACCGGGCGGCGACCGCACGTGAAGGGTGGCGATGGTTGCCCCTCGAACACCGGGCCGCGCACCTGCTCGACGCTGCTCGCGCCTATCTCCAGAGCGGCGACTCCATCAACGCGGCTCGGGTCCTGGTGCAGGCCGACAGGATCGCGCCCGCCGAGGTGCGCCATCGCCCGGCGGCCAGGGACTTGGTCGCGCTGGTGGTCCGAGACTCGGACGCCCCGGCGACGATCGTCCAACTTGCCATCCGCCTCGGTGTGGTCTGAGCATGACGGCACCGTTTCTGTCCCTGGCGCAGATCCGTAACCGGTTGACCCTCGCCGCTCGCCAGTGTCAACACGACGAAACTCCTGGACATGATTGCTGCCCGCCTTGTGGCGCAGGGAGGCTCGTTTGGCATGATCGCCTCGTGAGTCGACACCCGGCCGGGCCATCGAACTCCGTGATCGCAGGTGCCGGCGTGGCGCTCGTGGGCCTGTTTTCGGCGAAGGACAGGGAGTTCGGCAGCAAGCTCGATGTGCTGGCCGCCGCCGTGGAGGCGCAAGGTGGCCGCGTGGTGAGTCGGCACATTCAGCGGCGGGGTGTGTCCTCCGGCGGTGTGGACAGGATGGGCTCTCCGTTGTCGCGACGGACGTTGCTCAGCCCCGGTAAGGCCGGCGAAGTCGCCGACGCGTGTCGGTCGGCCGGAGTCGACGTCGTGGTCTTCGCGAACCCGCTGACCGAACACCAGCGGGCTGTCCTGAACGACGTGTTTGACTGTCTTGTCATCAGCGGCGGGGACCTCGGAACAGTCCATGGATGAACTGCGCTGGCAGTCGATCGGTCAGGTCAGGTAGTAGTCGGCTCTCCAGCGGGACTGCTCGGCTACCGAGAAGCCGTCGAAGTTCCCTGCGGCCTCGCACTCCACCAGGTACCGAAGGGCGTCTGCGGCGTCTGGCGAGCCGTCGGCCTCCAGGTGAGCCTTCGTGGCCGCCAGTCCGGCGCCGCACAGCAGTTGGACGTCGATCGAGCAGTGGGCGTCGAAGCTCGACTCCTTGGCCCGCCAGATCACGAGGACGTCGCTCAGGTGGCCGGCATTGAACAGTTGCAGGCAGCACAGCTTCATGAGTTCCGTGTCCTGGTCCTGCTGGTCAGCTTCGGCCAGCAGCACCTGGCGGATCTGTGGCAGGTCAGCGGGGGACGGCCGTAGGCCGTAGCGGCGAAGGCTCTCGTCCTCGTTCACGGCTCTCCCTCAATGGCGCAGCCCAACGCCGACGACGGCTCAGTCTGCCACCACGAATGCCGCCGCCGGCCCGAGCCGTCCTGCGCGCTACTGCTCGGCCCAGACGCCCAGCTCGTTGCCGCTGGGGTCGGTGAAGTGGAACCGGCGGCCCCCGGGGAACGCGTACGGCCCCTCGATCACCTGACCTCCGGCCTCCTTCACGGCCTGCACGGACTGGTCCAGGTCGTTCGAGTAGAGCAGCACCAGCGGGCCGCCCACTCGCACCGCCTCGTCCTGCCGGAGGCCACCCACCTCGGGTGCGCCTTCACCGTGGGGGCTGCGGATGCCCGCGTACCCCGGCCCGTAGTCGGTGAACTGCCAGCCGAACGCGTCGGCGTAGAAGCTCTTGGCTGCGCCGAGGTCGGTCACCGTGAGCTCGATGTAGTCGATGGTGTGGTGTCGCTGGGGAGCTGACTCAGACATGGACCGCATTGTGTGCCTCGGGTACGACGCAATCGCGATGCGCAACTAAAGGTTGCGCCACGAAGGCGGTCGTCGTACGGTCGAGCAACCAAAGGTTGCACGTAGGCGCAGGCGAAGAAGGAGTTTGAAGTGGTGGACATTCTGCATCAGGTCGGCGTCGTCGCCCCGCTCGCCGAGGTCTACGGCGCGGTGGCGACTCCCGAGGGCGTCGCGGGCTGGTGGTCGATCGACACGACCGGAAAGAGCGAGGTCGGCGGCCGGTTGGCCGTGCGGTTCGGTGCCGACGGCGGGTTCGACCTGGAGATCCTGGAGCTGGACCCGGTTGGGCGGGTGCGGTGGCGGGTCGTCGGTGGCCCCGACGAGTGGATCGGCACCAAGGTCGAGTGGCGCTTCGAACAGCGCGGGACGTACACGATTGTTGATTTCACGCACGCGGGTTGGCGCGAGCCGACCGAACTCATGCGCGAGTGCAGCACCAAGTGGGCGATCTTCCTGATGAGCCTCAAGGAGCTGGTGGAGACCGGGCGCGGCAGGCCGGCGCCGGACGACGTCCAGATCAGCGACGGGCACTGACCTCAGTGGCGCCCGAGCCCTGCGCGTTCCGCCGCGCCACCCTGAACCCGGCGGCCACGAGGCCGAGGGTCACGATCGCCACGGCGCAGAGCAGCAGCGTCGGGCGTGCGCCGATGGCACCGACCAGCGGGCCGCCGAGCATCGTGCCGAGCGGCACCGCGAGCACGAGGACTGCGCCGTTCGCGGCGAGCACCGCAGGGAGCTGCTCGGTGGACGCGGTGCGCTGGAACAACGCCATCGACACGGACATGTACGGCGCCCAGATCAGGCCCGCCAGGGCGAACGCCGGCAGGGACAGGCCGACGGGTGCGCCCAGGCCGAGGGGCAGCATGGCGACGCCGAACCCGATGACGATGCCGATGGTGGTGGCGCGGAGCGGCCAACGGCGGAGGTGCCCGGCCACCACGCCGCCGACGAGGCCGCCGACGCCGAAGGCGGTGTAGTACACGCCGAGCAGCGTCGCGGAGGCGTGCAGGTCGTCGGTGATGTGGATCGGCATGGCGACGTACACCGGGCCGAAGAGGAAGAAGAACCAGAGGCTCAACACCAGCAGGCCCAGCAGCGCGGGCTGACGGCGGATGACGGAGAAACCCGCGGTACGCGAGGCGCCGCGCTCGTACCGCTGGATTGTCCCGGTGGCGGGTAGGGCGAGGCGATAGGTGAGCGCCAGCACGGCGAACGTCGCGGCGTCGATGGCGATGACCCATACCGGCCCCGCCCAGCCGATCAGGATGCCCGCCAGCGGCGGGCCGACGATGGTGGCGAACCCGGAGATGGTGGTCAGCACCGCGTTGGCCGGCAGGTGGTGGCGCTCGGGCAGCAGCTCGGCGATCAGGGTGAACCGCCCGGCCGAGCCCCACGAGTGCAGCAACGCGGAAGCGGCGAGCAGGACGACGTACAGCCCGATGGTGAGCATGCCCGCGAGGTGAGCGATCGGGATCGCCGCGAGCGCGGCGGCCCGCAGGATCGCATCCCAGCCGGCGAGCTGGGCGCCGCCGCGCCCGCGCAGCCACCGACCGAAGATGACCGTCCCGGCTGCGCTGGGCAGGGCGTACGCGGCCACCGCGAGCGCGATCCACAGGCCGCGCTGGTCCTGCGGCGCGAGCTGGATGGCCAGCCAGGTCACCGCGACCACCGCCATGCCGTCGCCCAGGGCGGACACGGCCAGCCCGGGCAACACGCGCCGCAGCAGGGGATGACTGACGACGGGCCAGTACGGCGAAGAGCGCGGGAATCGGGCGGCGTTCGGCGGCATGCTGTCAGCTCACCCGGCGGGGGGCCTACGAATCAACAATTGCTGCTGCCAGCAGAATCAGCCGAGGGCGCAAGGCCGAGATCGACTCGGGTTCCTTGAAGTCGGGGTGTCGGCGTGGCGATGACACCCCGGTTTTCCGGAACCCGAGTCGATCAAACCGCTACTCCGCCCGGTAGACGGAGATGTGGGACGGGCTGTCGGCGGTGAACGGCCGTCGGTGCCAGTCGGCGTACCGCTCGGTGAGCCGGAGCCCCGCCTGCCGCGCCATCTCGTCGATCTGGTGCGGCCAGGCGTAGCGCATGGCAAACGGCTTCAGGTGCACACCGTCACCGTCGAAGGTGATGGTCTGCCGGATGAACCGCTGCGCCGGCCGGTCGTACCGGTGCAGCCGGATCGTCGCGGAGTCCTCGGTCACCTCGCGGACCTGCACCTGCTCATCGGCGTCGAAGCTGCGCGGGTCGGGCACGAACGTCTCGATGACGAACGCTCCGCCCGGCGACAGCACCCGGGCGACGTTGCGGAAACAGTCCGCCTGCCGCTCGGCGTCCACCAGGTTGAACAGTGTGTTGAAGACCAGGTACGCCAGGCGGAACGGCCCCGCCACCTGCACGTCGGCCATGTCGCCGACGACCACGGGGATCTGGTCGCCGCCGGGCTTGGCCCGCATCTGCGCCACCATCTCCTCGGACGCCTCGATGCCGTGCAGGGCGAGACCACGTTCGGCGAGTGGCAGCGCGACCCGGCCGGTGCCGATCGCCAGTTCGAGGACCGGGCCACCGTCGGCCAGATCCGCCAGGAAGTCGACGGCTGGCGCCGGGTCGGGGTTGCCGGGGCTGTCGTAGCCGGCGGCCCACAGCCGGCCGAACAGGCCGGGATCGTCGAAGACCGACATCAGCGGCCTCCGGGGTTGGTCAGGGGGTCAGCGGCGCACTCCCGCGCCACGATGGTCGGAGCAGAGCTGCTCACGAAGCCTCGTTTCCTCAGGTCGGATGACATTCGGTCGGGGGGACTTCGTCGAGTGAGGCATGTCGGCTGCTCCTTCCGCGCGGCTGTGGGCTCAGAACACCAGAGACGCCGTGAGCCCGGCAAGGCATTTACGCCCACCGGGCCCACGGTCGCGGGGAGGGTCAGGAGATGTGGTGCAGGATCACGTTGTGCACGTGGTGACTCTTCTGCGCGCCGCGGAACTCCACCTCGTAGGTGTGGGTGCCGACGTGAATCGCGATCGCGCCGGTGGAGAAGAACGTGCCGCCCCACGACTTGTTGCTGACCACGCTCACGCTGGTGATCTTCGAGTACGGGATGCTGGTGATCGCGTGCCGCTTCCCGACGAAGGAGCGGTCCTGGATGATCACACGCCGGTCGGTCAACCCGATGAACCCGGTGCCGGTGCCGACGGCGTCGTAGACGGCGATGATCTGCTCGCCGTCGAGAAGCCCGCTCTCGATCTGCTGCACCTGCTCCTTGCGGTCGTACGCGATGTTCGCCATGAGACCCAGGCTAGAAAACCGGTGCCAACGTGCCGGCGCGGACGGCATGTCTCATCGGGGGTTCGCGTCGGTCGCGGCGCGGACGAACTCGCGTACCCGGGTGGTGGTGTTGCTGGGCAACCAGACCGGCCCCCGTTCGATCGGTGGCGCATCGTGGATGGGCACGTACGCCACGTCAGGGCGCGGGTAGTAGCGCCGCGTGTGCTCGCCGACCGGCAGGACACCCCGGCCCAGCGCGACCAGGGACAGCATCTCGGAGAAGGTGTTCCCGGCAGGACCCTTCGGCACCGGCCGGCCGGCCGGGGTGCGCTCGGGCGTGCGGTTCCGCTTGAACTCCATCGAGGTCACGGTCGGGTACTGCACCACCGGATGGTCGGCGAGCACCTCCAACGACACCGACCGCTCCCGCGTGAGCGGGTGACCTGCCGCCACCGCAAGCACCCGACCCTCGGAGAGCAGCGCCGGGCCGGTGGCCATCCCGTCGAACGGGTACGAGGCGATCAACACGTCCGTCGAGCCGTCGAGCAGCCCGGACCGGGTGGTGGACAACTGCGCCTCGTGCACCTCCACCCGACAGTCGGGGTGTCGTTCGCCGAACAGGGCCACCGCCCGGAGCAACACCGGCGCGGTCCACTCGCCGAGGAACGCCACCCTCAGCGTGCCGGTCACGCCCCGTGCGGCGTCGGTCGCGCGGCGGACGGCCTCGTCCATCCCGGCGACCAGCGGAGCCAGCTCGTCGGCGAGTTGCCGGCCGATCGGGGTGAGCCGGACGACCCTGCTTGTGCGGGTGAACAGCGGTGCGCCGATCCGGCGTTCCAGCTTCTTCACGATGTGGCTGACCCGGCCGGTGCTGACTGTCAACCGCTCGGCGGTCCGGCCGAAGTGCAGTTCCTCGGCGAGCGTCAGGAACGCCTCGACCTCGTACCGCTCCAGCACACCGTTCCCATCGTTGACCTGTGGGCAACGATCGTAGCGGCATCAGGTCTTGGTCGGCCTCCCTCGTCCAGGGATCGTGAAACGCGGCAGGGAACACCGAGCGAGAGGCTCTGACGTGAGTATCGACGATTACCTGGCCGGCCTGGCCGACCCACTGCGTGAGACCGGCGAGAGGCTGACGCCGATCATCGCGGCGGCCCTGCCCGGTGCGACTGGCGCGATGTGGCACGGCCACCCGGTCTGGGGCCTGGGCGACCGGCCCGGCCAGCGCCCGGTCTGCCTGGTCAAGGCATACGGGTCGTACGTCACCTTCGGGCTGTGGCGGGGGCAGGAGATCGCCGACCCGTCCGGGCGGCTGTCACCAGGTGCGCGGGCGATGGCGGCGGTGAAGTTGCGCGACGTCGCCGACGTCGATCCGGCTCTGTTCAGCGGCTGGTTGCGCGCTGCGGCCAACCTGGAGGAGGCGTGAGCGCGGTGCGGGTAACCGGCTTCGACCATCTGGTGCTGACCGTCGCCGACGTGGAACGGTCCCTGGACTTCTACTGCGGCCGGCTCGGGCTGGCGCCCGTACGGGTCGACGAGTGGCGCGCGGGCAGTGTCCCGTTCCCGTCGGTGCGGATCAGTTCCGGCAGCATCATCGACCTCGTCGCAGGTGAGCCAAGAGGCGCGAACGTGGACCACTTCTGCCTGGTGGTGGCACCACTCGACTGGGCGCAGGTGATCGAGTCGAGGGTCTTCACGGTGCTCACCGGGCCGGTCAGCCGGTTCGGCGCCCGAGGCTCGGCGACCTCGATCTACGTGCGGGACCCGGACGGCAACTCGGTGGAGCTGCGCTGGTACCCGCAGGACGTGGTGTGGGACTCGGAGGAGGTCGTCAGGATTCGGTGACCGCGCGGTAGGCGTCCTCGATGCGGGCGGCCAGCAGGACCTCGCCCTCGGTCAGCGGCTCGTCGCTGCCGTGCCCGACCCGGATCTGGGTGCTGTCGGACCGGCGACTGATCTCGGGACGCAGGTGCAGAGCGTCGGCCACGACCTTTACCCGTTCAGTAAGCGCCGCGTGTTGGGTATCGTCGATCACGAGCGTTCGCCGGATCTGTTCACCTTCCCGCGTCCAACCGGTTAGCAAGGTCAACGCGTCGGACAGGTAGTCGTGCTTGGCTCGGCTGTTGAACAGCACGCGCATCACCGCACCCCCCAAGCGCCGTTGCCGGCTTGTGGCCAAATCGTCGCCATCCCGTGTCTTGTCGGTGCCTTCTAGTCTGTCGCCGCTCGCTAGGGGTGTCCACGCCCACACTTCCGTGTTCTATTGGCCTAGCGGATGGCGTCGGTACCCAAACCGCCGATTGATCTGGCACCCTGGACGCCCGTGCAGACCGAACGGGCTAATGGTGACGGGCAGGCCGAACGACGGGACCTGAAGGTGATCGTGGGGGCGGCGATCATCCGGGACGGACGGGTGCTCGCCTGTGCGCGCTCCGCGCCGCCGGAGGTGGCCGGCATGTGGGAGTTCCCCGGCGGAAAGGTCGAGCCGGGGGAGGGGGAGACCGAGGCGCTGATCCGGGAGTGCGCCGAGGAACTGGCCGTACGCGTGGAGATCGGCGACCGGGTCGGCCGCAACGTCCGGATGGCCCACGGCCGCTCGGTGCTCAAGGTGTACGCGGCCCGCCTCCTGCACGGCGACGAGCCGCAGGCGTTGGAGCACCAGGCGCTGCGCTGGCTGGCGGCCGACGAGCTGAACGAGGTCACCTGGCTCCCCGCCGACGCCCCGATAGTGGCAGCCCTACGCCCCCACCTCCGCGCCGTTTGATCATGAAGCTATTGCCGCGACAAGCCGGTCGGCAGGGCAATAACTTCATGATCAACGGGTCAAAGTGCGGGGGCCCCGGCGTTAGCCGGGGCCCCCGTTCGGGTGGTCTTGATCAGTGCTTGTCGTCCTGGTCCGGGTGCGCGAAGTTGAGGTGCTCCGGAGGCAGCGGGAAGGTCACGTCGTCGCCGAACGGCGACGGCGCGGCAGCCCGGTCGAAGGTGAGCTCGGTCAGCGGCAGCCGGCCCCGGTCGTCGACCGCGGGCGCGGTCGGGTGGGGCACCTCCCGGTGCCAGTTGACGCCGCTCTGTGCCTGCGCCTCGGCCTGCGGGTCGTGCGAGCCACCCGCGTGCGAGTGCACCCCGCCCCGGCTCGTGCCCGGCAGGCTCGCCGAGCCCTGACGGGCGGTGGTCACGCTGGTCTGGGGCGTCTCGCCCCGACGGAAGATCTTGCTACCAAGCCACACAAGGGGATCGTACCTGCGGTCGACGACGCGTTCCTTCATGGGGATGATCCCGTTGTCGGTGATCTTGATGTGCTCGGGGCAAACCTCGGTGCAGCACTTGGTGATGTTGCAGAAACCGAGGCCCTGTTCGGCCTGCGCGTACTCCTTGCGGTCGGTCCGGGCGTCCAGCGGGTGCATGTCCAGCTCGGCCGCCCGGATGAAGTACCGCGGGCCGGAGAACGCCTGCTTGTTCTCCTCGTGGTCGCGGATCACGTGGCAGACGTTCTGGCACAGGAAGCACTCGATGCACTTGCGGAACTCCTGCGAGCGCTCGACGTCGACCTGCTGCATCCGGTAGTCGCCCGGGGCGACATCCGCCGGAGGGGCGAACGCCGGGGTCTCCCGCGCCTTCTCGTAGTTGAACGAGACGTCGGTGACCAGGTCCCGGATGACCGGGAACGTCCGCAGCGGGGTGACCGTGACGGTCTCCTCGTCGCCGAAGGTCGACATCCGGGTCATGCAGCCCAGCCGCGGCTTGCCGTTGATCTCCATCGAGCAGGAGCCGCACTTGCCGGCCTTGCAGTTCCACCGGCAGGCCAGGTCGGGCGCGTCGGTGGCCTGCAGGCGGTGGATGACGTCGAGGACGACCTCGCCCTCGTTCACCTCGACCATGTAGTCCTGCAGGTCGCCGCCGGTCTCGTCGCCCCGCCAGATCCGGAACTGACGCTTCGCGCTCATCGGTTGTCCGCCTCTCCAGCGTCGGCGACGAGAGCGTCGAAGTCGGCGAGCTCCTCGTCGGTGAGGTACTTGGCCAGCTCGGCCCGATCGAAGAGGCCGATCAGCTCCGGCCGCATCTTCGGCAGCGGCTTGCGGGTCAGCCGTACGTTGTCGCCGTCCAGCGAGCAGACCAGGTTGACCTGCCGCCACTTCGGCTCCATCGCCGGATAGTCCTCCCGGGTGTGCCCGCCGCGCGACTCCTGCCGCTCCAGCGCCGCCTTCGCGGTGCACTCCGAGACCACAAGCATGTTGCGCAGGTCCAGGGCCAGGTGCCAGCCCGGGTTGTAGCGCCGACCGCCGGCCGCGCTCACCTTGGCGACGCGCTCGCGCAGCTCGGCCAGTCGCACCAGGGCGTCTGCCAGCTCACCCTCACGCCGGATGATTCCGACGAGATCCCCCATGACCACCTGGAGGTCCTGCTGCAAGGTGTACGGGCTCTCGCCAGTGTCCCGTTGCAGCGGAGCCAGGGCGGTCTCCACGGCGGCCTCGACCGCGTCCACTGCCACCTTCGGCCGGGCGGTCAGCCCGTCGGCGTAGCTGGCCGCGTGCCCGCCCGCCCGCTTGCCGAAGACCAGCAGGTCGGACAGGGAGTTGCCGCCGAGGCGGTTGGAGCCGTGCATGCCGCCGGAGACCTCACCGGCGGCGAACAGCCCACGGACGTGGCCGAAGGCGGCGCCCGAGTCCGGGTCCACCTCGACGCCACCCATCACGTAGTGGCAGGTCGGCCCGACCTCCATCGGCTCGGCAGTGATGTCCACGTCGGCCAGTTCCTTGAACTGGTGGTACATCGAGGGCAGCCGGCGGCGGATCTCCTCGGCGGAACGGCGGCTCGCGATGTCCAGGAAGACGCCACCGGCGGGGGAGCCCCGGCCGGCCTTGACCTCACTGTTGATCGCGCGGGCCACCTCGTCGCGCGGCAGCAGCTCCGGTGGACGCCTGTTGTTGTCCGGGTCGGTGTACCAGCGGTCCGCCTCCTCCTCGGTCTCCGCGTACTGCTTGCGGAAGACGTCGGGGACGTAGTCGAACATGAACCGCTTGCCCTCGGAGTTCTTGAGCACGCCGCCGTCGCCACGAACCGACTCGGTGACCAGGATGCCCTTCACCGAGGGCGGCCAGACCATGCCGGTCGGGTGGAACTGGAGGAACTCCATGTTGATCAGCGTCGCCCCGGCGCGCAGCGCCAACGCGTGCCCGTCCCCGGTGTACTCCCAGGAGTTCGACGTGACCTTGTAGGAGCGTCCGACGCCGCCGGTCGCGAGGACCACGGACGGAGCCTCGAAGAGGATGAACTCGCCGGACTCGCGGTAGTAGCCGAAGGCGCCCGCGACCCGGTCGCCGTCGAGCAGCAGCTCGGTGATCGTCGTCTCGGAGAACACCCGGATCCGGGCGTCGTACGAGCCGAACTCGCGCTTGTCCTCCTGCTGGAGCGAGACGATCTTCTGCTGGAGGGTGCGGATCAGCTCCAGGCCGGTCCGGTCGCCCACGTGCGCCAGTCGGGGGTACTCGTGCCCGCCGAAGTTGCGCTGGGAGATCTTGCCGTCCTTCGTACGGTCGAAGAGCGCGCCGTACGTCTCCAGCTCCCAGATCCGCTGCGGCGACTCCTTCGCGTGCAGCTCGGCCATCCGGAAGTTGTTGAGGAACTTGCCGCCGCGCATGGTGTCGCGGAAGTGCACCTGCCAGTTGTCCCGGCTGTTCACGTTGCCCATCGCGGCGGCCGCGCCGCCCTCGGCCATCACCGTGTGCGCCTTGCCGAACAGCGACTTGGAGATGATCGCGGTCTTCTTGCCGGCGAGCCGGGCCTCGATTGCCGCACGCAGACCGGCGCCGCCGGCCCCGATGACGACGACGTCGTAGTGGTGTCGTTCGATGCGAGTGGTAGTGGTCATGTCAGGGGCCCTTTAGTTGATGAACCGCAGGTCGGAGAACCACTTGGCCGCCAGCGCCATGATGTAGAAGTCGGCCAGCGCGAGGGTGCCGAGGGTGATCCAGGCGAGCTGCATGTGCCGGACGTTCAACGCCGAGACGAACGTCCAGGCCCTGTACCGCACCGGGTGCTTGGAGAAGTGCTTGAGCCGCCCGCCGATGATGTGCCGGCAGGAGTGGCAGGAGATGGTGTACGCCCAGAGCGCCACCACGTTGACCAACAGGATGATGTTGCCCAGCCCGAAGCCGAAGCCCTTCGGCGAGTGGAAGGCGAGAATCGCGTCCCACGTGTTGATCAGCGAGATGATCGCGGCGGCGTAGAAGAAGTAGCGGTGCAGGTTCTGACCGAGCAGCGGGAAGCGGGTCTCGCCGCCGTACTCCTTGTGGCCGTCCGGGACCGCGCAGGCCGGCGGCGACAGCCAGAACGACCTGTAGTACGCCTTGCGGTAGTAGTAGCAGGTGAGCCGGAACAGCAGCAGGAAGGGCAGGGTCAGCGCCGCGTCCGGGATGATCCACCAGCCGGGCAGGAACCGGCCGAAGTGCGAGGCCTCCTCGACACACCGGTCCGTCACGCACGGGGAGTAGAACGGGGTCAGGTAGTGGAACTGGTCCACCCAGTACCACTTGTGCATGAAGACCCGGACCGTCGCGTACGCCACCCAGGCGCTGAGCCCGATCACGGTGATCAGCGGGGCGAACCACCAGCGGTCGGTACGCAACGTCTTCGCCGCGATGGCGGCGCGCGCCCGCGCTCCCCGCGGCCTCGTTGCCGTTGAAGTCATTCGAGTCGTCTCCTCGACGGGCCCGTACGGGCGGGCTGGTCTCTCTCCGGTCGGCACGCGGACCGGCGAACCCGCACCCGCTGCCACGTCATGCGCACACCAACGACCACGCCGGATCGACCGACGCAGCTAAGTGACACACGTTACGCCGATCTCTGCGAGCCGTCCCCGCAAGGGAGTGTCCCGTGTGTCTGGCCTGCGGAAAAGCCCTGTTTCCGGCGTGCGTCGTCGAGATCGTCAGCCGGAGGCGCCACCGGTGAAGTGCCAGGACGCGAGCCGCACCGACGGCGCCGCCCACCAGGTGCCGTCCACCCGGTCCGGTTGACGCACCGCCCGCGAGCCCAGCCCGAGCACCGCACCCGGCCCGAGCGCCCGCGGGTACGACTCGGTGAACCGCAGGTCCCGGACCGCCCGGACGACAGTGCCGTCCTCGATCAGCCAGACCCCGTTGCGGGTCAAGCCGGTGACGACGAGGCTCTTCGGGTCGAGCACCCGCGTGTACCACAGGTCCGTGACCAGCAGCCCGCGTCGTACCCCTGCGACCAGCGCCGCGGTGTCCGTGTCGACCACGGCGCCGGCCGCCGCGCCCGTGGTGCTCCGACCCGTCGCGCTGGCCGGGCCCGCCACCGCAGGAGAGAGCCGCAGGTTACGGGCCATCGGGCCCCAGGTGGCGCCGCCCGCGATCGCGTGCCCGGTGGACTCCGCACCCGCCTCGGCGGCGGTCCGCCTGTCGTGCGCGACCGCTCGCGTGGTGCCCGCCTCGACAAGTGTCACAGCCCGCCGGCTGGTGCCCTCGGCGTCGAACGGCAGACCCGACGCGCCAAGCGGGTCGTCCACCAGGGTCACCTGTCGATCGAACTGGGCCGCACCCGGCTCGGCGAACGACTGCCGTTCGGCGTACCGCTTGCCGTTGAAGCCGAACCAGGAGAGGTTCTGCAACAGGTCGGCCACGGCGGCCGGCTCGAACACCACCTCGTAGCGCCCCGGCGGCAGCTCGACCGGGTCGGCCGCCGCCTGCGCCTTCGCGGCCGCGTGCGCGCCCAGCTCCGCACCGTCGAGGTCGGACAGCCGGTCGACGCAGCGTCGGGCCACCCCGTCCGCGCCGTCGCGCCGCGCGATGCCGTCCATCGCCGCCTCCGCCGAGCGACCGTACGCGGTGTGCCCGGCCGAGTTGGCGAACGCCGACGAGCGGTGCGCGGTGCGGCAGTAACCCGCGGTGGTGAGGCCCCCGGCGGCGGCAACGAACGCGCCGACCCGATCGGCCCGCTGGTCCGGCTCGGCAAAGGCGGTGGCCTCGTCGACGGGCGGTGCGTCCACCGCGGGCGTCGGCGGAGCGAGCCCCGGCCAGCCCGGGTCGGGCGGGCACAGTCGCGCCGCCGCCAGGGTGCGCTCGACAAGCGCGCGCAACCCGTCGGTGGTGACCACGCTGCCGCTGCCGGAGGCCGTCCGCCCGTCGGTGTGCAGCCGCAGCCGGACGCCGACCGTGGACTCGGCGACGTTCTGGTGGATGGCCGAGTTGGCGAACCGGGTCAGCGCCAGGTCGGCCCGGGTCACCACGGCCTCGGCCTGCGCGGCCGGCCCGCCGAGACGCCGGACCAGCTCGATGACCTGCCCGGCCAGCTCCAACTCCGTCATGCCGCCCGTACTCATGCCGACACCCCCACCCGGACGTTGCGGAAGCGGGCCGGCGCGGCCGGGTGGCCGGTGTGCCCGATCTGGCCGGGCTGGCCCTTGCCGCAGTTGGGCGTGCCCCAGGAAACCGTCTCACCGGAGAGCATGTCCATCGAGCGCCAGAAGAGCGGGCCGATCCCGGTGTACGTGGGATTGCGCAGCATCCGCCCACGCCGCCCCTTCTTGATCTCCCAGCCGACCTCGCAGCCGAACTGGAAGTTGAGCCGCTTGTCGTCGATCGACCAGGACCGGTTGAGGTCCATCAGGACGCCGTCGTCGGTGGCCGCGATGATCTCTTCGAGGGTGTGCGGGCCGGGTTCCAGGCCCACGTTCGTCATCCGCACCATCGGCAGCCTGGCCCAACCGTCGGCGCGTACGCTCCCGCCGTAGTCCAGGCCGGCCATCGCTGCCGAGTCCCGGCCGGCGAGCACACCCACCCAGCGGCCGTCGCGCACCGCGTCCCGCTTGACGGCGGGAGAGCCCTCGTCGTCGAAGCCGAAACTGCCCAGCGCGCCGGGGATCGTCGGGTCGATCGTGATGTTCATCAGCTCGGAGCCGTAGCGCAGCGAGCCGAGCTGGGCCAGGTCCAGCCAGGACGTGCCGGCGAAGGCTGCCTCCCAGCCGAGGATCCGGTCCAGTTCGATGGCGTGCCCGACCGACTCGTGGATCTGCAGAGCGAGCTGTTCACCGCCGAGGATCAGATCCGTCTCGCCGGCCGGGCACGGCGGCGCGGTGAGCAGCGCCCGGGACTCCTCGGCGATCTGCGCGGCGTGCGCGGCCAGGTCGAGTGACTCGACCAGCTCCCAGCCTGTGGTGCCGTACTGCCCCCGGTAGCTCGGCCAGGACCGCCGCTGCGTCTCGCCGTCACCGATCGAGGTGGCCGAGATGCCGCCGCCGCACTCGCGGATCCGCTGGTCGATGCGGTGGCCCTCGCTCGACACGAACCACTTCGCGGTGTCCCAGATCTGGTAGAGGCCCTCGGCCAGATCGGCGCCGTGCTCGGCCATCGTGCGGGTGGCGCCGACCAGCAGGTCGCCCTTGTCCGACAGGGGAACCCCGAGCGGGTCGATCTGGCAACCGGAGGCCCAGCTCGCCGTGACCGCCTCGACCGCGACCAGGTCGACCGGGGGGCCCGGCACCCGGGCGCTCGCCATGGCCGTCCGGGTCGCGCGCCGGCCGGCGTCGCGGGCGGCGGCGTCCGACAGATCGGGTACGGCGTGGAAGCCCCAACTCGCGCCGACGAGCGCCCGGACGCCCAGCCCGATGCTCTCGTCCTGGGTGAGCTCCTCGATGTCGCCGTTGCGCGCGGTCATCGACTCGTAGCGGCGGTGCATCACCCGCGCGTCGGCGTACCGCGCTCCCGCGTCGAGGGCGGCCTGGACGGCGGCGGCTGCCGCGTCGAACTCGGTCATGGACCGACCCTAGGCCAGCCGACCGACACCCGTCAGGGGACGAGATCCTCCGGCCGGATCGTGGCCCGCACCGGCTCGGTCAACTCCAGCACCTCGCCGCGCTTCGTCGTAGCCTTTTCCACGTAATGCGCACCCTGCCGCTGGTAAAGGCGCATGGCACCCGTCCCCTGCTCCACCAGCAGGTACCACTCGATACCGGCTGAAGCGTAGTAGTGCATCTTGAGCACCTTGTCGGTGGATGCGTTGCTCGGCGAGATGATCTCGCAGACCAGTCGCACATCAGCTGACTCGATGTTGGGCTCGTCGAGATCGATGGCGTTGGTGACCACGAGATCGGGGATCGGTATTCGGCCTGGTCGGAGCCGGACGTTCACCGCCTCCAGCAGCTCAAGGTCGGCCGCCTCCGCAGCTGCTTCCAGTATGTTGCCGAGCTTGCGGGAGATTCGTTGGTGCCGTGGGGTGGGTCCCGGGGTCACGTGGAGGCTCCAGTCGAAGAGTTCGACGCGATCCCGCGTCTCGCCGAGGGCGAGGAACTCCTCTTCGGTCCACGGACCTTCGTGATCGAAAACCGCCGCGGTCATGGGTCACCTCCACCTCTGCCACGGACATCCTCTGCTGGCTGCTCTCGCCATGGTCGCACTTGAGGTGCGGCCTCGGAATGAATGGGCGTGGATGGGGAGGTGAGGGGTGTTCAGGGCCGATGCCGACTCGTTACGCTCGGGCCCGCTGACACGTGCCGACTTTGTAGCTTATTTTCACCCTCGAAAGTTTGATGTAAGTTCTCTTCGTCACTGAGGGAGGCGGCCGTGGACAGTTCGGATGCCTACCTGCGGGTGCACGACCTGCGGGTCCGGTTCGACACCTCGGACGGCGTCGTGCGCGCGGTCGACGGGGTGTCGTTCGCCGTCGAGCGGGGCCGCACCCTCGGGATCGTCGGCGAGTCCGGCTCCGGCAAGAGCGTCACCTCACTGGCCATCCTCGGGCTGCACGACGCGAAGCGGGCCACGATCACCGGCGAGATCTCCGTCGGTGGGCGGCAGCTGGTCGGCCTGCCCGACGAGGAGGTACGCCGGCTGCGCGGCCGGGACATGGCCATGATCTTCCAGGACCCGCTGTCCGCGCTGCACCCGTACTACAGCATCGGCCGGCAGATCGCCGAGGCGTACCGGGTGCACCACCCGAAGGCCAGTCGGCGCGAGGCCCGCCAACGGGCTGTGGACATGCTGGACCGGGTCGGCATTCCGCAGCCCGCCCGCCGCTTCGACCAGTACCCGCACGAGTTCTCCGGTGGCATGCGCCAACGGGCGATGATCGCGATGTCCCTGGTCAACGACCCCGCGCTGCTGATCGCCGACGAGCCGACCACCGCGCTTGACGTCACAGTGCAGGCGCAGATCCTGGACCTGCTCGCCGACCTGCAGGCCGAGTTCCACTCCGCGATCATCCTGATCACCCACGACCTCGGTGTCGTCGGCCAGGTCGCCGACGAGGTGCTGGTGATGTACGGCGGGCGGGCCGTCGAGCACGGCAGCGTCGAGCAGGTGCTCCGCTCGCCGCAGCATCCGTACACCTGGGGGTTGCTCTCCAGCGTGCCGTCGCTGCACGGCGACGCGGACGCGGACCTGGTGCCCATTCCCGGCAACCCGCCCAGCCTGATCAACCTGCCGACCGGCTGCGCCTTCCACCCGCGCTGCCGCTACGACGACCGCGTCGGCGACCGGTCCCGCACGGAGGTTCCCGAGCTGCGCGCGGCCGGGGCGGAGGGCCACCTGGTGGCCTGCCACCTGAGCGCCGAGGAACGCGCGGCGATCTACGCCGAGAATGTGGCATCCGTGGGGGTGGCCCGATGAGCGACGAACCGCTGCTGCGCGTACGCGGGCTGACCAAGCACTTCCCGGTCCGCCAGGGCCTGCGGGGCACCGGCCTGGTGCGGGCGGTCGACGGGCTCGACTTCGACGTGCGCCCCGGCGAGACGCTCGGCCTGGTGGGGGAGTCCGGCTGCGGCAAGACCACCACCGGCCGGATGCTGGTGCGGCTGTTGGAGCCGACGGCCGGCAGCATCGAGTTCGACGGACGGGACATCACCCACGCCGGTCGACGGGAGCTGCGTCCACTGCGGCAGGAACTTCAGATCATCTTCCAGGACCCGTACGCGTCGTTGAACCCCCGGCACACGGTGGGTCGGATCGTGGCGATGCCGTTGCAGGTCAACGGGATCAAACCGCCGGGCGGAATCAAGGCGCGGGTGCAGGAGCTGCTGGAACTGGTTGGTCTGAACCCGGAGCACTACAACAGGTATCCGCACGAGTTCTCCGGCGGCCAGCGCCAGCGCATCGGTATCGCCCGCGCGCTGGCACTGCGGCCGAAGCTGATCGTCGCGGACGAGCCGGTGTCGGCGCTGGACGTCTCGATCCAGGCGCAGGTCGTCAACCTGCTGCGCGACCTGCAACGGGAGCTGGGCCTGGCGTTCGTGTTCATCGCGCACGACCTGGCCGTGGTCCGGCACTTCTGCCAGCGCGTCGCGGTCATGTACCTGGGGCGGATCGTGGAGATCGGCGACCGGGCCGACATCTACGAGCGCCCGCAGCATCCGTACACCCGAGCTCTGCTCTCGGCGATCCCGGACGTCACGCAGCTCGGCCCGGCGGGCCGGATCCGGCTGACCGGTGACGTGCCCACCCCGCTGGACCCGCCGTCGGGCTGCCGCTTCCGCACCCGGTGCTGGAAGGCACAGGACATCTGCGCCACCGAGAAACCGGCGCTGATCCCCCGCGACGGCGGCAACCAGGCCACCGCGTGTCACTTCCCCGAAGGGGAAGCGGCCAGCACGAGCCCCGAAGGGGAACCAGCCAGCACGAGCCCCGAAGCGGTCAGCACGAGCCCCGAAGGGGAAGCGGCCAGCACGAGCCCCGAAGTCGCGGCCCCGATCATCGAGGAGGTGTCGTCGTGAGCCTGTCCCCGGTGGAGGGTGTGGCGCTGGCCGAGATCGAGTCCGACCCGGACGCGATCACGCCCGCGGCGAAGGGCGTCGTCGGCCGTTCGCCCGGTCAGCTCGCCTGGCTGCGGCTGCGTCGTGACCGGACGGCAGTGGTCAGCGGCGTACTCCTGGTGTTCTTCCTGATCCTGGGGTTGTCCGCCCCGCTGATCGAGATGGTCTACGGGATCGGGCCGCGCGAGCAGTTCCAGAACCTGCTGGACGGCTTCGGTATGCCGCTGGGCTACGCCGGGGGCGTCGCCGGGGACCACTGGTTCGGCCTGGAGCCGAACCTGGGTCGGGACATCTTCATCCGGTTGATCTACGGACTGCGGACGTCGCTGTTCATCGCGTTCGCCGCCGCGCTGATCACCGCCACGATCGGCATCGCGCTCGGCGCGCTCGCCGGCTACCTCGGCGGCTGGCTCGACGCCGTGGTCAACTGGATCACCGATCTGACGCTGGCGATGCCGTTCCTGATCATCGCGCTGGCGCTCACCCCCACGATCACGCTGCGCTTCTACGGCGAGCGGGGGCAGGTGTCGTCCGCCTTCGGGGTGGGCGTGCTGATCGCCGTGTTCGCGATCTTCGGCTGGACCAGCACGGCACGCCTGGTCCGCGGTCAGGTGATCGCGCTACGCGAACGGGAGTTCGTGGAGGCGGCCAAGGCCAGCGGCGCCGGGTTGGGACACATCATCTTCCGGCAACTGCTGCCGAACATCTGGGCGCCGATCCTGGTGTCGTTCTCCCTCGCCGTGCCGCAGTTCATCACCAGCGAGGCCGCGCTGTCGTTCATCGGTGTCGGCCTCAGCGACGAGACGCCCAGCTTCGGCCGGATGATCTACGACAGTCTGGACTTCCTCCAGACCGACCCGGCGTACGTCTTCTTCCCGGGCATCACGATCTTCGCGCTGGTGTTCGCCTTCAACCTCTTCGGCGACGCGTTGCGGGACGCGCTCGACCCGAAGTCGTCCCGGTAGGGGTGGACTCATGTTCCGGTTCCTGATCAAGCGGCTGTTCTCCGCCACGCTGACCCTGTTCGCGGTGAGCGTGCTGACCTTCCTGATGTTCTTCGCCCTGCCACGCGACCCGGTCACCAGCATCTGCTCGAAGAACTGCAACCCGGAGCGCCTGGAGCGGGTCCGCGACGACCTGGGCCTCAACGACCCGCTGATCAGCCAGTACGCCGGTTACATGAAGGGCATCGTCACCGGCCGGGACCTGGGCAGCGCGCAGGGCGGCAGGTGTGACGCGCCCTGCCTCGGCTGGTCGTACGTCTCCAACGAGGCGGTCTCGGACACCATCGGCCGGGTGCTTCCGGTGACGCTGAGCATCGTGATCCCGGCGGCGATCCTCTGGCTGCTGCTCGGGGTGGGACTGGGCATGGTCTCGGCGCTGCGCCGGGGCACCTGGCTGGACCGCCTGGCCATCGGCTTCTCGCTTACCGGCGCGTCGTTGCAGCTCTACTTCGTGGGCGCGGTGCTGCTGCTGGTGTTCGTCTACAACCTGCGGCTGCTGCCGGTGCCCAGCTACACGTCCCTGTTCGACAATCCGGCGAAGTGGGCAAGTGGGCTGGTGCTCGCCTGGGTGGCGCTGGCCTTCCTGTTCTCGGCCATCTACGCCCGGCTGTCGCGGGCACAGATGCTGGAGACGCTGTCCGAGGACTTCGTCCGGACCGCGCGGGCCAAGGGCCTGGCCAAACCCAAGGTGTACGGGCGACACGCGCTGCGCGCGGCGATCACCCCGGTGGTGACGATCGCCGGCCTGGACGTGGGCGGGGCGCTGGGCGGCACGGTGATCACCGAGACGACGTTCGGCATCCAGGGGTTGGGGCGTACGGCGGTGGACGCGGTGCGCTCGGGTGACCTGCCCACCATCATGGCGACCGTGCTGATCGCGGCCGTCTTCGTGGTGCTGGCGAACGTGCTTGTCGACCTGCTCTACGCGGCCATCGACCCGCGGGTCCGGTTGCGCTGACCGGCTCGATGTGAAGCGCGTGGCCGGTGGCGAAATTTATCGACAACTGTTACACAACTCGTAGGTTTTCTTCCTTACGATCCTCGGGACGTCGGCGGTTCTCGCCCCGGCGAAACCGCACGGCACATGGGTGAAGGGGGTACTTCATGCGACTACGCGTGGCGGCTGCCGCAGGCGGCGCAATCGCTCTGGCGGTGACATTGGGTGCGTGCTCGAAGAACACGGGCGAGGGCACCACCGTGGACACCGAACGGCAGCAGACCGGGGTCATCGCGACCGACCCGAAGGACTCACAGGGGCCGGCGGCCGAGGTGAGCGGCGCCGCGAAGGGCGGCACCTTCACCATCATCCGGGAGTCGCCGATCTCCCACCTGGACCCGCAGCGGACGTACTCGTTCGCCGGTCTGATGACCAACCCGCTCTTCGCGCGCTACCTGACCACCTGGAAGGACGACGGCAAGGGCGGCCTGGTCCTGGTGGGCGACCTGGCCGAGACGCCGGGCAAGAACGTCAACAACGACTGCAAGGTCTGGGAATTCACCGTCAAGGACGGGGTGAAGTTCGAGGACGGCCGGCCGATCACCTCCAAGGAGATCGCGTACGGCATCGCCCGCTCCTTCGACCCGGACCTCGCCGGCGGCCCGACCTACATCCAGGAGTGGCTGGCCGACACCCCGCAGTTCGACACCAAGTGGGACTTCAAGAAGAACAAGACGTCGCTGCCGCCCGGCCTCACCACGCCGGACGCCAAGACGCTGCGCTTCGAGTTCGCCAAGCCGCGCTGTGACCTGCCGTTCGCGGTCTCGCTGCCGACCACCGCGCCGCTGCCCGCCGACAAGGACACCGGCGTCGACCTGGACAAGCAGCCGTTCTCGTCCGGCCCGTACAAGGTCGCCAAGAACCAGGTCGGCGTGCAGATCACCCTGGACCGCAACCCCAACTGGGACCCGAAGACCGACCCGGTCCGGCACCAGTACCCCGACCAGTTCGTGTGGAGCTTCGGCCCGACCGCGGACGCCGCCAGCAACCGGGTGATCGCCGACAACGGCGCCGACCAGAGCGCGCTCGCCTTCAACAGCGTGCCCGCCTCGCTTGTCGCGAAGGTCGCCGGGGACGCCTCGCTCAAGGCGCGCACCATCCTCTCCCCGACGCCGAGCGCCAACCAGCTCGTCATCAACAACCAGCGGGTCACCGACCTGAAGGTCCGCCAGGCGCTCAACTACGCCATCGACCGCGAGGGCCTGATCAAGGCGATGGGCGGGCAGACCGTCGCCGCGCCGCTGACCACGCTGATGCCGCCGGCCACCATCGGCTACAAGGCGTACGACGCGTACCCGGCGGGCGCCAACGGCAACGTCGACAAGGCCAAGGAGCTGCTCGGCGGCAAGACGCCGGAGCTGGTCCTCGGTGTCGCCGACAACTCGACCGAGCAGCAGCAGGGCGCCCAGCTCAAGGCCAACCTGGAGCGGGCCGGCTTCAAGATCACGCTGCGGAACATCTCGGACGACGCCAAGCTCGACGAGGTCAAGAAGAAGGACAACCCCTGGGACCTCTACATCGGTAACTGGGCGGCGGACTGGCCGAGCGGGGCGTCGATCCTGCCGGTGCTCTACGACGGCCGCACCATCAAGCCCGAGGGCAACAGCAACCAGTCCTACTTCAACGACCCGACGATCAACGCCGAGATGGACCGCATCCAGGCCATGCCCGCCGCCGACCAGGGCCCGGAGTGGGCCAAGCTCGACGAGCGGATCATGAAGGAGTTCGCGCCTGTGGTGCCGCTCTTCGTCGACGTGGCCTACCACGTGCACGGGTCCAAGGCGGGCGGCGTCCTGATCTCCAGCGTCTTCGGCTACCCGTCGTTCGTCAACGCGTACGTCAAGCAGTAGGTCGCACCGCAGGCCAGAAGGGTCCCCTCCCGACAGCGTCGTCGGGAGGGGACCCTTCTGTCCGTGGTGGCGAGGCGTCCTACCCGGTGGCGGCGGGCGACCAGATCCGCCCGTGTCATGCGGTCGCCGCCGATGCCGGCGTGGCCGTCACGAGGAGATATTCGAGGTCCAGCCGGAAGCGATCGCCATCGACCGCTCCTCGGTCGCCGACGAACGAGCGCAGATCGGCGCGCAGCGCGTCCCACCGACGCTCTGCCGCGAGCCGATCCCGTTCGGCGGCCACGTGCCCGGCGGTGTCGATCAACAGGTTGGTCGCCGCCTCGGCGCTGGAGAAGCTCAGGCCCAGCCGGTGCACGGCCGCCGATGTGATCCTCAGTTCGGCGGCTTCCAGGTACCGTCCGACCAGCTCGCGGTCTCCCCACCGGCTCGGCGGGGCGCCTGCCGCCGGGGGTGGCGGTAGGTAGCCGCCCAGGACCTGGCCCATGGCCGGCAGGAGACTGCCCGGCGTCCACGCAACCAGCAGGACCCGGCCCGACGGGGCGCACACCCGGCCCAGCTCTCGGGCCGCAGCATGGTGGTCGTTCGCGTACATCACCCCGAAGACGGACAGCACCACGTCGGCCGAGTCGTCCGGCAGGGGCAGACAGCTCGCGTCGCCGACCCTCCAGTCGATCGCCAGGCCGTCGTCTGCGGCACGCCGCCGGGCCAACTCCAACAGCGCCGGCTCCAGATCCACCCCGACGGTACGGGCTCCGGCCTGTGCCGCCAGTATCGCCGCGTTGCCCGTACCGGTGGCGACATCGACCACCCGGTCGCCCGGCCCGATCGCGCCAGCTCCGACCACCGCTTCGGCGATCGGCATCAGCCGCCGCGCCATTGCCGGATAGTCCCCGGCCGCCCACGTGGTCACGAACGCACTCATCACGCCTCCCTCATCGCGGAAGGCGCCCTTGATCCGATGTCTCCGGGTGAGCGTGGCGGACCGAGTCCGTCGCAGCGCCTCTCACCTGGGGTATCGCCGACCGTAGATGGTCGGAGTCGGCTCCGGCAGCCCCGCCACCCTGTCCGCAGTGTCGGCAGGCGCCGCGCCGTCGTAGGTGGTAGGTGATGGTGGCCGCGCCGAGCGCGACTCCCCAGAGCACCCAGGGCACGCTGGGAAGGCGCAGGCCCCACCCGTCGTGCAGTTCGAGGTCCCAGAGCATCATCAGCCCGGCCGGGATGAGCACGACGGCGACGAGGGACGCCGGAACGATCGCAAGTGCCGGCGGCACCGGTCTCCCGGCCCTGAACCAGATCCACCGAGGGTAGATTTCGCCCCACCGGCTGACCAGGCCGTGCGTGAGTACGCCACCCAACACCGAGGCTATGGCGCAGCCCAGACCGATCCCGAGCATGCCGTTGGTGTCCTGCATCATCGTGAGAAATTCCCGGCTGACGCCCAGCGGATGCCCGAAGAACCAGGCCACTCTGGTGATCTCGTAGGGCAGTGGCGCCAGGCAGGCGATCACGACGGCCCAACGCCCCCACCGCAGCAGCGCCCGCTGGGACGGTCCGTCGCCGGCCGGTCCGTAGCGACGGCCGCAGTGCTGACATGCCGCACGCCTGCGGCGCTGGTACGCCAGCGTGGCCACGGCCCACAGCAGACCGCCGACGAACAGGATGATCAGGTTGTTGCGGTGCCAATACAGGATGTCACCGATGCCGTCCTGAGGGCCGGGCACGCCGGTGAAGGCGAACACCAGCAGCAGCGGGGCGAACGCCAGCAGAGCGATCAGGGTGTAGTCGGGGATGATCATGGTGAGGCTGGCCGCCACGATCCAGCCAAACGTGATCATCGTCGCCGACTGGCGGCGGGAACCAGCGCCCCGAGCCATCGCCAGCGCGACACCAGCACCGAGCAGGCCGAGCGCCGCCATGAGCGGCGCGCCCACCCCGACTGGGAGGCCCTCCAGAATCGAGCCCGTCTTGTGGTCGTCGTCGATCGGCGCGAACGGGAACCCGTCACCGCCGGCCGTCCAGTACACGCCGAGCATGGCGTACGCCGAAGACCAGCCGGCTGCCGCGTACCCCGACCATGCCGGCCAGCGCTGCCACCACCTGATTTTGCCCTTGAACCCTGGAGACATGTCACTCCCCGCGAGAGCGCGGCGTCCGATCGCCGCTGCCTCACCAGCCTTGGCGATGTCCGGTGTGCGCCACCATCTGCCAACGAGGCGAGATGGAGCACGACTGCCGTGTCGCCCTACGCCGATCGGCATACGGCGATGCCCACCTAGGATCAGGTGATGATGCGACGGCACCTCGGCCGGATCAGCATGGCGGCCAGCGCCTGCACGCTGGGCGTTCCGTTCGTGGGCGACCTTGGCGGCCCGCCGTACCCGTTCGTCCTGGTCATGGCGGCCCTCGCGGTGCTGTTGGCCGTCGCGGTGCGGTGGGGACCGCACCGGCACATCGCTCCTGCTGTCGTGCTCGCCGGGGTGGCGATGGCTCTGGTCCTCTGGTCGATCACCGACGGCATGGCCACGGCGGAACGCATCGGCGCGGCAGTGGTCTGGACGACGCCGGCACTTGTCGCGGTCGTCGCTGGAGGCTACCCACGGCTGATGCTGCACCGGCGGGCGCTGGCCGTCGAGCAGGCCGAGCGTGCTCAGCGCCTGCAGATGGCGCGTGACCTGCACGATTTCGTCGCCCACGACATCAGCGGGATCGTGGCGCAGGCCCAGGCGGCCCGCTATGTCGCTGCCAGCCAGCCGGAGGCGGCCGGTCCAGCGCTGGAGCGTATCGAGGCTGCGGGTCTGGCGGCGCTTGCCACGATGGATCGGGTGGTCGGCATGCTGCACGCGACCGATGCCGGCACGGTGCGGCCGCTGCCCACACTGGACGACCTGCCGGGCCTGGTGGACCGGTTCGGCACCGCGGGTCACCTCGACGCGCGCCTCGTCCAGGATCTCGCCACGGGTGAGGTGTCACGCGACAACGCCGCGGTGACGTACCGGATCGTGGTCGAGGCCCTGACAAACGTCCGGCGCCACGCGCCGACGTCAACCCGCGTCGACGTGTCAGTCACCGGCGATGCCACCGGCATCACGGTGCGGGTCCACAACGACACGGCGCTGCCGCCACCGCCGAAGCGGCGGAACGGGCACGGCGGGACGGGCCTTGCTGGCCTACGGGAGCAGGTTGCCGCGGGTGGCGGCACTCTGTCGGCCGGCCCGTCTGAGCGTGGTTGGGAAGTCGTCGCCGTCATTCCGGCGGTCGCGGCATGAACAGCACCCGCGTCCTGCTCGCCGACGACCAGCCGGACGTGCGCAGCGGCTTCCGCCTCGTTCTGGACTCCCAACCTGACATCACGGTCATCGGCGAGGCCACCGACGGGACCGCGGCCCTGGCCCTGGCGACCAGGCTGCGGCCAGACGTCGTGCTCACCGACATCCGGATGCCCGGCATCGACGGACTGGAACTGACCCGGCTGCTCACCGCCGCGGGCATGCGGGTGGTCGTGGTCACCACCTTC
Organism: Micromonospora sp. DT43; assembly: GCF_049841645.1. Classification (NCBI taxonomy): domain Bacteria; kingdom Bacillati; phylum Actinomycetota; class Actinomycetes; order Micromonosporales; family Micromonosporaceae; genus Micromonospora; species Micromonospora sp. DT43. The sequence continues at coordinate 50,281 of NZ_JBNCKR010000020.1, read as the reverse complement.
GACCTCGACGAGTACGTGGACGCCGCACTGCGCAACGGTGCCTGCGGCTTCCTGCTCAAACGATCAGGGCCAACGCTTCTGGTCGAGGGAGTCCGTGCGGCAGTGGCGGGTGACGCCCTGATCAGCCCTCAGGTCACCATCCGGCTGCTGCGCGCGGTGACCACGGCCGACCAACCCCCGGTGCCCAACCCTCTGACACCCCGCGAGATCGACATCGTACGGCTTGTCGCTCAGGGGCTGACCAACGCGCAAATCGGGGCCGAACTGTTCATCTCCGCCGGCACCGCCAAGACCCACATCGCGAACATCCAGGCGAAGCTGGGGCTCAACAACCGGGTGGGCATCGCGGCCTGGGCTTGGCGAGCTGGTCTGGCCGATCCGCAAGCCGGGGCATGAGGGTGGGGTCGGGGGTGCCGACCTGCGACATGTGACGACACTCGACTGAAGGCACACCGGGTTGATACGCAGTCAGGCGTTGGTCGAGCGGACCCGACGAGCCGGAGACGTACCTGGGAGGACGAATAACCCGGTCGTGGATCTCGGCAACGGCTGTTAGCTTCGCGGGATGTTCGCCACCGACCGGGTCCGACTGCGCCCGCCCACGCCCGACGACGCACCGAACATGTTCCGCCTCTACGGTGATCCCGAGTTGCACCTGGTCACCGACGGCGAGCCGTTCCTGCCGCGCCACGTCGGTCAAGTCAGGGCCCGCCTGGAGAAACAGGTCATCGAGCCGCCCGACGGACAGACCGCGGTGTCGCTGCTTGCCGAGACGGTGGCCGACGGCACTTTCCTCGGTGGCGGCTCGCTGTGGGGGGTCAACCCGTTCAATCAGTACGCCCACCTCGGCATCTCGCTGCTGCCGGAGGCGCGTGGCCAGGGGTACGGGACCGAAGTGATCCAGCTGCTCTGCCGGTACGGCTTCCGCAACCGCAACCTACGCCGTCTGGAACTGGAGACGCTGGCAAGCAACACGGCCATGCGGCGGACCGCGGAGACATGCGGCTTCACGCACGAGGGCACCCAGCGGGAGCGCGAGTACGACGGCGACGGCTTCGCGGACATGGTGATCTACGGTCTGCTCCGGCGCGACTGGACGCCCTAGCCGGCCGGAAATCAGGGCTGGGTTGCGTTCGCGCACTTCAGATGTGGTCGATGTAGTCCCGGGACTCGATGATCAGCCCGTCGCGAATGCGCATCGCGAGGTTTCGGTGGGCTACTCATGCCGCTGATCGCCGCCCGCGCCGAATACCAGATCTCCACGGGCAACGACGCCGACGCCGACCGGCACGGCATCGTCACCCCCGACGCCGGCCTGATGAAACCCAACCACGCCTTAGTCAAATCGGTTGATGTCACTTGGGGCAGGCAGCGACAAATCCAGGAATGGTCGGCGCCTCATCGACGGCACGCTACCGAAATCAGCCCTGATTTGGCTGCCCCGAAGCGCTTCGTCGGCCTGGCAACCGACGATCTCGAGCTGCATGCGTCCAGATCGCACTCGACCACAAGCTGGTCCACTGGCCTGACTCCGGAGATCGGTAGCCAGGCAAGAGCCAGAGCTCTGTGGAGTGTCGGCGTTGCGGCTACTGCGCCTCGCCCGCTCGGCTGTTGACCCCGCGACATCGATCTGCTTGGCTGCCTCCGCAATGACCTTGAGAACCCCTCAAATAACGGGAGATAGCTGTGTCCTTCGGTGACGCAATCAAGTCGGTCTTTAGCCAGTATGTCGGCTTCAAGGGGCGGGCCCGCCGGTCTGAGTACTGGTGGTTCGTCCTGTTCACTTTCCTCGTCATTCTTGCCGCAGCCATCCTGGACAACGTGCTGGGGCTGACCGTCGGGGAGGACTCGTCGACCGGTTACATCACTCTCGTCGCCTACCTGGCGCTGCTGCTGCCGACGCTGGCGGTCGCGGTGCGACGCCTGCACGACACCGACCGGGCAGGGTGGTGGTTGCTGATCGGCCTGGTGCCGATCGTGGGTGGCATCGTCCTGCTCGTGTTCTACGTGTTGGACAGCACGCCCGGAGCGAACCGGTTCGGCCCCAACCCCAAGGGCTGACCGCCGGCCGCGCGCCCAGCATCGCGTGAGCATTCCGAACGCGTACGTCGGGCGGTAGCTCGATCGCAGGCAGGGGTCCCCTCCCGACGTTCATGACGGGAGGGGACCCTTCCGTTCACGGTTCCCGACCTTGGAGCGCACCCCACTGACCTTCGACGCCACGAGCGTTGTGCCACCTGCGGCCCGGGCGGATGTCAGCGATGATGGGGCGTTCGGCCGGAGGCGGGTGATGATGAGGAAACCAAGGCTGTTTTTGACTGTGGGGCTCCCGTGCACGGGGAAGACCACTGCTGCTCGGCGCATCGAGACCGAGGAGAACGCCCTTCGTCTCACCAAGGACGAGTGGGTGAAGGCTCTCTACGGTCACGAGAATCCGCCCTCGGCTACGGACGTGATCGAAGGCAGGCTCATCCAGATCGGGCTGCGCGCCCTCGAACTCGGCAACAGCGTCGTGATCGACTTCGGCCTCTGGAGTCGGGACGAGCGCTCGGCGCTACGGCAGGCGGCAGCGGACGTCGGCGCGACGGTGGAGATGCGCTACTTCGCAATCAGCCCCGCCGAGCAGCGCGAACGAGTCGATCGACGTCAGGCCGAGGCGCCACACACGACGTGGCCCATGTCCGACGAGGAGCTCGCCGAGTGGGCTGCCAGCTTCGAGATCCCCACGTCCGGCGAACTGGACGGCACCGAAGCCATTGACCACCCACCGGCCGGATTCGCGACATGGGACGAGTGGCGCTCCCACCGCTGGCCGCCGTCGGTCCTTTGACCTCTGCTCGCTGCAGCGCGCCACGGCCGCTCGTCGACATGATCGAACGCCGTGTCGACCGAACGTCAACCGAGAAGCGCGATCTCCACCAGCGGGCTTCCGGCAATCCAGCTCTCCAGGCTCTCGGCCCAGTCCAGGGTGGGGACGATCTCGCCGAACACGAGTGCCCGCTCGTCCGGATCGGTCACGGGACGGGCCTGTGCCGGAAGATCCCGGTCGGCCAGATGCAGCGTGAACTCGGGATGAGCGAGCATGTTGGCGTACCAGTCACGGGAGCCAGGGCTTCCCGTGAGCCAGTAGCGACCACCGGCTCGATAGCGCCACGTCTCGGTCCTCCTGGGCTGACCGCTTCGTCGTCCGGTCGTGGTGATCTCAATCGTTCGCTGCCGCTCCAGCGCCTGCCGCGTCTCGTCCGTCGCCGTCATGCACTCATGCTCCGGCCTCAAGTGAGCTTCAGGTCAAGGCCGTCGGCGCATGCGCGCCGATCGGGAGCCGGTACGGCGGACGCACTACTGACGCCCGTTCGGCAACAGATCCGGAGGCCGTCGGCACGTTCATACTCGTCTCGTGACCGACCACAGCGATGCCGCCCGACAGGCCGCCCACGCCTATGTCGATCTTCTAGAGCGCCGTGACTGGCCTGGACTGGCCGCACTGCTCGCCGACGACGTGGTCTACGAGATGCCGCAGACTCGGGAGCGCGTTCGCGGCAAGGACGCGTTCCTGCGGTTCAACACCGAGTATCCCGGCGACTGGCACCTGCGGCCGCGACGGGTGATCGCCGACGGCCGCCTCGCTGCCCTGCTGCTCGACGTTCGCGTGGGCGTCGAGCAGCAGGACGCGTGCGTCTGGCTTGAGATGTCCGAGCAGGGGCTGATCAGCAAGATCATCGACTACTGGCCCGAGCCGTACGATCCGCCGCAGGGCAGGGAACACCTCGTGGAACGTTGGTGATCGTGGGCTCTACCTGGCGCTGCCCTCGGGCGCCTCGGAGCCGACGGAGCGCGGCAGCACCAACGCCTGTGCGGCGATGACGCGTTCGCCGTCGAAGGTCAGCGCCGGCGACCCGTGCAGTTGATAGCCCTGGTCGAGAAGGGCGCTGACGCGGGCGCAGAATTCGGCATCGTCGGGCCCCGTGATGAGGCGGTAGCCGAGTGGCTTGGGGAGATCCGACACCGGCTCATTGTCGGAAAGTGCCACCGCGGCGACCGGCCAAGCGGTCCCGCGGTTCAGGAACGGCCGATGGTGCGGTCCAGGAAATCGTGGATCATCGGCGCGGCGACGTCGAGCTTGTCCTCCAACAGGAAGTGGCCGGTGTCGAGCAGATGGAACTCGGCCGACGGCAGGTCCTGCCGATAGGGGTGCGCGCCGGCGGCGGGGAAGACCGGGTCGTTCTGGCCCCAGACGATCAACGTCGGTGGCTGGTGGTCGCGGAAGAAGGCATGGAATTCCGGGTACAGCGTGACGTTGCTGCCGTAGTCGTAGAACAGATCCAGCTGGATGTCCGCGTTGCCGGGCCGAGCGAGCTGCGTGTCATCGTGGAGCCACCTGTCGGGGTCGAGCCGACTGAGGTCCTGCACACCCGCCGTGTACTGCTGCTTGACCGTGTCCGAGTTGAGGATGAACGCGATGGCCTGACGGCGCTCGTCGGTCTTCTCGGCCCAGTACGCCTTGATCGGATCCCAGAACTCGCTCAGGCCCTCCTCGTACGCGTTGCCGTTCTGCACGACGAGCGCGGTGACCCGCTCCGGCCGCTTGAGGGCCAGTCGGTAGGCGGTCGGCGCCCCGTAGTCGAAGCAGTAGAGCGCGTAGCGGTCCACGCCGAGCTGGCCGAGCAGGCCGTCCATCAGATCGGCGAAATTGGCGAAGGTGTAGTCGAACGTCGACCGGTCCGGACTGGCGCTGTGGCCGAAACCCGGGAAGTCCGGCGCGATCACCCGGTACCGGTCCGCGAGCAGGGGAATCAGATGGCGGAACTGCGAGGACGCCGTGGGGAATCCGTGTAGCAGCAGAACGGCGGGGCCGTCGGCCGGGCCTGCCTCGCGATAGAAGATGTCGATCCCGTTCACCGTCGCCGTGCGAAAGTGCGTGACCGGGAACTCGCCTTCCTGAACGGCGGCGACCGACGGTTTCTGCGCAATGCCCACCATGCTGGAATCCTTTCGGCACAAGGAAAAGCCGGGTCCCGCTTCCGTCAGCATGGCACGCGGCGAAGGGCCCGGTCCGCCGAATGCCGCCTAGCGCAAATGCGTACGGAGGAAATCGAGTTCCAGCGGGAGCAGGCGCTCGGCGGTGCCGTTCGCGGCCATGTGCGTGGCACCGGTCAACGGCAGCACGGCGTGCGGACGACCCGTGCTCAGCAGCGCCGCCGAGAGTCTCAGCGTGTGCGCGGCCACCACGTTGTCGTCGGCCAGGCCGTGCACCAGCAGCAACGGGCGGGCCTGGTCCGGGCCGATGACCGGCTCCGCGGCAAGCTCGATGAGCGAGTGGTGCGCGTACACGTCCATGCCGTCCTCCGGCAGGCCGAGATAACGCTCGGTGTACGCGGTGTCGTACAGCGCCCAGTCGGTCACCGGGGCGCCGGCGATGCCGCACTTGAACAGCTCCGGATGGCGCAGCACCGCCAGACCGGCCAACCACCCACCGAACGACCAGCCACGCACTGCCACCCGTTCCAGATCCAGGTCCGGATGCTTTCCGGCGAGCGCGGTCAGCGCGTCGATCTGGTCGGTAAGGATCACGTCCGCCATCCGCCGGTGGATCGCCTTCTCGAACGACGGGGCCACTCCCGGCGTACCCCGATTGTCGATGGTGACCACCGCGAACCCGGCGTCGGCCCACCACTGCCGCTCCAACCACGCGGCCCGGGCCGCCACCACCTCCTGGTGCCCCGGGCCGCCGTAGATGTCCAGCAGCACCGGCAGCCGCCGGCCCGTCACGTGGTTGTCGGGGTAGAGCACCGCCGCCGGCAGCCGCCGGTCGGTCACCCGCTCCAGCAGGGGCAGCGGGGAGTACGGCGGAGTCGCGGCCAGCGACCGCAGCTCGGCCAGCTCCTGGCCGCCCCGCGACACCGTCCACCGGACCCCGGCGTGGTCCAGCGAAGCCGTCCCGACCACCAGCACGTCGCCGCCGACGGCCGCCGTGTGCCAGCCCGAGTCGGTGGTGAGCCGCCGCGCGTCCACCCCGCCCCCGATTGTCGTACGGACCCGGAACAGGTGCCGCTCGCTCGGCTCCCCGTCGCTGGCCTCCACCAGCAGGTCCGCCGGGCCGCTGACGGCCGGCAGCCGACCCACCACCCGCCGCACGTACAGCGACGGGGGAGTGAGCAGGGTGCCGTCGGCGAACAGGCACCGCGCGTCGTACCCGTCGTGGGCCAGTTCGCCGCCGACAAGCACGCGGCCGTCGGGCAGGTGCGCCGGGGTGCCGGCGATCGGCTCCACCCAGCGCGGATCGGCCAGCTCGGCGTGCACCTGCGTCTCACCGGTCCGCGGGTCCACGGCGAGCACCAGCCCGTGCTGCTGCGAGCGACGGAGCACGGTGATCAGCGGACTGCCCTCGCCCCAGCTCACCGCGGTCAGGTACGGGTAGGTCTCCCGGTCCCAGTGCACGTCGACCCAGCCGTCGTCCAGGTCCAGCAGGTGGAGGCTGACCTCGGCGTTCGGGCCGCCGGCCCGGGGGTACGCGACGGCCGTCGGAGGGCTGGCCGGCTCTGCCGGGTCGTGCAGGTGCCAGCGGTCCAGCCGGGACTCGTCCACCCGGGCGGCGAGCACCATCCGCCCGTCCGGCGCCCACCAGTAGCCCCGGAACCGGCCGAACTCCTCGGCCGCGATGTGCTCGGCCAACCCCCAGCTCACCCCGGCGTCCTCGCCGGCCAGCAGGGTGTCCGTGCCATCGGCCTCGATGATCCGCAGCTCACCCCGGCGCACACCACCGGCCGCGTCGGTCACGTAGGCCAGGCGTTCCCCGGTCGGGTCCGGTCGAGGATCCAGCACCGGACCGACGGCGGCCACCTCCACCACGTCGCCGTGCACCAGGTCGGCCCGGAACAGTCGGCCCGCCAGCGCGAACACCGCCACCCGGCCGGCGGCGTCCAACGCGTACGAGCCGATGCCGGCGGCGGTGAGCCGCAGTCGCTCCCGCAGCGCCCGCTCACCAGGCGAGAGCACCCGGACGTCACCGTCCGCGCCCAGCAGGGTCGCCGGGTCGGCCACCAGGCGTTCCTCGCCTGTCGCCACGTCCAGCAGCCAGAGCGCGTCCGCCGGGTCCTCCGGGCCCGCGGAGCGCAGGAAGATCACCCGGGAGCCGTCATCGGCCACGGAGACAGCGCGCGGCGCGCCGTGGCTGAACCGGCGGGTACGGGCGGCCAGCTCCGGAAAGTCCACAGGCCAAATCGTAGAGCCGCGCCGGGCGTGATGTGGCCGACCTGGGCGGACGCGTCGACGACTCCTGGGCAGAACGGCCAGTTAGAGTGACCGTCGTGACGACGTTGCCCGACCGCCGCCTGCTGCTGGTCCACGCGCACCCCGACGACGAGTCGATCGGCACCGGCTCGACCATGGCCCACTACGCCGCCGCCGGCGCACACGTCACGCTTGTGACCTGCACCCTCGGCGAGGAGGGCGAGATCCACGTACCGGCGCTGGCGCAGCTCGCCGCCGCCGAGGCCGACCAGCTCGGCGGGTACCGGATCGCCGAGCTGGCCGCCGCCTGCGCCGCGCTCGGCGTCAACGACCACCGATTCCTCGGCGGCGCGGGCCGCTACCGCGACTCGGGAATGATGGGCCTCGCGACGAACGACCACCCCCGCGCCTTCTGGCAGGCCGACCTCGACGAGGCCGCCGGGCATCTGGTGGAGATCATGCGGGAGGTACGCCCCCAGGTGCTGGTCACGTACGACCCGAACGGCTTCTACGGCCACCCCGACCACATCCAGGCGCACCGGGTGGCGATGCGCGCCGTCGAGTTGGCCGCGGCCGAGGGCTGCGCCCCGCTCAAGGTCTACTGGACGGCCATGCCGCTCAGCGTGCTGGAGGCCGGCATGGCGCACTTCGCCGAATCCTCGGACAACCCGTTCGCCGGCATCCAGGATCTGGCCGAGCTGCCCTTCGGCACCCCTGACGACCAGATCGCCGCCCGGATCGACGGCACCGACCAGCACACGGCCAAGGAGGCGGCGATGCGGGCGCACGCCACCCAGATCCCGGCCACCTCCTGGCTCTACTCGATCGCCGGCAACTTCGGCGGCGAGTTCATGGGCGTGGAGTTCTTCACCCTCGCGGTCGGCACGAAGGGCCCGGGCGTCGGCCCGTACGGCTGGGAGAGCGACCTCTTCGCCGGGCTCACCGGGGAGGCCTCTGCGGACCGGTCCCCGGTCGCGGCGGCCGGTTCCCGGTGACGCTCCCCGCCGCGCCGATGTCTGTCGTCGACGATCAGGACTCCCCGCCCGAGGCGGGGCCACCGCCGCGACTGCTGGACCTGGGTCTGCGGGTGAGCGGCGCGATCGTCGTGATCGTGGCGGGGGTCGTGACCGGTGTGCTGGAGCTGCTGCTCGCCACCCTCCGGGTCGGCGGGCAGCTCATCGGGGTCTCGGCGCTGCTCGCCGTCGGCGCCAACATCGTGCTGAGCTGGTTCGCGCACGCGGCGGTCGGCCGTCGCTGGGCGGTGGCACTGCCGGCGGTGCCCTGGTTCGCACTGATGGCGGTGGCCGCCATCCGCACCACGGAGGGCGACCTGCTGCTGGCCGGCGACAACTGGGTCGGCCTGGCGATGATCGTGGCCGGCGCGATGACGTTCGCCGTGATGGGTTTCCGGCAGGTCCTCGCCCCGCCGCCCACGCTCGGCCGCTGGTGACGGCACACAGGTACGAGTGGTAGATATTCCTGCCAGGGATGTGGCCCCGCGCACGGGGCGTACGGCAGGAGGTCGTGCGATGGACAAGCGGTGGGGGACCATCGGGGTGCTCGCGGGTGGGCTCTTCGCGGTCAACGTGGTCGCCCGGCTGATCATCCGGTTCGGTTTCGACGGTGACGACACCGCCGCCGACCGGGTGTCGCTGGTGATGTTCGTGGTGATCGGGCTGACCCTGGCCGCGGTCGCCTTCCGCTGGGGACGCCTGCGGCCGCTGGCCGAGTGGGCGGGCGATATGGCCGTGGTGGTGGTGGCGGCCCTGGCCCTGACCGTGCTGGTCGGGCCGCTTGTGGTCGGCCACAGCCCGTTCGCCGGCGGCGCGGGCACGTTCTTCGCCCAGATCTGGCTCTACCTGCTCACCACCCTCCTCGGCACCATGATCGGGTACCTGGTGGCGACCGCCCTCGGTCTCGACCACCGCTCACAGCAGCTCAAGCGGTACGCCGAGGTCAAGGCCGCCAAGCCCCGCCGCGTGGTCCGGCGCTGACCCGCCGCTGGGCGCCGGGGCCGCGCGCCGTTTGATCGACTCGGCTTCCAGGAAGTCGTGGTGTCGGGGCGGCTCGGATGCCCCGATTTCCTGGAACGCGAGATCACCGCGTCAGTGCGGCGCCACCCGGGTCAGGTAGGTGTGGTGGGTGGTGAAGCCGAGCGTCCGGTAGAGCGCCACCGCTGCTGTGTTGTGCTGCTCCACTTGCAGGAACGCGTGTGTCGCGCCGGCCGCGGCGCCCCACTCGACAAGCGTGTCGATGACGCGCCGGGCCAGCCCCCGCCGGCGTAGCGGCGGCAGCACCTCGATGAGGCTGAGCCCCAACCAGCGCCCCTGACCGGTCACCGCGCCCCGCCCGATCGCCACCAGCGTGCCGTCGACGTACGCGTGGGCGAAGCGGATCTGGTCCACGGCGGTGAGCACGTGGCGGGCGGCATCCGGCAGGCCGCCCTTGCGGCCGGCGGCGACGGCCAGCCACTCGTCGGTCGGCGCGGTCGCCACCTCGATGACCGCACCGACCGAGGCGGCGCCGGGCGTCGCCAGGGGGAGCGGCGCGGTCTGTACGAGTGTGGGTGGGCGGCTGTCCCAGCCGCGTTCGTCCAGCTCGGCGCCGACCGGCGCGGCGAGCGGCAGCGGTGTGTTGATCATCGCGGGTTGGCCCTGGTCGGCGTACCAGCGCTCGACCGCGTCCACTGCCGCCGGCAGCGGCCGGTCCGGGTCGCCGATCGGCAGCGCCGAGTTCGCCCGGCCGGTCCACCCCTCGGCCGAGCGCAGCAGCCAGTCACCGAGCCGGCCGCGCGTCGGCGCTGGCCAGGCCTCGTCGGCGGCCCGTTCGAGCGCCACCACCGCGGCGGCAGTCGGCCGGCGGGTCGGCGGCACTCGTTTGGCCCGGTGCACCTGCGCCATCGGAACCCGTAGCGGGCCCTGGGCCGTGGCGAGGGTGAGATGAGTCTCGCTCAACTCCACCAGCTCGCCGAGGGCATCGGAAAACAGCGGGCGGCCTTCGCGAATCCCCACAATCCGGCGGACCACGATCCGGTGTCCCACATCCTGCTGTCGGAGCACGATCGACCCCCTCCCCGGCGAGATACTAGGCTCTTACCGTCGCGGGAGATCGCGGCGCGTCTTGCGGAGGAGAAGACCGGTGACCTACATCATCGCCGAGCCGTGCGTGGATGTGCTCGACAAGGCATGCATCGAGGAATGCCCGGTCGACTGCATTTACGAGGGCAACCGGATGCTCTACATCCACCCCGACGAGTGCGTCGACTGTGGTGCCTGTGAGCCTGTCTGCCCCGTGGAGGCGATCTTCTACGAGGACGACGTCCCGGAGCAGTGGAAGGACTACACGGGCGCGAACTACGAGTTCTTCGAGGACCTGGGCTCGCCCGGTGGCGCCTCGAAGATCGGCAAGGTGGAGAAGGACGCCACCTTCGTCGCCGCGCAGCCGCCGCGCGGCGAGGGCCACTGAACCGGCCCGAGCCGGTCTCGGCACGGCTGCCCGAGTTCACCTGGGACACCCTGGACGCCGCGGCCACGCTGGCCGCGGCGCATCCGGAGGGCCTGATCAACCTCTCCATGGGTACGCCTGTCGACCCGGTTCCGGCGGTGATCCGTCAGGCGTTGGCGGACGCGTCCGACGCCCCGGGTTACCCGCTGACCGCCGGCACACCGGCTCTGCGCGACGCGATCGCCGCGTGGGTCGCCCGGGCCTGTGGCGCCGGCGTCGACGGTCTCGGCGTGCTGCCGACCATCGGCTCCAAGGAGTTGGTCGCCTGGCTGCCCACCCTGCTCGGCATCGGCCCCGGCGACGTGGTGGTCGTGCCGTCGATCGCCTACCCCACCTACGAGGACGGGGCCCGGCTGGCCGGTGCGACTGTGGTACGCGCCGACTCGCTCACGGCGGTCGGGCCGACGTCGCGCGTCCGGCTGGTGTGGGTCAACTCGCCAGGTAACCCGACCGGGCGGGTGCTGCCGGCGGCGCACCTGCGCAAGGTTGTCGACTGGGCCCGGGAACGCGGCGCGGTGGTCGCCAGCGACGAGTGCTACCTCCCGCTGGGTTGGTCGGCCGAGCCGGTCTCGGTGCTGTCCCCGCAGGTCTGCGGCGGCGACTACACCGGGGTACTCGCCGTGCACTCGCTCTCCAAGCGGTCCAACCTCGCCGGCTACCGGGCCGGGTTCGTGGCCGGCGATCCGGCTCTCGTCGCCGAGCTGTTGAAGGTCCGCAAGCACGCCGGCATGATCGTGCCCGCGCCCGTGCAGGCCGCCATGGTGGCGGCGTTGCAGGACGAGCGGCACGCCACCGAGCAGCGGGAGCGCTACCGCGCCCGGCGCGAGGTGCTCGCCGCCGCGTTCACCGGCGCCGGTTTCACTGTCGAGCACTCGGAGGCGGGCCTCTACCTCTGGCTCACCCGTGACGAGGACTGCTGGCAGACGGTCGACTGGCTGGCCCGGCGCGGCATCCTGGTCGCGGCGGGTGTCTTCTACGGCCCCTCCGCGCAGCGGCACGTCCGGGTCGCGCTGACCGAGTCCGACGAGCACGTCGCCGCGGTCGCCGGCCGGCTGCGGGCCTGAGCCCGGCGGCCGGCGATGACCGACGGCACGACCGTCCCGACGCCGGATGCCGGGGCCGGCACGTCGACAGGTGGTCCACGTCCGGCGCCGAACGGGCCGTACGCCCGGGTGCGGGCGGCGGTCGTCGGCACCGGCCTGATCGGCGGTTCGGTGCTGCTGCGGCTGCGCGACGCTGGCCTCGACGTGACCGGCTGGGATCCCGACCCGACCACCCGGGAGCACACACGGTCCCGAGGTGTGTCGGCGCCGGAGACCGTCGAGCAGGCCGTCGCCGGGCGGGACGTGGTCTTCCTCTGCGGTCCGCTGCCCACCCTGCCCCGGACGCTGGCCCGGGTGGCGGACCTGACCGCGCCGGGTTGTGTGTTGACCGACGTCGGCAGCACCAAGGCCGAGGTGGCAGCGGCCGCCGACCGGCTGGGGCTCGCCTACCAATTCGTGCCCGGGCACCCGATGGCGGGCGCGGAGTCCGCCGGCCTGACGGCGGCCTCCCCGACGCTGCTGACCGGCGCCGCCTGGGTGCTCTGCCCGGCGGCGGGTGCGGCGACGATCGCCTTCCGCTGGCTGACCGGCCTGCTGGTGGAGCTGTTCGACGCGCGGGTGGTGCCGATGTCCGCGCCGTCGCACGACTCGGTGGCCGCGCTCGCGTCGCACGTGCCGCACGTGTTGGCCGGCGCGCTGGCCGGGGCGGTGCAGCGGTCGCCGCTACGCGACGCGGTGTTGGCGCTGGCCGCGGGCAGCTTCTCCGACGGCACCCGGGTCGCCGGCACACCTGCCGAGCGGACGGCGAACATGCTGCTCGGCAACCGCGAACGGGTGCTGCACGAGCTGGCCGAGGTGCGCGTACTCCTGGATGAGCTGGCGGACGCGCTGCGGGCCGGCGACACCACGGGGCTGACCGCCCGGTACGCGCAGGCCGGCGCGGCGCGGTCGGCGTTGCGGGGTCGCCGGTTCGCCCCGGCGGACCGCGAGTTCCCGGCCGGCGGCGACCATGCCGCCGAGGTGGCCTGGCTGCGCGGGCTGGGCGACGCCGGTGGCCATCTGACCGGCTGCCGGATCGACCCGGACGTGGTCTCCTACCCGGCGTGGCTGCCGGTGGCTGACTAGGCTGGCAGGCATGGCGACGGACGGCCCAGTGGTGCAGGTGCGCGGCGAGGTGACCCGGGAGGTGCCGCCCGAGTTGGCGCGGTTCGCGGTCGTCGTGACGGCCCGCGGTCGGGATCGGGAGGCGACGCTGACGCAGCTCGCCGAGCGGGCCGCCGCCGTCCGGGTGCTGCTGGACGGTTCCGAGCCGGCGGTGGCCGGGCGGGAGGCCGGCGACCTGTGGGTCCGGCCGCAGACCAAGCGTTCGGGCGAGCGCGTGGTGGGCTGGCTCGGCAGCGTCACCACGACTGTCACCGTCACCGATTTCACAGCTCTCGGTGAGCTGATGCTCCGGCTGGCCGACCAGGACCAGGTCTCGGTGACCGGTCCCTGGTGGGAGCTGCGCCCGGACAGCCCCGCGCACCGCGAGGCGCGGCACGCCGCGATCAGCGACGCGCTGGTGCGCGCCCGGGAGTACGCGGAGGCGCTCGGCGCCCGCGTCACCGCGCTGATCGAGCTGGCCGACGTCGGCCCGGGGGACCGGCCGATGTTCGCCCGCGCGGCCTTCGACGTCGGGGGCTCCGGCGGCGGGGTGCCCGAGCTGGAGCTGGACCCGCAGCCGCAGACCGTGCAGGCGGCGGTGCAGGCACGGTTCACGATCAGCGATCCGGTGCTGGGCTGATGCCGCCGGCCCGGGTGCTGGCCGTCGACGAGCTGGTGGCGCGGGCGCTGTCGCTTGCCGACGCGGGCCCGCGGCAACTGCTCGGCATCACCGGGGCGCCCGGTGCCGGGAAGTCCACCCTGGCCGAGCGGATCGTCGCCGAGGTCGGGCCGAGCGCCCGGCTGGTGCCGATGGACGGCTTCCACCTGGCCCAGTCGCAGCTGGTCCGGTTGGGCCGCGCCGACCGCAAGGGCGCGGTCGACACCTTCGACGCCAACGGGTACGTCTCACTGCTGCGCCGGTTGCGCCGGCTGGAGCCGACCTCGGTCTACGCGCCGGAGTTCCGCCGGGAGATCGAGGAGCCGGTGGCCGGGGCGATCGAGGTGCCGCCGTCGGTCCGCCTGGTGGTGACCGAGGGCAACTACCTGCTGGTTCCGGACTTCCCGTGGCAGGAGGTCCGGACGCTGCTGCACGAGGTGTGGTTCCTCGACCTGGACGCCGAGCTGCGCCAGCGCCGGTTGACCGCCCGGCACGAGGCGTACGGGCGGTCACCGGAGCAGGCACGGGCCTGGGCGTTGGGCAGCGACGAGGCGAACGCGGCCCGCGTCACTCCCACGGCCGAGCGAGCGGACCTGGTGGTTCGCCTGCCCGATCCGTCGGTGGATTGAGCGGGTCGCTCTCACTGGCCGCGGTCGTCGCGGGTCATGTCAGCGGTCGCGGGCGGTTGTGACGAGGGGCGGTGGCCGTCGCCGTTGGCTGCCCGCCGTGTCGATGTGCTGTTGAGCGGTATACCGCAGAGGTATGAATATGACTCTGAGGTATACCGCTGACGACCGCGTCCGCCTCCACGGAGGTGACCGACGGTAACCGCCGGCCGCCGGCCGCAAGAGTTGGGACTTACTCGTCCAGCTAGTCGAGTTCGCGGACCGGTCGGGCCGGGTTGCCGACGGCGACCACGTTTGCGGGTAGGTCGCGGGTCACCACCGCTCCGGCGCCGACGACTGTGTTCGCACCGATCGTCACGCCCGCGAGCACTATCGCGCCGCCGCCGAGCCACACATTGTCGCCGATGGTGATCGGTTTGGCGGCCTCCCACTTGTCGCGGCGCGGGTCGGGTTCCACGGGGTGGGTGGGCGTGAGCAGTTGGACGCTCGGTCCGACCTGGACGTCCGCGCCGATGGTGATCGCCGCGACGTCGAGGAAGATGGCGTTGTAGTTGACGAAGCTGCGCGGGCCGATCCTGATGTTCCAGCCGTAGTCGCAGGAGAACGGTGGACGGATCCAGGTGTCCTCGCCCAGGTTGCCGAGCAGGTCGCGCAGGGCCGCGAGTCGTGCCACCGGATCCGCCGCCGAGCTGGTGTTGAAGCGTTCCATCAGCCGGGCGGCCCGGTCCAGGTCGGCGACGAGCTCGGGATCGTCGGCCAGGTAGGGCTCGCCCGCGAGCATCCTGTCCTTCATGGAGGTCACCGCCCGATCATGCCGGCTTACTTCGTCGGCTTGTGGCGGGTCCGTCATCTTTCGGCCTTCTTTTTGCATACGCGGTATGCAATTCTGGGTTGTCAATGTGACTCCCGTACATCAAGACGCTTGACGAGGAGGATCCGTTGCACCAGGCAAGAAGATTGGCCGCTCTCGGCCTCGTATCCGCGCTGGCGCTCTCCGCGCCGGTCCCCGCATCCGCCGCAGCAGCCCCGCCGGGTGGCGCCGGCAAACAGTCCACTTCGGGTGGGCCCATCGCCAACCGCTCGACCACCGTCACGCTGATCACCGGTGACCGGGTCACGGTCACGGCTGCCGGCGCCTCGGTCCACCGCGGCCCCGGCCGCGAGGGGGTGCGGTTCCTGGTCCAGCGCCAGCACGGTCGCCTCTCGGTGACGCCGACGGACGCGCTGCCGCTGCTGCGCTCGGGCCGGGTGGACCGGCGACTGTTCGACGTCACCGGGCTGGTCGAGGCGCGCTACGACGACGCCCACCGCGACACCCTGCCGCTGCTGGTGTCGTACGGCTCGACGGGCACCGCCCGGCGTACCCCGGCCGCGCTGCCCGGCACGCGGGTGACCCGCGACCTGCCGGCGATTCGCGGCGCCGCCCTGACCACCGGAAAGTCCTCCCTCGGCGCGGTCTGGACGACGGTCACCACCGCTCCCGCCGGGGCCCGTGTCGACGCGGCGGGGGGCGTCGAGCGGATCTGGCTGGACGGCCGCCGCCGGGTGACCCTGGATCACAGCGTGCCGCAGATCGGCGCGCCGGCCGCCTGGGCGGCCGGGTTCACCGGCAAGGGAGTGTCAGTCGCGGTGCTGGACACCGGCGTCGACGCGACCCACCCGGACCTGGCCGGCAAGGTGGCCGAGGCACGCAACTTCAGTGAGGCCCCCGACGCTCGGGACACGGTAGGCCACGGCACCCACGTTGCCTCGACCATCGCCGGCACCGGCGCGGCCTCCGGCGGTAAGTACCGGGGTGTGGCGCCGGACGCGACGCTGCTGGACGGCAAGGTCTGTGAGGACCAGGGCTGCAGCGACTCGGCGATCCTCGCCGGCATGCAGTGGGCCGCTGTGGAGAAGAACGCCGCGGTGGTCAACATGAGCCTCAGCGGCTGGGACACCCCGGAGGTCGACCCGCTGGAGGAGGCGGTGCAGACCCTGACCACCCAGACCGGCACACTGTTCGTCCTCGCCGCCGGCAACGACGGCTCGGACGGCTCGGTCGGCTCCCCGGCCAGCGCCGACGCCGCCCTCGCCGTGGGCGCTGTGGACCGTGACGACAAGCTGGCCGACTTCTCCAGCCGGGGCCCCCGGATCGGCGACGACGCGCTGAAGCCGGACATCACCGCGCCCGGCGTCGACATCGTGGCCGCGCGGTCCGCCACCGGCGTCATCGGCGACCCGGTGGGGGACCGCTACGTCACCCTCTCCGGCACCTCGATGGCCACCCCGCACGTGGCCGGTTCCGCCGCGCTGCTGGCCCAGCAGCACCCGGGATGGCAGGCCGACCGGCTCAAGGCCACCCTGATGGCCGCCGCCAAGCCGCAGCCGGACCAGACCGCCTACCAGCAGGGCGCCGGGCGGGTCGACGTCGCGCACGCGATCACCGAGCAGATCACCACCGACCCGGTGAGCGTCTCGTTCGGGCGTACGCTCTGGCCGCACGGTGACGACACCCCGATCACCCGCACGGTGACCTGGCGCAACGACGGCCCGGCACCGGTCACCGTGGACCTGGGCGTCGAGGGCGCCGGCCCCGACGGTCGCGCGCTACCGGCCGGCCTGTTCGTCCTGGGCGCCAACCGACTCACCGTGCCGGCGGGCGGCACGGCCGCCACGACCGTCACCGCGAACACCCGGCTCGGCGACGCCGACGGCTACTGGACCGGGCGGATCGTGGCCCGATCCGGGACGGCGGTCGCGGTCACCCCGCTGGCCGTGCACCGGGAGGTGGAGAGCTACACGCTGACCGTGGAGCACCTGAACCGTGCCGGCGCCCGCGCCGCTGAGCACTCGAGCAGCCTGGTCGGCCTGGACACCTTCGCCTGGTGGGACCTCTACGGCCCCGACGGCGTGGCCACCGTGCGGGTGCCCAAGGGGCACTACGGCCTGACCAGCCTCATCTCAGAGCCCGCACCCGACGATGAGCAGGGTGGGATGTCGGTGCTGGCGCAGCCCGAGCTGACAGTCGACCGGGACACCCGGATCGTGGTGGACGCCCGCCGGACCAAGCCGGTGCGGACGACAATCCCCGAGCGCGGCGCCACCCCGGAGCTGATCGACGTCAGCGGCAACTTCACTGCCGACGACGGCAGCTCGTACACCATCGGGATCTGGGCGGACACGTTCACCGGCCTGACCAGCGGTCAACTCGGCAAGCCGGTCTCCGACGAGCGGTTCGTCTCCACTATCAGCAGCCAGTGGACCAAGCCGGACACGGCCAGCAGTCCCTACCTGTACGCGCTGGCCGATGCGATCCCGGGCCGACTGCCCACCGGGTTCGTCCGCAACTACACGCGGCGGGACCTGGCCACCGTCGTGCACCAGTTCCGCGGTGGCGCTCCCGGGCTGGAGGCCGAACGGACCGTGTACCCCGTGCTGGAGTACAACGTCGGCGGCTCCGCCCTGGTCCTGCCCACAGACGTGCCCGGCCAGCGGGTCGAGCACTACAACACCAGGGGCGTCAAGTGGGAGTCCGACATCTACTTCGGAACGCGGGACGAGGACGGCTGGTTGAACCCGCAGACGGCGCTCTTCTCCGTCCCGACCGCGTACCGGGCGGGGCGGACCGTGCAGGAGATCTGGAACCAGGCACCGTACGGGCCGTCGTTCCCGGCTCCGCGCTGGCCCGAGGACAACGTCACCCGCGTCGGTGACACCATCCTGGTCGGCCTGCCGATGTTCAGCGACGCCGCCGGGCACCCGGGCGCGTCGCTCGTCGACAGCGAGCGGACCGAGCTCTGGCGCGACGGCAAACTGGTCGGCGAGAGCGAGTACTCCGGCTACGGCGAGTTCACGGTGCCACCCGGTACGGCGAACTACCGGCTCGTCACGTCGGCGAAGCGCAGCGTCACGGACCTGAGCACCGAGGTGGAGTCCACCTGGACCTTCCGGTCCGGGCACGTCGCAGGTGACACGCCGGCCCGGCTGCCCCTGTCGGCGGTGCACTTCGCGCCGCCGTTGCGCGCCGACAACAGCGCTCCGGCCGGTCAGGGCTTCGTCGTTCCGGTGCGCGTGCAGCGGCAGCCCGGCGCCCCGGCCGCCCGGGTGGAGAAGCTGACCGTCGACGTCTCGTACGACGGCGGGAAGACCTGGCGCAACGCGACGCTTGTCCGGGCCTCCGGCGACAGCTGGTTGGCAGTGCTGCGCCATCCGGCGGGTGCCGGCCACGTGTCGCTGCGGGCCACCGCTCGGGACACCGCCGGCAACACGGTGACCGAACGGATCATCCAGGCGTACCGGTTGCGGTAAGGCGTACCCCTGTCGGGTCCGCGGCCGAGTGCCGCGGACCCGGCGGGGCCGTCAGTCGTTCGCGTGCAGGGCGGCGTTCAGCTCGATGCCCCGGCCCGTGCGCGGCCGGGCCTCCAGCCCGCCGGTGACCGAGTTGCGCCAGAACAGCAGGCCGTCGACGCCGGACAACTCCCGGGCCTTGACCACCCGGCCGTCCGGGAGGGTGATCTTCGACGCGGCGGTGATGTAGCAGCCGGCCTCGACCACGCAGTCGTCACCGAGTGAGATCCCGACGCCGGCGTTCGCGCCGACCAGGCTCCGCTCACCGATGCTGATCTTCTCGGTGCCGCCGCCGGAGAGGGTGCCCATGATCGAGGCCCCGCCGCCGATGTCGGAGCCATCGCCGACCAGCACGCCCTGCACGATCCGCCCCTCGACCATGGAGGTGCCCGCCGTGCCGGCGTTGAAATTGATGAAGCCCTCATGCATCACAGTGGTGCCGGCGGCCAGGTGCGCGCCCAGGCGGACCCGGTCGGCGTCGGCGATCCGCACGCCGGAGGGCACCACGTAGTCGGTCATCCGGGGGAACTTGTCCACCCCGTACACCGCCAGGTGACGGCCCGCGGCCCGCTCGATCACCCGCAGCTCGTCCACCCGCTCCGGCGGGCACGGCCCGGCGGACGTCCAGGCCACGTTCGCCAACTTGCCGAAGATGCCGTCGAGGTTGAGCTGGTTGGGTCGCACCAGGCGGTGGGAGAGCAGGTGCAACCGGAGGTACGCGTCGGAGGCGTCCTTGATCGGGTCGTCCAGCGAGCCGATCACGGTGACCACCTGGACGGTACGCAGACCGGGCAGCGGTCGGTCGCCAAGCGCGCCCGGCGGCAGGTCCAGCACGTCCGACTCGCCCTCACCGGCGACCAACGGCAGCTCGCCCAGGCCCAGCTTGCCGGTCGGATACCAGGTGTCGAGCACCTGCCCGTCGGCGGTGACGGTGGCCAGGCCGATGCCCCAGGCGGAATCTGCGGACGTCACTGTTACACCTCTCGGTCGCGGCCAGGCCGGCCTCGGCTCGCTCCTCGCGCTGACAGACCTGAAGGTACCGTGCGAACCATGGAGAACCCGCTGACCCCCGAGGTCCTCGCCGATCCGGTGCAGCTGACCCGCGTACTGGTTGACATAGAGTCCGTGTCCCTCAACGAGAAGGCGATCGCCGACTGTGTCGAGGAGGTGCTGCGGGGCGTACCGCACCTGTCCACGTTCCGACACGGCAACACCGTGATGGCCCGCACCGACCTCGGCCGGTCGCAGCGCGTCGTGCTCGCCGGTCACCTGGACACCGTGCCGCTGAACAACAACTTCCCGTCGACCATGCGCGGCGACCTGATGTACGGCTGCGGAACCTCCGACATGAAGTCCGGCACCGCGTACGCCCTGCACCTGGCCGTGACGCTGCCCGAGCCGCGCTACGACGTGACGTACTTCTTCTACGAGGCGGAGGAGATCGAGTCGCGCTACAACGGGCTGAACCTGGTCGCCCAGGCGTTCCCGGAGTGGCTGGAGGCGGACTTCGCGGTGCTGCTGGAGCCGACGTACGGCATCGTCGAGGCGGGCTGCCAGGGCACCATGCGGTCGGTGGTCACCACGACGGGCGTACGCGCCCACTCGGCGCGCTCCTGGCACGGCGTGAACGCGATCCACGCCGCCGGTGAGGTGCTGCGACGCCTCCAGACGTACGAGGCGCGACGGGTCACCATCGACGGCTGCGACTACCGCGAGGGCATGAACGCCGTACGGATCAACGGTGGCGTGGCCGGCAACGTGGTCCCCGATCTCTGTGAGATCGAGGTCAACTACCGGTTCGCTCCGGACCGCACCCCGGCCGAGGCGGAGGCGCACCTGCGTGAGGTGTTCGCCGGCTTCGAGGTGCGGGTGACCGATACCGCGGCGGGTGCCGCCCCGGGGCTGGAGGCGGCCCCGGCGAAGGAGTTCCTGGCGGCGGTCGGCGCCGCGCCGATCGGCAAGCTGGGCTGGACGGACGTGGCCCGGTTCGCGGCCATGGGGATCCCCGCGCTGAACTTCGGCCCGGGCGACCCGAACCTCGCCCACCACCCCGACGAGCACGTCGAGATCAGCAAGATCCGTGACGGCGCGGCGACCCTGCACCGCTGGCTCGCCCCGGCCTGAGCCGGTCGGATCCGCTCCGCTCCGCTCGGGCCGGCCTGAGCCGGTCTGGCCCGCTCCGGTCGGGCCGCTCGGCCCCGTTCCCGGCGATCAAGAGGTTCGCGTCAGCCTGGCCCGTTGTCGGCGGCGCGAACCTCTTGATCGGCTCCGGATCCCGTGGTGGCGGCGGCGGGCGACAGGGCGGGGTCGAGATCGCGGGTGCGGCGGCGCTCGGCCACCACATCGTGGATCCGTCGCTGCATCTGTCGACGGATCCGGATCATCTCGCTGTTGCTGATCACGCTGTCTCCTCCCCCGAAGGCGCGCGCCGGGGCATACCCGGTATGTGAATAGTAAGACGTACGGGGAAGCCAAATAGTTGCCCTTGATCGCGAACTATTTCCCGGCGTCGGTAGCCCGCGCCCCCGGCGTGTGCGGCTCCACTACGGTTGCTTCATGAGCCAGAACAACGGGCGGGAGGCCGGCCGCGGCCCGGGGCGGGAGCGACACCGGGGCGCCGTCACGCTGCGCCGGGGGGCGATCCCGAGCAGCACCGCCGACCAGCGGTTGCTGGACTCGCGCGGCCGCGAGGACTGGAAGACCAGGGACGCCTGGCGGGCGCTGCGCATCCTCTCCGAGTTCGTCGAGGGCTTCGACACCCTCGCCGACCTGCCGCCGGCGGTAAGCGTCTTCGGTTCGGCACGCAGCGGCCCGGACACGGCCGAGTGCCGGCTCGCCGAGGAGATGGGCGGCGCGCTCGCGCGGGCCGGTTACGCGGTGATCACCGGGGGTGGCCCGGGCGTGATGGAGGCCGCCAACCGGGGCGCCACCGAGGCCGGCGGGCTCTCCGTCGGGCTCGGCATCGAGTTGCCGTTCGAGCAGGGCATCAACGACTGGGTCGACCTGGCCATCGACTTCCGCTACTTCTTCGCCCGCAAGACCATGTTCGTCAAGTACGCGCAGGCGTTCGTGGTGCTGCCCGGCGGTTTCGGCACCATGGACGAGCTGTTCGAGGCGCTCACCCTGGTGCAGACCGGCAAGGTCACCCGGTTCCCGGTCGTGCTGATGGGGGTCGCCTACTGGCAGGGGCTGCTCGACTGGCTGCGCGACACCATGGCAGCCAGCGGCAAGATCGGCCCGGTGGACCTGGATCTGATCTGCCTCACCGACGACGTCAACGCGGCCGTCCGACACATCGTCGAGGCCGAGGCGGCGCTCTCCGTCGAGCAGGACGCGGTCCGCGACGAGGCGGTCGCCCGCACCGGTGCCGACCAGCAGGCCGCCGCCGAGCAGGCCGCCGACCGGCCCCGGGAGGGCTGATGGCGGCGGTCTGCGTCTTCTGCGCCTCGTCCCGTACCCTCGACCAACGCTGGCTCGACCTCGCCGCCGAGACCGGCGCCGAGCTGGCCCGGCGCGGGCACACGCTGGTCAGCGGCGGCGGCTGCGTCGGCATGATGGGCGCGGTGGTCGACGGCGCCCGCGCCGCAGGCGGGCGCACCGTGGGAGTCATCCCACAGGCGCTCGTCGATCTGGAGGTCGCCGACCTCGCCTCGGACGAGCTGCTGGTGACCGACTCGATGGCCAGCCGCAAGACCCTGATGCTCGACAGGTCGGACGCGTTCCTCGCCCTGCCGGGCGGGCTCGGCACCCTCGACGAACTGTTCGAGGTCTGGACCACCGCCACCCTCGCCCAGCACACCAAGCCGATGGTGCTGATCGACGCCGACGGCTTCTACCGGCCCCTGCTGGACTGGCTCACCAGCCTCACCGACCAGCACTTCCTCAAACCCGCCGGCCGCAACCTGCTGACCGTGGTCGCCACGGTCCCCGAGGCCCTGAAGGCGCTGGAGTCCGCCCTACCCTGACTCCGGACCACCGATCATGGGGTTGGCGGCAGGGCCGTCGGCGTGTCGTGCCGCCAACCGCATGATCGACGGGGGTGGATGGGGTGAGGTTGGGGCGAATGGGTGTCGTATGGGCGTGATGGGATTTGGTGATGCAGGCGTACCGGTTGGTGCGACGGTCCGCGGGGCCGGCGCGGGGGGACGGGGCCGGCACCTTGCCCGCTGGCGGCGGTGCGTCCGTCGACGGCGGCGCCTCCCTCGCCGCTGAGCCTGGGTCCGTCGGCGACTCAGGGCCGGCGAGCGGTGACCCGGGCTTCCGGGCCGATCAGGTGCAGGCCGAGGTCGTCGGGCACACCGACGGGCCGATGCTGGTGCTCGGCGGTCCCGGCACCGGCAAGACCAGCACCCTCGTCGAGGCGGTCGCCGCCCGGGTCGCCGAGGGGGTCGATCCCGAACGCGTCCTGGTGCTGACCTTCGGTCGTCGTGGTGCCACCGCGCTGCGTCAACGCATCGAGGCGCGGGTCGCGCAGGACGGCTACCGGGTGCTGCGCGAGCCGCTGGTACGCACCTTCCCGGCGTACGCCTTCGGGTTGCTGCGCCGGGCCGCCGCCGAACGCGGCGAGCCGTCGCCCCGCCTGCTCACCGGCCCCGAGCAGGATCTGATCATTCGCGAGTTGCTGGACGTGGTCGGCGAGGAGCCCGAGGACGACCCGGTCGGCTGGCCCGACGACCTGCGTCCGGCGCTGCGCACCCGGGCCTTCGCCGGTCAGTTGCGCGACCTGCTCATGCGCGCCGCCGAGCGCGGGGTGGGCCCGGTCGACCTGGCCCGGCTGGGTGAGAAGCTCGGCCGCGCCGACTGGCCGGCCGCCGCCCGCTTCCTGCGGGAGTACGTCGCGGTGCTCGCGCTGCGCGACGTCAGCAACCGGGGCTCCATCGCGTACGACCCGGCCGAGCTGGTCCGGGCCGCCACCGGTCTGCTGCGCGACGACGAGGAGCTGCTGGCCGCCGAGCGCCGCCGCCTCGCCCACGTGTACGTCGACGAGCTGGCCGACACCGATCCCGCCCAGCTCGAACTGCTCTCGGTCATCGCCGGCGGCGGCAAGTCGCTCGTCGCGTTCGCCGATCCCGACTCCTCCACGTACGCCTTCCGTGGTGCGGACCCGGCCGGGGTGACCACCTTCGGGCACCGTTTCCGGACGGCTTCCGGCGCGCCGGCCGCCCAGGTGCTGCTGAGCACGTCGTACCGGGCCGGCCCGGTCCTGCTCGCCGCGATGGCCCGGCTGGGCCGCCGGCTGCGCGGTCCGATGGCGCACCGCCGGCTGCACCCGTTGCCGGAGGCGCCGGCCGGTGTGGTCGAGGTGCACACGTTCCGCTCGGCGACCAGCGAGGCCGCCTGGCTCGCCCACGCGCTGCGCACCGCGCACCTGCTCGACGGCGTGCCGTGGTCGCGGATGGCGGTGCTGGTGCGATCCACCGCGTTGCAGTTGCCCACCCTGCAACGCGCGCTGCACGCCGCCGGCGTCCCCACCGTGGTGCACGGCGAGGACCTGCCCCTGCACCTGCAACCGGCGGTCGCGCCGCTGCTGCTCCTGCTGCGCTGCGCGTTGGAGCCGGCCCGTCTGGACGAGGAGGCAGCGGTCGCGCTGCTGCACTCTCCGCTGGGCGGGGCCGACCCGCTTGCCGAACGGCGGCTCCGGCAGGGCCTGCGTGCCCTGGCGCTGGCCGGCGGTGACCGCCGCCCGTCCGGTGAGCTGATCGTCGAGGCACTGCAGGACCCGACAGAGCTGGCCGGCATCGACAGGCGGTGGGCCGAGCCGGCGCAGGCGGTGGCCGGGCTGCTCGCCACCGCCCGGGACGCCGCGGCCCAACCCGGCGCGACCGCCGAGACCGTGCTCTGGGAGGTCTGGGACGCCAGTGGGCTGGCCGAGCGCTGGGCCGGCGCGATCGCCCAGGGGCGGCCGGTGGCCGGCGAGGGGGACGTGGCCCGTCGCCGGCGAGCCGAGGCAGCCGACCGGGACCTGGACGCCGTGCTGGTGCTCTTCGACGCCGCGGCCCGCTTCACCGACCGGCTGCCCGGCGCCCGCACCGAGGTCTTCCTCGACCACGTGCTCGCCCAGGACCTGCCCGCGGACACGATCGCACCTACCGCCGACCGGGGCGCGGCGGTCCGCCTGCTCACCGCGCACGCGGCGAAGGGCCTGGAGTGGGACCTGATCGCGGTCGCCGGTGTGCAGGAGGGCATCTGGCCGGACCTGCGCCTGCGCGGCAGCCTGCTCGGCTCGGAGCGGCTTGTCGACGTGCTGGCCGGCCGATCCGTCGGCGGCGCCCGGGCGGCCAACGTGGTGGGGCAGACCTCCGCCCTGCTCGACGAGGAGCGCCGGCTCTTCCACGTCGCCATCAGCCGGGCCCGGCACCGCCTGCTGGTCAGCGCTGTGGCGTCGGCGGCGGTCGGCGGCGACGACCACGAGGAGCAGCCCAGCCGCTTCCTGCACGAGCTGGGCACGAGCGCCCCGCCGAGCGCCCCGCCGAGCGCCCCGCCGAGCACGCCGCCGAGCACGCCGCCGAGCACGCCGCCGGGCCCGCCGAGCACGCCGCCTACCCCGCCCGGCCCGCGTTCCGGCCCTCCGGGTGGCGAGTCCGTCACCGGCTCACCGAGCGACGCCCCCGCCATCGACGGAGCGACCGGCAGTGGCGAGTCCCACGGCGGCGCGACAGGCGGCGGCGCGACCGGCAATGGCACTGCCTCCACAGGCGCGACCGGCAATGGCGCGACCGGCGGCGGCGCGACCGCCTCAACCAGCGAGGACGGCGACGAGGACCAGCCCGGCGCGCTGCCCGTCACCCGGCCGCCCCGGGCGCTCACCCTGCCGGCGTTGGTCGCCGAACTGCGTACCGCCATCACCGACCCCGCCGCGCCGGCGGCCCGGCGGCGCGCCGCGGCGGCCGAGCTGGCGCGGCTGGCCGCCGCCGGTGTGCCCGGCGCGCACCCCGACGACTGGTGGGGGCTGCGGGCGCTCTCCGACGACCGGCCGCTCGTCGAGGAGGGGACGCCGGTGCGGGTCACTCCCTCGGCGATGGAGAGCGCGCTGCGGTGCAGCCTGCGCTGGCTGCTGGAACGGCACGGCGGCAGCGGCCCGACCAGCACCGCGCAGGGGGTGGGCAACCTGGTGCACGCCGCCGCGATGCTCGCCGAGGACGCCAGCGCCGACCGGGGTGCCCTGCTCGACTACGTGGCCGCCCGGTTCGACGCGATCGAGTTGGCCGCCAGGTGGATGGCCGGCCCCGAGCGGGAGCGCGCCGAGGCGATGGTCGACAAGCTGCTGCGCTGGCTGGCCACCAACCCGCGCCGGCTGCTCGCCATCGAGCACGAGTTCGCGGTCCGCCTGGACGATCCGCAGCGACCCGTCGACCTGACCGGGCGGGTCGACCGGCTGGAGGTCGACGAGGCCGGCCGACTGGTGGTGATCGACCTCAAGACCGGCAAGTCGACAGCGGTGACCGGCTCCGAACTGGCCGAGCACCCGCAGCTCGGCGCGTACCAGGCGGCGGTGGAGGCGGGCGCGTTCGCCGAGTTCGGCGACGAGTCCGGCGGCGCGGCGCTGGTGCAGCTCGGCACCTCCGCGAAGGATGCCCGGGAGCAGAACCAGCCGGCGGCGGGCGAGGGCCCGGCGGCCGGCTGGGCGACGGCGCTGGTCCGGCGGACCGCCGATACGATGGCAGCCGCCACGTTCGCCGCGGTGGCCAACTCGAAGTGCCGGGTCTGCCCGGTGCGCACCAGCTGCCCGGTCTCCGGGCAGGGGCGCCAGGTGGTCGAGCCGCCGACCGTCCGTCCTCCGGAGAACCCATGACCCAGCCCACCCTGTTCGGCGCGGGCCCCGCGCCGACACCCCGGCTGGCGGACTCCGGGCCCCGGTACACCCCGGTCGAGCTGGCCAAACTGCTGCGCCTGCCGGCGCCCACCCGGGAGCAGGCCGCGATCATCGCCGCCCCGGTGGAGCCGCTGCTGGTGGTGGCCGGGGCCGGGTCCGGCAAGACCGAGACGATGGCCGCGCGGGTGGTCTGGCTGGTGGCCAACTCGTACGTGCGCCCGGAGCAGATCCTCGGGCTGACCTTCACCCGCAAGGCTGCCGGCGAACTGGCCCACCGGGTCCGTACCCGGCTCGACCAGCTCATCCGCCGCCTCGGTCGGCAGGGCCGCGACCCGCTGGACGACCCGCTCGCCGGTGAGCCCACCGTCTCCACCTACCACTCGTACGCCGGCCGGATCGTCACCGAGCACGGTCTGCGGGCCGGCTACGAGCCGTCCACCCGACTGCTCACCGAGGCGTCCCGCTGGCAGCTGGTCGACCTGCTGGTGCGCAACTACGACGGCGACATGTCCGAGGTCGACCGGATGCCGAGCACCATCACCGACGCGGTGTTGGCGCTCGCCGGGGAGCTGGACGAGCACCTGGTCGCCCCGGACCAGCTGGCCGCCTGGACCGGGCGGTTCTTCGCCGAGGTGCAGTCGCGGCCCGGCCGGGTGTACGCCGACGTGCGCAAGGCACTCACCCTGCAACAGACCCGGCTGCGCCTGCTGCCGCTGGTGCGGGCGTACGCCCGGCGCAAGGAGGACTTCGAGGCGATGGACTTCGCCGACCAGCTCGCCCGGGCGGCGCGTGTGGCCCGGGATCATCCGGGGGTCGGCGAGATCGAGCGGGACCGTTTCCGGGTGGTGCTGCTCGACGAGTACCAGGACACCAGCCACGCCCAGGTGGTGCTGCTCAACGCGCTCTTCGGCGGCGGGCATCCGGTGACGGCGGTGGGCGACCCGTGCCAGTCCATCTACGGCTGGCGGGGGGCCAGCGCGGGCACCCTGGACCGGTTCCCCACCGAGTTCGCCCGCGCCGACGGTGAGCCGGCCCCGGCGCTCGGGCTCACCACCAGTTGGCGTAACCGTCCGGAGATCCTCCGGGTGGCGAACGCACTCTCCACCCCGCTGCGCGCGGCCGGCGCCCGGGTGCCGGAGCTGCGCTCCGCGCTTACCGTCCGCGACCCGATCCCGCACCGCAGCCCCGGCGGGGCGGCCGGCGGGACGGTGCACTGCGCGCTGCTGCCCACGTACGCCGACGAGGCTGCGTGGATCGCCGACAGCGTGCTCGCCGCCTGGCGCGGCGCGGCCCGGATGCCCGGCGCGGCGCCCGAGCACATACCGGTGGCGCAGCGACCGACCACCGCCGTCCTGGTCCGGGTCCGCAGTCAGATCCCGGCGATCGAGTCGGCGCTGCGCGAGCGCGGCCTGCCGGTGGAGGTGGTGGGCCTCGGTGGTCTGCTGGACACTCCCGAGGTCCGCGACGTGGTGTGCACGCTGCGGGTGCTTGCCGATCCGACCGACGGGGCCGCGCTGCTGCGGCTGCTCACCGGTGCCCGCTGGCGGATCGGGCCACGTGACCTGGTGGCACTGCACCGGCGGGCCCGGGCCATCGCCAACGCTCGACGCCAGGTGGCCGCCGACGAGAACGCGGAGATCAGCCCCGATCTGCTGGACGAGGCGACCCTGGTGGAGGCGCTGGCCGACCTCGGCCCGGCGCAGGCGTACTCGGCGGAGGGGTTCGCGCGGCTGCGCGCGTACGGCATGGAATTGGCCCTGTTGCGGTACCGCCTGGACCAGGCCCTGCCGGATCTGATCGCGGACATCGAACGCACGATCGGCCTGGACGTGGAGGTCGCGGTGCGTGCCGGTCGCGACGGCGCCGGTGACGCCGGCCTGGCCCGGGGGCACCTGGACGCCCTGGGTGACGTGGCGGCCCGCTTCAGCGGGGAGACGCCCGGCGCGACGCTTTCCGGTTTCCTGTCCTACCTGGCCGCCGCCGAGGACGAGGAGCGCGGTCTCGCCCCGGGCGAGGTCGAGGTGGTGGAGGGCGCGGTGCAGGTGGTCACCGCGCACGCCGCGAAGGGGCTGGAGTGGGACGTGGTGGCGGTGGCCGGGCTGTGTCGTGGTTCGTGGCCCGGACCGGTGCGCAACTCCGACCACTGGCTCGGCGGGCTCGGTGTGCTGCCGTTCCCGCTGCGCGGCGACGCCGACGGGTTGCCCGAGCTGGCGCTCGACGACGCGGCCGACCAGCGGGCCGTGGCCCGGGCGGTGAGCGACTTCACCGACGCCTGGCGGGCCCACGACGAGCGGGAGGAGCGCCGGCTGACGTACGTGGCTGTCACCCGGCCGCGCCGGCTGCTGCTGTGCTCCGGGTACTGGTGGGGGGAGGGGACGAAGCGGCCGCGGGGCCCGTCGGTCTTCCTGCGCGAGGTGTACGACGCCTGCCTGGACGGCGGCCCGGGGCACCTGGTCGACGCGTGGGCGCCGGAGCCCACCCCGGACGCCTCGAACCCGACGGCAGAGGTGGTGCTGCGCGCGGAGTGGCCGGCCGACCCGCTGGGCGGCCGTCGGCCGGCGCTGGCCGAGGCGGCCGGGCTGGTGCGCCGCCTGATGACCGACGGCCCGGCCTCGGTGGGCGTCGGGCCGGTCGGCTCGGTCGGTTCGATGGTTGCCGCGCCGGTCGGCCCGGTCGTCGCCGGGCCGATGGTGACAGTCGAGCCGGAGGTGGACCCGGAGGTGGCCCGCTGGCGTCGTGAGGCGGATCTGCTGCTGGCCGAGCGGGCCGAGCTGACCCGGTTGTCCGGCGCGGTCGAGGTGGCCCTGCCCGGGCAGTTGAGCGTCACCCAGCTGGTGGCGTTGCGCCGTGACCCGGCGGCGCTGGCCCGTACGCTGCGCCGTCCGGTGCCCACCGAGCCCAACCCGTACGCACGCCGGGGCACCGCCTTCCACGCCTGGCTGGAGCAGCGTTTCGGCGCGGACCGCCTGCTCGACCTGGACGAGCTGCCCGGCGCGGCGGATGCGGACGCCGCGCCGGACGAGGCGCTTGTCGAATTGCAGGAGCGGTTCCTGGCCAGCGAGTGGGCCAACCGGGTGCCGGTCGAGGTGGAGGTGCCGTTCGCCACGGTGATCGCGGGCGTGGTGGTCCGGGGGCGGATGGACGCCGTCTTCGCCCGCCCCGGCGACCGGTTCGACGTGGTCGACTGGAAGACCGGCGCGCGGCCCACCGGGCCGGCGGCGGACGTGGCGGCCGTGCAGTTGGCCGTGTACCGGCTGGCGTGGGCCGAGCTGGCCGGCGTGCCTGTCGACCGGGTGGGCGCGGCCTTCCACTACGTCCGGCACGGCGTGACGGTTCGGCCCGCCGACCTGCTGGATGTGACCGGGCTCACCGCCATGATCACCCATCTGCCCGGAGATTCTGGCCAAGTTTGACCACCACGGGAAAATCCGTGGTAGGTTGACCGGGTTGCAGTTTTGGTTACCAGAGACTCTGTGTGCGCCTGGCGGGATTGTGGCCCCAGGCGCTCTTTGTTGTGTCCGGAGTTCTCCGGGCGGGGCGACCAGAAGCGACAGGCGATTCGCGCATTCCCGCGCGGAGCGCTCCTCTTCGAGTCCGCAACACGTGCGGGCTCGACGTTCCGTCAAGGAGACGAAACACATGGCTATTGGCACCGTGAAGTGGTTCAACGCTGACAAGGGCTTCGGCTTCATCACCCCGGACGGCGGCGGCGCTGACGTCTTCGCCCACTTCTCGGCGATCCAGTCCTCCGGCTACCGGAGCCTGGACGAGAACCAGCGGGTCGAGTTCGAGGTGACCCAGGGCCAGAAGGGCCCGCAGGCGGAGAACATCCGTCCGCTCTGATCTTCGGATCGGTCGGTAGTACCCGTCGCGCCCTCCGGGTGTGACGGTGACGGGACCGGCCCGCCCCGCCGTCGACCTGCGTAAGCAGGCGGCGGCCCGGCGGCGGGCCGGCCCGTACCCTAATCGGTTCGTGCTTGTGAGTCCTGGCGGCCTTGTGCCGCTGGTGACAGCGCCGACTTCGGCGCCCTCCCTCGACACGTGCCGCGTCGAGGAAGGCTTCTGCGTGACCACAGTTATTCCGTCTTTCGCCCATACCGGTCTGGCGCCGGCGCTGCTGAGCGCGCTGACCGCGCAGGGCATCATCGAGCCGTTCCCGATCCAGTCGGCCACCCTTCCGGACTCGCTCGCGGGTCGGGACGTGCTCGGCCGGGGTCGTACCGGCTCGGGTAAGACGCTCGCCTTCGGGCTTCCCCTGCTGTCCCGCACCGCCGGCCGCAAGGCCCGGCCGGGTCGTCCGCTGGCCCTGGTGCTGGTGCCGACCCGGGAGTTGGCGCAGCAGGTGACCACCGCGCTGGCCCCGTACGCCCGGGCCGTCGGTCTGCGCTGCGCCACAGTCGTCGGCGGGCTGTCGTTGCAGCGGCAGGCGGACGCGCTGCGTGCCGGCGCCGAGGTGGTCGTGGCGACCCCCGGCCGGCTGCACGACCTGATCAACCGTGGCGACGCCCGGCTCGACCAGGTCGAGATCACCGTGCTGGACGAGGCCGACCAGATGGCCGACATGGGCTTCCTGCCGCAGGTGACCAAGCTGCTGGAGCAGGTCGCACCGCAGGGTCAGCGGATGCTCTTCTCCGCCACCCTCGACGGCGGCGTGGACCGGCTGGTCCGCCGCTTCCTCAGCAGCCCGGTGACCCACTCGGTCGACCCGGGCACCGCAACGGTCACCGCGATGACCCACCACGTGCTGCACGTCGACGCGGTCGACAAGCCCGACGCGTTGACCCGGATCGCCGCCCGTGAGGGCCGCACCATCCTGTTCATGGGCACCAAGCACCGCGCCGACCGGCTCGCGCGCCAGTTGCTCTCCAAGGGTGTACGCGCCGCCGCGCTGCACGGTGGCAAGTCCCAGCCGCAGCGCACCCGCATCCTGGAGCAGTTCCGCAACGGCCAGGTGACCGCCCTGGTCGCCACGGACGTGGCGGCGCGGGGCATCCACGTCGACGGCCTCGACATGGTGGTCAACGTGGACCCGCCGACCGAGGCGAAGGACTACCTGCACCGCGGTGGTCGGACGGCCCGCGCCGGCGAGTCCGGCTCCGTCGTCACCCTGGTCCTGCCCGAGCAGCGCCGGGACGTGTCCCGGCTGATGGCCACCGCCGGCATCCGGCCGCAGTCGGTCCAGGTGCGCTCGGGTGACGAGGCGCTGGCCCGGGTCACCGGAGCGCGCGAGCCCTCCGGTGTGCCGGTGACGATCGCCGCCCCGCCGGTGGCAGTGAGCCGGGGCCGCACGGCCGGTGGCTCGGCCACGGACGGCGGCGCACGCCCGGCGCACCGCGCGTCGGGCCGGTCCCGTCGTCCGCGCCGCCCGCGTACCGTCTGATCCCGCACGCACGTCACCGACCCGTCCCGCTTCGGCGGGGCGGGTCGTTTCGTCTGCGGGATGGTTCGGGTTCCGCCCGGGTCGGCCGCCCCGACGGTCGTGGCGGCCGGTCGCCCGCGCCGCCCGGCCACCGACCCGAGTCGAATATCAGCAGTTGGTTGGTCGGCTGGCCGACTGTGCCCTGGCCCGGTGTGGTCGAAGCTGGCCACCGGGGGGAGCCGGGCGGGGGCCCGGCGCGGGAGGGGTGACCATGGCGGGCGAAGCCGGCTCGGGGGCGCTGCGCGAACTGATCCTGGTCGTCGCGGTCGGGCTCGCCGGGTTGCTGCTCGCGATTTTCGCGGCCTTCGCGCCCTGGCACGCCACCCCGGCGGGTAATGCTCCCGCCGGTCTGGTGGAGCTGCGCAGTCCCGGCGACCCGGGCTCCGGCCCGGCGGTCGAGCACCGGGGCTGAACAGCGACCGGTCGACCGGCACGCGGCGCAGGGGCAGGCCGGGTCCGGATCGGTACGGGGGTGTGGTCGGGGCCGGCGGGGCACCGACCCGACCACACCGCCCCGGTGGTCAGGACGTCGTGGACGCCCGGTCGGTAGTGGTGCGTCTGAGCAGGTCGGCGAGGCTGGTGCTGTCGACAACTGTGGCGATCGCCCCGTGCACCGCCAGCCAGACGTCGGTCAGCCCGGCAGCCACCCCGTGGTAGCCGGCGCGTTCGGCAGGCAGTCCGCGTACCGTGGTCAGCGAGCCGCCGACCGCGCGCAGCACGTCCCCGACGGTGATCTCCTCGGGTGGCCGGGTCAGCGCGTATCCGCCCTCGGCGCCCCGATGGCTGAGCAGCAGACCGGCCCGGCGCAGGTCGAGCAGGATGCCCTGCAGGAAGCTGAGCGGGATCTCCTGCACATCGGCCAGGCTGCCCGCCTTCACCAACTCGCTGCCGCCACCACCGCCCTCGTCGCCGTCGCCGCGGACGGCGGCGGCGACGGCGAGCATCGCCCGGAGCGCGTAGTCGCTGCGCGCGGAGACGTACACGTCACTGACCAGCCTGGTCCAGTACGCCCCAGCGACGGCGGATCGCCTTGTCGGCCGCGCCGAACGCCGCGTCGACAGCCAGACCGACGACCAGGATCACGATCATGATGGCCATCAGCCGTTCCGCGTCCGAGAAGTCCCGGGCGTAGGTGAGCTGAGCGCCGATCGAGGTCCGGGATGCGATGACCACCAGCAGTTCGCCAGCCATCAGGCTGCGCCAGGCGAAGGCCCAGCCCTGCTTCAAGCCGGCCACGATCGCGGGCAGCGCCGCGGGTGCGATGACATACCGGTAGAGGTTGAGCCCGCGCGCGCCCAGGTTGCGGCCGGCCCGCTTCAGCAGCGGCGGCACGTAGTCCACGCCGTGGATCACGCCGTTGGCGATCGACGGCGCCGCGCCGAGCACCACCACGAAGAAGATCGCCTGCTCGCTGAGCTGGAACAGCAGGATGGCCAGCGGGAACCAGGCGATCGACGGCATGGTCTGCAACGCGGTGATCATCGAGCCGATGGCGGCCCGGAGCACCCGGGACTGGGAGACGCCCAGCCCGAGGAGCAGCCCGACGGCGACCGCTGCGGCGAAGCCCACCACGGCACGTCGGGCGGTGGTGGCCAGGCCGTCCCAGAGCGCAGAACTCAACGCGTAGTCGGCGAGGTCGGAGAAGACCGGGCCCGGGCCGGGCAGGGCCCACGGATCCTTCCATCCACTCCAGACCACCACCTGCCAGATGCCGACGGCGATGGCGAGTGCGGCCAGCTTGGGCCAGGTGGCAGCCCAGAGCCGGGCAACCCGGGTGGCTTCCTTCTCCTGACCGGCGATCTCCAGCGCGTCCAGGCCGGAGATCTCCGCGTCGGAGCGCGCGGTGCTGGCGAGGGTGTCACTGGCCATGGCGGCTCACCTCCGTACGGAGTCGCTCGGTGACGTCGGCGGCGATCGCGGCGACCTCGGGCGAGTCGATCCGCCGGGGCCGCGGGATGTCCACCTCGGTGGAGTAGATGATCCGGCCGGGGCGGCTGGACAGCAGGATGATCCGGTCGGCCAGCCGGGCGGCCTCGCGGACGTTGTGCGTGACGAAGAGCACCGAGAGATGGCGCTCGGACCAGATCCGTTCCAGCTCGTCGTGCAGGATGTCCCGCGTCATCGCGTCCAGCGCGCCGAACGGCTCGTCCATCAGCAGCACCGGAGTGTCCAGGGCCAGGGTGCGGGCCAGCGCGACCCGCTGCCGCATGCCGCCGGACAGCTCGTGCGGTCGCTTGCGACCGAACTCGGCCAGGTGCACCGTGCGCAGCAGCTCGGCCACCCGCTCGCGGCGCTCGGCCCGGGGCAGCCCGCGCAGCTTGAGCGGCACCTCGACGTTCGCGTCGACAGTCAGCCAGGGAAAGAGCGCCGGCTCCTGGAACATCAGTCCCGGATTCGCGTCACCGGCGATGCCGATCTGGCCGCCGCTGGGCCGGTCCAGGCCGGCGACCAGGTTGAGCAGGGTGCTCTTGCCGCAGCCGGACGCGCCGACGAGGCAGACGAACTCGCCCGGCGCGACGTCCAGCGAGACCCCGTCCAGGGCCAGTACGGCGTTCGACCCGCGTCCGTACACCTTGGTCACGCCGGAGAGCGCGACCGCTGTGGTCGCGCTCTGCGGCGTCGTCGTGGTCGACGTCATGGCTGGACGACCTCGGCCTTGCCGGCCGCCTTGAGCGCCTTGTTGAGGTACGTCAGGTCGTACAGGCCCTTGAGGTCCACCGGCTCGGTCAGCTTGACCTCCACGGCGTGGTCGAGCCCGGCCTTGAGCGAGGTGGGGATCGGGTCGTTTGTGAACTCCAACGTCGGCCACGCCTGCTTGATGAGCTTGAGGTCCAGCGGCTTACCGGTGATCTTGCCGATGGCGTCGGAGATGGCCTGCTGGGCCTCGTCCGGCTTGGTGTTGACGAACTCGTTCGCGGCGACCTGACCGTCGACAAGCTTCTGCACCACGTCCGGGTGTGCCTTGAGGAACTTCGTGCTGACCAGCAGGTTGGTGATGACGAACTTCTTGTCCGGCCAGAGGTCGCGCTCGTCGACGAGCACCTTGCCGCCGGCGTTGACCAGCCGGGAGACGAACGGCTCGGGCACCCAGGCGGCGTCGATCGCGCCGCTGTTGAAGGTCTCCACCGTCTGGGCGTTCTCCTGCGGCACGATCTTGACGTCGCCGCCGCCCTCCTTCGTGGTGGTCAGCCCCTGCTGCTTGAGCCAGTAGCGGACCGCCACGTCCTGGGTGTTGCCGAGCTGCGGGGTGGCGACCTTCTTGCCCTTGAGGTCCTGCGGGCTGTTGATGCCGGGCTTGACCACAAGAGCCACGCCTCCGGAGGCGGCGCCGGAGACGACCCGGACGGCCTCGCCCTTGGACTTGGAGAACGCGTTGACCGTGGGGTTCGGGCCGATGTAGGTCGCGTCCAGCGCGCCGGAGAAGACGGCCTCGATGGCGGCCGGGCCGGCGTTGAAGGTCTTCGGTTCGAGTTTGACGTCGGCGCCGAGCTTCTCGGCGAAGATGCCCTTCTCCACGCCGACGACGGCAGGCGCGTGGGTGATGTTGGGGAAGTAACCGAGCCGCAGGGTCACCGGGCCGGAACCGCCCCCCGCGCCCTCGCTGTCGTCGCCGCACGCGGCGGTGGTGCCCAGGGTCGCCGCGCCGAGGGCGGCGAGGGTGGCCAGGGTGACCAATCGGCGCAGGGGATGCCGTCTCATCGTCCATCCAATCCGCAGTATTCCTACTTAGTTGGTAGGAAGAGTGGGCCAGAGCAGGGCCAGCGTCAAGACTCATCCACATGCCGGGAAGGGGCGTCTCAGTTATGTCGGTAATTCCTACCAACTCGGTAGGGTGATCGAATGATTTTCCACTGGTTCCTGCCTACCTCCGGTGACGGCGACCAGGTCGGCGCCGCCACCGTCACCGCCGGTGCCGCCCGCCACGACCGGGCCGCCACCGTGGCGTACCTGGCCGAGGTCGGCCGCGCCGCCGAGGCGGGCGGCTTCGCGGCCGTGCTCACCCCTGTCGGCGCCGGCTGCCCCGACCCGTGGATCGTCTGCGCGGCGGTCGCCCAGCACACCGAGCGGCTCGGCATGCTTGTCGCCGTCCGGGCCGGATTCGCGCTGCCCACCCTGATCGCCCAGCAGGCCGAGGCGTTCCAGGCCGTCTCCGGCGGACGCCTGTCGCTCAACATCGTGACCGGGGGAGATCCCGCCGAACAGCGCGCGTACGGCGACTTCCTGGGCCACGACGAGCGCTACGCGCGTACCGGGGAGTTCATCGAGGTCCTGCGGCGCGCCTGGGCCGGCCGGCCGTTCGACCACGCCGGGACGCACTACCGGGTCGACGGCGGTGGGCTGGCCACCCCGCTGGCCGATCCGCCGCCGATCTACTTCGGCGGCGCGTCCCCGGCCGCCGAGACGGTGGCCGCCCGACAGGCCGACACGTACCTGATGTGGGGCGAGCCACCGGCGGCGATCGCCGCCCGCGTCACCCGCATCCGGGCGCTCGCCGCCGAGCGGGGCCGCACCCTGCGCACCGGGCTCCGGCTGCACGTCATCGCGCGGCCCACAAGCGCCGGCGCCTGGGCCGAGGCCGACCGGCTGCTGGCCGGCATGAGCCCGCAGCGGATCGCCGCCGCCCAGGCGCGGTTCCGTCGGATGGACTCCGTCGGTCAGGCCCGGATGGCCGCGCTGAACGCCGGCCGCACCGACGGGCTCACCGTCGCACCGAACCTCTGGGCCGGGGTCGGCCTGGTCCGCGAGGGCGCCGGCACCGCGCTCGTCGGCAGCTACGCCGAGGTCGCGACCCGCATCGACGAGTACGCGGCACTCGGCGTCGACGAGTTCATCCTCTCCGGCTGGCCGCACCGGGAGGAGGCCGAGCGGGTCGGCGCCGAGGTTCTGCCCCGGCTCGCCGACCAGGTGACGGTGGCTCCGCGGAGGTCGCCGGTGGCGGGGGTGTCGACGCGCTAGGGTCGATCCCGTGGCGGCGCGGAGATCCAGAATTCCAGCGACGAAGTATCCGGTCGAGCGGTTCACCCTCGACAACGGCCTGCGGGTGGTCCTGACCCCCGATCGCAGTGCCCCGGTGATCGGGGTGGCGGTGGTCTACGACGTCGGCATCCGCTCGGAGCCGGAGGGGCGGACCGGCTTCGCCCACCTCTTCGAGCACCTGATGTTCCAGGGCTCGGAGAACCTGGAGAAGTTGGCCCACTTCCGGCACGTGCAGGGCGCCGGCGGCACGTTCAACGGCTCCACCCACCTGGACTACACCGACTACTTCGAGACGCTGCCGAGCAACGCGCTGGAGCGCGCGCTGTTCCTGGAGGCGGACCGGATGCGCGGGCCTCGACTGACCGAGGAGAACCTGCGCAACCAGGTCGACGTGGTCAAGGAGGAGATCCGGGTCAACGTGCTCAGCCGGCCGTACGGCGGCTTCCCCTGGCTGACCCTGCCGCCGGTCATGTTCGACACCTTCCCGAACGCGCACGACGGCTACGGCTCGTTCGACGACCTGGAGTCGGCCACCGTCGCCGACGCCGCCGACTTCTTCCGCCGCTACTACGCCAGCGGCAACGCGGTGCTGGCCGTCAGTGGCGACATCGACGTGGCCGAGGCGACCGAGCTGGTCAACAGGCACTTCGGCGACGTGCCGTCCCGCCCCGCACCGCGGCGGCCCGACTTCACCGAGCCCGACCTGACCGCCGAGCGGCGCAGCTCGTACACCGACGCCCTGGCGCCGTTGCCGGCGGTGGCCGGCGCGTGGCGGGTGCCCGACCCGATCGACGACTTCGCCGGCTACCTGCCGTACGTGGTGCTGGCCGAGGTGCTCACCGACGGCGACGCGTCCCGGCTGGTCGAACGACTGGTCCAGCGCGACCGCACGGTGACAAGCCTCGGCGGCTACCTCGGGTTCATGGGCGACCCGTTCGACGTCCGCGACCCCACCGCGCTGCTGCTCGATGCGCACCTGCCGCCCGGCGGCGACGTGGACAAGGTGCTGCGCACAGTCGACGAGGAGTTGGACCGGCTGGCCACCGACGGGCTGACCGACGGTGAGCTGGCCCGCACCCAGGCCCGGATGGCCACCCACCTGCTGCGCGACACCGACGCGGTGCTCGGCCGGGCGCTGCGGATGGCGGTCCTGGAACAGCAACGTGGCGAGCCGGGCCTGCTCAACGACCTGCCCCGACTGGTAGGCGACGTCACCGAGGAGCAGGTCCAGGCCGCCGCGGCCACCCTGCGCCCGGAGCGCCGCGCCGCGGTCGAGGTCATCCCCGGAGGTGCCCGATGAGCACCACCGCCACCACCACCGGGCCGCGTACGCTGCCCCCGCTCGGCCCCACCCGCAAGCTCAAGGTGCCCAAGCAGGCCGAGCGCACACTGCGCAACGGGCTCACCGTGATCGCCGTACGCCGGCCGGCGGTGCCCCTGGTCGAGCTGCGGCTCTGGGTGCCGTTCGGCCGTGCCCACCTCGCGCGCGGCGCGATGCTCTCGCAGACCATGCTCTCCGGAACCGGGTCGATGACAAGCGTGCAGTTGGCCGCCGAGCTGCAGAAGGTGGGCGGCGGGCTGTCCGCGGGCGTCGACCCGGACCGGCTGATGCTCTCCGGCGCCGGCCTGGTCACCGGCCTGGACCGGATGCTGGAGCTGCTGGCCGAGGTGCTGACCGGCGCCAGCTACCCCGGCGACGAGGTGGCCGCCGAGCGGGACCGGCTGATCGACCGGATCCAGGTCGCCCAGAGCCAGCCGGCGCACCTGGCCCGGGAGGCGCTGCTGAAGCGGGTCTACGGGCGACACCCGTACGCCACGCAGACCCCGGAGCCGGGCCAGATCCGTGCCGTCCGACCGGCGGCCCTGCGCACCCTGCACGCCGAGCGGGTGCACCCCGCCGGGGCGCAGCTCGTGGTGGTCGGTGACGTGCAGCCGGAGAAGGCCCTGGACGCGGCCGAGCGGGCGCTCGGCGGGTGGGCCGGTGCCGGGCGTACGGCCACCCTGCCGGCCACCCCGCCGCTGGAGCCGGGGCCGCTGCTGCTCGTCGACCGGCCCGGCTCGGTGCAGTCCTCGCTGCGGGTCGCGCTGCCCGCCGTGCCGCGCACCGACCCCGACCACGCCCCGCTGCAACTGGCCAACCTGATCTTCGGGGGCTACTTCTCGTCCCGCTGGGTGGAGAACATCCGCGAGGACAAGGGCTACACGTACGGCCCCCACTCGGTGATCGAGCACTCGGTGGCCGGGTCGGTTCTGGTCGCCGGCGCCGAGGTGGCCACCGAGGTCACCGGCCCGGCGCTGCTGGAGACCACGTACGAGCTGGGCCGGCTGGCGTCGCTGCCGCCGAAGCCGGAGGAGCTGGAGCAGGCCCGCCAGTACGCCCTGGGCACCCTCCAGCTCGGCATGTCCACCCAGGCCGGTCTGGCCGCGCTGACCAGCGCGTACGCCGGCAACGGCCTGCGTCTGGAGTTCCTCGCGGAGTACGCGGCCCGCCTGGCGAAGGCGACTGTGGACGACGTGGCGCGGGCCGCCGCCCACTACCTCGCGCCTGCTCGGGCGGCGGTGGTCGTGCTCGGCGACGCCGAGCGGATCACCCCCGGGCTGGCCGCGCTGACGCCTGTGCACACCGAGCCGGTGCAGCCGTGAGGCGCCGCCACGCCATAGGGCGTGCCGTCGGCCGCGGAGCCCGGACATGAGCGGGGAGACGGCGCCGCCGCTGGCACGGTCCACGCTGGATCGCGCCGCACACCGCCGGGGCGACGCGCAGTGGTTGACCGAGGCGTGGCTGCGCGGCCGGATACTGCTGCTCGACTCGACCGACGGCGGGCGGGCGCTCGCCCGTACCGACGTGTCGCCTCCGGCGCTGGTGCTGTTCGGCGCGGCCGACGTCCCGGCCGGCTCCGAGTCGACGGCGATGTTCCTCGGCGTCGAGCCCGACGGGGTGCCGGTCTTCGCGCTCGACGCGCCGCTGCCGACGGTGCCGGGCACCCGGCCGGTGAACCTGCGGGAGGTGGGCCAC
This sequence comes from Micromonospora sp. DT43, assembly GCF_049841645.1. Taxonomy (NCBI): domain Bacteria; kingdom Bacillati; phylum Actinomycetota; class Actinomycetes; order Micromonosporales; family Micromonosporaceae; genus Micromonospora; species Micromonospora sp. DT43. Next base: position 10,523 of record NZ_JBNCKR010000020.1, on the reverse strand, counting down.
CTGCTCGGCGACCGGGAGGCCGGCATCTTCACCACGGCGCTGGCGCTGCTCAACTGGCACACCCGGCACGGCTACTCGACGGCAACCGGTGCGCCGACGGTGATGGACGAGGCCGGCTGGTCCCGGGTGGATCGCGAAGGCGGGCGGATCTGGCCGCGTACCGACCCGGCGATGATCGTGCTGGTGCACGACGGCGTGGACGGCCCCGAGGGCCGCTGCCTGCTCGGCAACAACGCCGGTTGGCCGGGCACCCCGGGCGGTCGGCGCTACTCGTGCCTTGCCGGGTACGTCGAGCCGGGGGAGTCGGCGGAGGCCGCCGTACTGCGCGAGGTCCGCGAGGAGGTGGGCATCTCGGTCGAGCGGATCGGGTACGTCGGCAGCCAGGCCTGGCCGTTCCCGGGCTCGCTGATGCTGGGCTTCCTGGCCACCGCGGACCCAGCGGATCCGGTGCGGGTCGACCCGTCCGAGATCGCGTACGCCAGGTGGTTCACCCGTGCGGAGATCGGGGCCGCGTGTGCGGGGAGGGCGGTGGACGTGGGGGACGGGGCTCGGCTGATCCTGCCGCCGCCGTCGTCGATCGCGTTGTTCCTCGTCCACCGTTGGCTGGACGGCTGGGTGGACGCCGACCGCTGAGCACGGTCCCGGCCCGTGGCTGCCGTTGCCGCGGCGGTCACGGGCCGGGAACACCGGCCGTCGTGGTCGGTGGGAGCGAATGACGCGGCGGGGGAGCCGAGCCGACCACGACGGACGTCTGGTGGGTCAGGTGCCGGTGCGGCCGGGTCTGCGCCGGAACGCGGGCCGCGGCTCGCCGAGCGGCAGGACCTTGACCCGTTGCTTGCCGGCGCGCACCGCGCCGACCGAAGACAGTGCCCGGGCCAGCAGCAACGCGGCGTCCCGGTCCTCGGCGTGCACGGTCTGCCGGCGCGGTTCCGGCGTGGTCGTCTCGTCGCGGAGGCGATGGCCGTCGGCCCATGCGGCGGCGATGTCCCCGTCGGCGACGGTGCGGATGTCGGTGCGAACGATCAGGAACCGCATAAGGGTCTCCGGATGAACCGCGACGAATGAGCCAGTGTGGAAGTTCCACGTTCTCGTGCGTCATGTTACGCCCCGTGTTCATCCCAGCAAGTGAAACGCGCCTATTGGTTCCGAGCCTCGTCCGATCGGCGGATGCCTGGTCAGCGGGGTCGTCGCCGGACACGACGACGGGGCCGCCGGCACATGCCGACGGCCCCGCCCGGTCGGGGAGATCAGTTCAGATCGAACTGGCCCGTCTTCGCGCCGGTGATGAAGCCGAGCCAGCCGGCCCGGTTGAACAGCAGCACCGGGCCGCCCCGGTCCTTGCTGTCGCGCAGCGCGACAGCCGACGGGCCGGTGCCCAGGGGGGCGACCTCCACACAGTTGGAGGTCTGGCTGCGTGTGCTGGTGCGCCACGGGGCGTCCGCCAACGAGCTGGCGGAGACGGACGGCGTGCTGTGGATGTCGTTCATGGCTCTGCTCCTGGTGTGAACCGATCCGATGGGACGAGTGGTGCCGCACGCCCCGACGGAGGGTCCCCCGTGGATCACCGATCCGTCAGTCGCCCCGAATCCCTGCGGCGCTGGGTCGGCGCCGTTGCCGGCCCGAACGCCACTGTGGATGGGGGCGTCGCCCCGGCCGGCCGTCCCGTCGCCTCGATCAGCCAGGAGAGGGTGTCCGAGGCGTCAAGTGCCGCCGTGCATAGCCACTCGAACACCACTTTATAGCGATTTAGCGTGATTGACTCGGTCGACATGACGTCCTTGAACCCCCCTTCGATGGCCAATGTCTCCGGATCGAGCGGATCGGCGAACCGATAGAGGGAGAAGGCGGTCGGCGGAAGGTACCAATCGCCGATCTGCGTGTCCCGCAGAAGCAGGTGCAACGTCACGTTGGGGAGCTGGGCCAGCTCGCACAACTGGACCAACTGCTCGTGCAGCACTTCGGGCGGGCCGGCCCGGCGGCCGAGGGCCGCCTCCTCCAGAACGGCGGTGTAGCTCGGCGCGTCCGGCTCCCGGGTCAGCAGCAACTGGCGGGCCAACCGGGCCTGCACCTCGGTCTCCGGCTCCTCGGCCGGGTCCGGCTCGCCGGCGCCCTCGCTCGCCTGGCGGGCCGAGACGATCCGGACCTGCGCGTACCCGGCGGTCTGCAGCAGGCCCGGCACCAGAACCGGGTTGTACTCGGAGATCTCCGCGCAGCCCGCCTCCAGCTCGGCCCAGCTGCGCTGCTGCTGTGTCATCACCGGAAAGTTCTTCAACCAGCCACGCATGTCGCCGGCGCCGCCGGCGATCCCGAGCAGCTCCTCGCGTGACGCGGCGTCGGCCCCGTAGAGGTCGAGCAGAACGCCGACATCCTGCGGATCCGGACGGCTGCGGCCATTCTCCAGGCGGGACAGTTTGGACGCGGACGCCCAACCGATCCGTTCGATAACCTGGTCGCCGGTGAGGCCCGCGGCTTCGCGCAGGCTGCGCAGTTCGATGCCCAACCGTCGACGACGCATGATCGGGCTGGGTGCGGCAGGAGGCACAGTGTCCTCTTTCCCGTCGACCGCCGCAGACGCGACGGTAACTGTATGAAATTCGCCCCCCACGGTCAGTATGGACGGCGCGACCGACGTCGGAGGCCCGGCGGGGGCGTGTCTTACTCGAAAAATGAACCATGGGATTCCCGGACGACGACGGACCCGTGGTCCCAGCCCCGTCGACCGCGCCCAGCCGGGCATGCCATCCCGCCGGAGTGACCCCATGCGTACCGTCCTGCGCCGCCCCGACTTCCGCCTGCTGTTCGGTGGCCTGCTGGCCAGCATGACCGCCGAGTCGATCCTGCTGCTCGCGCTCGCCATCTGGGTCAAGGATCTGACCGGCTCCAACGGGCTCGCCGGGGGCATCATCTTCGCAGTCGTCGCCCCGATGACGTTGGCGCCGCTTGTCGGTTGGTTCGTCGACCGGTACCCGCGCCGTCCCTTCTTCGTGACCGCGAACGTGGTCACCGCACTGCTGCTCGCCCCGTTGTTCACGGTCCGCGACGCGGGCGACGTCTGGCTCGTCTACCTGGTCGCCGCCCTGTACGGCCTGTCGTCCATCACGCTCGGCGCGGCGCTCAGCGGGTTGATCCGACAGTTGGTGCCGATGGAACTGCTCGCCGAGGCGAACGGGGTGCTGCAGACCGTACGCCAGGGGCTGCGGCTGGTCGGCCCGCTTGTCGGCGCGGCGCTCTACGCGGCGCTCGGCGGTTGGGTGCTGGCCGGGATCGGCATGGTCGGCTTCGCGACCGCGGCCGCGGTGGTGACCGCGGTGCCGAGCCCGGCGCCGACGACGCCGTCCGTACGGCTGCGCTGGCCCGCCGAGCTGGGCGCTGGCCTGCGGCACCTGACCGGTGAGCCGGCGCTGCGCCGGGCCCTGCTCGGCTACGGCCTCGGATCGCTGGTGATGGGCTTCAGCGAATCGCTGATCTTCGCCTACGTCGACCAGGGGTTGAATCGGGACGCCGCGTTCGTGGGCGTGCTGGTCATGGTGCAGGGCGTCGGCGGACTGCTCGGCGGGCTCTGCTCACCGACGCTGGTCCGCCGACTGGGTGAGATCGGCACGCTGGCCGCCGGGGTGGCCTTCTTCTCGCCTGCCGCGCTCGCGCTCGCGTACCCCGATCTGCGCGTCGGGTTCGTGGCGGTGCTGCTGGCCGGCGTCTCGCTGCCGTTGACGATGGTGGGCCTGCACACGCTGATCCAGCGCCGTACGCCACCCGGGCTGGTCGGAAGGGTCGCGGCGGCAACCCAGGCGCTGGTCAGCGGCCCGCAGGCGCTCTCCATCGGCGCCGGCGCCCTGCTGGTAGGCGTCCTGGACTACCGGGCCCTGTTCCTGTTGGTAGGGGTGGCCACGCTGGCCGCCGGCGTCTACCTCTGGCGCGGCCGGCACCTGAGCGCGCCGGCCGGCGGCCGTGGACCCACGCCGCCGCCCCGCCCGACGCTCCCCGCGCCGCGCCGCCCGGTCGACGCCGACATCGACGCGCCGGTGGCGACGGGACCCCGCCGGCCGCGCCGGCAGTGACGGATGTCGGACACGACGAACGGCCGCCCGGATCGGGGCGGCCGTTCGTCGAGAGGTGACCCGGCCGGTCAGGCGTTGAGGGTCGCCAGGTGCTGCTTGACCTGTGTGATCGAGGGGTTGGTCAGGGCGCTGCCGTCGTCGAAGCGCAGCGTGGGCACCGTCTGGTTGCCGCCGTTGACACTCATCACGAACTCCGCGGCCTCCGGGTCCCGCTCGATGTCGACCACCTCGTAGCCGATGCCCTCCCGGTCGAGCTGCGACTTCAGCCGGTGGCAGTAGCCGCACCAGGGGGTGGAATACATCGTCAGCATGGTCGGATCCTCCAACTCCTCTGACCGCCGGCTTGCGGATCAAGCCGAGGCTGTTCGCTACAACGTCCGGAGGAGCTGAGATGATTCCTGGTTGTGGTGGTTCACTCAGCGTCGGAACAGGTGCTCGCCGGGCTCGACCCGGAGCAGCGCTCCGCGGTGACCGCACCCGCCGGTCCGGTCTGCATTCTCGCCGGCGCCGGCACCGGCAAGACCCGCGCGATCACCTCCCGGATCGCCCACCGGGCTCTCTCCGGGGAGATCTCCGCCCGGCACGTGCTCGCGGTCACCTTCACCGCCCGCGCCGCAGCCGAGATGCGTAGTCGGCTCACGGTGCTCGGGGTGGGCGGTGTCCAGGCGCGGACATTTCACGCCGCGGCGCTGCGGCAGGTGCGGTACTTCGCCCCCCGCCTGCTGGCCGGCCGGGCCATGCCCGAGCTGCTGGACAGCAAGGTGCGGCTGGTCACCCTCGCCGCCGCCCGGGTCGGCCTGCGGACCGACCGGGCCGCCGCGCGAGACCTGGCCGGCGAGATCGAGTGGGCCAAGTCGTCGCTCGTCGAGCCGGGGGACTACGTCGTGTCGGCGGCCCGGGCGCTGCGGGATACGCCGCACGAGCCGGCGAAGGTCGCCGAGGTGTTCACCGCGTACGAGCAGCTCAAGCGCTCCAACGGGGTGATCGACTTCGAGGACATGCTGCGGGCCGCGGTGTGGGGCATCGAGGAGCACCCGGACGTCGGCGAGCAGATCCGCACCCAGTACCGGCACTTCGTGGTCGACGAGTACCAGGACGTCAACCCACTCCAGCAGCGGCTGCTGGATGCCTGGCTGGCCGGCCGCGACGACCTGACAGTGGTCGGCGACGCCAGCCAGACCATCTACTCCTTCACGGGGGCGACCTCGGCGTACCTTGTCGACTTCCCCCGCCGGCACCGCAACGCCACTGTCGTCCGGCTGGTCCGCGACTACCGCTCCACCCCGCAGGTCGTCGGGCTGGCCAACGCGGTGATCTCCCAGGCCCGGGGCACCGAGGCCCGGCTGCGGCTGGAGCTGAGCGGGCAGCGCCCCCCGGGACCGGAACCCGATCTGCGGATCTTCACCGACGAGCCGGCCGAGGCGAACGCGGTGGCCGCGCGCTGCCGGTCGCTTATCGACACGGGCACCCCGGCGAAGGAGATCGCCGTGCTGTTCCGGGTCAACGCGCAGTCCGAGGCGTACGAGAAGGCGCTCACCGAGGCCGGCGTCCCGTACGTGGTGCAGGGCGCCGAGCGGTTCTTCGAGCGTGCCGAGGTACGCCAGGCGATGGTCGCCCTGCGGTCGGCCACCCGCTCGATCCCCGGGGAGACGCCGTTGCCGACCGCCGTGGTCGAGGCGCTCACCGCTGTCGGCTGGGCCCCGGACGCGCCCCCGGCGGGCGGCGCCGCCCGCGAGCGTTGGGAGGCGCTGTCCGCGCTGGTCCAGCTCGCCGAGGAGTACGCGGCCACCCCGGAGGTGGTGCCGATCGGCGAGGCCGCGTCGGTGGAGCGCCCGGTCACCCTCACCGACTTCACCGAGGAGCTGGCCCGGCGGGCCGCCCAGCAGCACGTGCCGACGGTGGACGGGGTCACGTTGGCGTCGCTGCACTCGGCCAAGGGGCTGGAGTGGGACGCCGTCTTCCTGGTCGGCCTCGCCGAGGGCACCCTGCCCACCACGTACGCCAAGACCGTCGAGCAGGTCGAGGAGGAGCGCCGGCTGCTCTACGTCGGGATCACCCGCGCGCGGCAGTGGCTCTGGCTGTCGTACGCCGCAGCGCGCTCACCGGGCGGGCGGGCCCGGCGGCCGTCGCGGTTCCTGCCCCAGCTGGACCGCTCCGGCGGCACCGAGCGGGCCGGCGCCTCCGCCGGTCCCGCGCGCCGTCCCGAACGACGCCGGACGCAGATCGTGTCCTGTCGGATCTGCGGCGCCACCCTGCTCGCCGGCCCCGACCGCAAACTGGGTCGATGCCCCACCTGCCCGTCCGACATCGACGACGAGCTGCACGAACGGCTGCGCGAGTGGCGGCAGCGGGTGGCCGGCGCGCAGAAGGTCCCGGCGTACGTGGTGTTCACCGACGCCACGTTGACCGCGCTTGCCGAGCGGCGTCCCGGCCGGCCGGAAGAGCTGATCGCCATCGCCGGCATCGGCCCCCGCAAACTGGGCCTCTACGGAGAGTCGGTGCTGGCGCTCGTGCAGGGCGCGGGAGTGGACGACGTCTGCCCGGAGAAAACTTTCGAAATCTCGTCGTAAATTCGTTTGCCCTCGCCCCCAGGCGAGGAATAGCCTCAGAACACACCACGCGAGCGGCGCCATTCCGGCTGCTCACGGGGGTTGGTCCAGTCGATTCGAGGAACGTGAGGGAGGTGGCCACCGTGGAGATCTTCACCTATGAGCGTCTGACGGCGATGCCGTCTGTCTGCGCTCCGCTGTCGGCTGTCCGGGTGGCCCTCGCGGCCGCACGACCGTCGGTTCCGCAGGTGCACCAGGTTCAGACCGAGCTGATCCTGGCCGTCGCACCCACCGGATTCAACGGGACCAGTGGCAGCACGGGCATGGACATCAATGGCGTCAAGAAGCGCACTGATGTCCGCGGCGTTCCACCTCGAGGTAGACCAGTCTGATCCTCAGACACCGGCTCACCTCGAGGCCGCGGAACCCGCTACCGGGATCCGCGGCCTCAGTTTTTTGCCCCGCCGAAGTACGTCGGAATGCGATCCACGAGATCGAAGTGAGAGAGAGGTGACCGGGAGATGAGTCTGGCGTTGGCCCCCCTCGATGTGAGCGTCGAGCTGGAGGCGAACCTGCCCTGCCGGAAGTTCGACCCCGACCTGTGGTTCTCCGACTCGCCTGCCGAGCTCGAGCTGGCCAAGTCGCTCTGCGGGGACTGCCCGCTGCGCGTCGAGTGCCTGGCCGGGGCGGTGGAGCGAGCGGAGCCGTGGGGCGTCTGGGGCGGCGAGATCTTCGAGCGTGGCGCGGTCGTCCCGCGCAAGCGGCCCCGTGGCCGTCCGCGCAAGGAGGACGTCGCTCGTGACGCCGAGCTTCGGGTCGAGGCCGAGGCGCGCCTGGCGGCCAGTGGGCTGTCCGAGGTGCGTGGCGCGGTCCGGCTGGCAGCCTGACATGTTCCCGACCCGTACCAACTACGCCGGTGGCACACCGGCAGTGAGTGAGAAAACGATGTTGAACGTTCCGAGTGGAGCCTTCGAGATGCAACTACTCCACGAAGCGTTGACCAGGGCTCGAATGCGCCGGCCTCAGGCCGGTCGTACCACCACGCGCACTGAGGCAACCCGATCCGCCCGTACCGTCGCCATGAACAGCCGCAACCAGTCGGCGCGCGACCTGGGCGTTCTCTAGTACCACCCCACGCAGAAGGGCGGGTGCCGACCGGCACCCGCCCTTCGTGACGTCTCGCCCCGGCCCGCTCAGGCCACCGGCGCGAAGCCCGGCAGCCAGCGCTCCAGGATGCTCCGGTACGGCGCCTTCGCCTCCAACTGGCAGAGCACACCGATCGACCCGAGCGTCACCCGGTGGATGAGCAGGTACGACGGTGGCAGGTTGAGCTGCCTGCTCAGCTGGTAGGTGGGGGAGCGAGGGCTGGCCAACCGACCCGCCTCGGCCCGCAGCCAGGCCCGGGTGAAGCGGAACCCGTCGGCCGCGATGGGCTCCAGCATCGGGCGGAGGAAGTCGAGGACACCCTCGGCGTCGATCTCGTCGGTGGCACCGATGAACCCCTCGTCCCGCAGGCCCGCCACCACCCCGTCCGCGTCGCCGCGCAGGGCCCGCCCGGCGATGCGGCCGATCGGCTCCGGCGTGCCCTCGGGCATCCGGGCCACCGCACCGAAGTCGATCACCCCGAGCCGGCCGTCGGGCAGCAGCCGGAAGTTTCCCGGGTGCGGGTCGGCGTGCAGGAGACCGGCCCGCTGAGGCGCGGAGAGGTGCAGCGTGGCCATCAGCCGGCCGGCCTCGTCCCGCTGCTCCTCGGTGCCCTCCCGAATGATGTCGGCGAGCGGTGTGCCAGTCACCCACTCGGTGACCAGCACCCGCGGCGACGCGGAGACCACCTCCGGGATGAAGATCTCCGGATCGTCGGCGTACGCGGCGGCGAAGGTGCGCTGCGACTCGGCCTCGAGCTCGTAGTCCAGCTCCTCGGTGATCCGCTCTCGCAACTCGACGAGGAGGGGCTTGACGTCGAGGCCGGGCTGGATCGCCCGGAACATCCCGCCCAGTCGGGAGAGCTGCTTGAGGTCGGAGAGCAGCGCGTCACCGGCGCCCGGATATTGGATCTTGACGGCCACGTCGCGGCTGTTCGGCTCGCCGGACGGGCCGTACCCCGGCTCACGCCACCGCGCCCGGTGCACCTGACCGATGCTGGCCGCCGCCGCCGGGGTGTCGTTGAACTCGACGAACCGATCGCGCCAGTCGGGACCGAGCTGCTCGGCAAGCACCTTGTGCACGCTCGCGGCCGGCAGCGGAGGCGCGGCCTCCTGAAGTTTGGTCAGCGCCTGGCGGTACGGTGCCGCGATCTCCTCCGGCAGTGCGGCCTCGAAGACCGACAACGCCTGGCCGAACTTCATCGCCCCGCCCTTGAGCTGGCCCAACACGCTGAACAGCTGCTCGGCGGTGCGCTGCTGGATCTCCGCGGAGATCACGTCGGAGGCGAGCCCGGTGACGCGCTTACCCATGCCGAGGACGGTCCGACCGGCGAAGCCGAGCGGCAGAGCGGCGAGCTTGGCGGTCCGGGACACGGCGCGGCGCGGGATGTCGGTCACTTCGCCATTGTTACCGACCGGAGGGCTCCGCTGCTGCTGTGCGGCCGGGCTGGTGCGTACACCCGGCTCGTCGAGCACCCGCACGCCGGGTGCGGCGGCCAACCCCGGCGGCGGAACCGACCCGCTCCGGTGATCTCCATGGCACCGCCAAGCGTCTCGGGGTGCCCCCCGTCGAGGTGCGCCAGAGCCTCCGCCACCGCGTACCCGATGGCCGCGAGCAGGGTGCCGGTCGAGCCGGCGGCCGCCGGTTCGGCTGCGGCGAGTTGGGCCGCGAGCCCCGGCCAGGCCGGGTCGCGGTCGGCGCGATGCAGCTCGACGCAGCGCAGGCAGGGGCCGGCAGGTGGGCGGACCAACGGCCCGATGACCGGTACGCCCTCGCGGAGGATCACCAGCAGGTGCGGTTGACGGCGCTGGGCGAGACCGGCGGCGAGCAACGCGGGCGGACGGTCCGCGCCGAGCTGGACCACCAGGTCAACCCGGGTGGCCCGGACCGGATGGGTGCCGGTGCCCGGTGCCACGCGGTCGACCGCCGCCCGGATCGCCGGGGCCAGCGGCCGGCCCAGCTCGGTGGCGGGGATGCCCGTCCCGACCAGGTCGACTGGCCGCACCGGGCCGGTGAGCTGTGGGATCACCTGTCCGACGCCGGCCTGGGCCAGCGCCACCGCCAGCGGGCCGCCGAGCGCACCGGCACCGGTGAGCAGCACCCGGGCCGCCCGTCGGCGACGCAGGACCTGTGCGGGAGTGCCGGGCAGCCGGGCCGCGACCAGGGCCAACGCTCCGGCTTCGCCGGCGAGCCGGGTCCGGGCCGGCCCGGCCAGGTCGCGGGGGAGCAGGCTGTGCGCCGGCACCAACAGGCCCGCCGACCGCAGGGCGTCCAGCAGCGTACGTGCGTCGTCGATGCCGACCTGGGCCATGCTCGCCTGGGTCAGCACGTCCCGCTCGCTGCGGGTGCCGTCCAGCAGATCGAGCACGGCGGCGGTACGCGGATTGGCCAGCTCCACCAGCACGGCGGGCCCGGGACCGACACCGATCTGGAGGGTGTGCCGATCCCGCCAGAGCCGGCTGAGGCCGGGAAGAAGCGTGGGGCGGGGCAGGGCGCTACGACTCATGGTGACGAATCGTGACCGCTTCCCTGCGCTCGGTCGATCGTTGTCCACAGGCGTTCAGGGCCGTATCCAGCCTTGTCCACAGGATCTGCCGGGTTATCCACAGGCCACCGGATGTGTTGTCGCGCACCCGACAGGTCACCCGCTCCCGGGACCGCAACGGGGGGCGGGGGGGGCCCCCCCCCCCCCCCCCCCCCGACCGGGTCTTGGCCGACAAGGCGTACACGTCGAAAGCCAACCGCCGCTACCTACGCCGACGCGGGATCAACC
>NZ_JBNCKR010000019.1:0-107943 GCF_049841645.1 Micromonospora sp. DT43 | reverse complement strand
TGGCCGTCCGCTACGAAGCCACCCTGACCATCGCCGCCATCAACCAGTACCTCCGAGCCTTATGAAACACGGGCTAGGCCGCATCATGCCATTGCCCACCAAACCGCTTACGCCTCCGCTCAGGAAGCGCACGTCTTCACTCGCTAGAAGGTCTGGGGATCTAAGGAGGTATCCGGCCCCGATCAAGCGTCGGACGTGGTGAGGAGGGGTACCGCGTCCGAGTTGGCGAACCAGGTTCAGGCCCGGCCGGCGCTGACGGTGGCCACCACGGATGGCCCTGGCGCCACTAGCCGCAGAGAGCTGTACGACGTGGTCTCTGTCTGCAGTCGCGAGAAGCCGTCAAGATCGACACGAACCCGTCGGCCATGGGGAGGGTCCGGATTGAACGGTCGGCGGCGGACTCACAGGCACCGACCGTTGTCGCAGTAGGCAATTGCCGCCACAGCGTTGACTGTGGTGCACAGGCCCCGCCCGGACGGGCCATCCGAGTGAGGGATTGGGCGTGTCTTGGAGCACATGGACGCAGAGCTGACCGGCCAACCTGCGGCCTGTCGAGCATGTCAGCCACGTAACGGTGGGGTGGCGGCCAGCGGGTGGGGTTGGCCGGTGAGGGCAGCCAGCGCGGCGGCGACGGCGTGCAGGTCGGCTTTGATGTAGGTGGTGGTAGCGGGTCCGCTGCTGTCGGTGTGCCCGGCGTAGGCGCGGGCGACGGCGTAGCCGAAGTGCCGCTCGACCCAGGTGAGGGTGGTGTGGCGCAGCCAATGGATGGAGATGCCTTGGACGGCGACCCACGGCAACTGCCGGCCGATGCGTTTCCACATCAGGTCGTAGCGCCGATAGGTGGCAGGTTGGCCGTTGCGGTAGCGCAGCACCGCATCGGTCGGTGCGACGGCCCCGCGGGCTCGGGCGTGATCGTCCAGTCGGCTGGCGAGCATCGGTGTGATGGGCTGCCAGCGTTGCGTGCCGCCCTTCTCGCGCAGCCTGATGAGCGCGTGGTCGGTGTCCAGGTCGGTCAGGCGCAGCGCGAGCGCGCCGGCGCGTCGGCAGGCCGTTTCGGTGTGCAGGCGCAGTAGCAAAGCGTCGAGCACGATGTCGTGGCCGCCGCTGCGGGCGGCGGCGTTGATGTCGGACAGTTCGTCAGGGGTGAGAGCACGGCGAGTGTTGGGCAGCCGGCGAGGTTTGCGGACCCGATGGGCAGGGCTGTCCACGATGGTCAGATAACCGTCGGCAATGGCGCGGTTGTAAAAGGCGCGGGCGGCGGCGATGAGGTGCTCGCCGGCGTGCCGGCCGTTTCTGGAGTTACGGCGAGGGCGGGCGCCTGCGGCAGCCTGCCGCATGAGGGCTTCGATGTCGCTGGCCCGCACCGCGTCGATACGCCGATCGCCGTAGGCGGCGGCCATTCGTCGCCAAGAGTTGCCGTAGGTGCGTCGGGTGGCCGGGCTCGCCGCCGCGACAACCGCAGGAAGGTACTCGGCGACCGTCGGCACGGCCGGCCGGTTACTGTCGGTGAGGTCGGCGGCAGTAACGCCCAGGTGCTCGAGCAGCGCCCTGGCGGTGGCGACACGATCGGTATCCGTGGTCATGAGGGCTCTCCGAGGATGCGGGCGTGCAGGTCGGCCAGGACCGCCGCGATGGTGTTTGAGGGGTGCGCGACAACACGGTTCTGGCGGGGCAGGGCGGCCAGGAGGACGGGTTCGCCGGTGGCGATGCCGCACAGGTGTCGGGCGGCGGCCGGTAGGGGCAGTTCCTCGCGGGTGCCCACGGCGTGCGCGCCTTCGGCGGCCGGGGTGATCAGGATTGCGCCGGTCACGACGTCGACGTGCAGGGTGAGGCCCGGTGTCCAGCCCAACGCCCGCAGCAGCGCACGAGCGGTGACGCGGCCGGCGGCGTCGGGGCGCGCCACGTCGAACAGCAGGCGGCCATCGCCACTGGGGGCGGCGGACGTGGGCAATGTCGGCAGCGGTGCCGGATCCGGTACCGCGACGGGCAGCGGGGTTGGCACGAGGGCCTCGACGAGCTGCTCGTCGGGCTGGCGGGGACGCGGGCGGCCGGGACTCACCTAGGACCCCGCCAGGGCGGACACAGCGGTGTCAGCGCAGGGAGAAGCCACTCCCGGCGGCTGGGTGCACAGATGCAACGTACCGGTTCTCGTCCCCACGCGAGGGGAGTTGATCTCGCGTGGATATCCACGAGAAGTGGTGTCCGAGGGGGGACTTGAACCCCCACGCCCTATACGGGCACTAGCACCTCAAGCTAGCGCGTCTGCCATTCCGCCACCCGGACTTGCTCGTTCAGCCTACCCTGCCGCCCAGATGATCTTTCCATCCGAGGTCGGCACGGCGAGCCGCACGGGGAGTTACTGTACACGGCACTCGTGGATCATGCACATCGCCTACCGACCCCCGCCGACCCGCCCTCCCGCCGCTGCTCACCCATCACCGAAGGTCACCAAAGCAGGATCGGGCGTGGGCCCGGGTAGCGTCGGCGGCCCCGGTGACGGCAGCATTGCCCTGTGTCCCATCCCTCTCCTCTGGCCGCCGTCCAGCAACAGGCCCTCGCACTGCGCGCCGCGGGCGACCTCGGCGGTGCCCGGCAGCTGCTCGCGGACGCTGTCGGATCCGCCCGTCCGCCGTACGGCGAGGACCATCCCGAGATGCTGCACACCGCGCACCTGCTGGCCCGCCTGCATCGCGAGGCGGACGACCCGCTTGCCGCCCGCCGTGTGCTGGAGGAGGCCTTCGCGGCGGGCGAGCGGCGCTGGGACCACTCCGAGCCGATGATGCTCGCGCTCGCCTTCGAACTGGCGGAGGTCGCCGAGGAGTTGGGCAACAGGCACGAGGCCCGCCGCAACTACACGCGCGTCGCCAGCGCCGGGCCCGCCGCGCTCGGTGAGCACCACCCGGCGGTACGCGCCGCTCGTGACTACCTCGGCGAGGCCAGCCCTGGCCTGAACCGGCCGGACGTCGGGTCGTCGACGTCGACCTCGGCTGCCCCGACGGAGAACTCCGGTGCGTTGACCGGCCCCACGTTGTCCCTCGCAACCCTTGCCGCGATGCGGCCGGTGGCGGGCGACTCTCCGGCACCCGCCTCGCCCTGGGCCCCGCCGCCTCCCTCAGCCCGCGCCCATTCGGCACCGACCGCGTCCGCCACGTCACCGGGGCCGGTCGCCCCCGCTCGTCCGGCGCCGTCCGCGTCCGCCATGCCACCGGGGCCAGCCACCCCCGCCCATCCGGCATCGACCGCGTCCGCCATGTCGCCGGGGCCAGCCACCCTCGATCGTTCGGCGCCGCCGCGCCAGCGGGCCGAGCAGCAGGCGGCGGCGTCGCCCCGGCCACCGGTCGCGCCACCGCCCGTCCGGCAGCAGCCGCCACCCGTACCGCCGCGTCAGCGCACGGGTGATCAACCGATCCGGCCGGTCGTCAAGGCGCAGCCCCCGGCGCCGGCGGCCGCGAACCCGGCCTCGCCGGCCGCCCCGCCGGCCGCCACGCAGCCCTCCGCCGCGCCGTCGGCACCCCCACCGTCGGTTCCGGCGCCGCGATGGGCAGACCCGACCATTCAGGTACGGCAGATCGAGCCCCTGCTGGCCGAGGAGGCCGCCCGGATCGCAGCGGCCGGACCGGGCGGGCCAACCCGCACGACGGACCGGCCGGCGCCCTCCGGGGCCATCCCGACGACTCCGAGCGCGGCGCCCTCCCGCCCGGTGAGCGGGCCACCCCTGCGTCATGCGGTCGGCGCGCCGCCCGTCGCGCCGCAGCCGGTCTCCGCGTCGCCGATGCAAGCCGGACCAACCTCCGCACCGGCCGGGGATCCTTCCCGTCCGGTGTCGGCCCCTCCCGATCACGGCCAACCTGTCTCCGGACCACCCGACCGGTCCCACTCTGCTTCGGAGCCACCGGCGGTCCCCACCCCGCCGGTAGCCGGACCGCCCGGCTATGGCCCGCCAGTATCCGCGCCACCCCTCCACACGTATCCCGTGTCGGGGCCACCGGCACCGACGTTCCCGGTGTCCGGACCACCCGGCCACAGCCAGCCCGTCTCCGGACCACCCGGCCACCCCTACCCCGTCTCCGGACCACCAGCACCGACGTACCCGGTGTCCGGACCACCCGGCCACCACTACCCCGTGTCCGGACCACCCGGTTACAGCCAGCCCGTCTCCGCGCCGCCGGTGAGCGCGCCGCCCTGGGGACTGACCGCCCCGCCCTGGAGCAGCAGCGCGCCCCCGCATCCGCTGCCGCCGGCTGACGTCGACCCCACGGATCCGGGCCGGACGGACATCGGGGAGCCCACACCGGGCGGTGAGACCACACCGGACGGGGAGACCACAGCGGCCAGCGCGGCCATCGTGGGCGACCGGTCCGCTGCGGGCGGTGAGAGCCTGCCAATCGTCAACTCGACACTGTCGACCGTGCAGGGCGAGCCGTCGGGGCTCGCGTCCGCGTCGACGGAGGTGTTCCCGGCCGTCGGACCGGCGCCGGCCCCGCCGCGGGACGCGACGGCGGGGTCCGTAGCGCCTGTGACCTACCCGCCGGCCACCCCCACGCATCCGCCCGCCGCGCAGTACCCGGGCAGTCAGCAGTACCCGGGACAGCCCTATCAGCACAGCCACGAGGTGTACCCGGGGCAGCACTACCAGCAGGCCGCCTACTCCGACCCGTACACCGATGAGGGTGGTTCGACGGGCCGCAACCGGGCGACGCTCATCGGTGCGGCGGTGGCGGCCGGGGTTGCCCTGGTCGCGGTCGCCGGCCTGGGTGTGGTGGTGCTGAACCGGGACGACGCGCCACCGCCGCCCGGCGCCGCCGTGACGGCCACGCCGTCGGCTGCCGGCCCCCCTCCCGGTGACCTGAAGCTCCGTGACGACGTCGCGACGATCACCCTGACCTGGACGGACCCGTCCGGGGGCGCGGTGCCGTTCATGGTCGCCGGCGGGCGGGCCGGTCTCGCGCTCGGCGTGATGGCAACCGTGGAGCCGGGGCGGACCAGCCACACGGTCAACGGTCTCAGCTCCCGGGTGGACTACTGCTTCACGGTGCTGGCGGTCTACTCCACGGACAGTTTCGCCACCTCCGGCCAGGTCTGCACGAACCGCGAACGGTCCACGCCGCCGAGCTGAACCCCGATCGGTGCCGTCGCCAGGCGACAGAGTCGGGTTCGCGATCCTCGAGTTGAGCTGGGCGTCCACTGCGCACGCTCGGTATCCACAGGGGTGACGGTGCGGGTTCCCCCGTTCCCGGTCGGGCCATATGATGGCACCCGGCTCAGGGGAGGGGTCGCCGCGAGGCGTACGCCACCTGCCACGACTCAGGGAAGGCAGCCGGCTGTGGCCAGCATCGACGACGCCGAGCGGACCGACGCCCCCCGTTCCCGGTCCCGACTGCGCGGCGGGCTGGTGACGGTCGGCACGGTCACCGCGCTGCTGGCCGCCATGGGGCTGACCGTCCTGGGGCTGGGCGCGGCGGACAACGCGGTGGCCAACTACGACGCGAGTTCCTGGCTGTGGAGCGCGGCGCGCAGCGAGCTGGCCCGGGTCAACGGGGTCACCGCCCGGGTGGACACCCGCACCGAGGTTCCCGGCGCCCGCCGACACCCGATGCAGGTCGCCCAGACCGATCGGCTGCTGATCCTGCGTGATCTGCAGACCGGGCAGATCAGCTCGCTGGACCTGGCCACCCTGCAGCTCACCGCGACCACGCCGACCACCCCCGGCCTGGGTGTGAGCGTCGCCCTGCACGAGGACGCGGCGTTCGTCGTCGACGCCGTGCAGGGCATCGTGCGGCAGCTCGATCCGCGGTCGTTGAGCCCGATCGGTGAGCCGGTGCGCTATCCCCCGGGCATCACCGGCGGCACCTTCGACGGCGAGGGCCGGCTCTGGATCGCGGTGCCCAGCGAGGGCACCGTCTCGGCGGTCACCGCCGCGAAGCTGCCTTCCGCGCCGGCCTCGGCCGCGCCGGTCGGGGGCGGGCTCAGCCCGGAGCGGGTCGAGACGTACGACGTGGCCGACGCCAGCCACGAGCTGGTGGTCTCCACCCTGGACGACGGGGTGGCGGTGCTCGATCGCACGGCCGCCCGGCTGGTGCGGGTGCAGCGCGGTGAGGTCCGTCCGACGCCGTTGACGCTGCCCGGCCGTGCGGCGATGCCGACCCGCACCTCCGGACCGCGGGTGCCGGTGACGGTGCCGGCGGAGCGGCGGGTGTTGGTGGTGGGTGACGCCGGCGAGGAGCGGGCGTTCACGGTGCCGGGCAGCGGTGACCGGCTGAGCCCGGCGGTGGCCTGGGCCGACAGGTTCTACTGCGCCGACGAGGCGACCGGCACCATCTATTCCTTCGACGCGGGCGGCCAGTTGGTCGACACCATCAAGGGCCGGGCGAACGGGCCACTGGAGATGGAGGTGCGGGAGAACCACCTCTTCATCAACTCGCCCGACTCGGCGACGGCCCGCGTGGTGGACGACAAGCACCAGGTGCGCGAGGTCGACAAGTACGCCAACGACGTGCTGGGCGGTGACCCGCCGCCTGCTCCCCCGCCGCCGCCCCCGCCGAAGAAGCCCCGGGTGGGCAAGCCGAGCGCGCCGCGCAGCGTCACCGCCGCCGCCGGCAACGCCCAGGCCCGGGTGAGCTGGCGGCCGGCCGCCGCGAACGGCGCCGAGATCACCAAGTACGTCGTGCAGGGCGCCGACCAACGCCTGGAGGTGGGCGCCAACCAGCGTTCGGTGGAGGTCAAGGGGCTGACCAACGGCGAGACGTACCGTTTCGCGGTGCACGCCGTCAACGCCAAGGGTGACGGCCCGCCGCGCAGCAGCAACCCGGTTACCCCGACCGCCGCGGTGCCCGACGCGCCGATCAGCGTCACGGCGCAGGAACGGCCGGACGGCACGGTGGTGGTGAAGTGGCCGGCCGCGAACGGGCAGGGCAACAAGATCGCCAAGTACGCGGTGACGGCCACGTCGGCGGGGACGAACGCGCCGGCCGGCGAGTCGACGAAGACGGAGCTGGTGGTGCCGGCCGGTGAGCTGGAGTTCGGCACCCAGTACGCGTTCACGGTCGTGGCGGTCAACGACAAGGGAGCCGGGTCGGCGGCGTCGCCGGTCAGCAACACGGTGGTGCCGTTCGCGGCGCCCGGCCGGCCGCTCGACCTGCGGGCCGGGACTGTCGCCGACCAGCCGGGCGCGGTCACGGTGCAGTGGTCGCCGGCCGAGGCGAACGGTCGGCCGGTGACGAAGTACCAGGTGGACGTCGGTGGCAGGACCAGCGAGGTGACCGAGACCCGCACCACCGTCACCGGCCTGGGCAACGGTCAGAACGTCACGGTGAAGGTGAAGGCGGTAAACGAGGCCGGGCCTGGGCCGGAGGCGACAGCCACGGCGCGTACGGTCGCCGCGCCGCAGGTCACGGTCACCGGCTCGTCGTCGACGGCCACGTCGGCGACTGTCACGTTCACGGTGGACGCGGGCGGCGGCAAGGCCACCTGCTCGCTGAGCACGTCGGGTGAGCCGGCCAAGGCCGGGGCGTGCTCCAGCATCACGATGACGGGGCTGACGCCGGGCACGTCGTACACGTTCACGGTGACCGCCAGCAACGCGGCCGGCAACAAGACGGCGACGAGGGCGCAGGCCACGCTGGCGCTCTACGGCATCGCTACCTGCAACAACGGGCCGGACGGCGACCAGCGGACATACTGCGACAAGGAAGTCGACGGTCGCAACGGCAACGAGATCTTCAAGGTCACCCGGCAGGACAACGACCAGCAGGCCGGCTGGGCGAAGCCCGGCCGGCGGTTGAAGGCGTACTGCAAGAAGTCCGGCGAGGACGTCGACTCGTGGATTTACAACAACCAGAAGCGCAGCACCTGGTGGGTGCAGGTCGAATTCAACGGGAAGAACTACATCCCCTGGGCCTGGCTCAACCTGGAGGGCGGCGACAACATCAACGTCCTGCCGACCTGCTGAACCACCAGCCGAGGAGCACCGCCGACCGTGAACATCCACGAGCCGCTCACCCAGCCGGAGGTGCAGGGCTTCGCCGCCCTGGCCGCCCGGCTGGCCGAGAACGTCAACGCGGTGGTGCTCGGCAAGCCGCAGGTGGTCCGGCTGGCGCTGACCGCGCTCTTCGCCCAGGGTCACGTGTTGCTGGAGGACGTGCCGGGGGTCGGTAAGACGACCCTGGCGCGGGCCATCGCCGCGACGGTGAAGGGTCAGTGGCGGCGCATCCAGTTCACTCCCGACCTGCTTCCGTCGGACGTGTCCGGTGTGACCATCTTCAACCAGGCGAGCAGGGACTTCGAGTTCCATCCGGGGCCGGTGTTCGCCAACATCGTGATCGCCGACGAGATCAACCGGGCGTCGCCGAAGACCCAGTCGGCGCTGCTGGAGGTGATGGAGGAGCACACGGTCACCGTGGACGGGGTGCGGCACCCGGTGCCCGCGCCGTTCCTGGTGGTCGCCACGCAGAACCCGGTCGAGATGGACGGCACCTACCGTCTGCCCGAGGCGCAGCTCGACCGTTTCCTGGTGAAGCTGTCCGTCGGCTACCCGGACGAGGCTGTCGAGGTGGAGGTGCTGCGCGGCGCGACGGTCCGCTCCCCCGAGGCGCTCGCCCCGGTCACCGACACCGCGACCGTCGGGGAGATGGTCCGGATGGCCCGCCGGGTGCACATCGCCGAGCCGCTCTACGCGTACGCGGTCCGGCTGGCCGCCGCCACCCGCACCCATCCGCAGGTACGCGTCGGGGTCAGCCCCCGGGGTGTGATCGCGTTGACCCGGGCGGCGTGCTCGTACGCGCTTATCGACGGTCGGGGCTGGATCATGCCGGAGGACCTGAAGACGCTCGCCGAACCGGTGTTCGCGCACCGGCTGCTGCTCACCCCGGACGCGCAGGTGCGCGGGGTTACCGCCGCGGAGGTGCTGCGCCAGGCGATCGCCTCGGTGCCGGTGCCGCTGCCGTCGGGGCAACCGGCCCCGGTGCAGGGCTGACCGGCAGCAGCGCCATGGGGATCACCGCCCGCGGAGTCGGGCTGCTCGTCGCCGCTGTCGTCCTGCTCGGCCTGGGGTTCCGCTTCGCGTACCCCGAGTTGACGTTGCTCGGGGCGGCTGCCGGGGCGGCCGTCGGCTACGCGGCGCTGACCGCTGCCTGGCGGCCCCGACTGCTGGTCGGCCGCCGGGCGGACCCGGACCGGGTGGCGCGGGGAGAGCCGGCGAGCATGACGCTCACCGTCCGCAACGGCGGCCGGCTGCGGTCGGCGAACCTGCTGGCCGAGGACCGGTGTGGGAGCCGTGCGGTGCCGGTGCCGCTGCTGCGCCTACGGCCGGGGCGGGAGACCGAGGTCCGCTACGACGTGCCGACCGTCCGTCGGGGGGTGGTGCCGGTCGGTCCGCTGCGGGTGACCCGGCGCGATCCGTTGGGCCTGGTGGCGCTGGCCCGCCCGTACGGGCAGACGACGCCGGTCTGGGTGCACCCTCGGATCCATCCGCTGACGGCGGTGCCCACCGGCGCGGGCCGCAGCCTCGACGGTCGGGTGGACGGGGTGCCGAACGGGTCGATCACGTTCAATTCGTTGCGAGAGTACGTGGTGGGTGACGACCTGCGTCGGGTGCACTGGCGCACCAGCGCCCGGGTCGGCGAGCTGATGGTGCGCGAGAACGTGGACACCAGCCTGCCCCGGCTGGTCGTCCTCCTGGACAACCGCGCCGCCGCGCACCCGGATCGGGTGGACGGGGTGGCCGAGTCGTTCGAGTCGGCGTGCGAGGCGGCGGCGTCGGTCGTCACCGCCGCGCACCGCGCGGACCTGCCGGTGCTGATGCTGCTGGTAGGCACGGAGCTGGTCGAGCGCGGGCCGGCGGGGGACGCCGAGATGCCGCCACTGGACCGGCTTGCCGCCGCCGAACTGTCCGACGAGGCCGACGCGTTGCGCGCGGTCACCAGCCGGCTGCGCCAGGACCGGCTCGGCGACACGCTGATCTTCCTGACCGGCCCCGGTGGGCGGGACGGGTTGGGGCATGTCGGTGCGCTGCGCGGCGCGTACCCGTCGGTGGTGGTCGGGGTTTTCGGCGCGGCCGAGCCGACGCCCGCGGGCACGGCCGGCCTGGTGGTGGTCGACGCGGTGGACGGCGCGCAGTTCGCCGCCGAGTGGGACGGGGTGCGCCGGTGGTGACGGGCGTCGAACCTGACGTGGCGGCGGACCCGCGGCGGGTGCCGTCGACAGCCGGCCACGCGACCGGGCGGGTGGTAAGCCTGCTGCGGGCGGCCGTCGTGCCGCTGGCGTTGATCGCGCTCACCGGGCTCGCCGGGGTGGTGCTCGGCCGGGTGTACGCGGGCGATCTGCTGATCCGGCTGGTGCTCGGCGCGGCGGTGGGCTCGGTGCTGGTAAGCGTGGCGGCCCGACGGCTGCCGTCCTGGCTGGTCGCCCCGCTGTCGATGGCGGCGTTGGCCGGGTGGACGCTGTGGTCGCTGCGACTGGCCGCTGCCCGCGCCGACCTGCCGGGCAGCCTGCTGGAGGTGAGCGCGGACGCGGCGCGCAACGGCATTCCCCGGCTGCTCACGGCGATGATTCCGGTGGAGCCCACACCGGACACGGTGCTGGTCCCGGTGGTGGCGGCGTGGCTGGCCGGTCTGGCCGGGGCGGAGGTGGCGCTGCGCGCCGGCCGGGTGCTGCTCGGCTACCTGCCGGCCGCGGGGCTCTACGTCGCGGCCCTCTACGTGGTCGGCCCGAACGCCGGACCGGCGATCGGGACGACTGTGGCCTTCGTGGCGGTCGCGGCGGTCGGGCTGGCCGCGCCCTCGGGTGCGTCGCCGGCCGGCGGTGACCCGACGGCGGGTCTCGCCCCGGGGACGCGCGCGGCGGTGCGGCTTCGGCTGGCGGCGTCGGCGGCGCTCGGCGTCGCCCTGGTGATCGGCCTGGTCGCGCTGCTCGGCCCGGTGGTCGCCGGTCAGGTCGACGGGCGGCCGGTGGACCCGCGCCGGTACGTGGAGCCACCGCAGGTGCAGACGCTCGACGAGAACCCGCTGATCCGGATCTCCGGATGGGCGCTGCACCCCGAGCAGAAGCTCCTCGACGTGAGCACGGTCGGGGCCACCCCGCCCACGGGCGGAGCGGAGAAGCCGGAGGCGGCCGGCGGAACGGACGACCCGAAGGCTGCCGGCGGCGTTCGGATCCGGTTGGCGGTGCTCAGCGACTACGACGGGATCACCTGGCGGGTCGGTGCGACGTACCGCAACGCGGGGCGGATCCTGCCGGCCACCGCGCCGGCCCGGGACAGCACTGTGGAGACCGTTCGGCAGGACATCACGGTGGCGGAGCTGAGCGGTCGGCTGCTCCCGGCCATGGCGACGCCCCGCGAGGTCAGCGGGGCTCGGGTGGCGTACGACCCGGCGACGGGGACGCTGATCCGGCCGGAGGGGTTGACTCCAGGGCTGCGGTACACGGTGACGTCGGCCCGGGAGCGACCGGACAACAACCTGCTGGCCACCGCGAACGTGCCGGCCGGCGAGGAGGTGGCCCGGGTGCTACGGGTCGCCGACGGGGTGCCCGACCCGCTGCGCCGGTTGGCGGCACAGCTCGCCGAGGAGAACGGCGCCCCGTACGCGCGGGCGGCGGCGATCGAGCAGTTCCTCGCCGAGCACTACCGGGTGGTGGCCGACGCGCCGAGCGGGCACGCGTACCCGAACCTGGCCTTCTTCCTCTTCGGCCCGCGCAACGGGGGCGGGCAGCGGGGCACGTCGGAGCAGTTCGCGGCGGCGTTCGCAGTGCTGGGCCGGCTCTCCGGGTTGCCGACGCGGGTGGTGGTCGGGTTCGAATCCGGCGGGCAGGGGCCGGTGCGGGCCGGTGACGCGTACGCCTGGCCGGAGGTGCTCTTCGACGGGTTGGGCTGGGTGGCGTTCAACCCGCTGCCCCGCCCGGAGAACGAGCCGAGGCCTGTGGAGGAGGACTTCCGCCCGACCCCGGAGGACCCGCCGCCGTCGGAGGCGCCGGCACCCACAGTGGAGCCGACGGCGTCACCGGAGCCGGTGGCCGCCCCCGACGGCCCGCCCGCACGAGGTGGCGTGTCCACGCCGGTGCTGGTCGCGGGTGGCAGCGGTGGTCTGCTGCTGGTGGTGGGGGCGTTGCTGCTGACCCTGCTGGCGATGCGCCGTTCCCTCACCCGCAACCGGCTGGTGCGGGGTGATCCCGGCCAGCGCATCGCCGGCGCCTGGCGGGAGGTCACCGACGCGCTGCGGCTCGCCGGTCGACCGGTCGGCGACGACCTGGCGGCGACCGAGGTGGCCGGACAGGCCCGGCAGGCCCTCGTCGAGGCCCGAGCGGGCAGCAGCGGCCAGGACACGACCGGCGAGGGCACGACCGGCGAGGGCACAATCGGCGACGGACCAACCGTCGACGAGTTGGCGGCCCTGCTCAATCAGGTGGGCTTCGCCCCGGGCGCCGCAACGCCGGATCAGGCGGCCCGCGCCGCCGAGGTGGCCACCGCCTACGTGGCCACCCTGCGCTCCGCGCGCCCCCGGTGGCGCCGCCTGCTCTGGTCGCTGCACCCCGCTCCCCTGCGCCGAGCCCGCCGCTCCCCGCGGTGATCAGGAGCCCGGCTGAGGGACGTCATCGTGCCGGCGATCGAACCAGGGCCGCCCGACGACCGTAGTCGACGGCCACGGCTATGACGAGCGGCCCCCAGGCCAGCATCGGGGCGTAGTACCGGAGCACCTCCCAGCCGGGAAGCGGATGCACCGGTTCGTCTTCTCCGATTCCGACCCAGGTGCGCTGCACGAAATGAAACCTGTGGTTCAGGACGAAGTACGCGCAGATGGCCACGAGCAACGATCCACCGATGAGTGCGACGAGCACCACCGCGCGCGCCGGGATCCGACGACCGCCGAGCACCGGCAACCAGCCCGGCACCCGTTGTCCCCAGCGCTGCACCAGCCCGAGCGTCAGCAGCGCCAGTCCCATCGACAGGACGGACAGAAAGACCATGTACCAGATCGTGACGGCGCTGTCGGCGAACACGAGCGACAGTCGCCACAGCGCGGACGGCAGGACGCAGAGCGGGACGGCGTAGGCGGCCCAGACGGCCCACGGTCTCGGGTCGGCCGCCCAGGCACGGTCGGCGTCGGCAGGGCTCACGGATGCTCCTGTCTGTGCGGGCCGGCGCCGCGCAGGCGACGGCGATTGTGGACGGACCTGAAAACTCACGACGACACGCTGGTGGCGGTCGTCCGCTCCTGGCTTGCTCGGGTGGTGCGGGCGTAGCCGGTGGTCGCGACGCCCAGCGCGATTCCCCAGCCGAGGAACACCAGCAGCGTGGCGGCCACCGCCCACTCCCGCACCACGTCGGACCAGGGCAGTTCACCCGTCACCAGTCGACCGAGGACGATCCCGGCGCTCAACACGCCGTAGGTGACAAGCGTGAGGGCCACCGCCCCGGCCGGGATCAGCGCCAGCAGCCGGGGAACCGGTCGACCGCGCAGCCCCGGCACCCAGCCCGGAAACTGCTGCCCCCACCGCTGCACCAACCCGAGTACGAGCAGGCCGGCGAGCGGCGGAACGAGCGTGATCGCCACGCCTGTCCAGGTCGAGAGGCCCCGGCGGATGTCGTCCAACTCCCGCTCGGGAATGCCGAACGGAACGCCGAGCGCCCAGAGCCCGTGCGGCACGGCCCAGCCCACGACCGGTAGCGCGACTGCCGCGTACGCCCAACGGCGTGCCCACAGTGGCACCGGACGATAGCCGGCGGCCACCGGCGCACGGCCGGGACCGGAGGCGTTCGCGAGCCCGGCGAACAGGACGCCACCGGCCACAAGCGCGAGCCGGGCGACCAGGTCACGCCAGTCCGAGGGACGCCCGGACAACGCGGCCGGCAGCTCGAAGAGCAGGTGCAGCGGGAAGGCGAGGACCGTCAGCAGGGCCGCCGCGGCCCAACTACCCGCGGACGCGAGGCGGCCGGGGGACCGGACGGCGTGGAGAACCACCGCCGCGAGGACGATGCCGACTCCCACCGCACCCCATCCCGCCCAGAAGGGCAGCGACTCGACGCGGTCCGCGCCGCACCCGCCCCCGGGGTCGACCAGCTCGGTGCGGTCGCACGCGGTGTACCCCCATCGGCCACCCGTGATCCAGTACAGACGCAGCGCCACCTCACCGACGAGGAAGACGACGCACGCCACCGCCCACCCTCTGGTCGGGCCGGAAGCTGCGGATGGGTGACGACGGGCGGCGACAGTCATGCACCGATGATCTGCGCCGACGGACGCGCTGGTCCTCCCCGGCGGAAGGGAAGCCGCTCCCATCGCTGGGGGATTCCCCGATCCCACCGCCACCCGCCCGGCTCCTGCAAAGGGGTGAAATGCGTTGGCGTGCCCGCGGCACGGCGATGACCATCAACGTGTGGATCAGCATTCGAGCGACATCGTCGACTACTACACGCAGCACTACCGTGAGGACCAGCGACTGACCGGCCGACCTCAGGCGCGTCTGGAGTGGATCCGGACGCTGGAACTCCTGCGGGACCTCCTGCCGGAGTCCGACGCCCGCATCCTGGATGTCGGCGGCGGCACCGGCGCGTACGCCCGCGCGCTCGTCTCCGCCGGTCACCAGGTGCGCCTCGTGGACCTGGTGCCGGGTCACGTCGCGCACGCCCGTGCCGGCCAGCCTTCCATCGAAGCGCAGGTCGCCGACGCGCGTGCCCTCCCGTACGCCGACGACACGTTCGACGTCGCGCTGCTGCTGGGCCCCCTCTACCACCTGGTGCGACGCGCGGATCGGCTACGGGCCCTGCGGGAGGCCGTCCGCGTCACACGCCCCGGTGGCCGGGTCGTGGCGGCGGTCATCTCGCGGTTCGCGGGGGCGCTGGACTTCGCGGCCACCGGCCGACTGGACGAGCGGACTCTCGCGGAGGCACGGGCGCTGCTCACCGACGGCACCAACGACCCGCGGATCGGTTTCACCCACGCCTACTTCCACCGCGTCGAGGAGATCACCGACGAGTGCCGGGCCGCTGGGTTGACCGAGGTGGTCGTGCACGGGGTCGAGGGTCCGGCGTGGACGGCAGCGGAGGCAGCGATCGGCGGTGCGGCGGAGGGGGCCGTCTTCGATGGCGCGCTGGACCTCGCCCGGACGTACTCCAGCGAGCCGGCGCTTGTCGCGTCGAGCGCGCACCTTCTCGCCATCGGGCGCGTGCCCGCACGGTAGCGGCGGTCAGGCGGTCAGCCGGCGGACCAGCTTGCGGAGACCGGCCTGCCAGCCGTCCGGGTCCTCGGCGCGGCGGCGCGCGTAGTCGGCGACCTCCGGGTGCGGCAGAATCAGGAACCGCTCCTCGGCCAGCCCGGCGATTGTCGCCTCGGCGACCTGGTCGGGGGTGAGCACCGCTCCGGAGGCGGCGATCACTCGTGCGCCCAGATGCCCCTCGGCGAGGCCGTCGGCGAGCATCGGAGTGTCCACTCCCTGCGGGCAGAGGGCGCTGACCCGGATGCCCCGGTCGCGGTAGGTGACGGCGAGCCACTCGGCGAAGCCCACCGAGGCGTGCTTCGTCGCGGTGTAGGCGGCGTCGCCCACCGCGGTCAGCACCCCCGCCGCGGAGCAGGTGTGCAGCAGGTGACCGCCACCGCGCGCGAGCATGCCGGGCAGCACCGCCCGGGTCGAGTAGACGTGGGCGAGCACGTTGACCCGCCACGCGCGGTCCCAGGCCCCGTCGTCGACCTCCACTCCCCCGCCGGTAGTCACCCCCGCGTTGGCGCAGAACAGGTCGATGCGGCCGAAGCGTCGTTCGATGTCGTCGACGAGCGCGCGGACCTGGGCCTCGTCGGTGACGTCGAGGGCGGCGGCGTGGGCCACCGGGCCGATGCCCTCGGCCACCGCGTGGGCCGCCTCGGCGTCCAGGTCGGCGACGACCACCGCGGCCGCGCCCTCGGCGGCGAAGCGCCGCGACAGTGCCGCCCCGATGCCGCCGGCGCCGCCGGTGACCACCGCGATCCGGTCGGTGAGGTTCACGCGGACGCTCCCAAGGGCTCGGTGCCCAATTGCGCGATGAGGGTCATCAGCGCGGCGGCGCTGCCGGCGGTCACCTCCGGGGTGGGCAGCAGCGCGAGGACCGGCACGCCGATGCCGGCGTCGGCGTAGCGGCGGACCTGGGCCCGGCACCGCTCCGGTGAGCCGTGCAGCACCAGCGCGTCGACCACCTCGTCGGGGACGGCCGCGCCGGCGCCGCGCCGGTCACCGGCTGCCCACGCCTGCCACATGGGCGCGAGGACCTCGTCGCGGCCGAGCCAGCGGTGGAACTCGGCGTACGCCGGGACGGTGAGGTAGCTGGTGATCAGCCGGCGGCCCAGCGCTCGGGCGTACGCGGCGTCCTCGGTGGGGCAGACGAAGATCCGCGCGGCGACCTCGAAGCCCGCCCGGCGCTCGCCCAGCTCGGCGAGGGCCCGCGGCACGTCGTCGGCGCTGAGCCAGTTGAGGATGACCCCGTCGGCCTCCGCGCCGGCCAGCCGCAGCATCCCCGGGCGCAGCGCGGCGAGCAGGATCGGCGGCGGCACGGCCGGTGGCCGTTCGAGGGTGAACCGGCGCACGGTGAAGGTGTCGTAGACCTCGTCCACCGTCTCACCGCGCAGCGCGGCGCGCAGGAACCGCAGGACGTCACGGGTACGCCGGAACGGCTCGTCGAACCGCACGGCGTTCCAGTCGCGGACGAGCACCGGCGAGGACGCGCCGATCCCGAGCGCGAACCGGCCCGGGGCCGCCTCGGCGAGCGCCGCCGCGCTCATCGCCAGCAGCCCGGGGCCACGGGTGAAGACCGGGGTGATCGCGGTGCCCAGGCGCAGCCGTGGCTGCCACGCCGCGGCGAGGGCCAGCGGGGTGAACGCGTCGGTCCCGGCGACCTCGGACGACCAGACGTCGGTGAACCCGGCGCGATCGAGGGTCGCGTACACCCCCTCGTGCTCGGCCAGCGGGATCCCGCCCAGCGGCACGGTCATGCCCCATCGATTCGTCACCGGTCGATCGTGCCCGTTGACGGGGCCCGTGAGCAAGATCCCCGAAGTGGGCAGAATCGCCGGTTTCCGGCCGCCCACGCCGGCCGAGGTGTTACGACTTCGAGGTGGACCGGAGCACCGGCGTAGGCCGCTGACCATGGGTTTCAGGGGAGCGGGACGCCTGGAGCCCGTCGCCTCGGCGGCCGCGCCCGGCCGGGCGACGTTCCTGGAGCTCTTCTTCGACCTGGTGTACG
Organism: Micromonospora sp. DT43; assembly: GCF_049841645.1. Lineage (NCBI taxonomy): Bacteria > Bacillati > Actinomycetota > Actinomycetes > Micromonosporales > Micromonosporaceae > Micromonospora > Micromonospora sp. DT43. Next base: position 90,743 of record NZ_JBNCKR010000019.1, on the reverse strand, counting down.
TCTTCGCCCTCACCCGGATCTCCACGCGGGCATTCGAGGACCTGACCAACCCCCCGGGGGCCGAGCACGGCTGGGCGGCGGTCACCGGCGGCGGCAAGACGTTGCTGTTGCTGCTCGCGCTCTGGGCGGTCTGGCAGGGCACCGCGTGGACGACCAGCCGGTACGACCCGTTCCGGTTGAGTCTGCAGGCCGTGGTGCTGATCGCGCTGGTGTGCAGCATGGTGATGGGGGTGGCGGTCCCGCGTGCGTTCAGCCAGACGGGGTTGATGTTCGCGGTGGCGTACGTGGTCGCGCAGGTGTCCCGGCCGCTGCTCCTGGCGGTCGCGCTGGGTCCGCACCCGTACCGCCGGTTGAAGCTGCGCATGACGGCGGTGTTCGCCGCCACCGGGGTGTTGTGGATCGTCGGGGCGCTGCTGCCCACCAACGCCCAGGTGGTCCTCTGGACGGCGGCCCTGCTCATCGAGTACCTGGAGGCCCGCTGCGGCTGGCCGGTGCCGGGGCTGGGCCGGTCGACTGTCTCGAAGTGGGAGATCGCCGGGGAGCACCTGGCCGAGCGGTACCAGCAGTTCTTCCTCGTCGCGCTTGGCGAGACGATCCTGGTTGCCGGCTTCGCGTACACCAGGGGGACGGACGAGCCGGGGCAGGTGTGGGCGATCACGTTGGCGGTGGCCACGTCGATCATGCTGTGGCGGATCTACGTCCAGCGCGCCGGTCAGATCCTGGGCGAGGCCGTCATGGAGGCCCGGCACCCGGCCAACATCGGCCGCTCGGCGGCCGACACACACCTGGTCATGGTGGTCGGCCTGGCCGCCACGGCGATCGGCTACGAGCTGATCATCGAGCATCCGTTGGGTCACCCCCCGGCGTCGTGGCTGGTCATGGTGCTCGGCGGACCCGCGCTGTTCCTGGCCGGCCGGGCCCGTTTCGAGTACGAGGTGTTCGGGCGGGTCTCGCCGTCGCGGTGGATCGCCATCCTGGTGCTGGCGGTCGCCGCCGTACCGCTGCTGTTCCTGCCGGGGCTGTTCGCGTCGGCCACCGGCGTGCTCGTGCTGGGCGGCGTCGCGGTCGCCGACGCCCGCCGGGCGCACGGCGCGCCGCCGGAGGCCGCCGCGACGCCGTTCTGACCCGTCGGCGTACGCCCCGAGGCCGGTTAGTCTCGGCGGGTGACCTTCTCCCTCGTCGCGCGTTCCGCCGACGGCCGCCGGCACGGCGTCGTCGTGGCCAGCAAGTTCCTCGCCGCCGGGGCGCTGGTGCCGGCGGCGGAGGCCGAGGTCGGCGCGCTGGCCACCCAGGCGCACGTCAACCTCGCCTACCGCCCGCAGGGGCTGACGCTGCTCCGCACCGGGGTGGCCGCCGCCGACGTGGTGGCCGGCCTGGTCGCCGCCGACACCGAGCGCGAGCACCGGCAGCTCGGTGTGGTGGGGGCCGATGGCACGGGCGCGAGCTGGACCGGCCCGGCCTGTCACCCGTGGGCCGGTGGACGCACGGGCGACGGCTGGGCCGCGCAGGGCAACGTCCTCACCGGCCCGGAGGTCGTCGACGCGCTGGGCGACGCGTGGCTGGCCTCCGCGACGCTGCCGTTCGCGCAGCGGCTGGTCGCCGCGCTGCGCGCCGGTGACGAGGCCGGCGGGGACCGACGCGGCCGGCAGAGCGCCGGCCTGCTGGTGGTCGAGCGCGGCGGAGGGTACGGCGGCACCAGCGACGTGCTGATCGACCTGCGGGTGGACGACCACCCCGACCCGGTCACCGAGCTGGGTCGACTGCTGGCCGTGCACACGATGCTGTTCAGCCGACCCGACCCGGCGACCCTGCTCGACCTGAGCGGCCCGGTCGCCGACGAGGTAGCGGCGTTGCTGACCGCGCTGGGCCACCCGGTGGGCCACTCCGGGACGGAGGCGGCGCTGATCTCCTGGGCGGGGCTGGAGAACCTGGAGGAGCGGCTGGTGCCGGGACGGATCGACCCGGTGGTGCTCACGCACCTGCGAGGCGTCGCCCCCCACGTGCCCGCCCCCCGCACGGCAAGCTGAGCAGCCAGGCTGGCTGGCTATCCCGGGCAGCGCCGGTGCGACGCCCGTGCGACGCCGGTCAAGATCCGCACAATTTCCGGGAAACTGCTGCATCCAGGGCCGGCGAAGCAGCAGTTTCCCCGAAGTTGCGCGAATCTTGGGCCGCATGGGCCGGGCTCACGCCGCCCGTCGGCGGTGGTGATGGCCGGCCTGGCCGGTGGGTCAGCGACCGAAGACGAGCCAGCGGAAGCCGGCGGCATCGATTTCGGTCTGCTCCGGGACGGTCAGCGGCGCCCGCCCGGTGGTCTTGCGGATCACTGTCAACCGATCCCAGCGCAACTCTGCCGGCGCCGGCCGCCCACCGGTGAGCAGGTCCGCGATCACCGCCTCCGCCTGCGGGGTGAGCCACGGTGGTCGACCCAGCGCGGCGGCCAGGTCCAGGCCGTGCACCCCCACCTCGACCACGCGCGTCCCCAGGAACTCGGTAAGACTCATCGCGTCGCCGTGCCGGGTCCGGAGGACCCGCTCGGGCCCGGCGGCGGCGACCGCCTCGTCGGCGGTCCGCCAGGCACGCTCGAACTCGACCGACAGCGCCGCCCGTCGGACCTGCCCCGCCCCCCGCCCGCCAGCACCGATCCGCGCGGCCTCGGACCGCACGGCGTCGGACCGCGCGGCGTCGGAGCGCGCGGCTTCGATCCGGTCGGCGTCCACCTGCGGGGTGAACTTCGCCGCGCCGAAGTAGCCGGCGGCGTCCACCTCGGCGCGCGGCGGGGCGGGTGCGGCCAGCATGTCGGTCAACCGTCCGGCGCCGGTGCGGACGTGCGCGATCAATTCCCGCACGGTCCAGGGCGGGCAGGGGGTCGGCCGGTCGAGGTCGGCGTCGTCCAGCTCGGACAGGACCTCGGTGAGCCGTCCACACTCGGCACGAAACGCCGCACGGACCGGGTCCATCCGCCGCCTCAGCCCTTGACCCGGGGCACCAGCCGGTGCACGACGGTCAGCACCAGCGCCATCACCAGCGCCATCGTGCCGGCGATGCCCGCGGCGCTGCCCGCGTACCCGACGAAGAGAGCGCGGCGGCTCAACGCCTCCGGGCCCGTCCCTCGCAGGTCCACCAGCCAGGTGAGGGCCAGGCCGGAGGCGATCAGGGCGAGCACACCGGCCACGCCGAGCAGGATCGCGGCGAGGCGGTGCGCGTCACCGGGCGCGATCTGGGCCTGCTCGCGCTGGGTGATCAGCAGGACCAGGCCGGCCAGTGCCGCCCAGACGCCCACCACCAGGTAGGCGGCGACCGCGTCGCTGGGTCGGTGCCAACCGGCGGAGAGGGTCGCCACCCCGGCGATGGCTGCGTAACTCGCGCCGACGAAGGCGCCGACGGCCCGCACCTTGGGCGGCAGGACGAGCATCAGCGCGACCGCCACCGACGCGGCCACCGCGGTGTGCCCACTGGGGAGGCTGTTACCCACCGCGACACGCTCCGGGTCGAGGCCGAGGTCGGGCCGGCTCAGACCGTACTTGAGCAGTTGGGTGGAGACGTTCGCCCCGGCGATGAGCAGGGTCGCGGTGACGGCCAGGGCGATCCGCCCCCGGATGAGCGCGATGAAGCCGATCATCGCGGTGGCGGCGAGCAGGGAGACGACAGACATCGCGTTGAGGATCCGGTCCACCGGTCCGTCGATGCGATCGTGGCCGATCTGGTTGCCGGTCAGGGCGACCGTGTCGACCCACTGGCCGATCTCGGTGTGCACGGCGACCCGCCAGACGGCGAGGAAGGCTGCCGCCTGGACGAGGGCCAGTACGACCAACCAGACCGCGGTCCAACCCCGTGCCGTCGCGCGCATCCGCACACCGTAGCGGCAGGTGCCGGCCGGTCGGCCGGTGGCCCACCGGCTCCCGGCGGTTAGGTTGGGGCGGAGGCGAGGAGGTGGAGGTGGGCGGGACACCGGAGCGGGAGTCCGGCCAGGTCGAGCCCGGCCCGGACGGCGCGACGACTGCCGGTCCGGACGTCGACGGGGCGGCCCGGACCGAGTCCCTGGCGGACCTCCTGGGCGGGCGGCGTGGCGCGCTGGACGCCACCCTGCCGCCTGTGGCGTTCGCCCTGGGGTGGCTGCTCGGCGGCGAGTCGCTGTGGGCCGGGGTGGGCGCGGCGCTCGCCGTGGGCGTCGCCGTGGCCGGCGTACGGCTGCGGCGTGGTGACCGGCCGCGCTCGGTGCTGATCGGGCTGCTCGCCGTCTGCGTCGCGGCGCTGATCGCGGTACGGACCGGCCGGGCGGAGAACTTCTTTCTCATCCAGTTGCTGTCGAACGCCGCGAGCGCGCTGGCCTGGGCCGTCAGCATCGTGGTGCGCTGGCCGCTGCTCGGGGTGCTTGTCGGTGCGGCGCTGGGCCAGCGGACGCGCTGGCGACGGGATCCGGCGCTGCTGCGGGGGTACGGCCGGGGCAGTTGGGTGTGGACGGCGACCTACCTGGTGCGGTTGGCGGTGTTCGTCCCGCTCTACCTGAGTGGGCAGGTGCTCGCGCTCGTGGTGGCCCGGGTCGTGTTGACCTGGCCGCTGGTCGCGGCGGCGCTGGCCGTGAGTTGGGTGGTGCTGCGCCGGTCGCTGCCGGCCGGGCATCCGGGGCTGCGTCACCCGGTCCTTGGCGGCCCGGACGGCCGGCCCGACGAGCCGGCCGGGAAGAGGCCCCGACGGGCATAAAAGTGGAGAGGCCGCCACGGGGGGAGCGGCCTCTCCGGTGACGTACGTTACTCCGTCATCCTCATTGGTGTGATCCCGTGCCAGCCCGAATTTCTGGGCTTTTTCGCGGCAGTCTCCAGTCCGGGCGGTGGGGTGGGCCGGTCGACCCGCTGCGTTGGCCAGATGACCGGCCCACCCCGGCCTGACCGTGGGTGTCAGGCCGTCCGCCGGCCGGGTCCCATCGTTCCCCCGGACCCGGCCGAACCCCGGGGTGGGTGGGGCACTCCACCCACCCCGGGTCGCTCTCAGCCGTTCGGGAACAAGCTCCCGTAGTCGGCGTACGCCATTGCCACGTCGGCCTGCGCCCAGAAGCGGTGGTAGTTGAACGTGGGCTCGGGGCCACCGTTCAGGTACGCCTGCACCTTGGGCCAGTCCGGGTCGTTCTTGTAGAACGACCGGATGTCGAGGAAGCTCTTGCCCGCGGCGATGGCGTCGCCGTTGGGCATCTTCCCGGTCCAGCCCGGCGGGACGTAGAGGCCCTGCCCGGTGGACGCGTCGTAGGTGTCGTCGAAGCGCTTGTAGTCGCCACGCGTCTCGGTCGTGGAGACGCCCTTCGCGTCACTGGCGGCGTCGAGCGCGTCGAGGAGCCCCTTGGCGGTGGTCTTCGCCGCCGCGTTGCCCGACTTGGCCGCGTACGCGATCAGGATCCGGGCGTAGGAGGCGGCGACGCCGACGTCCTGGCCCTTGCTGATCACCTCGACGTGCAGGTTCGAGTTGGGCTGCGGGCTGGACGGGTTCCAGGTGGTCGGCTGACCGGTCCACTTCATGTCCGACGGGATCGACCAGTTGGTGCCGACGGTCGTGTTGGCGATCGCCCACGGCACCCACTTGTCCAGCAGCGCCTTGGCCTTCGCGTTGCCGGTCTGCAGGTACAGCTCGGCGATCCGCTGCATCGACCACGCCTGCATGCCGAACCACTGGTTCGACGGCGGGTCGTTGTAGACCGGGTCGACGTCGTAGAACATGCCGTAGAAGGTGCTGGTGCCGGCCGGCGGCTGGGCGTAGCTGCCGTCCCAGCTGTTGGTCGCGCCGCCGGCGATGCCGCCCTCGGCGGACTGCAGCCAGGTGTAGAACTCCAGCTGCCGGTCGAAGCTCTTGGTCCAGTCGGCGACCGCGGTCGACGACTGCGGCTTGAGCTCCGGGGTGTTGGTCAGCGCCCAGGCCGCGAACGGGTTCTGGTAGCCGAAGTGGTTGTGGCTGGAGCCGATCCGCCAGGACCAGTTCTGGCTGGCGTCGTACGCGCCGCCCCAGGCGTAGTACCAGGACAGCAGGTAGTGCGCGGAGTCCCTGCCGCTGCCGGCGGGGCAGGTGCTGGCCCCGACGCAGTTGCCGATCTTCTTGAAGTACTTGTCGAACATCGCGTACCGCAGGTAGTCGCCCATCTTGGCGGCCTTGGCCACGGTGGCGGCGACGTCGGCCTGCTTGCCCTGCGCCTTGGCCCAGGTCAGCGCCCAGTACGCGGCCTGCACGGCGCGGGCGTCGGCGTCCGGGGCGTTCGTGTACTTCCACTGCTTGGCGGGAGCGCCGGTGTCCTTGACGAACAGGTCGAGGTAGCCGTACTGACCGCCGTGCTTGAAGGTGTCGCAGGACGGCTGCGGGATGGTCTCCCACACCGACTCCTGGGTGCCCCGCTGGAAGGTGTTGATGTACGCCGGCTTGGTGGTGCCGTCACCGCAGTGGCCGAAGCCGTAGGTGTTGTCGACGTCCATCAGCCAGTGCATGCCGTAGATGTCGCCGGTGCCGTAGGTGGACTGCAGCTCCGAGCGCAGCGGGTCCTGCCCGACGGAGATGTTCGGGTTCAGCGCCGACGGGTACTGGCTGGGCAGGTTGTACTCCGCCGCGTACTGCGGCGTGCCGGCGGAGCCCGCGGTGGGCTGGTCGGCGTGCGACGGGATGATGTACTTCTCCATCACCGTCCAGGCGTTGTTGAACGGCGCCCAGTTCTGGGTGACGCGGCCGTACTGGGCCTCCAGCCAGATCCAGAAGCTGAACGCCTCCGAGGTGGTCTCGTGGCCGTGGTCGGGCGCCTCGACGATGAGCGTCTCGACCGAGTGGTACGGCACACCCTCCGGGCTGAAGTAGCCCGAGTTCTTGATCTTGCCGTACTGGTCGAGGAACTTCTTGATGTAGGCGTTGTCGCCGCCTGGAGTGTCGTTGTCGATCTCGGTGGCGGTGACCGCCAGGGACGCGAGACCTGTCGCGGACGCGGTGACGGTGGCGGCGCCGCCGACGGTGTCGGTGTCCTCCGCCGCGGCGACCGTGACGGTGACCCCGGTGTTCCAGTTGGTGGGCGTCAGCGTGGCGCTGGTCGGCGAGACCGTGACGTCGGTGTCCCCGCTGGGGGTGAGGGTGACCGGCACGCTGGCGCTCGGCGCGGCGCTGAGCTTGAGGTTGAAGGTGGTCGTGCCACCCTCGTTGACGCTCACCGCGGACGGCGTGGCGATAAGCGTCGGGCCGCTGGCGGCGCCGACGGTGAACGCCTTCTCAGCGACACCGATGCCGTTGGCGTTGTCGTACGCCTTGGCCTGCACGGTGTAGTTGCCGGCCGGCAGGTCCTCCTGCGTGTACGCGTACGGCGCGGTGGTGTCGGTGTTGATCAGCAGGCCGTTGCGGTAGAACTCGACCTTGCTGATCGTGCCGTCCGGGTCGCTGGCGGTGGCGGTCAGCGGCACGTCGGCGGGCGCGGTGAACGGCCCGGTCGGCAGGCCGAGGGAGACCGTCGGCGGCTGGTTGGCCGGGGTTCCGTTGCAGGAGGTGCCGTTCAGGGTGAACGAGGTGGGCTTCGGGTTGCTGCCCGAGTAGGAGCCGTTGAAGCCGATGGTGGTGGAGGCCCCGGTGCCGAGGTTGCCGTTGTACGACTCGTTTGTCGCGGTGACCTCACTGCCGGTCTGGCTGAACCTGGCCGACCAGCCCTGGGTGACCCGCTGGCTGCTGTTCGGGAAGGTCCACTTGAGCGTCCAGTTGCTGACCGCGTCGCCCAGGTTCTTGATGGTCACGTTGGCGGTGAAGCCGTTGTTCCAGTCGTTGGTCGCGTAGACCACGTCGCAGGCGGGTGCGGCCTGCGCGGCGCCGGCGGGCAGGGTCACCCCGCCGATGACGAGCGCGGCGGCGGCGATGATCGCCACTCGGCGGCGTCGTGCCAGTTGTCTCATGTGCGCGGTGTCTCCTCGGACCAGGCCGGGGTGGTCCCCGGCGTGGCGCCTGCCCGCGGGGTGTGGTGGTACGCGGGGGATTCGAGGCGCCGGGAAGGTGGTCGCCCCGGGCCCGGCCGGGGTGCGGCGGTGCGGCCCGCGCGGGAGGGGGTCCCGCCGGCTGCGCTTGGGTGCCGTGACCGGAAGTCGTGCTGCCGGCTGCCCTCGGCGGACCCGTGCCCACGCGAACTGGCTCCTGTCGCGTTGAATCGACAGTGTGCCATGGAAGCGCTCCCACAACAAGCGCACAGGGGGCAGGATCACCCAGTTGTTTCGATCTCGTTTTGGGTCTTTCACAAAGGCGTGACGGGCGTTACAGTCGCAACATCGGTCGATGGGAGCGCTTCCATCGACAAAGGTTCCAAATGGAAGATCACCGGGACCGTCCTCGTGGCGGGCCCGGGGAACCAACCCGAAGGCCGACGGCGGGCCAGCCCGGACGCCGCCGTCAGCCATCATCCCGCCACAGGGAGGGAGGTGGAACCAGAGCCACTCGCGTGGCCCGGCTCCCGCGCGACACGCACGGCAGGACCCAAATTCCGCCCGTGTGTGTGCAGTTACGGTGGGGACGGGGGTTGCCCTCCCCCGTCCCCACACTAAACCCCCGTACACGATGGGAAAAGAGGCCGACGGGACAGGCGCCAAGCGCCGCCCGGTCGGCCTCGTTCGCTGTCCGGGGCCCTCACCCGCCTCGACCCGCCATGTCCGGCCGCCGTGACGGCCGGCTCACGGGGCCGGCCGCTCCTGACCTATCCTGGGAGCGCTCCCGAATCTCGGCGGCGGCCCCGTATCCACGAGGAGAATCCATGTCGATACCTACCGGGCCCGCCGGCCCGCTGCGCTTTCCCCGCGACTTCGGCTGGGGCGCGGCCACCTCCGCCTACCAGATCGAGGGCGCCGCCAAGGAGGACGGCCGCGGCGAGTCGGTCTGGGACACCTTCAGCCGTGTCCCCGGGCGCACCCGCAACGGCGACACCGGCGACGTGGCCGCCGACCACTACCACAGGTACGCCGAAGACCTTGACCTGATGCGCGAGCTGGGTCTGCGCAGCTACCGCTTCTCCATCTCCTGGCCCCGCGTCCAGCCCGACGGCGCCGGCGCGCCCAACCAGCGCGGGCTCGACTTCTACCGCCGGCTCGTGGACGGCCTGCACGAGCGGGGCATCGCCCCGATGGCCACCCTGTTCCACTGGGACCTGCCGCAGGCGTTGCAGGACACCGGTGGCTGGGAGTCGCGCGACACCGCCCACCGCTTCGCCGACTACGCCGACGCGGTCTTCACCGCCCTCGGCGACTCGGTGCCGGTCTGGCTCACCATCAACGAACCCAAGACCGTCGTGCAGAACGGCTACCTCAACGGCCACCACGCGCCCGGCCGGCAGGACCCGGACGCCGCCTACCTCGTCGCCCACCACCTGCAACTGGCCCACGGCCTCGCGGTCCGCGCGCTGCGCGCCGGCAACGGCACCGGCCGGATCGGCCCGGCGTTCAACCTGCACCCCTGCTACCCCACCGACAACTCTCCCGAGGCCGCCGCCGCCGCTCATCTCTACGACGGCTACGAGAACCGCCTCTACCTCGACTCGCTGCTCAAGGGCAGCTACCCGCAGGACGTGCTGGCCGACCTGGGCCCGCAGAGCCGGATGGTTCGCGGCATCCGCGACGGCGACCTGGCGGTGATCTCGTCCCCGGTCGACCTGCTGGCCGTGCAGTACTACACGCCCATCTACGTGAACGCCGACGGCAGCACCGAACACCGCTGGCCGACCTCCGAGGCCGATTGGCAGCAGATCTACCCCGACGGGATGTACGACATCCTGACCCGGGTCACCCGTGACTACGGCCCGATCCCGCTCACCGTCACCGAGAACGGCCTGCCCACCCCCGACACCCTGACCGCGGACGACACCGTCGACGACAGCGGCCGGATCACCTTCCTCCGCGACCACCTGGCCGCAGCGCACCGCGCCATCAGCGCCGGAGTGCCGCTGGAAAGCTTCCACGTGTGGTCGATGCTCGACAACTTCGAGTGGGACGAGGGGTACGAACAGCGCTGGGGCCTGGTCTACGTGGACTACGCCACCCAGCGTCGGGTGCTCAAGCGCAGCGCCCACTGGTACCGCTCCGTCATCGCCGAGGGCGGTTTCTGAACGGGCCGCCCGGACGGCCGGGCCCGGACGGCTCGGCTGCGGGTGAGTCGATGACCGTCCGGGTCACGGCCGGAACGCTCAGCGGGGAAGCGCCTGTTGCAACTCCGCCCGCAGCGCGGGGGTGAGCATCTCTCCCGCCTGCTTCGCCAGCCGGGCCATCTCGTAACCCACCACGCCGATGTCCGCGTCCCCGGCCGCGAGCGTGGCCAGAATCGACCCGTCGCGTACCTGCATGACCAGGAAGTAGCCACGGCCCATCTCGACCACCGTCTGCTTGACGATGTCGCCGTCGAACATCTGCGCCGCGCCCGCCGTGATGCTCATCAGCCCGGACGTCACCGCGGCGAGCTTGTCCGCGTGGTCGCGGGGCAGATGGTCGGAGATCGCCACCAGCAGCCCGTCGGACGAGACCACCACCGCGTGCGCCACGCCGGGCACCCGCTCGGCGAACGCGCTCACCAGCCAGCTCAGGTCACGTGCCTCCTGGCTCAACGTCGTCACTGTCGTCGTCCTCCTTCATCGTGCCCCCACGAGGGTGGCACCGGTATCTCGGTGGTGTCCTCGGCCTCGGCCCGCCGTACCCCGCTGTAGAGCCGGGAGAGCATGCCGCCGACCGCCTCCGGGTCCAGCTCGGCGCGTGTTTGCGCCGACGCCGGCTGGGCCGGGCGGGTGACTGCGGATAGTTGCGCCATCGGCACGCGTACCGGCAGGCCCCGTTCGTTCGTGCCGGCCGTCACGGGCGTTGCGGGCGGCACGGCCGGGCCGGGGGCCGCCGGCGCGGTCGGTCCCTGCCGGGACCACCAGCCGCCTCCGCCGTCGACGGCGGATCCCACACCAGCCGGGGCCAACACGTCCTCGGCGCGCACCGGCACGGGGCGGTTCTGGTGCGGCACGGCGGCTGCCGGGGGGCGACCGGCCACCGGCAGGTCCAGCGGCGCGGCGGCCGGCCCACGTGCGCCGGCCGAGCGGGACGCGCCCGGCATCCGCTGGGCTGCGGCACTCCGCGCGGCACTGGCCGCCAGCATCCGGGCCGGCGCCGGCGGATCCAGCTCCACCGCACCGGCCGGGGCCAGCAGGGCCGCCGGCAGCACCAGTCGCGCGACCAGGCCGCTCTGGCCCGCGTCGAGCTGCACCCGCACGCCCAGCCGGCTCGCCAGGTGGCTGACCACGAACAGGCCCATCCGCTCGACCGCCGCGACGTCCGCGGCCGGTGGGCTGGCCAGCACGGCGTTCGCCTCGGCCAGCGCGGCCGAACTCATGCCCAGGCCGTCGTCCACGATCTCGATCAACGCGGCTGACGCCTCGGCCCGGGCGGTCACCAGCACCACTGTGTCCGGGCGGGAGAACGCGGTCGCGTTCTCCAGCAACTCGGCAAGCATGTGCACCAGTTCCCCGACGGCGTGACCCACCACGTTGACCTCGCCCACCGCATCCAGCCGGACCCGCTGGTACTGCTCGATCTCGGCGGCGGCGGCCAGCAGCACCGTGCCGAGACCCACCGGACGGTTCCACCGCCGGGTGGAGTCCGTGCCGGCAAGCACCAGCAGACTCTCGTCGTTACGGCGCATCCGGGCGGCCAGATGGTCGAGCTTGAACAGGTTGTCGAGCTGGTCCGGGTCGCTCTCCTCCCGCTCCAGGTCGTCGAGCAGCTCCAACTGGCGCTCCACAAGCACCTGGCTGCGGCGGGCGAGGTTGACGAACATCGCGTTGACGTTGCGACGCATCAACGCCTGCTCGACGGCGACGGTCACGGCGCTGCGGTGCACCGCGACGAACGCCTCCGCCAGCTCACCGATCTCGTCGAGCGAACGGACCACCGCCGGTGCCACCTCGATGCCCGGCACCCCGCCGGTGACGGTTCGCAGCCGATCCAGCGCGTCCGGAAGCTCGACCTGCGCGATGCGCAGCGCCTGGCTGCGCAGCAGCCGCATCGACCGGGCGACCGACCGCCCGACAAGCAGTGAGATGAGCAGCGCGACCAGCAGCACCGCCACGACGCCACCGACGACCAGCAGAGTGGTCCGCAACTGGCCGCTGCTCGCGTCGTCGGCCTGGCGCACCGCGTCGTCAAGCACCCCCGCCTCGACCTGCCGCAGCAACTCCTGGCGCTGTTGGCTGGCCGACCACCACTGCTCCGACGGCAGCACCTCGGGCGGGGCGTTCCCGACCGGCAGGCTGCGCTCCTCCAGCTCGGTGGCGACCAGGAACAGCGGGTTCACCGACGTCTCGTCGTACCTGCGGATCTGGTCCGTGGTGGCGGCCACCCGGAACGCGCCGAGGGCTGTCAACTGCTGGGCGCGCAGATCGCTGAGGACCACCCGGTCCTCCGTGCCGTACCGGCCGGCGCGGGCGGCGGCGTAGAGCTGGGCGCGGACGCGGGAGGACAGCTCCTTGACCCGGGCCAGCTGCACGTAGCGCAGCACCGAGTCGCTCAGCTCCGCCCGGTCCTGACCCGGCGTCGGCTCGGCGAGCAGATCCAACAGCGCGCCCACGACCCGGTGGTAGTTGCTCAGGATGGTGTCGTTGCTGAGCACCGCCGGCGGGATCGCCGGACGGATGTCGATCACCTGGTCGTACGCCTCCTGCGCCTCCGAGAAGGCCACCCGCCAGGACGCGTCGGCGTCGGCCAGCGGCCGGGCCGCCCGACTCAGGTCGGCCATCGCCCGATCGGAGGCCGTCTGCAGCGGCCGCAGGACACTCGCGGCGGCCTGCCGGTCGCCACCGCGGCGCAGTTCGCCCAGCTCACCCGCCGAACGATCCCGCTCCTGCTGGAGCTGGTCCACCACGGCGGTGATCTGTCGACCGATGTCTACCTGCCGGGAGAAGTCGTTGAGCGCTGTCGTCCGTCCGACCAGGGCGCTTGTCTGCACACCCGCGAGCACCAGGAACGCCAACGACGGCACCACCAGCACGGTGGCCAGCTTGGTGCTCATCCGCCAGTCCCGCAGGCGGAACGGCGAGCGGCGGCGATGCGGAACGACGCGGACGTCGAAGCGTCGCCGGCGGTGGTTCGACACCCCACCGGTCGCCGGGTCGGGACCTGCCGCCACCCTGCCTCCTCCTCCTGCCGCGTCCACCGCGACCCGGGGAGCGCAGTCCATCCAACCAGGCTGGGTAGCGCTGTCAACGGCCCGGGCAGGGCGAAAGTTCAGGAAGGATACTGCGGGTGGGAACGTCCTGTCGTGGTCGGTAAGACCAGCTCATCCGTCCGGCCGATGTCGGCGAGCTCGGCCGCCGCACCGAAGCGGCCCAGCGCGACCAACGCGGCGCCGGTGGCGCCGATCTCCGGGTTGCGTTGGTGCGACACCGGTCGCGGTGCGAGCGCGGCGGCGAACGCCTGCCGCCACCACACCGAGGCGGCCACCGCGCCGCCGCCCAGCACCACCCCCACCGGTTTGTCGACGGTGGACTCCAACACGGCGAGATCGTCGGCGACCAGCTCGCACAGCCCCTGCATCAGCCCGGCCAGGATGTCCACCGCCGTCGTGCTGAAGCTCAGGCCGCGCAGCTCACCCGTGCCGGCCGGCGCCAACCCGGGCGCCCGGTCGCCACCGAAACGGGGATCGGCCGGCCGCCCGCCGCCCGCCGGCACCAACGCCAGCGCCGCGTCCAACTCGTCACCGCGAGGCAGCCGCAGCTCCCGGTCGGCCCAGGCGAACAGGTTGCCACCGCTGGAGTACGCCGCGCCGGTCACCACGTGGTCGTGGTCGACCCGGTAGCGCCAGAGTCGTTCCGGCAGCCGCGGCAGCGGCTCTCCGGCCGGGATCCGCTGCATCAGGCGTACGGCCGCGGAGGTGCCCACCGTGACCGCGGCCCGACTCGGGTCGGCGCAGCCCGAACCGACGTTCGACGCCCCGCCGTCACCCACCGGGGGTGCCCACCGGGCCTCGGCCAGCTGCGGCCAGCGGCGGGCGCGGTCGGGCCGGAGCCGGCCGTGCCAGTCCAGCTCGCCCAGCGACGGCAGGTCGCGCGGTCGCGCGCCGGCAAGCGTCAGCGCCTCCTCGTCCCAGCGCAGGCTGCTGAGGTCCAGCAGGCCGGTGCCGGAGGCCTGGGAGACCGACATGGGCGCCGCCTGCAGCAGCTCGCCCAGCACGTACTCCGGCAGGCCGACGAACCGGGCGATCGGCGTGCCGGACTGTTCCCGTAGCCAGGGCAGGCGCATCGACCAGTAGGAGCGGTGCCACCAGCAGCCGGTGCGCTGGTGGAAGCCGTCCGGGTCGGTCGGGCCGGGCGGGTCACCGACCGGCGTCGGCCGGGTGTCCAGCCAGGTGACGACCGGGCCCAGCGGGCTGCCGTCGCGGTCCAGCGGAAGCACCGAGTGCCACTGCGCGGAGGTCGCCACCAGGCCGACGTCGTGCAGGTGCCCCGCCTCGGCCAGCTCGTCCAGACACTCGATGAGGCAGGCGAGGTAGTCGGGGCCGGACAGCGTGCCGGTGCCGTCGTCACCGATGGCGAGGTTGACCTTCCGCCGGGCGAGGGCGCCGGGCAGCGGCTGGGTCTCCCCGTCCAGCACCAGGCCGCGTACGGACGAGGTGCCCAGGTCGAGCGCGAGAATGTTCATCGCCGGTCAAGTTACCCGTTGCCGGCCGCGCGGGAACGGAGGTCCGGCCGGGCACACCGGTACGCCCGAAGGGGTCCCGAGCCGGGCCGGGGCCGCGTAAGGTGGACCGCATGCTCGCGCACCCAACCTCCTGGTGGCCCGTCGACCCGGCGGCCACCCCCCGCGCGTAGCTCCATCCACGCGGCCGCCACCGAGGCGGCCGCCGGATCTCCGGCCCGGATGGCCGCCACCGCTGGCGGCGCCCGGCCCACGGAGACCACGATGACCAGCCTGACCCACCTGACCGACCTGCTCGCCGCCATCGCCCGTGGCGAGGATCCCGGCCCGTTCGCGCTGCTGCGCCGCGAGGGCGCCGACGAGCTGGAACTGTTCACCGGCCTCGTCACCACCGTCGACCGGCTGGCGGACATCCCGCTCTCGCCGGGTGCGCCCGGGGCTCGCACGTTGGCCCTGGTGCCGTACCGGCAGATCGCCGAACGCGGCTTCGCCTGCGTCGACGACGACGCCCCGCTGGAGTGTCTCCAGGTCCGCGAGCACCTGCGGATCCCGCTGGCCGACGCCCTGGCCGCGCTGCCCGACCAGCCCGTCCGCACCCGCGACGCCGGGTTCGACGTCAGCGACGAGGAGTACGCGCGGATCGTGCAGCGGGTGCTCACCGAGGAGATCGGCCGCGGCGAGGGCGCGAACTTCGTCATCCACCGCACCCTGCACGCCACCGTGCAGGGCGCCCCGCTGGTGGCCGCGATGGCCGCGCTGCGCCGGCTGCTGGTCGCCGAGCGCGGCGCCTACTGGACGTTCGTGGTGCACACCGACACCCGAACCCTGGTCGGTGCCAGCCCGGAACGACACGTAAGCGTCGACGACGGCCTCGTGATGATGAACCCGATCAGCGGCACCTTCCGGCCCGGCGGCGACACCCCGACCCGGGAGGCGCTGCTGCGGTTCCTCGCCGACCCGAAGGAGATCGAAGAGCTGTACATGGTGCTCGACGAGGAGCTGAAGATGATGGCCACCGTCGCCGAGCACGGCGGCCAGGTCATCGGCCCGTACCTGAAGGAGATGTCGCACCTGGCGCACACCGAGTACCTGCTCGCCGGGCGGGGCACCCGTGACGTGCGGGACGTGCTGCGGGAGACGATGTTCGCGCCCACCGTGACGGGCAGCCCGATGGAGAACGCCTGCCGGGTGATCGCCCGGCACGAGCGCCGGGGCCGGGGCTACTACGCGGGTGTGCTGGCGCTGCTCGGTCACGACGACGCCGGTCGCCAGACGCTCGACGCGCCGATCCTGATCCGTACCGCCGAGATCTCCCCCACCGGCCGGCTGCGGGTGCCGGTCGGCGCCACACTGGTCCGGCATTCGACGGCGGCCGGCGAGGTGGCCGAGACGCACGCCAAGGCGGCCGGGGTGCTGGCCGCGTTGGGTCTCGGCCCGGCGGCGCCCGCCGGCGACCGCGGGCCGGTCGTGCGGCTGGCCGACGACCCGGCGGTACGCGACGCGCTCGCCGCGCGGAACACGCCGCTGGCCCGGTTCTGGCTCGACCAGCGGGCGCCGGACGCGCCGGGGCTGCCCGGCCTGGGCGGTCTGCGGGCACTGATCGTGGATGCCGAGGACACCTTCACCGGCATGTTGGCGCACCAACTAGGCGCGTTGGGTCTCGCGGTCACGCTTCGGCCCTGGCACGCCGGCGGCCCGGTCGACGAGTACGACCTGGTGGTGGCCGGTCCCGGGCCGGGCGACCCGGGCAGCCCGAACGACCCGAAGATGGCCGCGTTGCGGGAGCTGCTGGACGGCCTGCTGGCGACCGGCCGACCCACCCTCGCGGTCTGCCTCGGGCATCAGGTGCTGGCCGGGCTGCTGGGGCTGCCCCTGCACCGCCGGGACGCGCCCTATCAGGGGTTGCAACGGGAGGTCGACCTGTTCGGCAGGGCCCGCCGGGTCGGCTTCTACTCCTCGTTCACCGCGCGGGCCGACATGGACCGGCTGGACACCGCGTACGGGACGGTGGAGCTGGCCCGGGACGTCCGCGACGGGTCCGTGCACGCCCTGCGCGGGCAGGGCTTCGCGGGGGTGCAGTTCCACCCGGAGTCGGTGCTCAGCCCGGACGGCGTGACAGTGCTGGCCGAGTTGCTCGCCGACCTGCTGCCGGCGTCGCGCCCGGCCCGGCAGGCGTAGCCGAGCGGCCGAGCCCGCCCGGCATGGTCACCGCCATCACGGGGTAGGGCTGGTGCGACCGGTGGCGCGAGCGGGCCGAGAGCCCCCGCCCGCGCCACCGGTCGCCCCACCGGTCAGCCGCCCATGCCCTGCTTGAGCGCGGCGCCGATCAACACCGCCCGGCGGGCGGTGAGGGCGCACGCGCCAAGCGCCACCGCGTCCGGGGCGATCTCCCCGTTGTTGCTCGTGTGCGAGGCGCCGTACGGGTTGCCGGCGATGAACTGGCTGGAGTCGGTGTAGCCGGGGGGCACCACGACACCACCCCAGTGGTAGAAGACGTTGAAGAGCGAGGTCAGGGTCGTCTCCTGCCCGCCGTGGGAGGTCGCCGTCGAGGTGAAACCCGCGTAGACCTTGTTGGCCAACGCGCCCTGCGCCCACAGCGGCCCGGTGGTGTCGATGAACTGCTTCAGCTGGGCGGCGATCATGCCGTACCGGGTGGGCGAGCCGAAGATCACGACGTCGGCCCAGGCCAGGTCGTCGATCATCGCCTCGGGCACGTCCTGGGTCTCCAGGTGGTGTGCCTGCCAACCGGAGTTGGAGCGGATCGCCTCGTCCGGCGCCAGCTCCCGCACCTTGCGCAGGCGCACCTCGGCGCCGGCTTCACCGGCGGCCTCGCACACGGCCTGCGCCATCTGGTACGTGACGCCGGTGGCGCTGTAGTAGATCACCGCTACCTTGGTCTGGGCAGCCATCAGATGTGTCCCCTTCTCGTCTCGGGTCAGCTCCCGCGACTACCCCTGGGACACGGTGACAAACGACGGACGGCCGGCTTCCGGTAGTCCGGGCTCAAGTTTTCCGCAAGTTCCCGGTCGTTCCGGCCCTACCGCCCGCGCGGGCGGCGATCCTGATGCCATCCGGTGTCGGCGCGCTCCCGCGCCCCCCTGACGCCGGCCGCCTGAACGGGGGATCGCGCTCCGCCGGCAACGGCGCTGGCGTAGCGCGATCAGGGGTCGCTGGCCGCCGGCCCGCTCAGCGCACCAGCGCTGCCATCAGCCGATCCAGCTCGGCCGCCGGGTCAGCCGTGAGGCCGGTGTGCACCGGGCTGGCCTGAATCATCGTGCTGCGGGGCGCGACCAGCCAGTGGAACCGCTCACCGAGCCGCATCCGGGTCGCCGGCCCGTCGCCGGAGCAGGTCCGGTCCAGGGAGTCGAGCACCGCGGCCACCTCCGGCAGATCGACATCGGGCGCGAGCGCCCGGACCCGATCGGCGTCCAGGTGCGTCCGCGCGGCCAGGAAGTCACGCTGCTGGCAGTAGAGAAGCACCCCGACGTTGATCTGCTCGCCGCGCTCGATGCGGGGTACCAGCCGGATGACTGCGTACTCGAACGGATGCCTCACGCCACGCTCCCCGCCGGCAGCCAGTCCGCCCGGCTGTCGACCCGCCGCGACAGGTGCGCCACGTACGCCTCCCGCGCGGCGTCGGCCGAGTCGAAGTCGGCGGCGGTCAGCCACTGGGCCGGCACCAGCGCCAGCACCTCCCGCAGGAGATCCGGGGTGACCCGGGGCGCCAACTCGGCGTCGGCCTCGGCCAGCCGCGACGCGTACGGCTCCAGCACGTGATCGTCCGCGCGATAGGCCCGGTGCACGGCGGCGTCGGCGCGCGGCCAGTTGTGGTGGAAGTACAGCGCCGCGCCGTGGTCGATGAGCCACAGCTCCCGGTGCCACACCAGCAGGTTCGGATTGCGCCAGCTCCGGTCGACGTTCTCCACGTACGCGTCGAACCAGAGCACCCGGGAGGCCAGCGTCGGGTCGACGGGGTGCGCGACCGGGTCGAAGCCGAGCGCTCCCGGGAGGAAATCCATCCCCAGGTTGGCGCCGCCGCTGTTGCGCAGCAGCTCCTGCACTTCCTGGTCGGGTTCGGCCCGTCCGATGACCGGGTCGATGTCGAGGACCACCAGCGGCGGCACCCGCAGCTCCAGCCGGCGGGCCAGTTCACCGCAGATCACCTCGGCGACCAGCGCCTTGGGCCCCTGCCCGGCGCCGGAGAACTTCGCCACGTACGTGCCGAGGTCGTCGGCCTCCACCACGCCGGGGAGTGAGCCGCCCTCGCGCAGCGGGGTGACGTAACGGATCGCGGTGACCTGGCGGAGCACGCCGCCCACCCTACTGGGCTCCCGGCCACGACAGGCGCCGACGTCCCCGCGTCGGTTGCACGCTCCGTCACCACCCCGCCGGCCGGACGCGCCGCGTCAGTCGAGCTTGTCGCGCAGCTTGTCGACCTGGGTCTGGAGGCGGTCCACCGCGTTCTCGTTGTTGACGAAGGTGGTGATGCCCGCCGCGAGGCCGAGGCCGATCAGCACCGCCAGGATGCTCAGCACCAGGCCGCCGATCGACACGCCCCGGCCGGTCACCCCCGGTCGGCGGGCCATCTTGAGCCCGACGATGCCGAGGATGATCCCGATGATGCCGAGCACCAGCCCCAGCCAGGCGAGGATCGCGGTCAACACACTGAACAGGCCGGCCACCCCGAAGACCAGGGCGAAGGTGGCGGCCGCGCTGGTCTTGGCACCGGTGGACGCCCGATGGGCCCGGGAATCGGCAGGTACTCCGGCACCCCGGGCCGGCTCGCTTGCGGCAGTCATGGGACTCCCTTCCGTACGCGCGGCGCGCGTACTTCCGGTCGCCCGCCTTCCCCGGGATCGGGCCGTTATGCCACCCGAGCTGGCGCTGCTGGTGGGCAGCGCCGGCGGCCGTCGGCGGCCTCGACCGGCCAAGGAGCGTCAGAGGGCGCGCAGTAGCGCGCCCTCTGACTGCCTGCGTGTCAGACCTTCAGGAGGTGAAGGGGTATTGCAGCTCGAGGACCGTGGCCTCGCCGCGAGCCTGGCCGGGGCCGACCGGCTGCCACTCCCCGGGTTCGACCTTTTCGACCTCGACCACTGTGGGGTCGTCCTTGACTTCGACCTTGGCCGCGATCGTGTTCGTGCTGTTGCCGCGGACGAAGTAGACCTTGGGGATCTCCATGCTGAGCCAGCCTGCGCTCCCCGTGGCCTTGAAGCAGAAGTTGACGCCCCCGGGCAACGTGAGGTCGTTGCTCTGCACCAGGATCAAATCCACTGGCGGGTTCTTCGGGTTGGATCCGCAGTCGACCATGGTGATGTGCCCGTCACCCTTGATCAGCTTGATGCCCTTCTGGGCCAGCACCTGCGCGGCGCCAGGGTAGGAGTAGTCCTCCACGATGGACGGTGGCGCGTCCTCGGCTGCGGAGGGAAGTTGGCTGATGGCTACCGCCGAGGCGCTGGCGAGCACGACAGCGGCACCGCCCGCGATAGCCGTTCGCAAAGAGAGAATCTGCACTGATCGTTCACCCCGTGTGAAGTCATCTGATGACCACGTCGTCTGCCTGCTGGTGCGCGGATCGACGCAGCGGCA
Organism: Micromonospora sp. DT43; assembly: GCF_049841645.1. Taxonomy (NCBI): domain Bacteria; kingdom Bacillati; phylum Actinomycetota; class Actinomycetes; order Micromonosporales; family Micromonosporaceae; genus Micromonospora; species Micromonospora sp. DT43. Next base: position 70,518 of record NZ_JBNCKR010000019.1, on the reverse strand, counting down.
CCGCCGCGGTGCCAGTTGGTGACAGCAAAGATCGTGCCACATCTACGTCCCGCTGTGGGGCCCGCTGTCGGCCGGGTGGCCTACCCTGACCCGATGACCGGGGAGCTCACCGCATCCGAGGCGCTCGACCTGCGGATGACGAGCCTGCTGCTGCGCCCGCACCCGACCATCCAGCCGGGTGGTGTGGCCGACGTGGTCGGGTGGTTCGGCGCGATGCAGGCGCAGGACCTGGCGAGCGGCCTGTGGTCGCTGGGTGCCCGACTGCAGGGGTGGACCAGGTCCGACGTGCAGGCGGCGCTGGAGCGGCGCGAGGCTCTACGCACGTGGCCGATGCGGGGCACCGTGCACCTCGTACCCCCCGCCGACACCCGCTGGATGCTGGAGCTGACAGGCGTCCGCTCGCTGGCCGGCGCGGCGACCCGCCGAGCGCAGCTCGGGCTCACCGAGGCCGACGCGGACCGGGCGCTGGACGTGCTCGGCGCCGCGCTGGCCGGCGGGGGCCGGCTGACCCGGGCGCAGTGCCTGGCGGCCCTTCGCGCGGCGGGCCTGTCGACGGACGACCAGCGTGGCTACCACCTGCTCTGGTACGCGAGTGTGCGCGGGGTGACCTGCGTGGCGCCGAACGTCGGCACGGAGCAGACCTTCGCGCTGCTCGACGAGTGGGCGCCGGAGCAGCGTCGGCTGGAGCGGGACGAGGCGTTGGCAGTGCTCGCCCACCGCTACGTCCGGGGGCACGGGCCGGTCACCGCCCGCGAGTTCGCCGGCTGGAGCGGCCTCACCCTGACCGACGCGCGGCGCGGGCTGGCCGCCGCCGGCGACCTGCTGGGCACGGTACGGGTCGAGGGCGAGCCGATGCACGTCGACGCGGCACTGGCCGGTGCGCCACGCACTCCGCTCGATGACGTGCTGGCGCTGCCCGGCTTCGACGAGTACCTGCTCGGCTACCGGGATCGCACGCTGATGCTCGATCCCGCGCACCAGGCGGCCGTGGTGCCGGGCAACAACGGCATCTTCCAGGCGACTGTGGTCCGGGCCGGCCGGGTGGTGGGTGTCTGGAAGCGCACGCTCGGCCGGACCGCCGTCACCGTGACGATCCGCCCGCTGACGGCGCTCGGCGTCAGGCAACGGAGTCGGGTGGAGCGGGCCCTGGGCCGGTACGCCGATTTCGTCGGGCTGCCGGCCCGCTACGACTGGTCGGCCTGACCGCCGCTCGACGCCGGCCGACGCGTGCCACCCGCCGGCGGCGTGGCCGATCGGGGACGCGCGGCGGTGAGCAGGTCGACGATCCGCCTCACCCGCCCGTCGGCGCGGATCTCCGCGACCGTCGCCGGCAGCGGCAGCCGCCAGTTCGGGTACTCGTCGACCGTGCCCGGCATGTTGGGCTGACGCACCTCACCGAGCACGTCGTAGAGGGAGACACCGAGCAGCCGGGTGGGGCTGGCCGCGAGGGCGGCGTGCATCGCCACCACCACGTCGTCGTCGGGTGACGCCGACCCGCCTGCCGGCGGCGACCCCGCAGCGGCCGGCTCGGGCAGCAGAGCCTCGTCGCGCAGCATCGTCAGCAGCCGCTCGCGATCGTCGGCGGCCCGGGCGCGCTCGACCGCCACGTCGGTGCCGAGCAACTTCAACTCGTCGCGGACGCGGACGTGCTCGCCGCTCAGGAAGCCCGGCGCGGTGGGCAGGTCGTGGGTGGAGATGGTGGCCAGCGCGTTACGCGGCCAGCGGGCCGGCGGCACGAAGTCGCCCTCGTTGTCCCTGGCGAACCACAGCACTGTCGAGCCGAGCATGTTGCGCCCCCGCAGACCCCGGGTCACGGCGGGTTGGACCGTGCCAAGATCCTCGCCCACCACCACCGCGCCGGCCCGGTGGGCCTCCAGCGCGAGGATGCCGAGCATCGCCTCGGCGTCGTACCGGACGTAGGTGCCCTCGGCCGCGCCGGCGCCCGGCGGCACCCACCACAGGCGCCACAGCCCCGCGACGTGGTCGACCCGGAGGCCGCCCGCGTGCCGCAGGGTCCGCCGCAGCATGTCCCGGTACGCCGCGTACCCGGTCTCGGCGAGCCGGTCCGGCCGCCACGCGGCGAGGCCCCAGTCCTGCCCGAGCTGGTTGAAGTCGTCAGGTGGAGCACCGACGCGGACTCCCTGGGCCAGGACATCGGCGAGTTGCCAACCGTCCGCCCCACCAGGGTCGATGCCGACGGCAAGGTCGTGCACCACGCCGACCGGCATCCCGGCCGACCGGGCCGCCGCCGTGACGGCGTCGAGCTGCTCGTCGCACAGGTGTTGCAGCCAGGCGTGGAAGGCCACCCGGTCGGCGAGCTGCCGACGCTGCTCGGCGACCGCCGGGGCGTCCGGGTGGTGCAGCTCCGCCGGCCAGGCACGCCAGTCGTTGCCGTGCCGCTCCGCCAACGCGCACCAGGTGGCGAAGCTGGTAAGCGCCGGGTCCGCATCCAGGTCGACCGGCTGGGCGTACGGGTGCAGCAGCTCCAGGGCGCGCCGCTTGGCGGTCCACACCTGGTCGTAGTCGATCAGGTCGCCGCGGTCGGGGCGAAGCGCGTCCACCACCGCCCGGGTCGCCGGGTCCGCCGCGGCGTACGCGGCCGTGTCGCTCACGCGCAGGTAGAGCGGGTTGACGAAGCGCCGGCTGGCCGGCGAGTACGGTGAGGCGGCCACCGGATGGGCGGGCCCCACCGCGTGCAGCGGGTTGAGCAGCACGAGCCCCGCACCCGTGGCACCGGCCCAGCCGGTGAACTCGGCGAGGTCCCCGAGGTCGCCCATGCCCCAGGAGTGCTCCGAGGTGAGAGCGTAGAGCTGGAGCATCCACCCCCAGGTGCGCGGCGGCGCGGGCAGCCGACGGGGCACCACCACGAGCGTCACCTCGCGCCCGGCGCAGCCCAACCGGTGCCAGCCCAGCGGCAGGTCCCCCGGCAGCTCGCCGTCGACGTCGCGACGGCCGCCGTCCTCCAGGGTCACCACACCGGGGCCGGGCAGCGCCCGTGTCGTGCCGTGGGTGAGCACCACAGTCGCCGGCAACGCGGCCCGGTCGACAGCGCGGGCGGCGGCGAGCGCGTCGGCCACGGCGGCCGGGCTTGTGGCGTCCACGCCGAGCAGGCCGAGCACGCCCACGACGGTCTCCGGCGCGACCTCGACGCGACGGCGTCGCCAGTCCTCGTACCAGGTGGACACGCCGTGCGCCCTGGCCAGCGCGGTCAGTCGTCGGTCCATCCCGCCCCCCACCTCACGATGCGACCCTTCGACCACCTTGCCACGACGGGCGGCACGGCGCAGGGCACGGACGGGGCCGGCGGGCGACCGCCGGCCCCGAGCGGTGAACGCCCTCACTCGGCGAGCGCGCCGGCTGCGCGGCCCTCGTGCAGGGTCAGGTTGCGGCCATTGGTGGGGTCGAACAGGTGGATCTTCTCCAGGTTGAACCAGACCCGGCGGGACTGGCCTTCGACGACCGGCGACTCGGCCGACAACCGGGTGACCAGGTTGCCGCCCGCGCCGGCAAAGTCACCCGCGCCCGCGTCGGCGGCCAACTCCTCCAGCTCCGCCGCGCTGGCCCGCTCCCCCTCCACAGTGAAGTAGACGTACTTGTCCGAGCCCATCGACTCGACGATCTCCACCGGGGCCTCGAACTCCAGCCCTCGACGGCGGGTGTCCTCGTCGACCAGCTCGGCGTCCTCGAAGTGCTCGGGGCGTACGCCGAGGATCAGCTCGCGGGGCGCGTCGGCCGCCTCCAGCTCGCGGCGGACCCGGTCGCCGAGCGGCACCTCGCCCAGCGCGGTGCGCAGGCTGCCGTCCTGCACGGCGGCGTGCAGGAAGTTCATCGACGGCGAGCCGATGAAGCCGGCCACGAAGAGGTTGCGGGGGTGGTCGTACAGCTCCTGCGGGGGCCCGACCTGCTGGATCGCGCCACCCCGCATGATGACCACCCGGTCGCCGAGGGTCATCGCCTCGGTCTGGTCGTGGGTGACGTAGACGGTGGTGGTGCCGAGCTGTTTCTGCAACCGGGACACCACGGTCCGCATCTGCACCCGCAGCTTCGCGTCCAGGTTGGACAGCGGCTCGTCCATGAGGAACGCCTTGGGCTGGCGGACGATCGCCCGGCCCATCGCCACCCGCTGACGCTGGCCGCCGGAGAGGTTGGCCGGTTTGCGGTCCAGCAGTGGCCCCAGCTCCAGCACCTTGGCCGCCTCGTCGACCTTGGCGTCGATGGTCTCCTTGTCGAGCTTCGCCAGCCGCAGCGGGAACGCCATGTTCTCCCGCACTGTCATGTTCGGGTACAGCGCGTACGACTGGAACACCATGGCGATGTCCCGGTCCCGGGGGGCCTTGTCGTTGACCCGCTGACCTCCGATGCGCAGCTCGCCGGAGGTGATGTCCTCCAGGCCCGCGATCATGTTGAGGGTGGTGGACTTCCCGCAGCCCGACGGGCCGACCAGGATGACGAACTCGCCGTCGGCGATCTCCAGGTCGACGTCCTGCACGGCGACGGTCCCGTCCGGGAAACTCTTGCTCACCTTGTCGAGCACGATGCCAGCCATGACTACTCACCTATCCCTTGACTGCGCCGGAGGTCAGGCCGGACACGATGCGGCGCTGGAAGAAGAGGACGAACAGGATGATCGGTACGGTGATCACCACGGCGGCGGCGCAGATCGCCCCGGTCGGGTCCTCGAACTGCGACGCGCCGGTGAAGAACGAGAGCGCGGCCGGCACCGTGCGGGACCGCTCGGTGGAGGTCAGCGAGATGGCGAACAGGAAGTCGTTCCAGCAGAAGATGAAGACCAGGATCGCCGTGGTGAACAGGCCGGGCGCGGCCAGCGGTGCGATCACCCGCCGGAACGCCTGTGCCTGGGTGGCGCCGTCCATCTTCGCCGCCTTCTCCAGGTCCCACGGGATCTGCTTGAAGAACGCCGACAGCGTGTAGATCGCCAGCGGCAGCGCGAAGGTGATGTACGGCAGGATCAGCCCCGGCCAGGTGTCGAAGATCTTGAGCTGACGCTCGATCTCGAAGAGCGGCGACACGAGTGACACCTGCGGGAACATCGCGATCAGCAGGGAGACGCCGACCAGCAACCCCTTGCCGGGAAAGTCCAGCCGGCTGATCGCGTACGCGGCCATCGCGCCGAGCACCACCGCGATGAGCGTGGCGATGAGGGCGATGCCTATCGAGTTGATCAGCGCGCGGACGAACTGGTCCGTGTCGAAGATCGTGCGGTAGTTGTCGAGCGTCCACTCCCGCGGAAAGAACTTCCCGTCGGTGAGCGTGGCCGGCGTCTTGAACGACAGCGAGGCGATCCACAGCACCGGGACCATCGCGAAGACGATCACGAGGACGTCGAGCAGACCCCAGCGCAGCTTCGCCCGGGTGGTGGTTTCGACAGCCATGTCAGCGCCTCTCCCCGTCGTCGCTGCCGGGGGCAGCGGTGCCGAACAGCTTCACGAAGACGAAGGCGATGATCGCCACGGTGATGAAGATGAGCACCGACATCGTCGAGCCGATGCCGAGGTTGAGACCCCGGATCAGGTTGTTGTAGGCCAGCATCGACACCGACGAGGTCTCGTTGCCGCCGGCGGTCAACACGAAGATGTTGTCGAAGACGCGGAACGCGTCAAGGGTGCGGAACAGCAGCGCGACCAGGATCGCCGGCTTCATCACCGGCAGCATCACCTTGGTGAACTTCTGCCAGCCGGTCGCCCCGTCGGTGGAGGCGGCCTTGAGCAGGTCCTCCGGCACCAGCGCCAGACCGGCCATCAGCAGCAGCGCCATGAACGGGGTGGTCTTCCAGATCTCGGCGAGCATGATGATCGCCAGTGAGCTGGCCCGCTCGGTGAGCGGCGCGCCGTCGCTGAACAGGTCGGCCAGGTAGCCGGTGCCGGGCGTCCAGGCGTACCGCCAGGAGAACGCGGCGACCACGGTGACGATCCCGTACGGGATGAGCGCCGAGGTGCGGACCAGGCCGCGGCCGACAAGCGTGCGGTGCATGATCAGCGCCAGCCCCATGCCGAGCGCCAGCTCGACGGCCACGGTGACCACCGTGATCAGCGCGGTCACCCCGAACGCGGTCCACCAGAACTCGTTGGTGAGCACGGTGACGTAGTTCTCCAGCCCGATGAACTCACGCTGGTCAGGAAAGCGCAGGTCGTAGCGCTGCAACGACAGCCAGACCGAGTAGATGATCGGGTACGCGGTCACCGCGACCATCACCAGCGCGGCGGGCGCGCAGAGCAGCCAGCCGAGCCGGCGTTCGGCCTTCTTGTTCTCACTCAGCGGCGCCTTGCGACGGCCGCCCCGCTGGGTGGGCACGGCGGTGCGTCGCTTCGTCTCCTCGACGGCGGTGTTGGCGCCGGTTGGCGTGGCACTGATGCTCATGGCAGCACCCCCTTCGACTGGAGGGCGTCGGAGATGGCGCCGCGCAGCTCGTCGGCCGTCTGCTGCGGACGGATCGCCGACGGCGGCGACAGGATCGCCGACATGACTGTGGAGATGCTCTGGTAGGCAGGGGTCAGCGGACGGGTCGCCGGGTCCTTCAGCTCTTCCAGGATGGTGTCCTTCATGGGGTACGCCTCGGCCATCTCCGGCTCGTCGAAGACGGCCTCGATGGTCGGTGGCACACCGTCGTTGATGGCGGAGAACTTCTGGTGCTCGGGGCTGCGCAGACAGCGGGCCGCCTCGAACGACTGCTCCGGATGCCTGGAATAGGAGCTGACCGCCAGGTTCACGCCGCCGATGGTGACCTTGCTCGGGGTGTTCCCGTCGATGCCGGGCACCCGGGCCCAGCCGACCTGCTTGGCCAGCTCCGGGTTCGCCTCCTGCAATGCCGGGTAGACGAACGGCCAGTTCACCTGGAACGCGCCCGCGCCGGACTGGAACTCCAGCCGGACCGGGTCCTCGGTGGCGTTGCTGAACGACGGTGAGGTCACGCCCGACGTGGCGAACGTCTTCAGTTGCTCCAGCGCCCGGACCGTGCCCTCGTCCATCACGGCCTTCTTGCCGTCGTCGGAGAGGACCTTTCCGCCGGCGCTCTCGGCAAGCGTGTTGTAGAGGACGACGAGGCCCTCGTACTGGGCGCCCATGGTGAGCACCTGGTACGGCTTGCCCTGGTCCTTGAGCTGCTGGGCGGCAGAGATCATCTGGTCCCAGGTGGTCGGCGGCTGCGGCACCAGGTCCTTGCGGTACCAGAGCAGCTGGACGTTCGTGTTCTTCGGCGCGGCGTAGAGCTTGTCCTCGTAGCGGGCGGTGTCCAGCGGCCCGGCGAGGGTGCCCTGCTCGACGTCGGAGCGGTCCTGACCGGTCCACTCGCGGATCCAGTCGGCGCTGGCGAACTCCTGGGTCCAGGTGACGTCCAGACCGAGGACGTCCATCCCGCTGTCCTCGGCGGCCAGCCGGCGCACCATCTGTACGCGCTGGTCGTCGGCCTGTCGGGGCAGCACCCGGTAGACGATCTTGTATCGCCCCTGGGCCTGCGCGTTGCAGTCGTCGACCACCTTCTGCAGGTTCTGCTCCGGCGGGTAGTACAGGTTGATCGTCGGCGTACCGCCGGCACCGTCGTCGGCGCCGCACGCGGCCAGCGGCGCGACAAGCGCCAGCACGGCGGCTGCGGCGCCGAGCCGGGCAACCGGTCGACGCCGGTGTCGAGCCGTTTCGGGGTCCGTCATCGCCCTCCCCCTCTCTTCGGCGAGAAACCGGGGAGGGGCATCCGTGCCCCGGTGCACGGCGAGACGTTTCCGAGCCGGTGAGCTGCGGAAATGCCCCGGCCCGGATGCTCCTGGCGGCTACACTGCCCCACCTGCCACGTCACGAAACCTGCCCGTCACAGCGGGACACGCTCGGGGGCCGACAGAGAGTCACCGCACGACTGCGTATGACAGGGGTAAGCTGCGCGTATGACAGAACCGCAGCGCCGCTTCACGATCTCCGTCCCCCCGGACGTGGCGCAGACCCTGGAGAGCCAGGGCAACCGCATGGCCAGCGCCTACGTCACCGAGTCGGTACGCCGTCGCCGACGAGTCGACCAGCACAAGGAGTTGCTGCTCGCCGCCGGCATCCACGTCACCGAGCAGGGCGTCGCCGAGGCTCGGGCCCGACGCCTGGGCACGGAGGCAGATTGGCCCTCGGAGCGCTTCGCGGCCGAGCGCGCCAAGATCCGCGCCGCCATGGAGGCCGAGATGAACGGCGACGACGACGCTGCTCCTCACGCTGACGCCGCATGACGGCCGAGACACAACCGTCGGTCCGGCTGATCCTGGACCGGTCCGCTCTGCTCGGCTATGCCGTGCTGCGGACGGTGCACGTGGGCGAGCCCGTCCACGAGGTGATCGAGGATGGGGTGCGGTTCGGGGTGCCGGTGGTGGCTGCCGCGGAAGCCCTGAACCTGGCGACCGGCAAGGACCTGGCCCTGTTGCACAGACTGTTGGCAATGCCCTCCTGCGCGCTGCTGCCCGAACGGGCGCAGGACCTGCCGGAGTTGACCTTCTGGCAGCGCAGGACGCGCCGCTTCGACCTGGCCGCCGCAGCCGTGGCGGGCCTGAACCACGACGCCGCGGTGCTCACCGGCGAGGGGCCCGGCTATTCCGACGGGATCCCGCTGATCCACTTTCCCGGCTGACCCACCGCTGGCTGAACGGCTACCTCAGCCCCGGGCCCTCGCCCAGGAGAGGAAGCGCTCGGTCATCTTCGCCGGCGGGTGGTTGGGGTGGAGCTGGGTGAGCTGGGCCGTCGCCTCGTTCATGAGCGTGCCGAGATAGATCAGCAGCCCGATCCGGTTGGTCCGGTACTCCGTCAGCAGGGCCAGCTTGGCCGGCTGGCACGGCCACTCCCTGCCACAGCTCCGGCACCGCCACAGCGGGCGCATCGCGACATGCGGGACGGGCGGACGCACCACCATCACCGCCACCGCGTTTCGCTGCGCTGGTTCGAGTTGGCGTACGTGCCGGGCCTGCTCCAGACCGAGCGGTACGCCCGCGCCACGTTGGCCGGTGGCCGGTTCGACGCCGAGGACGTCGACCGGATCGTCGCCTCCCGGCTGGAGCGCCAGGCGATTCTCCAGCGCCCGCGCCCGCCGCAGCTCATCGCCGTTCTGGACGAGGCGGTGCTGCGCCGGCCGGTGCTCGACCAGCCGGGTCTCATGGTCGAGCAGTGCGAGCACCTGGCGCAGTTGGCGACGGCGGAGCATGTCCAGGTGCACATCGTGCCGGTGGATGCGGGGATGTATCTGGGGCTGGCCGGTCAGTTCATCATCGCCGAGATGCCGGACGGCGCGCGGGTGGCCCACGCGGACAACCAGCTCATCGCGCAGTTCGTCGATGCCCCGACCGACGTGGCTAAGCTGGCGAAGACGTGGGAGATCGTGCGCAACGAGGCGCTCCCCCGCCGGCAGAGCATCGAGCTGATCGAGAGAGTGGCGAAGTCATGGACATGATGACCCCTCGGTGGCGGAAGTCGACCAGGTCCGGCGGCAACGGCGGGTCCTGCGTCGAGGTCGCCGACAACATGCCGCACGTCGTGCTGGTGCGCGACACCAAGGACCGCGAGGGCGGCACCCTGCACGTCGACCCCACGGCCTGGAAGGCGTTCGTCGCGTACGCCAAGCAACACTGAACGTAAGCTCGGAGAAGATCCCTCTGCCTAGAGGCATTCTCCGGCGAAGCTGGAGATCTTGGACAGTTTCCGTTATGAGAGAACGGAAACTGTCCAAGGTCCACCCTGCAAGGTCCCGCGACCGCCGGGAACTACCGTCGACAGCAGCGGTCGAAAGCCTCAGCCTGCTATCGCGGCTCCCTGCGTCTCCGGCTGCGCGCCCGGACGGGCGAGCCGGATCGCGGCACCCGCGAGCACGGCACCGGCGATGGTCAGGGAGAGAACCTGCCAGGCCGGCCCCAACGGGTAATAGGGGCCGGGTGTGAATGCGCTGTGCACTGTGAAGACCGGACCGATGTCGCCGTGATCTCGGAACGCCCGCAGCACGTTGCCGTACAGGGCTGCTGCCGGCAGAGCGAGCGCGACCAGCGCGACGGCCCAGAGCCCGGCGGAGGCGCGCCGCCGTTCGGCCGACGCCTCCACGATCCGGTAGGCGAGGGCCGCTGCGAACAGCCACCCGAGGAGAAGTCCGATCAGGATTCCCGTCACGATCAGAGGTAGGAACATGGGCCTGCTCTGCGCCCAGCCGGCGAGGTGGACAGAGCCGTGGTCGGCGGTGAGGTAGCCCCGCACCTGAAGTGTCAGCCCGTTCGACGTGGCGCTGAACGTCGAGTTGCGCATCGGCAGGTCGACGAAGGACTTGGTGTCGGGATTGAACGCGACCGCTTTGCCGCCGAGCGGCGTGATGCCGGTGACCGACCAGCCCTCAGCGGCGAACCGCTGCCGGGCCTGCTCGACGTCCCAGGCGCCATCGACTTCGGTAGTCGTCGAGATCGACTCCTCCAGCCACGGTGACCCGACACGCAGCTGGACGGAATCGCCGGTGGCACCGCTGGCCCGCTGGGTCAGACTGGCGATCGTGGCGTCGTCGGGCAGGTCCGCGAACGTCTGGGCACCTGCCCACGACCCGGCGGCCCCACCGAACGCGCCCATCGTCAGGGCGAGGAGGATCGCCGCGACCACCGCGAGCGGCCGGCGTGCGGGGAGCCGGAGCCGGTGGCGCACGCCGCTGGCGAGCAGGTGCAGGGCCTCCCCGGGCCGAGGGCGGCGCTGCCCGGGGGCCGCCATCTCAAGGAGCGTCGTGATCATCTCGGTGCCGTACCGCTGCCGGTGGCGGTCCGGGTACGCCAGCAGCAGCTTGCGGTAGTGGCGTTCGAGACTGTTGTCGTCGGTCGACCAGGTGGCGGCGGTCATGCGATCACCGTCCCGAGGCCCGGGACACCACCGAGGCGCTTGCTCAGCTGGGTGTCGGCCGCCGCCGCATGCCGACGCAACCGCTCGGTCTGGGTTTGCAGGGCGGCCGCTCCCGCCTCGTTGAGCCGGTAGTAGCGACGCAGCCTCCCGTCGACCGCCTCCTCCCTGTCGACCTCGATCAGGTCTTGCTCGACAAGGCGGTCGAGTGCGCCGTAGAGGGTGCCAGGCCGCAGCTTGACGTCACCCGCCGACAGCTCCTCCACCGCCTGTACGACCCCATAGCCATGCAACGGCCGCGCGGCCAGAGCGGTGAGGATGAGGAAGGTAGATTCATGCATGAGCGCATAGTACGTGCGGCGTTATATATCGGCAAGGATTCTATTTGGAATCGCTCCGGCCCCCTACCTTCTGCCCGGACATGTTCGCCCGGACCAGGCATGCTGGAACGATGATCGCGCGCTTCAAGGACCTCTGCCTGGACGCCGCCGACCCGCTCGCGCTGGGTGGCTTCTGGGCCCGGATCCTCGACGGGGAGGTGGCCGACGCCGGCGGCGACGACACCCGCGTCGACCCCCGCTCCGCGCGTTCCGACGCCGAGTCCATCTGGGTGAACCGGGTGCCCGAGCCGCGGGTCGGCAAGACTCGCGTACACCTGGATCTGCGGTTGGCCGGCGCGGACCCGGCTGCGCTGCTCGCAGCCGGCGCACGGCTGCTCCGCGAGCCGGCCGGTGCGGCCACCTGGTGGGTGCTTGCCGACCCGGAGGGCAACGAGTTCTGCGCCTACCCGGCTGGCGAGGGCACCGGGCCGGGCCCGTTCGACCTGGTCGTCGACTCGGTCGAACCGGCCGCGCAGGCCACCTGGTGGGCCGGTGTGGTCGGTGGCGTGGTCGAGTACGGGTCGTCCACGGCGTCGGTGGTCGGCGCGGCCGGGTTCCCCTGGGAACACTGGGTCTTCCACGCGGTTCCCGAGCCCAGGACGGTCAAGAACCGCATGCACTGGGACGTCGAGATGCTCAGCTCGGAGCCGACCGCGCTGCTCGACGCGGGCGCGACGCTGGTACGCGAACCGATCGACGAGGCGCCCTGGTGGGTGCTTGCCGACCGGGAGGGCAACGAGTTCTGCGCCTTCGCGCCGCGCCCCACCGGGTGAACGGCCGACTACCCAGCGCGGGCGGCGTCGGCTAGCGTTTCCGTAGCGCCGCAGCCAGCGCGTTCGCCGCCGACGTCGAAACGCCTCCGGCCGGCCCAGCCTGCCCGATCGGTTGGTTATCGCGGGAACGTCCCACCGCCGCTGCACCGGTTCGGCAGGATCGTCCCAATGAGGGAGGTGCCGTCGTGCAGGACACCCGCGCTCTCGCCCTGACGTTCGAGGTGAGCGGCCTGCCACCGGTCAAGACCGAAGCGTTGTCCATCTTCGCCGCCGGGCATCGGCAGGCGACGAGGGTCCGCACCCTGCTCCAGGCCGCCCTGGGCGCGGCCCAGCGCACCGGCTGGACGCCGTTGCCCGGGCCGATCGAGGTGGACCTGGTTCTGCGCTGCCCGCCCGGGCACCGTACGTCCGACGCCAGCACCCTGCTCGGCGGCGTCTGCGCGGTGTTACAGGACAAGAAGCGGGTCTCCACCATCGGCCTGACGCACCTCGGCGTCCTGGTGGACGTCGCGCTCTACGACGACGACCGGCAGATCCGCCGCTTGTCGTACCACGAGGAGCCGGCGGAGGACTTCTCGTACCAGGTGCGGGTCGCCGCCGTGCCGACAGGCGTTTGACCGACGGCCGCGGTGGGGTATCGCGGACGCCGACGAAGGGAGCACCGATGTCGGAGCCACATGTCACGCTCGACCCACGCGGGCTCGATCCCGTGCAGCAGAAGCTGCGTGGGCCGCTGGAGGAGCAGCTGACCTCGGCTCTCCAGGCAGCCACCGACCGGATTCGGGCCGGCTACGCCGGTGAGCCGGTCGAGTCGGTGTGCCAGCGGCTGTTGGACGAGACCCGCTCCGGGTTGCATCCCGACATCGCGGCAGGGTTCAACCCGGACATGGACGAGTTCTGCCGGGTGGCGATCTCGATCGTCCGCGGCGGGTCCGACGAGTCGGACGTCCACCACACAGGCGACGGCCGGCACCGCGCGTAACGGAGCAGCACCGATCGCAGTGGCCGGGTCAGGACCGGGTCCGCAACTACCCGGTCCTGACCCCCGGCCGTCCGACGGGGAGCGGACAGGTCGGGCAGCCCACCGCACGTGAGCGCGGCACGACGCCACGCGGCTCGGTGGGGAGGCCCGGCCGCCCTGCACTCAGCTCCACGGTGCCCACCTGCCGGACGCCGGTGCGCCCCCGGCACACCCCGAAGGCCGCGAGCGCCGGCCCAGGTTAGGCGGACCGCCGAGCGCCGGACAAGCGTTGCCGGGCCATCCGCGACGTGACTGATCTCAAGGGCGAAAAGCGGCATGTACGCGTAACGAGACCATGATCGTCGACGCTGTTCGGGTTCGACGGTCAGAAGTGTCGGAGCAGGTCCCGGAAGGCGGCCAGGCGCAGCACGCCACCGTCGGTCGGGTCCAACTCGTCGTTCTCCAACACCCAGGTGTTCTCGTTCGGAATGAACACCGCGTTCAGACCGGCCGCCCGCGCCGGAAGGATGTCGGACTTCGGGGAGTTGCCGATCATCCACGCGTCGGCAGGCGCGAACCCGTGCTCGCGAATCAGCCACCGGTAGGTGTCGACGTTCTTCTCGGCGACGATGTGCGCGGCACCGAAGTGATGCAGCAGCCCGCTGGCATCCAGCTTGCGCTGCTGCTCGTCCCGATCGCCCTTGGTCAGCAGCAGCAGTTCGTGCCGGCCTGCCAACTCGTCGAGCGCCTCGGCGACACCGGGCATCAGCTCCACCCGGTGCTCCACCAGCGCCAGGGCCAGCCGGTGGATCTCCTGGCGCTCGGCGTCGGTGACCGGCCGTTCGCGCAGCCGCTCCAGGCACTCGGCGAGGCTGCGGAGGAAGACCTTGCTGCCGTACCCGTGCGCCACCGCGTTGGCCCGCTCGATGTCGTCGAGGATCGCCCGGGTCTCGGCCCGGTCCAGGGTGGGGTGGTCGAGCCAGGCCAGGAAGTCGTCGATCACCCGCTCGAAGACGACGTTGTTCTCCCACAGGGTGTCGTCCGCATCGAAGATCAGCACCCTCGCCTGCCGCCGTGCCGTCCCGCTGGCCGTCATCTCTTCCTCCCCCGCGCCGACGGTGCCCGAAGGCCGAGGGCCCAGAATAGGCGGGCGAGAATCCGGGACCTTTTCGAGGAGTACGCCATGTTCACGGTGAATCGGGTTGCCGGCGCGGCGATGCTGGCGTGCGTCGGCGCACTTGTGGCGTGCGGTAGCAGTCCCGACAAGGCGCCGGGTGCCGCGGCCGGCACGGCCTCGTCGTCGGGCACGACGGCCGTGGCGGTGACGCCGTCCGCGGCGGCACCGGCGACCGATCCGCTGTTGTCCGGCAAGCGTGAGGTCACGATCACGCGGGTGCGGGGTTCCGGGAGCACGCTGGAACTCAGCGGTCGCCTTGAGGAGGGCGGCGACACCGGCGGGCGTGTCCTGTTCGTACCGACGCCGATCGGCAACGACCAGTACGTGATCAAGGCGTTCGGCACCAAGGACGACCACCCCGCAAACGACGATCCGTCCTGCTGGCAGGTCAACGGCCTGGACATCGAGCCGGAGCTGACCATCGAGGCCGCCGTCTGCGACGAGGACAACCCGATCCAACGGTTCACGATCACCACCAAGGGCAACGGGACGTACGCGATCGGCAGCGAGACCCGGGTCCTCCAGCACAAGGCGGGCAACGGCCTGATCCTCAGGGAGTCGGGCGCCTCCCCGCTGACCACGTTCCGGTTCGTCGACAAGGGACCGGCCAACCGCGAGCCCCTTAACTGAGCAATGCGCTCACGGCCACCGCAGTAGCCGTCGTGCGATCAACGCCTCCCGGTCCTCCTGCCCCTCGGGTCGCAGTCGACCACCCCGGGTGAGCATCACCACGCCGTGCAGCAGGCTCCAGCCCACCTCGGCGAGGGTGTCCGGGTCCCGGCCCTCCGCCAGCGGGGTCAGCGCCGCGCGCAGCTCGGCGAAGACCGCCCGCGGCGCGGCGGGCACGCCATCGACGCCGAGGGCCAGGTCGGGGGTCAGCGCGAGCATCGCGTCATAGACCTCGGGATTCGTGTACGCGAAGTCGAGGTACGCGGTCGCGACCGCCGGCCACACGGCCTCGGGGTTGCCGACGGCCTGACTGTGCGCCAGCGCGAGAGCGGCGGCCAGGTCGGCGAAGGCGCACACCGCGACTGCGGCGAGCAACGCTTCCAGATCCGCGAAGTGCCGGTAGAGGTCGCCGACGTCGACCTCGGCCCGCTCGGCCAACCGTCGGGTGGTCATCCCGGCCCAGCCCTCCGCCTCGGCCAGCTCTCGGGCGACCGTGACGATCAGGTCGCGCCGGTCCTGGTCGGTGGCCTTCTCGGCGGGTCCGGGCACGTCCACGAGCGTAGAGGCGAACACGGCGCGTGGTCACCGGCTGACGGATTGGTGACTGGGGTCGCGAGACTTCGGATACCCCTTGCGCAATGGTCAAGAAACGTTGACCATTGCTCCCATGCCTACCGACGATCTTCCCGAGACGTTCCACGTCACCACCGACGACCAACTCCGTGCCGTCTCCAACCTCACCCGGCACCGGATCATGGCCATGCTCCGCTTCGAGCCCGCGACGATCACCCAGATCGCCGAGCGGGTGGGCCTGGCGAAGGGGAGTTCCAGCTACCACGTACGCCTGCTGGAGCGGGCCGGCCTCATCACCGTGGTGCGGACGCGGAAGGTCCGGGGGGTCACCGAGCGGTACTACGCCATGGCCGCGCGGTCGATCGTGCTGCCGGATCCGGGCGAGGGAGGGCCGGACATGCTCATGCGGCATGCGGTGGCCGACCTGGAGGCGGCGCCGGCGCAGAGCGAGCGGCACGTACGGATGGCGCACCTGCGGCTCACCGAGGAGCAGTTCGCGGAGCTGGGGGCGCGACTGCAGGCACTTGCGGACGAGTACCGGGAACTGTCGGATCCGTCGCTGCCGGACGCGTCACTCGTCTTCGCGCTGTTCCACCCGGCACGCCGCCAGCAGGCCGAAGGGGATGCCAAATGACCTCAGACGCGCAGAAGTTGCCAACCGGATTCGGACGACTGTGGACCGCGCAGACGGTCTCCTCGCTCGGCGACGGGGTGTCGCGTGCCGCGCTGCCGCTGCTCGCGTTGACGTTGACGCGGGACCCGATGGCGCTCGCCGTCGTCGCGGCCGCGGGGACGCTGCCGTGGCTGCTCTTCGGAGTGCTCGGCGGCGCGCTGGTGGACCGCTGGGACCGCCGGCACACGATGTGGATCACGGACGCCGCGCGTGCCGTGCTGCTCGGGATACCCGCGGCGGCGGCCGTGCTCGACGTGCTGAGCATTCCGCTGCTCGCGACAGTGGCCTTCCTGCTCGGCGTCGGCGGGCTCTTCTTCGACACGGCCGCCACGGCCTACCTGCCGGACCTGCTCGGCCGTCACCCCGCACTCCTGGAGCGCGCCAACTCCCGCCTGCGCGGCGCCCAGACCGCCATGTCCGGCTTCGCGGGGCCGCCCGCGGGCAGTGCCCTGCTCGCGCTCGGACGGGCGGTGCCGCTGCTCGCCGACGCGGTGTCGTTCGCGCTCTCCGCACTTCTCGTACGGTCGCTGCCCGCCGTGCCCCGGCCCGTGCCGCAGGTACGCGAGTCGCTGCTGCGGCAGGCGCGGGCCGGCGCCTCGTACGTCTTCCGGGATCGTCTGCTACTCGGCCTCGCGCTGCGTCCGGCGGTCGGGAACGTCGCCTTCCTCGCTGTGGAGACCGTCCTCGCCCTGTTCGCACACGACCGCCTCGGCATCGACACCTACGGCTTCGGCCTGCTCCTCACCGCGGAGGCCACCGGCGGTCTGCTCGGCGCGGGCATCGCCTCGCAGCTCGGCCGGCGACTCGGCACCGGCACCGCACTGACCTGCACGGCCGCCCTCGAAGGGCTCGCCATCCTCGGTCTGGCCGCCGCCCCGAACCCGTACGTCGCCGGTTTCGCGCTCGCCGTCTGCGGAGCGGGCATGGGCGCCACGATGGTGCTCGGCCCCTCCCTCCGGCAGACGATCGTCCCCGCACACCTGATGGGCCGGGTCGCCTCCACGTCCCGCATGCTCGCCATGTGCGCCGCCCCGCTCGGCGCCTTCCTCGGCGGTTGGCTGGCCACCGCCTACGACGTACGCACGCCGCTGTACGCCGCCGCGGGTCTCCTCCTCGCCATGACCGCCGTCACGGCGACCATGACCAGCAACCGCCGGGTCGAGGCGGCCCTCCGTAGGACTGCCGACCGGGAGGATCGCGCGGAGGACATCCCCACCGACGCACTGATCTCCGCCTGATCGACGCACCCACCCGCTCCGACGTCACGACTGCCGGAAAGGCACCAGATGTTCTACTCGACCGTACGCGTCAGCACCGACCGCCCCCGCCGCCACATCACGCACCTCGTCTCCCACCTGGGGCACGATGCGGCCACCGAACTCGACGAGGAGCGCCGGTCCATCACGTGCAATGGCGGCAACTGCCTGCTCGTGGCGTCGACGACCCACCTCGACATGATCGTCAGAGCCGACGACGCGGACGGCGTCGCGGCGGTGGAGGACACCATCACCCACCACCTGCTGCGATTCGCGACCGGGGACGAGCGCACCGTCAACTGGCGGCCCCTGGTGCGACAGGCCACGAGCGACGACGACGCCGCTCTCCTCGCGCTCGACCGTGCGGCGTGGACCGCCGGGTCGGGGCTCGCATCCGCCGAGGGCGAGGAGCGAACGGCGTACTTCTCCGAACGGCGCAGGCCCGAGACCCACCTGGTCGCCGCCCTCGGCGACCAGATCGTCGGCGCCGTGAGCACCCACCGGACGACCCCCTTCCCGGAAGGGGCGCACGTCTTCGGCCTGTGGAACCTGGTGGTGGCCGAGCAGGCCCGCCGCAGGAACATCGCCTCGGCCCTGCTCTCGGCCGCCGAACGTCGTGCCGCCGCGCAGGGCGCGAAGAAGGTAGGACTGCGCGTCCTGGCGACAAACACCGGCGCCGTACGCCTCTACGAACGGCACGGTTACGCCGTCGAAGGCCGACACGTCGACGAGTTCCTGATCAACGGCGCCTACGTCGACGACATCAGCATGGGCAAGCGCCTGACGCCGCTCCCCTGACGGACGTCGCCGCCGAAGCGTGCGCCGGTCCCCACCTCTGCGTGCCACAGCCGATCCCTCGCTCGTTAGGCGAGCAGACCACCACGACGGGAGGGCACGTGGCCGTTGGGCGGCACCGGCCCTTGGCAGGCCGATGAGCGGGAAGCCTGGCGTACCGCTGGTGCGCGGCGAGGCCAGCCTCCAGCGGGCCACCTTCCTGGAACTCTTCCTCGACCTGGTCTTCGTCTTCGCCCTCACCCGGATCTCGGCACGGGTGATCGCCGACTTCACCGACGGCCAGCGCGGGGTGCTCGCCGGTCTCGGGCAGGCACTCCTGCTGTTCCTGGCCCTGTGGGCGGTCTGGTCGCTGACCGTCTGGTCGACCAGTTGGCTGGACCCGGAGGCGCCGATAGTCCAGACCGTGATCGTCCTGACGATGATCGGCGCCATGACGATGGCCGTCGCGGTGCCCGACGCCTTCGGCGCGCGGGCCGCCCTCTTCGCCATCACGTACGTGAGCCTCCAGATCGGCCGGGTGGTCTACTTCCACGTCGCCGGGCACGGCCGACCGGATCCGCGCCAGACCCTCCGGGTCCTGCTGTGGTTCGGTGTGAACGCGCCGCTCTGGATCATCGGTGGGCTGGTCGACGACGGCACGGTCCGCGGGCCACTGTGGACCGTCGCCGTCCTGGTCGACTACACCGGGCTCTACCTCGGATGGCCGACCCCCCGCATCGGCGCACAACGGATCGGCGGCCGGATGATCGCGGCCGAGCACCTGGCAGAGCGGTACCAGCAGTTCCTCCTCATCGCGATCGGGGAGGCGATCTTCGTGCTCGGGCTGGCGTTCAGCGGCAGCGGGTTCCACGCCGACCAGACGGGCGGCTACGTCCTGGCGCTGACGACCACAGTGCTGCTGTGGCGGATCTACTTCCACGTCGCGGGCAGGGTGCAGGACACCGCAGTCAGCCACTCCCACAACGCTCCCCGACTCGCCACCGAGATGGCGTTCGCCCACCTGGTCATGATCGCGGGGATCGTGCTGACCGGCGTCGGCTTCGAACTGTTCATCACCGAGCCGCGCGGGCACCTCCCGGCGGCCTGGCTCATCGCCATCCTCGGCGGCCCCGTGCTCTTCCTCGCCGGACGGTCGGCCCTCGAATACCAGGTCTTCGCCCGGGTCTCCCGATCCCGGCTGGCGGGCCTGCTGGCCCTCGGCCTGCTGGTGCCGGTGACGATCCACCTCGAACCTCTCACGGCCGGAGCCGCCGCCGCCGTTGTGCTCGCCGCCGTCGCCGTCGGGGACTCGCGACGCTCCCGCCAGCGGCCGGCAGAGACACCCCGGCCCCCGTTCTAGACGCTGCGGCTGGGGCTACGGCTGCCGCGAAGGGCGCTGGCCATCGCCTGTGGCTGGCCGCCGTGCCGATGTGCTGGTGAGCGGTATACCTCGGAGGTATGAATATGACTCTGAGGTATACCGCTCACGGCCGCGTCCGCCCCCGCGGAGGTGACCGACGGTCACCGCCGGCCGCCGGCTGCGCCCAGCCGACTCGGACCGAGCCCTTCAAAGGCTGACCAACTACCCTGCCGCCATGACGTCGGAGACCGTGCCGAGGAGACGACGGACGAAGCGCGTCCTCGTGGCCGTGTCCGTCACGGTGGGCCTGCTGTCGTGCCTGTGGGTCCTGTGGTTCCTGTCGTTGCGCGTGTTCGGCGATGAGGGAGCCCTACCCCCGAAGTCGCGGCTACCCGAGGTGCCGGCCGGGGCGAGCGTCGTCGACGAAAGCACGGAATGCGCCTCCGGTGGATGCTGGCGGCAGCTCACCCTGGCGCCCGCGGCGGGGCAGACACCGGAGGACCTGGCACGCGAGATGGGCCTCACCGAGGAGCAGAGCCTGCCGCCGACGTTGTTCGACCCCGGGTCCGTCTACGTGGGGGCCCGCGTCGCCGAGGGCAGGCTGATCGTGCACCTCGGCTACGAGTGAGAGCCCGACTCTCGGAGCGCGCTCAGAGGTCGGTGAGCGTCTTGACGTCGTGTTTCTCGAGCAACGCGGGCAGCGGGTCCGCGAGGCGCCGACGACGGGGCCGCCAGATGCGTCCCACTGTGGTCGGCGAGTTCGGTCCCGGCATGTCGTATGGACCGCCCTGGGGGTAGACCGTCAGGGCGCTCCCCCACAGCCCCGCATCCACCCAGCCCAGGCGCACGATCTCGGTCCAGGCGTACGAGCGTCGCAGACCACCGCGACCGCGGACCAGCAGCCCCACGTCATCGGCGAGCACCGCGTTTCGCCGGACGATGACGGCCACGATGATCGAAGCGGCGGCAGCCGCCAGGATGTTCCAGCCGAACAGGTCGAAGACCACCCCGACAACGATCACCACGACCAGGACCGCGACGGGTATCGCGATCGCGGGCCAGGCCCGCGACTCGCCGAGGACATGCACCTCACCCACCGGCCGCACCGACTCCCCCATAGCCGTTCACGATAGTGAATGGGTCACACATTCTCGTCCCCGAGCTGGCGGGTCGCTGACGCGTACGTCGCGTCACATCGTTTGACTTGAAGCGCTTGAAGTTGGGGACGCTTCAGTCATGGCAGCGACGGCGGCGAGGCGAACCGAATTTCCCCTGACCGTTCAGGAGATGGCCCAGCGGTCGGGCTTCAGCGAGCCCACGCTGCGGTACTACGAGAAGATCGGCCTGCTCGGCGTGGTGCCACGCGACGACAGCAGCGGGCACCGCCGCTACGGCACCCGGCTCGCCGAGCGAATCGACGCCCTGGCCTGCCTGCGCTCGTCCGGGATGAGCGTGGCGGATATGCGCCGGTACCTGACGTTGCTCGCCGAGGGCGACCGCGAGGCTGCCGCCGCGCAGCGCGACCTGTTCGCGCGACACGCCGAACGGCTGTCCGCCGAGATCGAGCGCCTACGGGTACGCCAGGCGTACATGCGTGGCAAAGCGGACATGTGGGACGCCCGACACCGAAGTGACGCCGCCGCCGAGACCCGCGCGATCGAGCAGGTCGAGCGCGCTCTTCAGGATTTCTGAGAAACGAGGACACAAACAATGTCGAACGACGTTCAACTCCGCGCCACCGACGACGCGCTCGTGCTGGTGACCGGTGCCACCGGGCACGTCGGCGGGTACTCCGTGGCCAGACTGCTCGACGAGGGCTACCGGGTACGGGTGACAGTCCGCGCGCCGGGCCAGCAGGACGAGGTGCTCGACCGGGTCCGGCAGACCGGCACCAACCCGGACGACCGGGTCGAGTTCCGGACCGCGGCCCTCGCCGCCGACGAGGGCTGGGCCGAGGCGGCCGAGGGGGCGCGGTACGTGCTGCACCACGCATCGCCCTTCCCGTTCACCCCGCCCGCGAACGACGACGAGGTGATCCGCCCAGCCCGCGACGGAGCGCTGCGGGTCCTGCGGGCCGCCCGCGAGGCGGGGGTACGGCGTGTCGTGCTCACCTCGTCGTACGCCGCGGTGGGCTACACGGTGAAGCCCGACGGCCGGTACAGCGAGGCGGACTGGACGAACGTGGACGACGACATCCCGGCGTACCACCGGTCGAAGACGCTCGCCGAGCGGGCCGCCTGGGACTACGTCCGGGACAACGTCGGTGTCGAGCTGAGCGTGGTCAACCCGACAGGCATCTTCGGGCCGCTGCTGGGCACCCGGATGTCCGCGTCGATCGGGCTGGTGCAGGCGTTCCTCCAGGGCTCGATGCCTGTCGTACCCCGGATGTACTTCGGGGTCGTCGACGTCCGGGACGTCGTCGACCTGCACCTACGCGCGATGCTGCACCCGGCCGCCGCCGGCGGACGGTTCATCGGCGTCGGCGGACCCACGATCAGCTTCCTCGACATGGCGGGAATGCTGGCCCGGCACCTGCCCAGCCTGGCGGACAGGGTGCCGGCTCGGGAACTCACCGACGACGAGGTCCGCGAGGCTGCGAAGACCGAGCCGGCGCTACGCGACGCGGCCGCCCTGCGGGGTCAGGTGCCGGTGATCAGCAACGACAAGGCGCGCAGCGTCCTCGGCTGGCAGCCACGTCCGGTGCGGACGACCATCACCGACACCGCCGACAGCCTGATCAAACTCGGCCTGATCACCGCCTGACCGTCAGCGGCGCAGGGTGAGGATCAGGTCGGCGATCAGGGCGGTCCAGCCGGTCTGGTGCCAGGCGCCCAGGCCGGCGCCGTTGTCGCCGTGGAAGTACTCCGGGAACGAGATCAGGTCGCGCCAGTCCGGGTGGGTCTGGAACAACTGCGCAGCCCCGTAGATCGGTCGACGACCCCAGTCGTCCTGGGTGAACAGCGAGATCAGCCGGGCGGACAGGTCGTCGGCGATCTCGTCCAACGACAGTTTCACCCCGGACCGGGTCGGATACTCCACCTGCAGGTCGTCGCCGAAGAACGCCGCGTAGTCGCGCAGCGCGCTGATCAGCAGGAAGTTCGTCGGCATCCAGATCGGCCCGCGCCAGTTCGAGTTGCCACCGAACAGGCCGCTCGTCGACTCGGCCGGTTCGTAGCCGACGGAGAACTCCTGCCCGCCGAGCGTCACCGAGAACGGCTTGTCCAGGTGCGCGCGGGACAGCGTCCGCAGGCCGAAGTCGGAGAGGAACTCGTCGGGGTCGAGCATCCGGGCGAGCAGCCGGACCACCTGCTCCTGGCCGACCATGGACAGCAGCCGCTGCTGGCGGCCGTCCGGGCCGAGTCGGCGGGTGCCGATCACCTGGGCGTACTCGGGGCGGTTGGTGAGGAACCAGCGCAGCCGGGCGCCCAACTCCGGCAGCCGGTGCAGGGTCTTGGCGGTGAGGCGGGTGGTGGCGGCCAGCGGCAGCAGCCCGACCACCGAGCGGACCTTCAGCGGCACCTTCGTGCCGTCGGCGAGGCGCAGCACGTCGTAGAAGAAGGCGTCCTCGTCGTCCCACAGCCCCTGCTCGTACGCGGCTGCCGCGATGTAGAGGAAGTGCTCGAAGAACTTGGTGGCCGTGTCCACCCACGTCCGGTCGTGCTCGGCCAGCACGATGGCCATGTCGAGCAGGTTGAGGGCGTACATGGCCATCCAGCCGGTGCCGTCGGACTGCTCCAGCACACCGGCCACGGGCAGCGCCGCCGAGCGGTCGAACGGCCCGACGTTGTCCAGCCCGAGGAAGCCGCCCTCGAAGACGTTGTTGCCGCCGGTGTCCTTGCGGTTGACCCACCAGGTGAAGTTGAGCAGCAGCTTGTGCATCACCCGGCCCAGGAACTCGAAGTCCCGGCCGCCGTCGATCTCGAACACCTTGAGCGCCGCCCAGGCGTGCACCGGCGGGTTCACGTCGCCGAACGCCCACTCGTACGCCGGGATCTGCCCGTTGGGGTGCAGGTACCACTCGCGCAGCAGGAGCAGGATCTGCTCCTTGGCGAAGCCCGGGTCGACCCGGGCGATGCTCACGCAGTGGAAGGCCAGGTCCCAGGCCGCGTACCAGGGGTACTCCCAGGGGTCGGGCATGGAGATGACGTCGAAGCTTGTCATGTGCCACCAGGCGCTGTTGCGCCCGTGCCGACGCCCGGCCGGCGGGGGCGACGAGCCCGGATCGCCGTCCAGCCAGCGCTTGACGTCGAAGTGGTAGAACTGCTTGCCCCACATCAGCCCGGCGATGGCCTGCCGCGCGACAAGCGCCTCGTCGGCTGTCGCGGCCTCCGGGATCACGCCGGCGAAGAAGCGGTTCGCCTCGGCCCGCCGGGCCCACACCACGGCCTCGAAGCCGTCGCGGAGGTCGGCCGGGGGTGGCGGGGCGGCGGCCGGCGGGGAGGCGGTACGGGTCAGCCGCAACCGGATCTGACGCTGCCCGCCGGCCGGCACGTCGAGCACGTAGTGCAGCGCGCCCTTGGTGCCCTCGCGGGCCGGGTTGACAGTGGGGGCGCCGTTGACCACGTGGTCGTTGATGCCGTCCTTCGGGTACGGGGATCGGCCGGGCAGCCCCCACAGCCGTTCGGCGTTCGTGTCGTTGTCGCAGAGCAGCGGCACCGGGCCGCCGTCGCCCTCCAACAGCAGTTGGCCGAGCACCCGGTGCTCACCCACCAGCCGGGTGCCCTCCCCGGTCAGCCGGGGAATCCGGTCGCCGCCGGGCAGCCCCCAGGCCCACGTGTTGCGGAACCACAGGGTGGGCAGCACGTGCAGGGTCGCCGCCCGATCGCCCCGGTTGGCCACTGTCACCACGATGCACAGGTCGGTCGGTGACGCCTTGGCGTAGTCGACGGTCACCGCCCAGTACCTGTCGTCGTCGAAGATCCCGGTGTCGACCAGCTCGTACTCGGTGTCGTCCCGGCCGCGCAGCGCGTTGACCGCGACGAGTTCGTCGTACGGGAAGGCGGCCTGCGGATAGTGGTAGCGCCAGCGCATCCAGGAGTGGGTGGGCGTGGAGTCCTCGTACCACCAGTACTCCTTGGCGTCCTCCCCGTGGTTGCCGCTGTCGCCGCCGAGGCCGAACATCCGCTCCTTGAGGATCGGGTCCCTGCCGTTCCACAGCGCCAGGGCGAAGGCGAAGGTCTGACGGTCGTCGCAGACGCCCGCCATCCCGTCTTCGTTCCAACGGTAGGCTCTGGACCGCGCATGGTCGTGCGGGAAGTAGTCCCACGCCGTACCGTGCTCGCTGTAGTCCTCCCGTACCGTCCCCCACGCCCGCTCGGACAGATAGGGACCCCATGCGCGCCAGTCCTGCTCCCCCGAGTCGGCCTGGGCGAGCCGGAGCCGCTCAGCGTCGGGTGGCGAGGCGTCGGAGGACGAGCGGTCATTGATCACGTGCACATCTTTGACGCCGCCGCGGTGCTTGACCACAGCGGCCATTCTCGTCGTGGTGTGTTACACCTCGGCGGCGGTGGAGGAAAGTTGATCGACATTAACTTCGGTCCGCAGGTCTGCGGCGATCTGACCAGCGCGTCCAGCCGGGAGTGGCTGGTGCCCGATGGCCTCGGCGGGTACGCGATGGGCACCGTCGGTGGGCTGCGGACCCGCCGCTACCACGGTCTGCTGGTGGTGCCGGGCGAAACTCCCGCGTCCCGCCAGGTGGGACTCGTGAGCCTCGACCCGACTGTCACCCTGCCGTCCGGCGCGCGGATCCGGCTCGGCGCCCACGAGTGGTCCTCCGGCGACGTCGACCCGCGCGGCTTCGAGCTGCTGGAGCGCTTCGACCTGGTCGACGGGCTGCCCCGGTGGCGGTGGCGGATCGGCGCGGTAGTGATCGAGCGGGAGCTGGCAATGCTGCCCGGCCGCTCCTGCGTGGCGGTCGTCCACCGGCTGGTCGCCGGCGGTCCGGTCCGGCTGGAGCTCTCCGCCGCGTGCACCTGGCGCGACGCGCACGGCGAGCGCCGGGCCGACGGCCCGACGCCGCAGGTCGAGGCGGTCGCCGACGGCGCGGTGGTCGAGGGCGCGTACCGGCTCGCCGGGCCCGGCTGGACGCCGGAGGGGCAGTGGTGGCTGGGCGTGCACCACCGTGAGGAGGCCGTCCGGGGTCTGCAACCGAACGAGGACGTCTGGTACGCGGGCCGTTTCGCCGGCGAGCTGGAACGCCCCGGCGACACGGTGTCGGTGCGGGCCTGGGCGGGTCGGCTGGACGAGGAGCCGCCGCCGGCCGCCGAGATCGTGGCGACGGCCCGGCGACGCAACCGGCAGGTGGTGGCCGCGGCGAAGCCGGCCGATGGGGTGGACGCGACGCTGGCGCTGGCCGCCGACGCGTTCGTGGTCCGTCCCGGTGGTGGCGGCGCGGCCGTCGACGTGGTGGCCGGGTACCCGTGGTTCGGCGCCTGGTCGCGGGACACGATGATCTCGTACGAGGGGTTGTTCCTCTGCACCGGTCGGGCCGCCGAGGGGCGCGAGCTGCTGCGGGCGTACGCGGCGACGCTGTCCGAGGGGATGCTCGCCAACACGGCCGACACGGGCCGGGTGGAGTACAACACCGTCGACGGCACGCTGTGGTTCCTGCACGCGGTGAGCCGGCACGTGACGGTCACCGGCGACACCGACCTCGGTGACGAGCTGCTGCCCGCGCTGCGCGCTGTCGTGGACGCGCACGTCGCCGGCACCCGGTACGGGATCGTCGTCGACCCGGCCGACGGCCTGCTCACCCAGGGCGCCCCCGGCAGCGCGCTCACCTGGATGGACGCCCGCGTGTACGGGGTGCCGGTCACCCCGCGCACGGGCAAGCCGGTCGAGGTCAACGCGCTGTGGATCAACGGGCTGGCCGGTCTGGCCGAGCTGACCGAGCTGGCCGGGCAGGACGCGGCCGAGCTGTGGCGACGGCACGCACAGGCGACCGCGTCGTTCCGGGACCGCTACCCGTCCCCGACCGGCTGGCTGCACGACGTGCTGGACGCTCCCGCGCCGGCGTACCCGCTGGGTGGGGCGGCCCTGCACGACGACGACGCGCTGCGCCCCAACCAGCTGGTGGCCTGGTCGCTGCCGTTCGCGCCGCTGGAGCCGGACGAGCCGACGCTGCGCCGCATCGCGACCGGGCTGCTCACCCCGCTCGGGCCGCGCAGTCTCGCGCCGGATTCTCCCGAGTTCGTGGCCCGGCATCGGGGTGGCCCGGCCGAGCGGGATGGCGGCTACCACCAGGGCACGGTGTGGCCGTGGCTGCTCGGGCCGTACGTGGACGCCGCCCGGCGGGGCAAGATGTCGGTCGATGACGCATTGATCGGCATAGAGTCCCATCTGACCGAATATGGGCTAGGATCGGTAAGTGAGACGGCCGACGGCGTCGCGCCGCACTCCGCGACCGGCTGCCCGTTCCAGGCGTGGTCGGTGGCCGAGTTGCTGCGGGTGCGCCGAAAAGGCCAGTAGCGCTTTACACGACCGCAACGGCGGTGTCTCCGCTGGTTATCTCGGCCCCGGCAGGATTGGCCCCGATCCAGACGCGACGGCGACATCGACTCCGGTGCCGGTCGGCGCGCGCCCGGGGACAACTCAAAGGGGGCCGCATGTCACCCGACGCCCACGTGATCGACATCCACCCCGCTCGTCAGCTGCGGGTGCTGATGCTGTCCTGGGAATATCCGCCGGTGCTCGTCGGCGGCCTCGGTCGACACGTGCACGCCCTCTCCGTCGCCCTCGCCGCCGCCGGCCACGACGTCACGGTCGTCACCCGCCACGCCGAGGGCGCACCCCTGGAGGAGTACGCCGACGGCGTCCGCATCCTGCGCGCACCCGAGGACCCGGTCGCCTTCCCCCTCGCCACCGGCTCCCTCCTCGCGTGGACGATGGCCTTCAACCACACCCTCACCCGCACCGCCCTGCGCGCCACCCAGGCCGGCAGCTACGACGTCATCCACGCCCACGACTGGCTCGTCGCCCACACCGCGACCACAGTCGCCGAACACCTCGACCTGCCGCTGGTCACCACCATCCACGCGACCGAGGCGGGCCGGCACCAGGGCTGGCTGCCCGAGGAGATGAACCGCACCATCCACGGCGTCGAGCACTGGCTCAGCGGCTCCTCCACCCGGGTGATCACCTGTTCGGGTTACATGCGCGACCAGGTCAGCGCACTGTTCGACGTACCGCCAGGGCTTGTCGACGTGGTCCCCAACGGGGTCGACGACCGCGCCTGGCGGGCCCGCCCGCGCGCGGTCGCCTCGGCCCGCGCGCGGTTCGCCGCGGACGGCCCCCTCGTCGGGTACGCGGGACGCCTGGTCTACGAGAAGGGTGTGCAGCACCTCGTGCACGCGGTGCCCCGGCTGCGCGAGCGGCACCCCGGGCTGCGCGTGGTGATCGCCGGCGACGGCCCGTACCGCCCCGAGTTGGAGGCGCAGGCCCGCCGCCTGGCGCTCGGCTCGACAGTCCGCTTCACAGGCTTCCTCGACGCCACCCAACTGCCGGCGGTGCTCGGCGCCACCGACGCGACAGTGGTCCCCAGTCTCTACGAGCCGTTCGGCATGGTGGCTCTGGAAGCGGCCGCGGCCGGGGCGCCGCTGGCCGTGGCTCGCACCGGCGGCCTCGCCGAGATCGTCGAACCCGGCGTGACAGGCGTGACGTTCCCGCACAGCGATCCGGCGGCCCTCGCGGGCGCGGTCGACCAACTGCTCGGCGACGAGGTCTTCGCCCGACGGGTGGCCCGACGCGCCCGCACCATGGTCGGCGAGCGGTACGGCTGGGCCACCATCGCGGCCCGCACCGCCGCCAGCTACGCCACCGCCCGTCGTGAGTACGGCCCGCTCCAGGCCCGCCGGGCCGCCGCCCGACTGGCCGGCGGACGCGACCGGATCGCCATCCCCGAGGGCAACCTGCTCGCCGCCGCCGACCACGCCGCCTGCTGAGCCAGATCGGACGACCGATAGGTGACTTCCGATCCGCTGGTTAGGGTGTACCCCGGACAGCGGCTGAGGAGGAGCGTGCGCAGGTGCTGATCGCCGGTCGGTACCGGCTGCTCGACCTGGTGGGTCGGGGGGGCATGGGTCGGGTGTGGCGAGCCCGCGACGAGATGCTTCATCGCGAGGTCGCGGTCAAGGAGGTCGTACCGCCGAGTTGGTTGGCCGACCACGAGCGGGCCGAGCTGCGCTCGCGCACGCTGCGCGAGGCGCGCGCCGCGGCCCGGCTCAACCATCCCGCCGTGGTCCGGCTCTACGACGTCGTCCCGGTCGAGGGCAGCCCGTGGATCGTGATGGAGTACGTCCCGTCGCGCACCCTGCAGGACGTCATCGACGCCGAGGGGCCGCTGGCGCCGGTCCGCGCCGCGCGGATCGGCCTGGCCCTGCTCGGCGCGCTGGAGGCCGCGCACACGGCGGGAGTGCTGCACCGCGACGTCAAACCGCAGAACGTGCTCGTCGCCCACGACGGCCGGGTGATGCTCGCCGACTTCGGGCTGGCCACCTTCGACGGCGGGGACGGCGCGATGACCCGCCCCGGGATGGTGCTCGGCTCCCCGCAGTACGTCGCACCGGAGCGGGCTGCCGAGGGGGTGTCCACTGTCGCGGCCGACCTGTGGTCGCTCGGGGCCACCCTGCACGCCGCCGTCGAGGGCCGCTCCCCGTACGCCCGCAGCAACGCGATGGCCACGCTCAGCGCGCTGGCCGCGGGCCCACCGGACCCGGCCCCGCACGCGGGACCGCTCGCGCCGGTGCTCGCCGGGCTGCTGCGCCGCGACCCGGGTGACCGCCTCGACCACGACGGGGCCCGCCGGCTGCTCACCGCCGCCGACGGCAGCGAGGCCGTTCCACCTGGGAACGCTCCGACCGGCGCTCGCCCGAGCGCCGAACCGGGTGCCCCGGCCTCGGGAGATGCGACAGCTGTCGCCCCAGCGGCACCCGAGCGACCGGGCGGACTACTGGGTCGGCGGCCCAGGGCGCGGCGGGCGGCGCTTGTCGTCACCGCGCTGCTCGTGGCCGCCGCGGCCGGCGTGGGCACCGCGCTGGCCGTCGCGGGTGACGCCCCGACCGACACCGCCGGGCGGTCCACCACGCCATCGGCGGGCCGTCCGAACGACGGCGGCGGCCCGAACGGGGGCTACGGCGATGACCGGGGCGGCCCGTACGGCGGTGGCGGTCCCGGCCGGCCCGGCCCGCCGCCGAATGGCCGCGACGTGCCTCCGCCACCGTTCCCCTGCGTCCATCCGGACGTCGCGGGCCCGCCGGTCTCGGCCGGATCACCCGCGCCGGGCGAGCGGTTCCGGCCACCCACGGGTTGGGTCTGGCACGCCGACAGCACCGGCTTCCGCGTTTCCGTGCCGGCGACCTGGCACTACTCGCGCGAGGGCGCGGTGGTGTGCTTCCAGGACCCGGCCACCGGACGGGCGTTGAGCGTCGCGCAGGGTGGCGCGGCCGACCCGCTGACCCGACTGCGGTCGGCCCGCGACGAGGCGACCGGTGCCGGGGCGCTGCCGGGCTACGACGAGATCCGGCTCGCCGCGGGCGGCGGCGGCGCGGAGTGGGAGTGCCGGTGGACGGCCCCGTACGGCCCCGTGCTGCGCGCCCGGCAGCAGATCCTCGCGGACCAGCGCTGGACACTGGGCTGGATCACCGACGACAGGGACTGGACGGCTGCCGGCGCGGACTGGACGGCAGTGCGAGACAGTTTCCGACCAACCCGCTGACCTGCGCCGTATGGCCCTGATCGGCCCTCCGTCCGGCGTGGATCGAGGCCGCTCAGCGGATGAGAAATACAGCGTTGGTGGTTATCGTGTAACTCGGGGTGACCGAGGGGGAAGCGACCGTGCAGCAGTTGCTGATCGCGGGTCGGTACCGGCTGCTCGACCTGGTCGGCACCGGCGGGATGGGCCGGGTGTGGCTGGCCCGTGACGAGATGCTGCACCGGGACGTGGCGGTGAAGGAGGTCGTGCCACCGGCCTGGCTGGCCGAGGCCGACCGCGCCGAGCTACGACTGCGGACGCTGCGCGAGGCGCGCACGGCCGCGCGGCTCAACCACCCCAATGTCGTACGCCTCTACGACGTGGTGCACGACCGGGAGAACCCGTGGATCGTGATGGAGTACGTGGCGTCCCGGTCGGTGCAGCAGATCATCAGCGCCGAGGGCCCGGTGAGTCCACAACGTACGGCCCGGATCGGGCTGGCGGTGCTCGCCGCGTTGCGGGCGGCACATTCCGCAGGCGTGCTGCACCGCGACGTGAAGCCGCACAACGTGCTGGTCGCCGATGACGGGCGGGTGGTGCTCACCGACTTCGGGCTGGCGACCTTCGACGGCGGCGACGGGACGATGACCGGCCCGGGCCTGGTGCTCGGCTCGCCGCAGTTCGTCGCGCCGGAGCGTGCCCGCGACGGCGTGTCGGATCCGCGTACCGACCTGTGGTCGCTGGGCGCGACGCTCTACGCGACTGTCGAGGGGCAGTCCCCGTACGCCCGGTCCAGCGCGATGGCGACGCTCAGCGCGCTGGCCACGGAGCCGCCGGATCCGATGCGCCGGGCCGGCCCGATGCGGCCGGTGATCACCGGTTTGTTGCAGCGCGATCCCCGGCGCCGGTTGACAGCCATCGAGGCCGAGCCGCTGCTGCGCGCCGCGGCCGCCGACCACGACCGGCCGGCCGGCCCGGCTCCCTCCTCGGCGGTGGCGGCGGTCCGCAGCGCGGGCCGTTCCGCGCTGGCGGCCCAGGGCGGTTCGCCGGACGACGCGCCGCCACCGGCCCGCCCACCGGCGGCGCGCCCGCCGGTGACCCGCCCACCGGCCGGCGCGCCGCCAACGGCCCGTGCACAGGTCGCCCGCCCGGCCGGCCGACGCGGCCGGCTGATCGCGCTGGGTGGCGCGGCGACCGCCGCCGCCCTGCTCGTCGCCGGGGGTGTCACGGCGGTGCTGCTCACCCGTCACGACGAACGGACGCCGCCGTCCGGCGCCGGAGGTGGCGCGACCGCCTCCCGACCGGCCGCGTTCGCCTGCGCGGCGCCTCCACCGTCGACCGCCACCCCGGTGCCGTCGGTGTCACCGCCCGGCGACGCGCGGTACGGGCTGCTGGAGGGTTGGACCTGGCACGTGGATCCGACCGGCTTCCGTATCGCGGCGCCGGTGGCCTGGGCACGCTGGACCGAGGGCGCGGTGACCTGCTTCCGGGAGCCGAACGGGACCCGGGTGCTCAGCGTCGAGGCGGGGCCGCCGCAGGTCGATCCGGTGGCGCACTGGAAGGCCGAGGAGAAGCGGCTCGTCGGCGGTGACGCGCTGCCGGGCTACCGCAAGGTGGACATCTCGGCACTGGACATCTTCGACGGCGGGGCCCTCTGGGAGTGCAGTTGGGAGAACGCCGCCGGTGAGCAGGTGCACAGCATCCGGCTGCTCGCCAACACCTCGGCCGGGCGCGCCTACACCGTCTCGTGGTTGACAAAAGAGTTCGACTGGCAGGTCAACGCGGCATACTTCGTGATGATCCGGCAGAGCTTCACGCCCACCCTCTGATGCTGTCCACTGTGGATGACGCTACTGACGCCCCTGTGACACCGGCGCTGGCTACAGTGGCGTAGTTTTGGCGCTCAAGATCCCTGGGGAGGGTGAGCCGAGATGATGGGACCGTCGCACGCGCTGTCCGGCGCGGCGGTATGGCTGGCCGGGTCCTGGGCGCTGGACCAGTTCGCCGACTATCACCAGTCGCCTCTGGCGCTGGCGGTGGGCACGGCTGTGTGCGCGGGTGGGGCGCTCTTTCCCGACCTGGACCTGTCCGGCAAGGTGACCCGCAACCAGGGTGGCGCGACCGTCGCCCGCACGTTCGGGGTCTTCTCGCTCTTCGTCGCCGAGGTGATGGAGAAGATCTCCCTCGGTGTCTACTACGCGACGAAGCTCAGCAAGGATCCGCGCCGCAACAACGGGCACCGCACGCTCACCCACACGCTTCCGTTCACGCTGCTGGTCGGCTGGGGCACCACCGCGCTCTGCGCCGCGTACGGCAAGTGGGCGGTGATCACGATCCTGTTCTTCATGTTCGGTCTGGCCCTGCGCGGGCTCTTCGACGAGTGGGCCGAGCGGGCCGGCTGGGTGATCGTGACGCTCGCGTCAGCCGGGGCGGCCTGGTTCACCTTCGCCAACCTGCCGGGCGGGCGGGGCTATCCGCTGATCGGCACGGCCGTCGGGGTGGGCTGCTTCGTGCACATTCTCGGTGACATGATCACCAGAGCGGGGGTGCCGATCCTCTGGCCGATCCCGATCCGCCGCCGGATGTGGACGATGATCGGCCTGCCCAACAGCATCGCGCTGCGTACCGGCAGCAAGACCGAGGTGGTCGTCCTGCGTGCCGTCCTGACCGTCGTGTCGGCACTCGCCACCGCCGGCCTGATCGCCCCGTCGGTGCTGCAACGGTTCAACATCGACATATGACCGACCCCGCGCAGCCGTCACCTCCGGTCGAGGACGCGCGGGTGCCGGAGTTCTGGGGGGCGCTCGGGCTCCCCGGGCTGGCGGACGTGCACGTGCACTTCCTGCCGCCGAGACTGCTGCGCCGCGTCTGGGAGTACTTCGACGCCGCCGGGCCGCTGGTGGGCACCGAGTGGCCGATCCGCTGGCTCCGCGCGGTGTGCTGGAACAACGCAGCCACCCTGTTCGACCTGCCCTGACGCGCCGCGCCCCGCACCCCGGATCGTCGCAACATCCCGGATGTTGCTGCCTCCGAGGCGCGGGAGACAGCACCATCGCTGATGTTGCGCCGATCTTGGCGTGGGGTCGCGGTTGGACTCGTTCTCGACATCGGCTATTGACGTCTCCGTAACAGGTGTCCTAGCGTCTGTCGAACCGCTTCGTCGAAACGCTTCGACGATCATTCGGGGGCGATCCCGTGCTCCCCGGCCGGAGGAGGTGCGCGGTGGCCACCATGCACGACGTCGCCCGCCTCGCGGGGGTCTCGGTCAGCACGGTGTCGTACGTGCTCACCGGCACCCGGCCGATCTCCCAGGGCACCCGGGACAAGGTGCTCGCCGCGATGAAACAGCTCGACTACCAGCCCAACGCGATGGCCCGTGGGCTGGCCAGCCGCCGCAGCCGCATCCTGGGCCTGCTGATGCCGATGGACGAGCGCGGCCTGGGCGCGACCGAGACCGCGTTCGTCACCGGCGCCGCCGCGGCGGCCAGCGCCGTCGGCTACCACCTGGTGCTCTCGCCGGTCGGCGGCGGCAACCTCGGCGACCTGCGGCGGCTGGCCAGCCAGCGGATGCTCGACGGCGTCGTGCTGATGGAGGTGCAGCTCGCCGACGAGCGGGTCACCGTGCTCCAGGAGGCGGGCGTGCCGCTGGTGCTGATCGGGCGCACCGGCGACACCACCGGGCTCTCCTACGTCGACATCGACTTCGAGCAGACCGTGCGGGAGGCCGTCGCGCACCTGGTCGGGCTGGGGCACCGTCGGATCGTCTACGTCAACCACTCGGCCGCCACACTTGCCAGCGGCTACGGCCCCGCGCTGCGCACCCGGGACGCGTTCGTCACGGCGATGAGCGGGCACGGCCTGGAGCCGGTCATGATCCCGGCCGAGGACAGCGCCGCCGGCGGGCGGGCCGCCCTGGCCGCCGCGTTCGCGCGGACGCCGGAGCTGACCGCCGTGCTGGCGATGAACGAGACCGCGATCTTCGGCATCCTCGGCGAGCTGACCGGCCGAGGGCTGTCGGTGCCCGACGACGTCTCGGTCGTCTCGATGGTCACCTCACCACAGGTCGCCGAGCTGGCCACCCCGGCGCTGACCGCGATGACGTCGCCCGGGTCGGCCCTGGGCCGGATCGCGATCGAGGCGCTGGTGCGCCACCTGAACGGGCCCGGTAACGAGCGCCACCAGCAACTGCTGCCGTGCGCGCTGGAGATCCGGGGATCGACCGCCGAGCCACGACGGCCGGCCCTGGTCAGCGCCGAACCGTCTCCGACGAGCGGGGGCTGACCAGCCAAAACGGCCCGCCGCCGCGCGGCAACGCGACGACGGACCCAGTGAAGTACCGGGCTCGATACTCACGAGGAGGATAGCAATGCAGCGATTCCGCCGGATCGTCGCGGCGATCGCCCTGGCGGCGACCGCGACGACCACCGTGGCCGCTTGCGGCGGCGGCGAGAGCGAGGACGACAGCGGGGCCAAGACCCTCAAGCTCTGGCACTACGAGAGCGAGAACAGCGCGATGGGGGTCGGCTGGAACCGGGCGATCGAGATCTTCAAGGCCGAACACCCGGGCGTCGAGGTGCGCTTCGAGCGCAAGGCGTTCGAGCAGATCCAACAGAACGCCGGCATGATCATCAACTCGGCCGAGGGCCCGGACATCATGGAGTACAACAAGGGCAATGCGACGGCCGGCCTGCTGTCGTCGCAGGGTCTGCTCAGCGACCTGAGCGCCGAGGCCGACAAGCGCGGCTGGGCCGGCAAGCTCAGCCCCAGCCTGCAGACCACCGCCCGGTACAGCGACAAGGGCGTGATGGGGTCGGGCAAGTGGTTCGGCGTGCCGAACTACGGCGAGTACGTCACGGTCTACTACAACAAGGACCTCTTCGAGCGCAACGGCGTCAAGGTGCCGACAAGCATGGCCGAGATGACAGCCGCGATGGACACGTTCGTCGGCAAGGGTGTCACGCCGCTGGGCATGGCCGGCGCCGAGTACCCGGCCGGGCAGCTCTTCTACCAGTTGGCGCTGTCCAAGGCCGATCGGCAGTTCGTCGACAACTACCAGCTCTACAAGAACCCTGTCGACTTCAAGGCGGACCCGCTGAAGTACGGCGCGGACACCTTCGCCGAGTGGGTGCGCAAGGGCTACGTGGCCAAGAACTCGGCGAGCCTCAAGGCCGAGGACATGGGGACGGCGTTCATCGCCGGCAAGACCCCGATGATCGTCTCGGGCAGCTGGTGGTACGGCCGGTTCAAGACCGAGATGAAGGCCAACTGGGACACCTTCCTCTTCCCCGGCAACACCCTCAACGCCGGCTCGTCGGGCAACATCTGGGTGGTCCCGGAGAACAGCAAGGCCAAGAGCCTGGCGTACGACTTCATCGACATCACCCTGCGTCCGGAGATCCAGGACCTGATCGGCAACAACGGTGGCGTCCCGGTCGCCGCCGACGCGTCGAAGATCAGCGATCCGAAGGACCGCAAGCTGATCGAGGACTTCAACACGGTCAGCAAGTCCGACGGCCTGGCCTTCTACCCGGACTGGCCGGTGCCCGGCTACTACGACGTGCTGGTCGGCGGCTTCCAGGGCCTGATCAACGGGTCGAAGTCCCCCGACCAGGTGCTCGACACGATCGCCAAGCCGTACGCCGACGGCGTCAAGGAGATCACCGGCAAGTGACACGGCGAGCGGCGGGCACGACAGGAACGACGGGCGTGCCCGCCCGCTCCACCGGGAAGGATCCTCCATGGCTGTCTCCGAGACCGTCGCCGCCACATCCCCGACGGCGACGACACCCACCCCGCGCGACACCCGCCGCGCACCTCGCGGCCGCAGCGCGGCGTACTGGCTCTACCTGCTCCCCGGAGCGGTGCTGTTCGTCCTGGTCATCGGCGCTCCGCTGGTCGGCACCGTCTACCTGTCGCTGACGAAGTGGTCCGGGATCGGCGACCCCACCTTCGTGGGGTTCGACAACTACCAGCGCCTGCTGGACGACGACGTGTTCTGGGCGTCGTTCCGCAACACCGTGGCGATGATCGTCGCGATGGTGGTGGTGCCCACAGTGCTCGGGCTGCTGCTCGCCTCGGTCCTGTTCGACGTCATCGGGCGTCGGTTCAAGCCGCGTACCGCCGCCGCGCTGCGGGCCGCGTTCTACCTTCCGCAGGTGCTGCCCGTGGTGGTGGCCGGCATCGTCTGGGGTTGGATCCTGCGCCCCGACGGCGCGTTCAACAGCCTGCTCGACGCGGTAGGCCTCGGCGCGCTGCGTCACGACTGGCTCGGCGACCCGGGCACGGCCCTGCCGGCCGTCATGGCGGTGATGATCTGGGTGCAGATCGGCTACCCGGTGGTGGTGTTCATGGCGGCGTTGCAGCGCGTCGACCCGGAACTGTACGAGGCGGCCGAGGTCGACGGCGCGAACTGGTTGCACCGGTTCCGGGCGATCACCCTCCCGCAGATCCGGCCGGAGACGTTCGTGGTGGCCCTGACCTGCACCATCGCGGCGCTGAAGGTGTTCGGCCCGATCTTCGCGCTCACCCGGGGCGGCCCGGAGAACGCCACGAACGTGCCGTCGTACTTCGCGTACTACACGTTCTTCAAGAAACTCCAGGTCGGCTACGGCTCGGCGATCTCCACGGTGCTCACGCTGATCATCGTCGTGGTGGCCGGGGTCTTCATCTGGATGCAGGCGCGCAGCGAGCGCCGGGACCGGGGGTTCTGACATGGCCGTCACGCTCACGCCGGCGCCGGTGCCGGCGCCGGTGCACCGGCCGGTACCCGACAGGCACCACCGCGGCGTCAGCCGCTGGGTCGTGCTCGTCCTGGTCACCCTCGGTGCGCTCGTCATGCTGGTGCCGTTCGCGTTCATGCTGCTCAACGCGTTCAAGTCGCCAGGCGACTACTCGTCGGGCGGGCCGCTGAGCTGGCCGACGGAGTTCTACAGCAAGGGTCTGCGGACGTACTGGACCGCTGTCAACTTCCCCCTCAAGCTGTGGAACTCGGCGCTCATCGCCGGCTCGGTGGCGGTGCTCGGCGTCGTCGTGTCCCTGCTCAACGCGTACGCCCTGGGCATCGGCCGGGTCCGCGGCCGGCTGTGGATCGTCGGATTGTTCCTGCTGGCCAACATGCTGCCGCAGGAGGCGCTGATCTACCCGCTCTACTACGTGGCCAAGGAGGTCGGCCTCTACAACACCCGACTCGCGGTGATCATCATCTTCACGGTGATCCAGAGCGCGTTCGGCACGTACCTGCTGGCCTCCGTGCTGGGCACGTTCCCCCGCTCGCTGCTGGAGGCCGCCGCGCTCGACGGCGCCGGCAAGTGGACGGTGCTGTGGCGGGTCGTCTTTCCCAACCTGCGGCCCACCCTCGCCGTGCTGCTCATCTTCTTCTTCATCTGGACCTGGAACGAGTTCCTCATCCCGCTGGTCATGCTCATCGACAACCAGACGCAGACGATCCCGGTAGCGCTGGCGTCCCTGCAGGGCGACCGACTGATGGACGCCCCGACGACGAACGCCGGCGCGTTGATCAGCCTGGTGCCGGCCATCCTCTTCTTCCTCATCTTCCAGCGCACTCTGGCGCGCGGCATCACGGCAGGAGCCGAGAAGTGAAGTTCACCGACGGGTACTGGCAACTGCGCCCGGGGGTCAGCGTGCTGCGCCCCGGCACGGTGGAATCGGTCGAGCCGGACGACCGCGGCTTCACCGTCTTCGCGCCGGCCGGTCAGATCACCGGGCGGCGCGACACCCTGAACCGGCCCGTCGTCACCGCCCGGTTCTTCTCCCCCGCCCCCGGCGTCGTCGGGGTGACCATCGGTCACCACAGCGGCGGGCTGCCCCGCGAGCCGCACTTCGGGCTGAGCACCGACGAGGAGCACCAGGTCACCGTCGACATCACAGGCATCACCGCGTCGCTCACCACCGGTGAGCTGACCGTCCGGGTCGCGCTCATCGACGGCTGGCGGGTGGAGTTCCTGCACGGCGACCGGCTGATCACCGCGTCCACCGCGCGCAGCGTCGGCATCGTCACCGACGGCGAGGGCCGCCGGCACGTGCACGAGCGGCTCGCCCTCGGCGTCGGCGAGACGGTGTACGGGCTGGGCGAGCGATTCGGCCCGTTCGTGAAGAACGGCCAGACCGTCGACATCTGGAACGCCGACGGCGGCACCGCCAGCGAGCAGGCGTACAAGAACGTGCCGTTCTATCTGAGCAGCGCCGGCTACGGGGTCTTCGTGGACCATCCGGAGCACGTCTCGTTCGAGGTCGGCTCGGAGGTCGTGACGCAGAACCAGTTCAGCGTCGAGGGTCAGTCCCTGACCTACCACGTCATCGACGGGCCCACTCCGAAGGACGTGCTGCGCCGCTACACGGCGCTGACCGGCCGTCCGGCCCGGGTGCCCGCCTGGTCGTACGGGCTGTGGCTGTCCACGTCGTTCACCACGTCGTACGACGAGAAGACGGTCACCGAGTTCGTCGACGGGATGGCAGAGCGGGACCTGCCGCTGTCGGTGTTCCACTTCGACTGCTTCTGGATGCGCCAGTTCCACTGGGTCGACTTCGTCTGGGACCCGGCGACCTTCCCCGACCCCGAGGGGATGCTGCGCCGACTGCACGAGCGCGACCTGAAGGTGTGCGTCTGGATCAACCCGTACATCGCGCAGCGCTCGTACCTGTTCGAGGAGGGCCGCCAGGCCGGATACCTGGTCCGCAACCCGGACGGGTCGGTCTGGCAGTGGGACATGTGGCAGGCCGGCATGGCGCTCGTCGACTTCACCAACCCGGACGCCGTCCGCTGGTTCACCGGCAAGCTCAAGGTTCTGCTGGACATGGGCGTCGACTGCTTCAAGACCGATTTCGGCGAGCGCATCCCCACCGACGTGGTGTGGCACGACGGCTCGGACCCGAAGCGGATGCACAACTACTACTCGTACCTCTACAACAAGGCCGTCTTCGAGCTGCTGGAGGCCGAGCGGGGCGAGGGCGAGGCGGTGCTGTTCGCCCGCTCGGCCACCACCGGCGGGCAGCAGTTTCCGGTGCACTGGGGCGGTGACTGCGAGTCGACGTTCGTCGCGATGGCCGAGTCGCTGCGCGGCGGGCTGTCCCTGGCGTCGTCCGGTTTCGGCTACTGGAGCCACGACATCGGCGGCTTCGAGGGCACCCCGGACCCGGCCGTCTTCAAGCGGTGGATCGCGTTCGGCCTGCTCTCCTCGCACTCCCGGCTGCACGGCTCCGGCTCGTACCGGGTGCCGTGGGCGTACGACGAGGAGGCCGTCGACGTGCTGCGGCACTTCACCCGGCTCAAGCTCAGCCTGATGCCGTACCTGGCCGCCGCCGCGCAGGAGGCGCACCGCGACGGCATCCCGATGATGCGCCCGATGATCGTCGAGTTCCCGGACGACCCGGCCGCGGCGCACCTGGACCGTCAGTACATGCTCGGCTCCGACGTACTTGTCGCACCGGTGCTCAGCGCCGACGGCCAGGTCACCTACTATGTGCCCGCCGGCACGTGGACACACCTGGTGACCGGCGCTCAGCTCACCGGCCCGGCCTGGGTGACCGAGAAGCACGAGTTCGACAGCCTTCCGGTGCTCGCCCGGCCGGGCGCGGTCATCCCGTTCGGGGCGCGCTCCGACCGGCCCGACTACGACTGGGCGGACGGCGTGCAACTGCGTCTCTACGCCCCGGCGGAGGGACAGCGGCAACGGGTACGGATCCCGTCGCCCGGTGACGGGCCGGGCGCGGAGTTCGAGGTGAGTTTCCGCGGTGGCGTGGCCACCGCGGAGCTGGTGACGGGCGACTCGTCGGCGTACCACTGCGTGGTCGCCGGCACGGAGGTGGCAGGACGATGACGGCACGTACCTTCCCGGAGAGTTTCCTCTGGGGTTCGGCCACGGCGGCGTACCAGATCGAGGGCGCGGCCAGCGAGGATGGGCGGGGGCCGTCCATCTGGGACACCTACAGCCACACCCCGGGGCGGACGCTGAACGGCGACACCGGTGACGTGGCCGCCGACCACTACCACCGCTGGCCGCAGGACCTCGACCACATCGCGGAGCTGGGCCTGGGGGCGTACCGCTTCTCGATCTCCTGGCCGCGGGTGCAGCCGGGCGGGTCCGGCCGGTTCAACCAGGCCGGCCTGGACTTCTACTCGCGGCTGGTCGACGGGCTGCTGGAGCGTGGCGTCCGCCCGGTGGCCACCATGTACCACTGGGACCTGCCGCAGGAGCTGGAGGACGCCGGCGGGTGGCCGGTGCGGGACACGGCGCTGCGCTTCGAGGAGTACGCGTCGGGGATCGTCGGCGCACTCGGTGACCGGGTGCACACCTGGACGACGCTCAACGAGCCGTGGTGCTCGGCGTACCTGGGCTACGGCTCCGGCGTGCACGCGCCGGGGCGGACCGAGCCGGCGGCGGCGCTGGCGGCGGTGCACCACCTGAACCTGGCGCACGGCCTGGCCGGCCGGGTGGTCCGGGAGCTGGCCCCGACCGCCGAGCTGTCGGTGACGCTGAACCTGCACGTGATCCGCCCGGCGTCGGACTCGGCGGCGGACGTCGACGCGGCCCGCCGCATCGACGCGCTGGCGAACCGGGCGTTCCTCGGCCCGATGCTCACCGGGGCGTACCCGGCCGACCTGCTGGCCGACACGGCAGGGGTCACCGACTGGTCGTTCGTGCGCCAGGGCGACGAGAAGGTGGCGGCCGTTCCGCTGGACGTGCTCGGCGTCAACTACTACTCGAGCACGCTGGTACGCGCCTGGGACGGGCACTCGGCCCGTTCGGACGCCGACGGGCACGGCGCGTCGGCGCACTCGCCGTGGGTCGGCGCCGACGACGTCGACTTCCTGCCGCAGCCCGGCCCCTACACGGCGATGGGGTGGAACATCGACCCGCCGGCCCTGACCGAGCTGCTGCTGCGGCTGGGCCGGGAGTACCCGGGCCAGCCGTTGATGATCACCGAGAACGGCGCGGCCTTCGACGACGCCGTGTCGGCCGACGGCCGGATCCACGACGACCGGCGGATCGACTACCTGCGTCGGCACATCGCCGCCGTGGCCGACGCCCGCGAGCAGGGCGTGGACGTCCGGGGCTACTTCGTCTGGTCGCTGCTCGACAACTTCGAGTGGGGCTACGGCTACGAGCGCCGGTTCGGGATCATCCGCGTCGACTACGACACCCAGGTACGCACCTGGAAGGACAGCGCGCACTGGTACCGGCGGCTCGCCGCCACCGGCGAACTGGACCAGGCGCGGGGCTGACCGGCCTCAGGTGCCTGGCATGGCGTTGCGTTGGCCCGCCACCACCAAGCCGTCTCGACCGAGGGTCCCCCTGCCGTGTCATTTTCCGTGGGTTCGGCGTCATTGCGCCATGACTGCTCGGCCCGCAGACTCAGGTCATGGTTGAGCGCGTCACCGTTGTCGCCTTCCCGGGCGTGCAGTCCCTCGACATCGCCGGGCCGTGGGAGGTCCTGACCGGGGCGAACCGGCACCGGGCAACACGTGGTGAGCAACCCGCGTATGACCTGACGCTGGCAGGCGCGGAACCCGAGGTGGCGTCCGAGAGCGGCCTCATCATGGTGGCCGAAGCGCTCGGAGAGCCGGTCCGGGCCGGTACCCTCGTCGTCCCCGGCGGCCGTACGGCGGTCGCCGGGGACGAGCACGCCGACCTCGTCGCCTGGTTGCGGGAGTGCCGTCCCACGCGGTTGTTGTCGATCTGCTCCGGAGCGTTCCTCTGCGCACGCGCTGGGTTGCTCAGCGGTCGCCGGGTTGCCACCCACTGGTCCGTGTCCAGGGACCTCGGTCGGCGATTCTCCGATCTCACCGTCGACCACGACGCTCTCTACGTGCACGACGGACCGGTCTGGACGTCGGGTGGTGTCACGGCAGGAATCGACCTGGCGCTGGCTGTCGTGGCGGCCGACCACGGAGCCCGAGTCGCCCAGGAGATCGCCCGCTGGCTCGTGATGTTCCTGCATCGGCCCGGACAGCAGACCCAGTTCTCCGGCCCGGTGTGGTTGGAACGCGCCACCGAGAAGCGGGTAGCCGCCGTTCAGCGCGCCATCGAGGCCGACCCGACGGCGACCCACCGCGTCGACGACCTTGCCGCGCAGTTCGCTTTGTCGCCTCGACACTTCCAGCGTCTCTTCGCACGCGAGACGGGACTCACCGTCGGGCGCTACCTCGCCGAACTCCGCCTGGAGACCGCGAAACGCCTGCTGGTGCAGTCCGACCTCGCCCTCGACGCGGTGGCGGCCAGGTCGGGATTCGGGTCCGCCGAGTCACTTCGACGTGTCTTCGGCGAACGACTCGGCACGACCCCGGGCGCGTTTCGCGAACGCTTCTCGATGCTCTGACCCTATTCGACCCCCATCGCGCTGAACTGAAGGGATGCCTGATGACCCACGTCGTCATACCTCTGTACGAGCGATTCACCGCTCTGGACGTCATTGGCGTATACCAGCCACTGGCCCTCACTCCGGGCATCGACGTGGTCCTGGTCGCCGAACGCCCCGGTCCCGTTCGGGACGACTGCGGGATGGTCTCCCTGGTAGCCGAGGCCGCGCTCGAAGACGTGGAAGCGACAGACGTTCTCGTCGTCCCGGGAGGACCAGGAACCGTTCAGGCTCTCACCGGGCCGCTGCCGGGCTGGATCAGACGGATCCACGCGACGACGACGTTCACGACCTCCGTGTGCTCCGGTTCGATCCTGCTGGGGGCCGCCGGGCTGCTTCGGGGTCGACGGGGCACCAGCCACTACCTCGCAGCGCAGGAGTTGGTCCGCTTCGGCGCCGAGCCGACGGACCAGCGGGTCGTCGAAGAAACGGACGCCCGCGTCATCACGGCAGCCGGTGTGTCGAGCGGTATCGACATGGGACTGAGGCTTGTCGAACTCCTCACCGACCGGACGACCGCGGAGTCCATCCAGCTGTGGATGGAGTACGACCCCCAACCGCCATTCGACAGCGGCCACCCATCCCGCGCGACCCCCGAGGTGCTCGCCCGAGTGGCCGCGTACGACAGCGCAGCCAGGGTGGCGCAAGCGGGGCCGCCTTCACCCCGGTGAGGCTGGTGGCATCGCTGAACCTGATCAGCACCGGCGTGCCTGGATGCGCTCGGCCACGGCCGAGCGCATCCAGGCGGTGGTCGGCCACTCGCTCAGTGGTCGTCCAGCACTGCCCATCCAGCCGAACGGGGCAGC
The DNA here is from genome assembly GCF_049841645.1 of Micromonospora sp. DT43. Classification (NCBI taxonomy): domain Bacteria; kingdom Bacillati; phylum Actinomycetota; class Actinomycetes; order Micromonosporales; family Micromonosporaceae; genus Micromonospora; species Micromonospora sp. DT43. The sequence continues at coordinate 27,218 of NZ_JBNCKR010000019.1, read as the reverse complement.
GCCCGGTCATCAGTCAGAGGCCACCGTCGGCAGACTGTCGATGTAGCGGGCCGGCAGAACCGTGAGCGACGCGTCCGCGTATCCACTCGCGATGATTTCATCCCACGTGTGGAAGGGTTTCTTGGCGCCACCGATGATCAGGTAGACGCCACCCTGCGGGTTCATCACCATCGTGCCGTCGCGGGGAACGTCGGAAACACCGTCGAGGTACCGGGCGGGCAGAACAACACGCTGCGGGCCGTACCCGGTGTCGGTGATCTCCTGCGGATAGGCGAACCAGACCTTCGCACCACCGGCGAACACCCAGACACCACCCTGCGGGTTCGCCACCACGGTGCCGTCGCGGGGAACGTCGGAAACACCGTCGAGGTACCGGGCGGGCAGAACAACACGCTGCGGGCCGTACCCGGTTTCGGTGACCTCCTGCGGATAGGCGAACCACACCTTCGCACCACCGGCGAACACAAAGACGCCGCCCTGCGGACTCGCTACCACAGTGCCGTCACGCGGGGCAGTCGGCAGCAGCCCGAACGTGCCATTCGGAACGGCAGTCCAGGAGGTCGGATATCCCGTGGCGCCGATCTCGTCAACACTGTCGAACCAGATGGGCGCTCCACCTGCCACGACCGAGATCGTCCCCCACGGCTCGCGGTACACCGAACCTTCGGCGAGAGGGAAGTCGATGATGGTGTCACGTACCCAGGCCGCGAGGTCGTCGACACGGTGCTGGATGGCACCCGGCCGGGTCTCGGTCTCGCCAATGCATCCGGCCTGCCATGACGAACTGTTGATCGCCACCAGCTCGAGGCCGCCACCATGCTCCCGGAAGGCCGGCCCACCAGCGTCGCCCTTGCAGATAGTCGCGTTAGCGGGAACACGACCCTTGACCTCGAAGGTCGTCGCGGTCTGGTTGTCCCACCAGCCCACCGTGAACTGTGCGGTGTGCATTCGGTCGGGCACCCACTCGGTTGCGGTGCGACCATAGCCCGCGGCCCGGAGCACCTGCCCGTATCGCGGAGGGGTGGAGGCGATTCTGATCGGCATGATGTCGTCGCTGACCGGACTGACCAGCCGGGCAAGGACCACGTTCCGCCCTGGATGCGGCACCAGTCTGTCGACCGCGACGACCGAACCCGTGGAGGAGCTCAGGCTCGTGCGCCCGACGGTTGCCGTCGTCGGACGCGGCGGCGGACCTGAAGCCAGGTCAGACGACCCGAAACAACTCTTGGCGGTGATCACCCATTGCGGTGCGACGAGAGCGCCCGAACAGGAGGTGCTTCCAGCCTGACCTGGATCCCCGATTGCCAGTTTGGTAACGAACCGGTAGGTGCCGTCAGCGGCTGAGACGCCGACAGCTGACTGCGCCGGCAGCCCGGACGACGTCAACCCCGCCGCCACCAGGACGAGCGCCAAGCCCGCCCGCCAACCGACTCTGACTAATCTCATGCATGACCTCCGCTATGCCCGCTGGCACGATCAATGTCCGGCTCCCCGAGTGGGCAGTCGGGCGCGCATAGGCAAGCGACAACGGCGATGCCACATCAACCCCCGTGGAAGCGATACCGCGCAGCCACAGGCTAGTGGAATCTGGTCTGCGCGGTTGTCCCGCGCCGCGGCGGCACCTAGACGCCCACCCGCTGGGGCGGGACGGTGAGCCCGTAGAGCGCCATCAACTCCGGGGTGTCGACCCGGCTGCCGTCGGCCACCGTGTCGCAGGCGATGTCGACGATCTGGTCCTTGTGTGCCAGCAGGTACGGCCGGGCGCCCACGTCGGCGCTGGCCAGCGTCGCGATGCCGGGCCAGTGGCGCCGGCCGAACAGCATCGGGTAACCGCGCAGCCCGTCGTAGGTGGCGCAGACCAGCACATCCGGGTACGGCAGCGCCGCCACCCGGCGGACCGCGACGGCGGTCAGGCCCGGCATGTCGACCGGGACCACCACCACCGCCTCGATCCCCTCGTCGTCCATGGCGGCCAGACCGGCTCGGATGGACGAGCCGACGCCGGTGCCCCACGCCTTGTTGATCACAACGGTCGCCCTGCCCAGGTCGGCGGTTTCCCGGACCTGGTCGGCGGCGGCCCCCAGCACGACCACGATCTGCTCGCAGCCCGCCTCGGTCATCGTGTCGATCATCTGGTTGACCAGGGGCTTCTCACCCTGGTGCAGCAACGCCTCGGGACCTCCGATGCGGCGTCCCCCACCTGCGGCGATGATCATTCCTGCGATCCGGTTCAGCTGCGCCCCCTCAAGCGTGGGACCGACCGTGACCGATCCGCCCCTTCCTACGGACACTGCAACGAGGACGGCCGTTCACGGGTGGCGGGGCGAAAAGGGGAAATAGTGCAATCGTTACGCACCGGACCGGGTCAGGCCGCGTCGGCGTAGCAGTCGACGATGGACAGATCCAGAGGAAAGCGCACCGGGGTGTCGCCGAACAGCAGGGCGGTGGCCCGCTCACCCGCCCGGCGCACCGCCGCCGCCACGGTCTCGGCCTGCTCCGCCGGACAGTGCGCCAGCACCTCGTCGTGCTGAAAGAAGACCAGCTCGGCGTCGCTGTCGGCCAGCTCGGTGCGCAGCGTGGCCAGCAGCGTCGAGGCCCACTCCGCGGCGGTGGCCTGGATGACGAAGTTGCGGGTGAAGCGCCCCCGCGAGCGGGCGGCCCGAGCCCGGGGGCTCTGCCGATCGGCCGCGGCGTCCGGATCGGTCGGCCCCTCGTCGGGATCACCGAGCCCGACCGAGCCGGGTGGGCAGGTGCGCCCCAGCCACGAACGGACCAACCCGCCCGCCTCGCCGGTGCGCGCGGCCGCCTCGACGTAGCCGAACGCCGTCGGGTAGCTGCGCTTCAGCACCGCCAGCGCCGGCACCGCCGCGCCCCCGGTCTGCCCGTACATGGCGCCGAGCAGGGCCACCTTGGCCCGGGGACGGTCACCACCGAACGAGTCCCGGGCGAGCGCCGCGTACAGGTCGCCGGCGCCACCCGCCGCCGCCAGCCGCTCGTCCCCGGAGACCGCCGCCAGGACGCGGGGCTCCAACTGGCCGGCGTCGGCTACCACCAGCCGCCAGCCCGGGTCGGCCACCACCGCCCGGCGGATCACCTTGGGGATCTGCAACGCGCCACCGCCCCGGGTCGCCCAGCGGCCGGAGACCACCCCGCCCGGCACGTACTCCGGCTGGAACCGTCCGTCGCGCACCCACTGCTCACGCCAGGACCAGCCGTGCGCCGTCCAGATCCGGTACAGCTCCTTGTATTCCAGCACCAGGGGCACCGCCGGATGATCCACCCCGCGCAACACCCAGGCCCGGGTGTTGGGCAGCTCCACCCCGGCCCGGGCGAACGCCCGCAACAGCTCGGCCGGGGAGTCGGCGTGCAGCTGGCGGACGCCGAACGCGTCGGCGATCCGGGCCGCCAACTCGGCCAACCGGCGCGGCGGCCCGCCGACCGGGGACGGCTCCCCCAGCAGCTCGGCGAGGATCGCGTCGTGCACCTCCGCCCGCCAGGGCAGCCCGGCGACGCCCATCTCCACCGCGATCAACGCGCCAGCGGACTCGGCGGCCACCAGCAGCCGGAACCGACCCGGGTGCTCGGTGGTGGCGACCCGGGCGACCTGGTCGGCGTACACCCGGGTCAGTGCCTCGATGCCCGGCCCCGGCGGGCCGGGCAGCGTGTCGAAGAGCGCGCCCTGGCCGTGCCCGGGTGGCGCGGCGGCGCGCGGCGGTGGGTCTGCCGGCACCGGTCCGCCGGTCAGGCGGGCCCAGGCGGCGGCCAGCGAGCGGGGCTCGCCCCAGCGGCCGGCGTGCCCGAGCAACAGGGCCTCGGTCAGCTCCACGTCGTGGCAACGCTCGACACGGACGCCGGCGCGCAGCAGCGCCGGGTAGATCGCACCCGCGGCGGCCCAGACCCACCGCGGGTGCTCGGCCGCCTCCCGGGCGGCCATCGCGGCCGCGAGGTCGCTGACGGTCTCGGTCGGGCCGACGGGTCGGCCGGCGGCGTCGAGCGGACGCAGCTCTCCCCCACCGCGTTCGCCCGCCACCACCGCCACCAGCACGAATATGATTCTGCCCTCCCCCTCCGACAGGAAAACGGGTCGGTAGGTCGGCCCGGTGCTCGATAGCGTGGTCGGGTGCCTCCCCAGATCCCGCACGCCGACCCCGGCACCCCCGACACGCGCGGTCCGATGCGGTACCTGTGGTGGCTGGTCCGCTGCCAGCCGTGGCGAGTGCTGCGCGCCAGCCTGATCGGCACGGCCTGGATGGTCGGGCTCTCGGCCCGGCCCTACCTGATCTACCGTGCCGTCGACGACGGCCTGCGCGCCCGCGACAGCCGTGCCCTGGCCCTGTGGGTCGTGACGATCATCGTGGCGGGAGTGGCGTTGTCGTACCTGGGCATCATGCGACACCGCACGATGACCTTCATCCGGGAGGACGCCAAGGCCCGCTCCGCGGAGGTGCTGCTGCGTCAGCTGTCCCGCGTCGGCGCGGCGCTGCCGCGCCGTAGCGCAGCCGGTGAGGTGGCCACCGTGGGCGGTTCCGACATCGACTGGTCGGCCCAGGTGCTGACACTGACCGGGCCGGGCGTCGGCGCGATAGTCGCGTACGGGGTCATCGCCGTGGTGCTCTGGTCGATCTCCCCGCCGCTCGCGCTCTGCGTGCTGGTGGGGATGCCGGCGGTCGGTCTGGTCGTGGGGCCGCTGCTGCGCCGGCTGGAACGCGCCGAGTCCGTCTACCGCCGGCAGCAGGGCGCGCTCACCGCCCGGTCCGGTGACATCGTGGCGGGGCTGCGCGTGCTCGCCGGGGTGGGTGGCCGGGATCTGTTCGCCCGACGGTACGCGGCCCGCTCCCAGGAGCTGCGCGCCGAGGGCTACCGGGTCGGCGCGGTCAACAGCTGGATCGACGCGGCGACTGTCGCCATCCCCGGGTTGTTCCTGGCCGCGGTGGTCTGGCTGACGGCGCGGATGGCGGTGACCGGCGCCGTCACCATCGGCGAGCTGGTCGCCGTCTACGGCTATGTGGCGACCCTGATCGTGCCGGTCTGGTTCCTGCTGGAGGGCAGCCACCAGTTGATCCGGGGTCGGGTCGCCGCCCGACGCATCGCCGACCTGCTCAACGTGACCCCGGACGACGTCGGTGGCCCGGGTCGCCGGTGGCCGTCCGCCGTCCCCGAGGCGCGTCACCCGCACGCCGCGGCCGCGCCGACCGGCCCCGCCAACCTGCACGACCCGGTGACCGGGCTGACCGTACGCGCCGGCCAGCTGACCGCTGTGGCGGCCGACGACCCGGCGGCGGCCGTGGCGCTTGCCGACCGGCTGGGCCGGTACGTCGTCAGCGACACCACCTGGGGCGGCGTACCGCTGGCCCAGGTCGCCCTGGACGAGGTGCGTGCCCGGATCCTGGTCGCCGACCACGACTCGTACCTCTTCGCCGGGACGCTGCGCGACGTCCTGCGCCCCGGGGCCGACGACGAACGGCTCGGCGACGCCCTGCGGACCGCCTCGGCCGACGACATCGTCGACGCCCTCCCGGCCGGGCTGGACACACAGCTGGACGCGCGGGCCCGGACGCTCTCCGGCGGTCAACGCCAACGGATACGCCTGGCGCGGGCGCTGCTGGCCGAGCCGGAGGTGCTGATCCTCGTGGACCCGACGTCGGCCGTGGACGCGCACACCGAGGCACGGATCGCCGAGCGGCTGTCGACCGCTCGGGCCGGACGGACCACAGTGGTGCTCGCCACGTCGCCGCTGCTGCTCGGGCACGCCGACACGGTCGCGCTCCTGAGCAAGGGTGGAATCACCGCCACCGGCACCCACGATGGCCTGCTCGAATACGTGCCGGCCTACCGGCACCTGGTGGCCCGGGGCAGCGCGGACCTCGACCAGGCGGCCGACGCCGACACCGAGGAGGTCTACCGGTGACCCGGCTGCCGGTGGCCGACCGCCGCACCGTACGCCGTGCCCTGCGGGACATGATGAGCCGGCACCGCCGGGCGGTCGGCGTCGTACTGGCGTTGCACAGCGCCGCCGCCCTCGCCGGACTGGCCCCGCCCTGGCTGCTGGGCGTCATCATCGACCGGGTCACCGCCGGCGCCGGCGTGGCCACCGTGGACCGGCTGGCACTGGCGATCGCCGGCTGTGTTCTGGTCAGCGCCCTGCTCTCCCGCTACGCCCAGTACGCCGGCCACCGCTTCGGTGAACGGGCCGTCGCCGAGCTGCGCGAGCAGTTCGTCAGCCGCACGCTCGGGTTGCCCGTCTCGGTTGTCGAGCGCGCGGGCTCCGGTGACCTGGCGACCCGCAGCTCGGTCGACGTGGCGACGGTCGGCACCACGGTCCGGGACGTGGCGCCAGTCATCGTCATCGCCTCGGTGCAGTTGACGTTGCTGTTCGGGGCGGTGTTCGTGCTGCATCCGCTGCTCGGGCTCGCGGGGCTGGCCGGGCTGCCGTCGATCGTGGCGGTGACGCGGTGGTATCTGCGTCGGGCCAGCTCCGCGTACCTCGCCGAGGGCGCCGCGGCGGCCGAGGTGACCGAGGCGTTGACCACCACCGCCGAGGGCGCCCGCACGGTGGAGGCGCTGCGGCTGGCCGACGACCGGATCCGGCACGGGACCATCCGCGTCACCCGGCTGTGGCAGGCCCGGCGGGCGACCCTCGCGCTGCGTACGGTGTTCTTCTCGGTCGTGGAGGCCAGCTACCCGCTTCCCGTCGCCATGGTCCTGCTCGTCGGGGGCTACCTGTTCGCCGCCGACCGGGTCTCGCTCGGCGCGGTGGTCGCCGCCGCTCTCTACCTCCAGCAGGCCATCGACCCGCTGGACCGGCTGTTGCTCTGGACGGAGCAGGCGCAGCGCGGCTTCGCGTCGTTCGCCCGGGTGCTCGGCGTCGGGCTGGTCCCACCGGAGCCGCCCGGCACCACTGCCCCGTCGCGGGGCGAGCGGCTCGTCGTCCGCGAGGCGCGGTTCTCCTACGCCGACGGGCACGACGTGCTGCACGGCATCGACCTGGAGGTGCAGCCCGGCGAACGGCTGGCAGTCGTCGGCCCGTCGGGCGCCGGCAAGTCGACCCTGGCCCGGCTGCTGGCCGGCATCGACGCGCCCCGCCGTGGCGTCGTCAGCATCGGCGGCTGCCCGGTCACCGACCTGGACCCGGCCGAACGTCGACGGCGGATCGCCCTGGTCACCCAGGAGCACCACGTCTTCATCGGCTCGGTACGCGACAATCTCGCGTTCGCCGCGCCGGATGCCTCGGACGAGCAGATGCGCGCCGCGCTGGCCACCGTGGGCGCCGACTGGTACGACGGGCTGCCCGAGGGTCTGGACACGGCGCTCGGCGACGGCGCCCGGCAGCTCGGCGCGGCCGAGGCCCAGCAACTGGCGCTGGCCCGGTTGGTGCTCGCCGACCCGCACACGCTGATCCTGGACGAGGCGACCGCGGCGCTCGACCCGAGCACCGCCCGGCGGACCGAGCGGGCCCTGGCGGCCGTGCTCGTCGGGCGGACCGTCATCGCCATCGCGCACCGGCTCAACACCGCGCACGACGCCGACCGGGTGGCGGTCCTGGCCGACGGCCGGATCACCGAGATCGGCAGCCACGACGACCTGGTGGCGGCCGGCGGGGCGTACGCCGCGCTCTGGCGCTCGTGGCACGCCCACGCCGACGAGCGCCCGAGGTGAGCGCCTACTTCACCGCGCCGGACGTGAGGCCCGCCTGGATCTGACGCTGGAAGACCGCGTACACGATGATCATCGGGAGGATGGCGATCGTCAGCGCGGCGAACAGCCCGGACCAGTCCGCCTCGTAGCCGGCGTTCACCGAGATGTCGGCGATGCCCTGGGTGAGCACCCACTTGTCCTTGGCGTTCGAGAGCAGCACCAACGGGAGCTGGTACTGCGCCCACTGCCCGATGATGTTGAAGATCGCCACGCTGATCAGACCCGGCTTCGCCATCGGCATCATGACCTGGAAGAACAGCCGGCTGTGCCCACACCCGTCGATCATCCCGGCCTCGGCCACCGACGTCGGCAGCGTCTTGAAGAACGCGGCCAGGAAGAAGATCGTGAACGGCAGCGAGTACGCGGTGTAGACCAGGATCACGCCCTGGTAGGTGTCCAGCATGCCCAACTGCTTCACCACGAAGAAGAGCGGCACCAGGGCCAGGAAGACCGGGAACGCCAGCCCCGAGACGAACAGGTAGTAGACCGCCCGGTTGCCCCAGAACCGGTACCGCGCCAGCACGTACGCCGCCATCGAGCCGAGCAGCATGGTGAGGAACGTGCTGCACGAGACCACGAGGACGCTGTTGAGGAAGTACCGGCCGACGTGCGCCTTGGTCCACGCCCGGCCGAAGTTCTCCCACCGCAGCTCCGCCGGGAGCGTCCACGGGCTGCTGAAGATCTCGCTGGTGTTCTTGAACGCGGCGAGGAAGGTCCAGAGGATCGGCACGATCACGATCACCGCCCACACGGCGAGCGCGACGTGCCCCAGGCCGGCGAAGAGCCGTACCTCCGAGCGGGGGTCCTTGCCGCGCCGGCCGCCGGGCGCGGACGGGCCGCCGGTCTTCGGCGGTAGGGCCGCCGGCGTCGGCGGCAGCGTCGACTGCGGGTTCATCAGTACTCCACGCTTTCCCGCTTGGTGAGCCGCAGCGTCAGCGCCGCGAACGTGAGGGTGAGGAAGAACAGCGCCACGCCCATCGCCGAGGCGTAGCCGTACTTCGAGTAGACGAACGCGTTGCGGTAGATCTCCATGGCCAGGACTGTGGTGGCGCCGTCCGGGCCACCCCCGTCCACCGAGAGCACCGCCACGATGGCGAACGCGTCGAACGCCGCGATGCCCAGATACACCCACGCGACCTGGAGGGTGTCCCAGAGCAGCGGCAGGGTGACCCGGAAGAACAGCGTCACCCTGCTCGCCCCGTCCATCTCCGCGGCCTCGTAGATCTCGCCCGGGATGGAGGCCATCCCGGCCGAGAAGAGCACCACGTAGAAGCCGACGGCCTGCCAGACCAGCACCGCGAGGATCGACCAGAGGGCCAGGTTCGGCTTGACCAGGAAGAGGATCGGATCCAGGCCGAGCTTCATCAACACGCCGTTGATCAGACCCGACTCGTTCGGCCGGTAGACCATCTGGAACAGCACCGCGATGATCGCCACCGCCAGGACCTGGGGGAAGAAGAACACCACCCGGTAGAACTTCGCCCCCCAGACCCCCTGGCGTTGACCGCCGCTGCTCTTGCCGCCCACGTTGAGCAGGAAGGCGAAGAACAACGCGATGGCGATCGTGATCAGCGGCAGGGCAAGCAGCAGTACGCCGTGGTGCTGGACCGCCTTCCAGAAGGCGCCGTCGTCGAGCAGCCTCCGGTAGTTGTCGAAGCCCACCCACTGCGGGGCGGAGAGCCCTCGCCAGTTGGTCATCGAGATCTGGAACGCCTGCGCGTACGGCCAGATCACGAATGTCACGTACAGCGCGACCGGGGCGAACAGGAACCCGACCACGAATGGATACTTGCCGTGCCGCATGACCCTAGCTCCGATCGATCAGCGCTTGAACTTGGCGACCGAGCTGTCCTTCTTGATCGCGTCGGCGCGCTTCTGGATCCGCTCCACGAAGGCGTCCGCGTTGATCCGGCCGAACATCAGCTCGTTGGTGGCGCTGCGCGCCTCCGTGTCGAGCTCCTTGTACCAGCCGTCGAAGTACAGGTTGAACACGTCCTGCCCGGCCGCCTTGAGCGCGGCCTGCGAGCTGGCCACACCGGGCGGGAAGGCGAAGCCCTCCGAGCCGGCGGTGACCACGGTCGGGGCCTTGACCACCTCGGTGAAGCCCTTCGCGCCCGCCTTGGACAGCATCTGGCGCATGTACTCCAGGCCGCCCTTGGGGTTCTTGCTCTTCGCCGAGACGAAGTACCCCTCGCCCGCGGTGGCCCGCAGAGCCGTCGCCGGCAGCTTGTCCGACGCGGTGAGGCTCGGCACCGGCATGAGCTGGTAGTCGAAGCCGGCCGGGGTGTCCTTCTTCTGCTCGCCCTCCAGCCAGTCACCGCTCGGGTACAGGGCCACCTTGTACTGGTTCTGCCGCAGCTGCACGTCGGTGTGCTTGAGCCCTTCGAAGCTCTTGTCGCTGAACTTCGCCCCGACCTCGGCCCACGCCGTGGCCGCCTGCTTGACCGCGTCCTGCTTCCAGGCGCCGTCCTCCAGGTTGTCGATGTTCTTCAGCACCTCCACGCCACCGATCTTGGCGGCCTGGGTGAGGATCACGTTCCACTGGTAGTAGGCCGCGTTCGCCCCGGCGTAGCCGTACGGGGTGATGCCCTTGGCCTTGATCTTGGTGAGCAGGGCGATGAACTCGTCCCAGGTCTTCGCCGGCGCCCAGCCGTTGTCCTTGAACAGCTTGGCCGAGTACCAGATGCCGAAGACCGTGGAGACGTAGTACAGCACGTACGGCTTGCCGTTGAACGAGCCCGCCTCGACGGTGCCCGGCACGACGGTGTCGCGGACCTTCTTGGCCGGGTCGTCGACCGACGGGGCGTCCCACAGCTCGGTGAGGTCCTGGAGCTGACCGTCGGCGACAAGCGCGCCGAAGTCCATCAGCTTCTCGCCCGAGTTGTTCACGAACTCCGGCGGGTTGCCGGACGCGAACCGCGGCTGCAGGACGGTGGAGACCGCCTGCGTGGACTGGTGCTTGATCTCCGCCTTGGGGAACGCGGTCTTGTACAGCGGCTCGTGCACGTCGGTGGCGTACTTCTCGCCGTAGCCGCCGTTGAAGATGATCACCTCGATGGGGGCGTCCTCCTTGACACCCAGCGGGTTCTTCTCGCTCTTGGTGCCGCCGGCGACCTGCTCGTTCTCCTTGTCACCGCTGCTCGTGGCGCAGGCGCTGAGCAGGCCGATGGCCGGGGTGGCGAGCATGCCCACGGCGGCGGCGCGACGCAGCACCGTGCGACGGTCGAGTGCGGCCGGGTGCTCGGGGGTAATCGACATCGTCGTCTCTCCTTGTGGAATTCGGGTCAGGCGGTGCGCCGGAGACGCCCGGCGTACCGCGACTCGAGGGCGTTGTTGTGCTCGTCCCCGCCGGGGACGTTGGCGGAGAGGTAGATAGGGGGTACCTCCCCGGCCTGGTGGAACCGTCGTACGACCTCGGCGGTCAGCAACTGCGCCAGCAGCGCGGTGGTGACCGAGGAGACCGCACAGACCGCGCCGCCGCCCTCGAGCGGCAGCAGTGCGTCACCGTACGGCGCGCCGTTGTCCAGCACGACGTCGGCGAGGTCGGCGAGCCGTTGACCGGACGGGTGCCGTGGCGCCACCCGTGCGGTGTGCTCGACCGAGGTGACCGCGATCAACGGGTGACCGCGCTCGGTGACCAGCGCCGCCAGCTCGACCACCGAGCCGTTGATGCCGGACTGGGACGCCACCACGAACACGTCGCGCGGCTGGGGCGCCGCGAGCGCGTAGATCTGGTGGGCGATGGAGGGATCGCGTTCCAGCTTGGGATCGGCGAGCACGTCGCGCGGAGCGTCACCGTGCACCACCAGATCCCGTACCGAGAGCCGGTTGGTGGGGACCAGCCCACCGGCGCGGGCGACAAGCTCGGCGGCGAACGCCTCGGAGTGCCCCGCGCCGAACGCCTGGAGCACCCCGCCGGCGCGCAGGCTGTCGGCGATCAGGTCGGCGGCCCGGGTGATCCCGTCGGCCTCCGAGTCGAGCAGCCGGTCGAGCACCGGGCGGACGGCGTCCGCGTACCCCTGGGCACTGATCATGAGAGGGTTCCCTTCGCGGCCTTGTGCCCGTCGACGGCCTGCGCGGTACGGCGGAAGGCCGCGTGGGCGCGGTCGTGGGTGCGCTGGGCGACGGCGATGTAGAGCAGATCGAGCACCACCAGTTGCGGGTGGCGGGCGGAGAGCGCGTCCGGCCGGAAGGTGGTGGCCTGGCTCGCGGTGAGCAGCACGATGTCGGCCAGCTCGGCCAGCGGTGAGCGGGGAAAGCCGGTGAGGGCGAGAGTGGTGGCGCCCCGGCTGCCCGCCTCGGCGAGCATCTCGATGGTCTCCCGGGTCTGACCGGTGTGCGAGATGCCGAGCGCCACGTCGCCGACACCGAGCAGCGCGGCGCTGGCCAGCCCCTCGTGCACGTCGCTCCAGGCCCAGGCCGCCACGCCGATGCGGTGCAGGCTGAACTGCATCTCCTCGCCGACGAGGGCGCTGCCGCTGGCGCCGAAGATGTTCACCCGGTTGGCGCCGGCGATCGCCACGGCTGCGCGTTCCACCTCACCGAGGTCGAGCAGCGCCGCGGTGTCGTGCATGGCCCGGGTGTCGGCGGCCATGATCTGGTCGAGGACCCGCGCGAGGGGGTCGTTCGGCTGGATCTCGCGGCCGATGTCGACGGTCCAGCCGGCCAAGCGGGCCCGACCGGTCTCGGCGGCGATGCCCAGCCGCAGGTCGGCGTACCCCTCGAAGCCCATCGCCCGGCAGAAGCGGGTGATGGTGGCCGGCGAGGTGCCGCTGCGCTCGGCCAGCTCCACGATCGTCGAGCGCGCGGCGGCCTCCGGGTCGCTGAGCACGTGCTCGGCGACCCGGCGCAGCGCGCCGGTCAGCTCGCCGAGACCGTTGCGCACCCGGGCCAGCACGCCGCTGGAGGGCGAGTTTCGTCGGTCGGTCACGTGGGCGTCGACCATCGCGGTCCCCGCGACGGTGTCCACCTCGTGATCAACCATGGGACGCCTCACCTTTCCGAAAAGACTGTTAACTGTTAGTGGTAAAAGTTCTTACTGAACGGCCCTCCGTGTCAAGACTGTGGGCGAAGTTTTCAAACTGTTACCTGGCGCACAGGCCCTCGCGGCCGCCCGAAGTTGCCCTACGCGGCCGCGCCGACCAGCATGAACAGGCCCAGCACCGCGCAGCGCAAGGAGGCCCGTGCCGATGTCCGACACCGTCGTGGTCGGTCTCGACGTCGGGGGTACGTCCACCCGGGCGACAGCCCTGACCCTCACCGGCGAACGCCTCGGCACCGGTCGGGCCGGCGGTGGCAACCCCACCAGCCACGGCGCCGAACGAGCCGCCGCCGAGCTGCTGACCGCGCTGCGCGCCGCGCTCGCCGACGTCGACCCGACCCGGGTGGCCGCCGGCACCATCGGGCTGGCCGGCGCCCCCCGGCTGCTCGCCGACCCCGACGGACGGGCCGCCTTCGACCGGGCCTGGCACGACGCCGGCCTGCGCTGCCCGTACGCCGTGCACGGCGACGCCCTGGTGGCCTACGCCTCCGGCACCGCCGAGCCCGACGGAACGGTGCTCATCGCCGGCACGGGCGCGATCACCGCGCAGGTCACCGACCTGCGACTCGACCGGATCGCCGACGGCCACGGCTGGCTGCTCGGCGACACCGGGTCGGGCTTCTGGCTCGGCCGCGAGGCGGTCCGCCGGCTCCTCGCCGACCTGGACGCCGGCCACGCGCCCGGCACGCTGGGCGCGGCGGTACTCACCGACCTGCTGGGCAGCGCCGACGTCGCTCCCCGCCCCCGCGACACGGTGGACGCCACGATCCAGGCGGTCACCCGCCGGCCGCCGATCGAGCTGGCCCGGCTGACGCCACTCGTCGTCACCGCCGCGACCGACGGCGAACCGGTCGCCACCGCCCTGATCGCGGAGGCCGCCACCCACCTCGCCGAGAGCGTCGGCCGGATCCGCCCCGCGGGGGCGACGACACCTGTGGTCCTCGGTGGCGGGCTGCTCACCGCGGACACCCCGCTGGCCACAGCCGTCCGCGCCGAGGTCGGCCGACGCTGGCCGTCCGCGCCCCTGCGCACCGCCGGCGACGGGGCCGCCGCCGCGGCCTGGCTCGCCGCCCGCGACCTACCCGAGGTCACCGACCCGGCGGCCCTACACGCCCGACTCTTCCCCAACCCCTGACCCACCCACCCGCCGAAGGCTCGGTCGGGCGGCTGGAACGGTGATCGGGATCGGTCAGCAGCGAGCGCGTCCTACTTCAGTTGGCCGGCGGTGAGGCCGGCCTGGACCTGCCGCTGGAAGGCGACGTAGATCGCCAGCACCGGCAGCACCGCGATGCTCAGCCCGGCGAAGAGTCGGGCGTAGTCGCCCGCATATCCCTGGCTGACCGACAACGCGAACAGCCCCTGGGCGAGCATCCACTTGGACTCGTCGCCCTGCATCAGCACCTGCGGCAGCAGGAACTGGTTCCAGTGGCTGAGGAAGTTGAAGATCCCCACACTGATCAGTCCCGGACGTGCCATCGGAAGCATCACCCGGAAGAACAGCCGGAAGTGGCCGCAGCCGTCGACCATTGCCGCCTCGGCCACCGAGGTCGGCAGGGTCCGGAAGAACGCGGTCAGGAAGAACACCGTGAACGGCAGCGAGTACGCCGCGTACACCAGGATCAGGCCGGTCCAGGTGCCGAAGAGGCCGGCGTTGCGGACCACGAAGAACAGCGGCACCAGTGCGAGGAACACCGGGAACATCAGGCCGCCCACGAACAGGTAGTAGAAGATCTGCCGGCCACGGAACTCGTAGCGGGCGAAGACGTACGCGGCGGCGGCGCCCATCAGCATGGTGAGGCTCACCGAGCCGGTGACCACCACGAGGCTGTTGAGGAAGTACCTGCCGATGTGCGCCCCGGTCCACGCCCGCGCCCAGTTGTCCCAGCGCAGGGCCTCGGGCAGCCCCCAGGGGTCGGCCAGGATCTCGCCGTTGGTCTTGAACGAGCTGAGGAACATCCACAGCAGCGGCAGGACGGTGAGCAGGCCCCAGAGCAGCAGGAAGCCGTGCGAGAGAGCGTTGGCGACGCCGAGTTCCCGGCGGACCGGGCGGTCCCGGCCGGCGGCCGGCGTCGGCGCGGTGACTGTGGGCTGGTCCAGTGTGGTCACGAGTACTCGATCCGATCGCGCCGGCCGACCCGCAGCGACAGCACCGCCACCGAGAGGGTCAGGAAGAACATCACCACGCCGATCGCCGAGGCGTAGCCGAACTTGGTCTCGCTGCCGAAGGCGGTGTCGTACATGCGGACGCCGATCACGTCGGTGGAGAAGTTCGGCCCGCCGTTGGTCATCAACTGGACGAGGATGAAGCCGTCCAGGGCGAAGATCGCCAGGTAGACCCAGGCGACCTGCACGGTGTCCCAGAGCAGCGGCAGGGTGATCCGCCGCAGTGTGGTGAACCGGGACGCGCCGTCGAGCAGCACCGCCTCGTAGATCTCCTTCGGCACGGCTGACATCGCGGCGCCGAACAGGACGACGTAGAAGCCGACGTTGCTCCACACCATCACCGCCAACACACACCAGAAGGCGGTCGCGGGGTCGCCGAGCCAGGTCGGAGCGGGCAGGCCGACGGCGTGCAGCGCGCTTGTCAGCAGCCCCTTGTTGGGGTGGTAGACCTCCTTGAACAGCAGCGCGATGATCACCACGGAGAGCACCTGGGGAAAGAAGTACACGGTGCGGTAGAACGCGCCGCCGCGTACGCCCGTGACTCCGGCGCGGCCCCGGCGCCCGCCCAGGGCGAGCATGGTGGCGAAGAAGAGCCCGACCCCGATGGTCAGCACGGGCACCAGCACCAGCAGGATCGCGTTGTTCGTCAGCGCGTTCCAGACGTAGTCGTCGTGCCACAGGGCCTTGAAGTTCGCCAGGCCGACCGGATTGGCGTCGGCGGAGTAGCCGAGCCAGTCGGTGGTGGAGATCTGGAACGCCTGCAGGTACGGCGAGACGACGAAGAAGACGTACAGCAGCACCGGCGGCACCAGGAACGTGACGATCAGCGGCCACTTGCCATGTCTCACGAGAGGACCCCTTCCGTTGGGTACGGCCGGTGGGGGTGGATCTCTCCCCCACCGGCCGGGCGGTCAGGCCGCTCGCTTGTACTTCTTGATCGAGCTGTCCTGGGCGATCGAGTCGGCGCCCTTCTGGCACTGCTCAAGGAACTCCGCCGGGCCGATCCGGCCGCTGAAGAACTCGCCGCACGCCGCGTCGACGAGGTTGCGCTCCAGCTTGCGGTAGTAGTTGTTGTAGACCCAGTTGAAGCCGTTGGCGCCGGACGCGTCGAGCGCCTTGACCACGGTGTTGAGCCCGTACGGCAGCTCGACGCCCTCGCTCGCGCCGGCGACCACTGTGAGGCTGGCGACCTTCTTCGTGAAGTCCTGGGCGCCCTTGCGCGACAGCATCGTCCGGAAGTACTCCAGGCCACCGGCGAGGTTGCGGGCCTTCGCGGGCACCATGAACGGCTCACCGGCGGTGCCCCGGATCGCCTCGAACGGCAGCTTGTCGCCGCTGCCCAGGCTCGGGGTGGGCGCAATGGTCATGTTGAACCCGGCCGGCGTGACGTCCTTCTGCTCACTCTCCAGCCAGGAGCCGCAGGAGATGAAGGCGGCCTTGCCCTGGCACCAGGCGGTCTGCGACTGCTTGTGGTCCAGGCCGGGCGAGCCCTCCAGGATGAACTTGTCCTTGACGATCTGGTGCCACGCGTCGGCGGCCGTCCGCATCGAGTCGGACTTCCAGGCGTTCGGCTCCAGGTTGTCGATGGCTGTCGCCACCGACGGCCCACCCAGCTTGATCGCGGTGGCGATCAGCGGCCAGCTCATGTAGCGCGGGTGCAGCCCCGCGTACGTCCAGGGGGCGATGCCGGCGGCCTTGATCTGCCGGCAGAGCGCGATGTGCTCGTCCCAGTTCTTGGCGTACGACCAGCCGCGGTCGGCGAAGAGCTTGCTGGAATACCAGATGCCGTACGCCGTGTAGGTGTAGTTGAGCACCAGGAACTTGCCGTCGTACGAGCCGACCTCGACCGCGCCGGGCAGCAGGGTGTCGCGGACCGTCTTGCCGGGCACGTCGAGGCTCGGCGCGGCGAGCAGGTCGCCCAGATCGGCGATGGCGTTCTGGCTGACCAGGCCGTTGAAGTCGATCTGGCCGGCGCCGGAGTTGTTGACCACGTCCGGCGGGGTGCCGTCGACGAAGCGCGGCTGGAGGGTCTTGCTGATCTCCTGGGTGGCGGAGTGCTTGATCTTCGCCTTCGGGTACTTCTCGGTGTACATGGCCTCGTGGGCCTTGGCGTACTCCTCACCGAAGCCGCCGCCGAAGATCACCACCTCGAGCGGGGCGTCCTCCTTCACGCCGAGCGGGTTCTCGGCGCTCTTGGTGCCCTGGTAGGTCTCGGCATCGCCCTTGTCACCGCCGCCGGTCGCGCAACCGGTCAGCAGGCCGGCGGCGGGGGTGGCCAGCAGGCCGGCAGCGGCACTGCGCCGCAGGATGTCACGCCTGTTCATCAGGTCTCCTCGGGTCGGGTCGGGCGGATCGCCGGTAGTGGGGGAAGGTGTCCGCCGCGCGAGGCACGTCGATTCTCTTCAGTTAACGCGTTGTTGCTGAAGAATTTCTACGACAGCGGGGCTCCGACTTCAAGTCCTGACTGTCGAACCGTTATCACCACCGCCTGCCGCGACCGCTCAGGTCGGGGTGGGGAACCTCGCTGGCCGGGGCCTCCTACCCTGGGTCCGTCCACTCTCGCCGGGGAGGCACGCGATGCGTATCGACGAGACCATCGCCGCGCTGGAACGCGTTGCCGCCCGCGAGGTGGGCCGAGGCAGCGAGGCACTGGCCGCGCCTGCGGCCGGCGGCCTGTTGGCCGCCGCCCGGTCGCTCGCCGCCGACGGAGCGCCGGACGCCGCGGTGTTCACCGGGTTCTTCATCCCTGGCGCCGAACCGCCGGCGGCGGAGACCGACGGCCCGCTCGGCGCGGTGCAGATCGCCGCCGCGCTGCGCCTGCTCGGCGGCCGGTGCCGGCTCGTCACCGACGAGCCCTGCGCGCCGGTGGTCGAGGCCGCCGTCGCCGCCGCCGCGCCGGGCCTGCCCGTCGACGTCGCGCCACTGCGGGGGTACGAGGAGTGGGCCGCGGCCCTCCTGCCCCGCTACGGCCGGCTGACGCACCTCATCGCCTGCGAACGGGCCGGACCCGGAGTCGACGGGCGACCCCGCAACATGCGTGGCGAGGACATCGGCGCGCACACCGCGCCCCTGGACCGGCTCTACCGCGCCGGGTCGGCCTTTCGGATCGGCATCGGCGACGGCGGCAACGAACTCGGCATGGGCCTCCTGCCGGCGGACCTGATCGGACGGGTGGTCGCCTCGGGCGAGCGGATCCGCTGCGTGGTGGGCGCGGACGCGCTGCTCGTCGGCGGCACCTCCAACTGGGCCGCCGCCGCCCTCGTCGGCGCGCTGTCGTTGCTGCGCCCCGACGTGCCCGAGCTCCGGACGCTCCTGGAGCCCCCGTGGTCGTACGACCTGCTGACCGCGATCGTGCGCGCGGGCGCGGTGGACGGGGTACGCCGCCGCCCCACGCTCAGCGTCGACGGCCTCGACTGGCAGGCGTACGCCGCACCACTCACCGAGATCGCCGACCTCGTCAGGGCCGGCCGGTAGGGGTGGGTGGCTCGGCCGCCGGCCGCAGAGGTCTCGACACGCGTCTCGGCGGGCTGGCCCCGGCGACTGCGCGGGGGCGCAGCGGCAGGTGCAGGGCGGCGGCGACCACCGCGAAGGCCACCCAGCCGGCACCCAGCGCGACGGCCGGCGAGACGTCCTGAACGTAGTGGTACGCGGTGAGGAAACCGACAAGCGCGAGGCTGTTGCGGACGAAGTGCCCGCTGAACTCGAACAACTGACGGCGAGCCTCGACGGCGACCAGGACTCCCGAGTACGGGAACGTCACCACCATGCCGCGCAGCACCGTGCCGAGCAACGCGGTGAGGATCGCTCCGACGAAGATCACTACCAGCTTGAGCAGCGCGGGCAGGCCGTCCGTACGCGTCTCGGCGACGGCGACCTGGTCGTCAGCGGCTGCGGTGCGCAGGTTGGCGCTCCGGCGGGCGCGACGGCGCAGCAGCAGCATGGCCGCAAGCCAGAGCACGAGAGTGCCGGCGAGGGCGACCTCGAACGGGATGTCGACGGCCAGCAGACCGGCGCTCAGCGCCACGTACACACCGATCCCCGCGCCGTCGGCCAGCAGGATCGGCCAGCGCAGCCGCTGGTGGGTGACCGCCACGGTGACGAAGAAGAGGTTGAGCCCGAGCACGCCGAGCACCTGCGCGCCGCCCACCCCGTACGGGGTGCTGACCAGGGCGAGCGTCATCGGCAACGGCAGGCTGTAGACAAGCGCCCGGAGCCGGACCGAGCGGATCACACTTACCGCCCAGACCACTACCGTCACCAGCAGGACCGCGCTCCACGTCATGGCGTCCCCGTCTCCGCCGTCAGTCCTGGAAGGTAGCGGCGTTCACGCAGACGTCGAACACGCGACCGAGACGCTCGACGTCCGCCCGGTTGACCGAGAACTGGTTCTCGCCGATCTCGCCGTGTGCTGTCATCCGGGCCTCCCAACAGCTCGACCCGTCCCAGAGTGTCAGATTGACCAGGAGCTGTGGACTGACCACACCGAAGGGCAGCAGACCCACCCGCGCCCCGGCCGCGCGCTGTCGCTGCACCAGAGCGGACAGCTCGTCGGTGAGCGTGGCGTAGACGAAGACCCGGGTGATCCGGACACCCCGTTGCAGGGCGGCGATGTTCGCCTCCCAGTAACGCCGGCCGATCTCGCTGCGCCACCAGCTCAGCTCCCCGCTCACCCGGGGCATCACGTTTGTCAACGCGTCCAGCCGGTGCACGCAGCCGCGGGTCGCGCCGACCAGGTCCTCGTCCTCGTCGCCGCGCCGGATGATCCGCCCCTGCGCGAGCTGCTCGGCCTCCAGTCGGAACTGCTCGTAGCGCCGCTGCGCCTCCGCCGCGACCCGCGTACCCGCGTGCTGCTCGGCCGCCTCCCGCATGGCGCCGGCCAACTCCGTGGTGGTGTGCACGAGCCACGGCGGGCCGTCCAGCAACGTCCGCAGGTGGAATCGGCGTTCCGCGCGGGCCAGCGAGTCCACCAGCAGCGAGATGGTGATGCCCATCAGGCCGGCCAGCAGCGACTCCACCCCGGAGGCGGCGTTGGTGAGGTCGAGAATGACGCTGAGGCTGATCGACAGCGTGATGCCGACAAGCGCCACCGGGTCGGTGTGCGCCACCAGGCGCGCGAAGCCGTCGGAGGCGCCGCCGCGCCCCCGCCACTGACGACGGGGCACGTTCCGGGGCATGTCACGGGCCAACGCACGTCTCCCCTCCGCCGGTGCCGTCAGGGTAGACGCCTGCCACAATCGCCGGCCCCGCCGAGCCGGGGCGGTAGCATCCGGCAGGTGCAGAGCGCGGACGCGGGCCCGTCCACCGGGACGGTCGCCGAGCAGATCACGGCGGACGTCCGGGCCTGGGTCGACTCCACCCCGCTCCGCGGCCTGGTCCGGCACTTCGGCGGAGACTGGCCGGCCGGCGACCTCGTCGACGTACTCCGGTTCCTCGACGACTTCTCCGCCCGGCACTGGGACTTCCGGCAGGGGCGGGAACGCCCGGACGCTCGGGAGCCGACCTTCGACGCGCCCACGTCGAGGCTGGTCCTCGACGCGGCCGCCACGCTCGGCATGGTGCGTGCGACACCGCCGGCCCGCCCGGCGTACGCCCACCTGGTCGTGCTGGGCGGCCTGGCGCACGCCTGCGTGCGTCGCGTCGCGTACGCCGCGCATCTGCTGCGGACCGGCCTGCGGGTGGCCGGCGAGGTCGCCGTGCTGGGCAGCTTCCGACCGCTGTCCGAGTGGGAACGGGCCACCCTTGCCGACGCGGGCCTGCCACCGGACGAGACCGAGGTGGACGTGCTGGACACGGCGGTCCGCCGGGTGTTCGGGGTGACCGCCCCGACCGAGCAGGCAGGCGTCGACGCCGGTCACCCCCACCACTCCTGGTCGTCGCGGACCTACCGGCCGCGGGGCCTGCCCGCGGTACGGGTACTGGCCGCGCCGTCCAGCGAACCGCACCGGCGGCGCGCCCACACGGCGGACACGCAACGGTTCTGGGCCGAGCACGTCCGGCTCGCGCCGGACGACGAGGTGCTGATGGTCACCGCGCCGATCTACGTGCCGTTCCAGCACTGCGACGCGCTGCGCACGCTGGCCGTGCCGTACGGGTGCGGCATCGAGACCGTCGGGGTGGATCCGACGCTTGCCGACCTCGCGGTGCTGCCCGAGCAGACGCTCACGCCGGGGCGCTACCTCCAGGAGATCCGCTCGGCCATCCGCTCGATGCGCGCCCTGCACGACCAGGTCACCCGGCGGTGACCCGGACGGCTGGTCATCCTGCCGTGGACTCGGCGGGAGCGGCACGCCCGGTGGTCGTGACCGACGCGAGGCGGTGGTGTCGCGGTAGCACGAGGCCGGCAGCGGTCGCCGCGAAGGCGAGCACGGCCGAGACGCCCATCGCCGGAACGTAGCCGTCGCTGAACAGACCAGCGGTGGCGTAACCGCCGGCCGTGGCGAAGACGGCGCCGGTGAGGGCGACCCCGAACGCGCCACCGAACTGCCGGAGGGTGCTGAACGTGCCCGATGCCCGGCCGATGTCCTGCGGCGCGACGCGGCTGACCACCGATCTGGTGACGGCGGGAAGGGCCAGCGAGAACCCGAGGCCGCCGACGGTCATCGCCACGGCGGTCGTGGCGTAGCCGATGCCGGGCTCGGAGATCAGCGCGATCCATCCCATGCCCACGCCGAGCAGGAGCGTACCGACGATGACCAACGCCCGTTCGCCGATCCGATCGGTGAGCGCGCCCGCCCGTGGCGCGATGAGGAACGGTGCGATTCCCCACGGCAGGAGCCGCAAGCCGGCCTGTACCGCACCGTGGCCGAGTGCGACCTGCTGGAACTGGGCGGTGAAGAAGATCGCGCTGGTCAGCGACGCGTTGATGAAGAACACCGCAGCGTTGCCGGCGGAGAAGGCCGGTGCGCGGAACAGCCGCATCGGCAGCATCGGAGCGGGGGTCCTCAGCTCGCGGACGATGAACAGGCCGCCGAGCAGGATCCCGCCGACAAGTGTCGACACGGTCTCGGCGCTGCTCCACCCGGCCGCGTTGCCGCGTACCAGGGCCCACGTGACGCCCAGCGCCGACCCGGCGGCCAGGGCCAGGCCCGGAAGGTCGAGCGTGCCACCGGGCCCGCGGGTCTCGGCTACCCGGCCGAGCACCAGCGGAATCGCGACAAGCGTGATCGGAACGTTCAGCCAGAAGATCCACTGCCAGGCGAGGTGCTGGGTGACGACGCCACCCAGCACCGGCCCGGCGACCGCGGCGAGCCCGGTCACGCTGCCGTAGATGCCTGTCGCCCAGCCACGCCGCTCGGGCGGGAACGCGCCGTTGAGCAGGCCCAGCGCGACCGGCATGATCATCGCCGCGCCGGCGCCCTGCGCGACCCGCGCCGCGATCAGCGAGCCCGCCTGGGTGGACAGCGCGCAGGCGGCCGATGCCACGGCGAACAGGCCCAGCCCGATCGCGAACAGGCGACGCCGCCCGTAGCGGTCGCCCAGCGCCGACCCGGTCATCAGCAGGACCGCGAAGCTGAGCGTGTAGGCGTTGACGGTCCACTCAAGGTCTTCGAGCGACGCGGCAAGGTCCCGCTGGACGGCGGGCAGCGCTGTCGCCACCACCAGCATGTCCAGCACCACGACGAACGATGCCAGGGAGCTGAGGGCCAGAACCCACCGCTGTGCCGGCGTTGTTGTTCCTGTCGTTTTCACGTTCTTCTCCAGGGGTGGACGAGGCGGAACGGTCAGGCGGCGGGGCAGTCGTGGTAGGCCTCGACGAGCCAGCGCCCGGAGCGGTTGGACAGGATCCACGTGGCGATCGACCAGCCATCGGCGCCCGGCTCGTCCTCGCCGGCGTCGACTGTCACGCTGCGGCTGATCACGATCGCGGTGACGTCGTCGAGGAACCGCACGCCCTGCACGCGGTGGACGCGCCTGGTGCCCCTGAGCTGGTCGGCGAACGCGGCCGCCATCGCGGTACGGATCACCGCCCTGCTCAACAGGGCGACCCCGGGCAGTACCGCGGTCGCGTCGTCGGCGTAATGCGCGACGAACGCGTCCACGTCGTTGTCCACCCATGCGGCCGAGACGCTGTCGATCACCGCTTGCACCGCCCGCTCGGCGGTGTCCTGGCTCGTGGAACTCATGGTCGCCTCTTCTCGATCTGGGAGGTGCCCTGGGTGGCCTGGGGATCAGGCGACCCGGCAGCTCACCGGTCACGAGTGCAGACTCACCGGATGGATCGGACTGGTCGGCCACCGACAGCGACGTGGCCTTCGCCACACCGAAGCCCGGACCGATCACTTTCCGACGGACCGAAGGTCTGTACCAGGACAGGTCAGGCCGCGGACGGGTGGAGTGACGACATGACCCAGGCAGCGCAGGCTCCGGTGCGGGGGACGGACGACGAGGAGTTCTCCCGGCTCACCGAGCCGTTCCGCCGCGAACTCCTGGCGCACTGCTACCGCATGCTGGGCTCGACGCACGACGCCCAGGACGTCGTCCAGGAGACCTACCTGCGGGCCTGGCGCGGCTTCTCCGGTTTCGAGGGCCGATCGTCGCTGCGGGTGTGGCTGTACCGCATCGCCACCAGCGCCTGCCTCACCACACTCAAGCACCGCAGTCGACGGGTCCTGCCCTCTGGGCTGGGCCCGTCCGGCGACCCGGACCAGCCACTGACGGTCGCCGGCCCCGACGTCGCCTGGGTCCACCCGCTGCCGGACGCGGAGATGCCCGGCACCGACCCGGCCACGATCGTCAGCACCCGCAGCAGCGTCCGGCTCGCCCTGGTGGCAGCCCTGCAATACCTTCCGGCCCGACAGCGGGCCGTGCTGATCCTGCGCGACGTGCTCGCCTGGCACGCCTCCGAGGTCGCCGACCTGCTCGACACCACCACCGACGCGGTAAACAGCGCGCTCGCCCGGGCCCGCGCGCACCTGGCTCGCACCGGCCTCACCGAGGACATGTTCGCCGAACCGGCCGATCCGGCCGACCGGATGCTGCTCGACCGGTACGCGCGGGCCTTCCAGAACGCGGACACGGCAGCGCTGCTACAGGTGCTGCGCGAGGACGTCACGATGGAGATGCCTCCACACCTGACGTGGTTCGCCGGACGCGACGCCGTCCTCCGCTTCCTCACCACCACCGTGTTCGGCCGCGCCGAGGCGATCCGCGCCATTTCGGCGACGGCCAACGGCCAGCCGGCGCTCGCCACCTACACCCGCGGCGCCGACGGGCTCTACCACCCCCACAGCCTCCAGGTGCTCACCCTCACCCGAGCGGGCGTCTCCCGGATCGTCTCCTTCCACGACCGGAGCCTCTTCGCGCTTTGCGGTCTCCCGGCGTGCGTCGACGGAGACGGCCGGCGGGTCGAAGGACGCTAGGGCGTGGCGGTGTCGGCGACGGCCTGGGCGAAGACCTCGGAGCGGTGCTCGAAGTTGCGGAACCGACCGTAGCTGGGCGCGGCCGGGGACAGCAGCACCACCCCACCGGCAGGGGTCACCTCCCGGGACAGTCGGACCGCCTCCACCAGGTCGTCGACCAGTTCGGTCCGCACCTTGGGCAGGCCGTCGAGGGCCGCGACGATGCGGGCGCCGCTGTCCGGGATGCCGATCACGGTCAGCTCCCGCTCGGCGAGGTGCTCGGCCAGGGGCGTGTAGTCCAGTCCCCGGTCGGTCCCGCCGACGATCACCGTCAACGGCCGCCCCTCGTACGCGTCGATGGCGTGCATGGCCGCGTACGGGCTGGTGGCCAGGGTGTCGTCGACGAAGGTCAACCCGGACGGGTCGGTGATCTCGGTGAGCCGGTGGGCCAGCCCCTGGAACTCGGCGACCGCGACGGCGAGGTGGTCCTTGCCGGCCACCACGTCCACGCCGAGCGCGTCGAGCACGGCGAGGGCCACGCACAGGTTGCCCTCGTTGTGCCGGCCGACAAGCGGGAGCACGGCACGCGGGAAGAGCGGCTGGTCACCGAGGTGGAACCACTGCGTGCCGTCCGCGCCGGTGGCGACGTGGGTGGTGTCGGGGCGGCCGGCGCGGACGGCCGGCAGCTCCCCCAGTTCGGCGGCGAGCCGGGGGTCGGCGCCGTTGACCACTATCGTCTGCGGATCGTGGGCGAGCAGGTTGAGCTTGTCGCGGTAGTACTCCCGTTCCCCGCCGTGCGCGTCCAGGTGCTCGGGGAAGAGGGCGGTGACCACTGCCACCCGGGGTGAGTCGGTGAGGTCGCTGCACTGGTAGCTGGACAGCTCCAGCACGTACAGCTCCGCGTCCGGCAGGTCGAGGGTCGGCACGCCGATGTTGCCGCCGAAGACGTTCGGGCGGCCCATCGCGGTGAGCAGGTGGCTGATCAGGCTGGAGGTGGTGCTCTTGCCCTTGCTGCCGGTGACCCCGACGGTGCGCGCGGCGTGGTCGGCCATCCACAGCGCGGTGCCCTGGGTGACGGGCACGCCGCGTCGGCGCAGCTCGACCAGCCAGGGGTGGGTCTGCGGCACGCCGGGCGAGCGGACCACCACGTCGGCGGCGGCCAGCCGGGCGAAGCCGGCCTCGCCGGTGACCAGCGGGGCCGCCTCGGCCAGCGGGCCGTCCCAGGGCAGGGACAGGAAGTTGGCGCTGTCGTCGACGGCGACCAGCTCGGCGGGGCCGTGCGCGGCGATCGCCGTCACAGCGGCCCGGCCCTCCCGGCCGGTCCCCCAGACGGCGACGGTACGTCCGCGCAGGTCAGACAGGCGCACTGGGCTCTCCTCGGGGTCGCGGCGGCGGCAGGGCGGGGGCCCGGTCCGGACACGGCCGGACGAACCAGGGCCTAGTATGGCGTGTGCCCAACGAGCAGCTCCGGCGGATGGACGCCTTCACCTTCCCGTCCTACTCGATCGACTTCGCCACGGGCGAGGTGTTGTTCGACTACGCGCTCACCGGTCCGGCCGGTGAGCAACGGTTCACCGAGGTGATCACCCTTCCGCTGCCGGCGCAGCCGCCGTCGGACGAAACCGTGGCCACCCTGAGCCGGGTGCTGGAGGTGCTGCACCTCGTCGCCGGGGTCAGCTACTACAAGGTCGCCGCGCCGCCCCGGCTCGTGCTGCCGGCGCCGCTGGGCGCGGCCACCGTCGACTACGTCACGGCCGTCTACACCAGGGGCCTCGCGGAGTACGCGTACCGCAACCAGTTGCCGCACGTGCTCGAGTTGCGCCCGGAGGTGCCGGTCGGCGCACCGGAGCCGCCGCGGGTGTACGACGACTCGGACCGTCGCCCCCTCTCCGCTGTCGGCGGCGGCAAGGACTCGATCGTCAGCCTGGAGGCGCTGCGCCGCGCCGAGCTGGACCCGGTGCCGTTCTCGGTCAACCCGAACCACGTGATCGTCTCGGTAAACGAGGCGTCCGGGCTCACCCCACTCGCGGCCCGGCGGCGCATCGACCCGGTGCTGTTCGACCTGAACGCGGCGGGCGCGCTGAACGGGCACATCCCGGTCACCGCCATCAACTCGCTGATCGCGGTGGCGACGGCGGTGCTGCACGGGCTCGGCCCGGTGGTGATGTCCAACGAGCGCTCCGCGTCCGACCCGAACCTGGTCTGGAACGGCCACGAGATCAACCACCAGTGGTCCAAGGGCGTCGAGGCCGAGGGCCTGTTGCGGGGGGCGTTGGCCGAGCACGCCGGCCTGACCGAACCGTACTTCTCGCTGCTGCGGTCGCTGTCCGAGCTGCACATCGCCCGGCTGTTCGCCGAGTTCACCCGGTACGACGACGTGGTGACGAGCTGCAACCAGGCGTTCAAGCTGCGCGACGCGTCCGAGCGCTGGTGCCGGGACTGCCCGAAGTGCCGGTTCGTCTTCCTCGCGATGGCGCCGTTCATGCCCCGCGAGCGGGTCACCCACATCTTCGGCGGCGACCTGCTGGCCGACCCGGAGCAGATCCCCGGCTACCGGGAACTGCTGGGCGTGGACGGGCACAAGCCGTTCGAGTGCGTGGGCGAGGTCGAGGAGTCGGTGGTGGCTCTCGGCCTGCTCGCCGAACAGGACCAGTGGCGCGACGCCCCGGTGATCAAGGCACTTGTCGAAGCCGTACCGGAAACGGCCTGGTCCGCGGTGGCGACATCGGACGTCTTCACCCCCGGCGGCCCCAACCACATCCCCGAAACCTACGCAAAGGCCCTAACCACCCTGACCTAAACCCCACCCCCGCCCCCGACCCGCCCGGCCCGGCCCGGCCGGCCCGATCCCGCCCCGTTGATCATGAAGTTATTGCCACTCGCATCGGGGTGGTTTCTAGGCTGCAGTGCAACTGATCTTGGTTGTGGTGGAGGTGCTGGTGGCGAGGCCTGGTGTGGTGACGTTCGGGCATCGGCAGGTG